>NZ_JBXALO010000012.1:0-124046 GCF_058799515.1 Serratia sp. GW822-FHT06D09
GGATACAGCATAAAAGCGGCCTGGGTGAATCTGGAGCCGTTCGCCAACCTGGCGTACATCAACTTCCAGAACAACGGCATCGCGGAAGACGGTGGGGCGGCGGCGCTGCACGGTGACAAGCAACACACCGACGCGACGGTCTCGACGCTGGGGCTGCGTGCGGACACCGAGTGGCAGGCGAGCAAAACCACTGCGGTGGCGCTGCGCAGCGAGCTGGGTTGGCAGCATCAGTACGGCGATCTGGATCGCGGTACCGGGCTGAAGTTCAACGGCGGCAGCTCACCGTTCGTGGTGAACAGCGTGTCGGCGTCGCGTGACGGTGCGGTGCTGAAAGCCAGTGCGGAAGTGGCGGTGAACAAGAACGCCACGCTGTCGCTGGGTTATGGCGGGCTGCTGTCGCAAAACTATCAGGACAACAGCGTCAACGCCGGTTTTACCTGGAAGTTCTGATCCAACACATTTCACTTTCGGGATTTAAACCCACAGGGCCAGCTTGCTGGCCCTATTTTTTTGCATGGTTTCCCCGCAGGCGGCGTGGAGCGGGAGGGTTAAGGTAAAAATAAGGCAAGAAAAAACCGAGACCCTTGCGGATCTCGGTTCAAATGCGGGTAAAACAGATTAGCGCTACGGCTCAAGTTTCGGTGAGGGTCTGTTGCATACATTCTCTCAGTACAGCAACCGAAATGAGCTTTCCCTGGTGTTATTGTGATTATTGGTGATGCGATTTCACTATTGTTATATTTTTATTGTGGTGTTGCTGTGTGTCTCTTCTGATACCATGTTTGACTATATAATGTGGTATGTCAAGCAATGTTTAGATAATACATTGTACCATATACCAGTTTTAGATCGCTTTTTTGCACGGCAAGTATGAAAACGACTGAAAAAACAGCAAAAAAAATCGAAGGAAAAAATGGATAACAATCATCAGAAATTCGATTCACAGTCGATTGCAAACCGGGTCAGGGAACTGTTTGTACATTATGGGATTGGTAAGCGGCAGCATGCCAAGGAACTCAGCCGTATTCTGGATCTGAGTTTTTCGCATGCGCATCGCAAGCTGAAAGGGCAAAGTCCCTGGACTCTGGAGCAGATTAACGACGTCGCGGCGGCATTAGGGGAAACGCCGGCTGCGATCGTAGATACCGGTGCTGAACATGACGTCTCCGCGCAAACTATTGCACGTGATGCCATCTTTTACGTGGGCGGGGTGGAATTAGCCTGCGTCGGTTATATCGGCCATGAGCTGATTGGCGGGCGGACTGCGGAATATGTCGCACTGCAGCAGGCTGGGCAATGGGGCATTTATCGCGCGGATGATGCACCGCAAGGGCAACGCTATTGTGTGGAACTGATAGAGGTTCGCCCCGCCGCCGTCGAAGACGAGCGTTTGAGCATTGCGGTGCTCGATGATTCGCATCTGGCGGCCGATGAGTTGACCAAATACCTAAACGGGCGCGGTTTCCATGCCGTGGCATTCTACGACGTCAGCAGCTTTTGTCAGGCACTGCAGCAAAGCCTGTTCGATGGTTACGTGGTCGACTGGTTGATCGGTCAGGAAACGGCAGATCGCTGTATTGAAACCATCCGCGCGTCGGATAACCCAGACGCGCCGGTTTTAGTGCTGACCGGTCAGTTGGGTACCGACCAGAGGGAGTCTGAAATCGCCAGGGCGATGCGTGACTATGACGTGCTTGGTCCCTATGAGAAACCCGTGCGGCTCCACGTTATCGAAGCCGCATTGTTGCGGTGCTTCAACCTTTAGCGGCGAGCAGTGAAGCCAGTGCGGAAGACAAGGCGTCCAGCCGAACCGGTTTCATTAAATAGTTGTCGAACAGCGCCCGCTGTTCGACAGACAGTTGCTCAGGGGTGTAGGCGCTGATGCCGATAATCGGGATATGGCGGTTGGGGCCACGTTGGTCACGCAGTTTTTTAGCCAGTGCGGCCCCATCGATTCCCGGCATTTGCAGATCCAGCAGCAACGCGTCGTAAGGACGCCGCAGCAGTTTTTGCAGCGCTCTTTCAGACGAGTTGCACAACTCATGCTGATAGCCGAGCTTGTCCAGCAGCGCCGAGAAGGCGTCACTCACCGATTTATTGTCATCGACGACCAAAATATGCTGCTGTTTCTGCGGCAAACTTTGCTGGTGGAGCGGTGTTTCACCCAACTCCTCCTCGTGACTGACTTCTACCGGAATGCTGACGATAAAGGTGCTGCCTTTTTTGATCTCGCTGTAGACGGTAATGGTGCCGTTGAGCAGCGTCACCAGCCCGTGCACAATCGCCAACCCCATGCCGACGCCGCCATACTGGCGGGTATGTGATTGATCAAGCTGGGTGAAGGGCCGGAATATCTGATCCAGCATTCCCTTTTCGATGCCAATCCCGGTGTCGGTGACCTCAATAATCAGCGAACTGCCGGTAGCCTGGCTGCGCAAGCAACTATGCAGCGTGATGGTGCCGCTTTCGGTGTATTTGAACGCATTGGTCAGCAGATTGACGATAATTTGCCGAATACGCAGCGGATCGGAATGTATCTGCAGATGGCCGCATTCCACTTCACACAGCAAAGTGACCTGATCTTTCTGGCGCAGCGTTTTGATTTCATTCGCCGTTTCTTCAACCAGCCGCTGGGCATCGAAGGGAGCGATACGCAGTTCCATCATACCGCTGTCGAGATGGGCGTAATCGGTCAGGTCTTTCATCTGACTTTCAATTTGCTGTGCGGCGGTTTCCAGCCTTTGGAAAGTGTCCGCGTGCTCGGCCGATACCTGGGTATTCACCAGCACATCAATGGCGGACATGATGCTCTGTAGCGAGGTGCGTAGCTCGTGGCCGATGGCGCCCAGAAAGGCATTTTTGGTGCGGGTGGCTTTTTCCGCCTCAATGGCCTTGGCCTGCTGGCGGATAGTCAGGCGCTGCTGACGCAGCACAATCAGCGTGATGGCGATCAGCGCGATCACTGAAAACATCACGATCACCAGACCATAGAAAATGATGTGTCGTTTCTCGATATAGTCTTCGTAGGCAGCGGTGCGCTGCTTCACTTCGGCATGATCGGTCAGGTTAGCCATCTCAATCGCATAGGGCTTGATTTGCTTCATCGCCTGCGAAATCAGAGAGAAATCAATTTTCGGGCTGTTTAGCAAATTATCAATCTGATCCATTTTCTCGCGCATGTGCGTGACCACTTCGGGATAACCCGGTTCGGCATACAGCGGCTGGGTGGATTCGGAGACCGTTTCCAGCACGTAAAAACGCGAATAAAGGATTTCAAATTTGAGCCGAAGGTCTTCGCTATCCACCTGCGGTGCGTTTTTCAACTGTTCGACCAGCGTGTCGAATTCCGCCAGCTTGATCGAGAATTTGGCGATCGACCAGGAGTAATTTTCCTGCGTGCCGGCGATAGCATACAACCCTTTTTTCGACAGGGTCGCGCTGTAGTAATACAGCGTCACCGTAGAGGCAACCAGAAACAGTGCGGCAAAGATAGCCGGGATCGCCAGCCTGCTGCCGCTTTTAAACCCTGTGAGCTTCATTTGATTACGATCCTGTCCACTTGCCAGATGAAGCGCGAGTTGTAGAGCGGAGAATTTAACTCAGGCCCGGCGGCATCCCTCGGGTAAACCAAAAACAGCGGGCCGAAGTTTCTGATCTTCAGCATGACGCCGTCCATTTTGTAAGCCAAAATCATGTTGTATTTTTCGACATCTGACAGCGGCACGTCGATGTAATAATCGTTCAGCGCATAAAATGTCAGCGTGCTGCCTTTGGCGCCGACGCGCGCCAAAATGTCCGCCACGCCAATCCCTTCGAACTTTCTTTGCGGCGTCCAGGAGGTAGAGGTGGTGATGCTGCGCACCGGCATTGCCAACAGTTGTTTATCGGTAAACAGATAGCTTTTCTTTACCGGATCGGTGGTGTTTTCGATGTTTCCCGCGACTTCCAGGGTGAAACTTAGCGCGCTGGTTTGAAGGATGGCCAGCGCAAAAAATGCCCACAGCGTGTTTTTAAACAGATTGAACAGCATCAATGTTCTCCAGAGTCGCGGATGCTTGCATGAGCCTTGCCCATATATCAGGCAAAATAATGGCAGAAAATGAAGGTTTGTGTCGAAGTAAAGGGTAAAGAGGACCAAAAGAAAAGGCCAGGGGGTTAACCTGGCCTGAGTTTTAGCGGGTGCCCAAGCTTAGCGCATGGTCACAAACTCTTCTGCGGCGGTCGGGTGGATCGCCACGGTGTTGTCGAAGTCTTTCTTGGTCGCGCCCATTTTAATGGCTACGGCAAAGCCCTGCAGGATCTCGTCCATGCCGAAACCGATGCCGTGCAGGCCGACGATTTTCTCTTCCTTGCCCACGCAGACCAGCTTCATGCGGCACGGTTGGCGGTGCTGCGTTACGGCGCTGTACATGGCGGTGAAGGAAGATTTGTACACTTTCACGTTGTCCGCACCGAATTTCTCAATCGCTTCCGGTTCGGTCAGGCCAATGGTGCCGATCGGCGGGTGGCTGAACACCACGGTGGCGATGTTGCTGTAATCCAGGTGCTCTTCCGGCTTGTTGTTGAACAGGCGTTCGGACAGGCGACGGCCTGCGGCTACGGCAACCGGAGTCAGTTCGACGGCGCCGGTGTTGTCGCCCACGGCGTAAATCCCTTTTACGTTGGTGTTTTGATATTTATCGACGTCGATGTAGCCTTTTTCGTTGGTTTTCACCCCGGTAACGGCCAGGTTCAGGTTATCGGTTGCCGGTTCGCGGCCAATCGCCCACACCAGGCTGTCGACGGTGAATTCCTTGCCGTTTTCCAACTGCAACGTCAGGCTGCCGTCGGCGTTTTTGACGATGGCTTTTGGCACGGATTCCGTGTGCAGGCTTGGCCCTTCGGTGTTCATCACTTCCACCAGGGTCTCGACAACCATCGGGTCGAAATTCCGCAGTGGCGCGTGTTTACGCACGAACAGGTGGGTTTCAGCCCCCAGCGCGTTAAGCACGCCGGCGATTTCTACTGCGATATAACCAGCACCCACCACCGCAACGCGTTTTGGCATGGCGTCCAGATCGAAGAAACCGTCTGAATCGATGCCGTATTCTGCACCCGGAATGTCAGGGTGGCTTGGACGGCCGCCGGTGGCGATCAGGATATGGTCGGCAGTGATTTTTTCACCGTTCACTTCCACCGTGTGGGCGTCGACAAAGCGCGCGAAGCCTTTGATCACGTCGACTTTGTTTTTACCCAGCACGTTGTCGTAGGAATTATGGATGCGGTCGATATAAGCGGTGCGGTTGGCGACCAGCTTCTTCCAGTCAAACGCGTTGACGGTGGTATCGAAACCGTAATCCGGGCCGTACAGGTGGATGGCCTCGGCGATTTGCGCCGCATGCCACATAACTTTTTTCGGTACACAACCCACGTTTACGCAGGTGCCGCCCAGTTCTTTGGCTTCAATCAGTGCGCATTTCTGGCCGTACATGGCTGCCCGGTTGATCGATGCGATGCCGCCGCTGCCGCCGCCAATTGCTAGATAATCGTAATGTTTGGTCATCTGGGATTTCCATGAATTGTGTGAATCGAAGAGCGTAAGAGTTTAACGCCTGATGCAGGTTTGTCGCAAAGATTGCGTCAATGGCTGTGATAGGTGGGGTAAAGGCGCGGCAGGCCGCGCCCCGGAAGCTTATTCCGGCACTACCCAGTTCACCAAATGGTGGCCATTGCCTGACGGCACCAGGGTTTTGTGCAGCCATGGCAGCACGTTTTTCATCTGCTGTTCCAGCTTCCACGGCGGGTTAATCACAATCATGCCTGAGGCGGTCATGCCGCGCTGGTCGCTGTCGGGTCTTACCGCCAGTTCGATCTGCAGAATATTGCGGATGCCGGTGGCTTCCAGGTCTTTCAGCATGCGCTTGATTTGCTGGCGCATCACCACCGGGTACCACAGCGCGTAGGTGCCGGTGGCAAAGCGCTTGTAGCCTTCCTGCAGGCCTTTAACCACGTCCTGGTAATCGGTTTTCATTTCGTACGGCGGGTCCATCAGGATCAGCCCGCGGCGCGACAGCGGCGGCAGTTGGGATTTCAACTGCTGGTAGCCATCGGCGCGTTGCACCTTGGCACGCTCGTCCTTCTGGAACTCACTGCGCAGCAACGGGAAGTCGCTCGGGTGCAGTTCGGTCAGGTGAATTTTATCCTGCGGACGCAGCAGCTGACGGGCAATCAGTGGCGAGCCAGGGTAGTAACGCAGCCTTTCGGTGCGGTTAAAGTTGTGCACTACGCTCATGTAGGCTGCCAGCTCTTGCGGCAGGTCATCACGTTGCCACAGCAGACCGATGCCTTCCAGGTATTCCCCGGTGCGCTCGGCGTGTTCACCGCTCAGCTGATAGCGACCTGCGCCGGAGTGGGTATCCAGGTACAGGAACGGCTTCTCTTTTTCTTTCAGCGATTCGATGATCAGGCTTTGAACGGTGTGCTTAAGCACGTCGGCGTGGTTGCCGGCGTGGAAACTGTGGCGGTAACTTAACATGGCTTGTGGTAATTCCTTGTGCTCCCGACGGAGCCTGCTGAACAGAATAAAGGCTTATATTCTGCACAGTATAAACTGTCTGGGCGGGAAAAAGTGAAATGCGTGACCTCAGCCCTTCAATCAAGGAGAAAGGCGATGACTAAAGCGGCCATTTTGGCTAAATACCCTGGCGCGTCTCGCTGGGCGTTCGGCGACAGCCCCATGCTGGCGGACGAGCTGTTGCAACGGGTGCTTGAGGAGCAAAAAACCGCCACCTGCTGTTCTTATCTTGCATATCGGCAAGAGCAACAGCCGATGCTCGGGGATTACAACGTCGTGCTTGACGGCCGCGGCGAACCGGCCTGCGTCATCAGGATCCTGTCATTGAAGCTGATTCGCTATTGTGACGTTACGGCCGAGATGGCGGCACAGGAAGGTGAGGGGGATAAGAGCCTGGCGTTCTGGCGGCAGGGGCACCAGGATTTTTTTACGCGTGAAGGCACGTTCTCGCCCCAGATGTGGCTGGTGTTTCAACAGTTTGAGCTGGTTGAAGTTTTACAGTGATATCGACGGGGACTCCAGGGCGTTGACCACCTGCTCACGTAACCAGCCATGGGCCGGATCCAGGTGCGAGCGTTCATGCCACACCATTACCATGTCATAGCCGGGTATTGCCAAGGGGGCCGGCCAGGTGCGCAGGTCGCCAAGCAGTTCGCCCAGCATGCGTGAAGGCAGCATCGCGACCATATCGGATCTCGCCAGCAGTGCGGGGATGAACAGGAAGTGCGGCAGTGACATCACTACACGCCGCGCTAATCCCTGCGCTTCCAACAGCGTGTCAATCAGGGTGCGAAAACCGCCGCCGTCTTGCGAAACCATCACGAACTCCAACTGACAAAACTGCTCCAGCGAAGGGGGGCTTTGCAACAACGGATGGTCACGGCGGCCTACCAGCAGGTACTCCTCGCGAAACAACTGCCGGTGGCGCAGCTCGGCGGGGGCTTCTTCCCGGGACAAAAAACCGAGGTCGATCACGCCATCCGCCAGATCGCGACTCATGTGTTTCGGCGATGCTTCGCGGATCGCCAGGCGGGATTGGGGTGCTGCCTGCCGCAGTTTGGGCAGCATCGGCAGCAGGATGGCATATTCGGCGGCGTCGGCGGCGGCCAGTTGCCAGGTCATTTCAGCCAGCAGCGGATCAAAGGGGTGTTCCGGCGCCAGCAGGCGGCCGAGGTCGGCCAGCGTCTGGCGCAGAGGCGTCAACAGGCTTAGCGCGCGCGCCGTGGGCAACATCCCTCGCGGGCCGGGCAGCAGCAGGGGATCATGGTAAATCTCGCGCAGTTTGGCCAGTTGAATGCTGACCGACGGCTGACTCAGATTGAGGCGTGCCGCCGCCCGCGTCACGTTGCGTTCGCTGAGCAGCGCTTCCAGCGTGACCAGCAAGTTGAGATCGACCCGCTTTAAATTGTTGATAACTATTCCTCGTATTAAATCTATCAATTTCAACTATAGCGCCAATCCTCCTACCGTGGAACGGACGTCGGAAAAGCCGGCGAAACCATAACGGATGAAGGAAGAGACGATGAAACTGAGCGAGTACGTTAGCTACGACGCGCTGGGGTTGGCAGCATTGGTACAGGCGGGTGAAGTCAGTGCGCAAGAGCTGCAGCAAACGGCGAGGGCTGCGGTTGAGGCGGTAAACCCGGCGATCAACGCGGTGGTGGAGCATTGGCCACAACCTCAGTGGGAGAGGCGCGGCCCGCTGTCAGGCGTTCCCTTTCTGATCAAGGATATCGCCATCAGCATGGCCGGCAAGCGTCTTGAATTGGGGAGCCGGTTGGCGCAGGGGCAGATTGCCGCGGAAGACAGTTATCTGATGCGCAATATCCATCGCGCGGGGCTGGTGACCTTTGGCCGAACCACCACGCCGGAGATGGCGTTCAGTACCACCACCGAAGCGGTGCTTTACGGTGCTACGCGCAATCCCTGGAACCTTGATTTCAGCGCGGGCGGTTCCAGCGGCGGTGCTGGCGCGGCGGTTGCTGCCGGGGTCGTGCCTATGGCGCATGCCACTGATGCTGCAGGCTCTATTCGCGTGCCTGCTTCGTCCAATGGGTTGTTCGGCCTTAAACCGACGCGCGGCCGGGTATCACATGGTCCGGCGATGGATGAAGTGTTCAACGGCTTTGGCGTTCAATTGGGGCTGAGTCGCACGGTACGCGACAGTGCCGCTTTACTGGATGCGCTACAACATCCCCATCCCGGCGAACCTTATTACACGGCACCGCAGCCAGAAAGCTGGCTGTCACAGGTCACCCGCGAGCCTGGTCGGTTGCGTATTGGCATGATGACTCAGGCGTGGAATGGCGGGAAAACTGCACCGCAAATCGTTCAGGCCACCAACGACACCGCAGTGCTGCTGAGCGAGCTGGGCCATCAGGTCACTGAGGCGGAGATGCCGATCGGCGTCAGCTGGCAGGAACTGGTATTCGCCAATGCGCAGATCTGGTGCGCCAATCTGGTCGGTTGGGTTGAGGGGTTGAGCCAAACCACCGGACGCGCGATTTCAACCGACATGCTGGAGCCGGAAACGCTGGCCTGTTACCGCTACGGGTTGGCCGCCAGGGCGGTGGATATGGTTGCGGCGCTTGAGGTGCGTAACCGGGTGACTCGTGCCGTGGGCACCTATTTCCAGCAGTACGATCTGTTGTTGACCCCGACCATGCCTGACTTGCCCTGGCGCATTGGTCGCTACGGTACCGGAACGGCGGATATGAGTGGCCTGGAGTGGACCGCGCATTTATTCGATCATTCACCGTTCACGCCGGTGTTTAATGTGGCAGGCGTGCCGGCGATGTCGGTGCCGCTGGCGCATGATGCGCAGCACAATCTGCCGATAGGCATGCAATTTGTTGCCGGTTTTGGCCGCGAAGATCAACTGCTGCGGTTGGCAGGGCAGCTGGAACGGGCAGCGCCGTGGCATCAACGGCGTCCGGCCGTTTGGGCGGGAAATGCAGGGGAATAGCAGTCAAAAGGCAAAATATCCGCTATGTTGCTGAAAGGCTTTTTGCGGCGGGCTCTTGGCTCGCCATCCCATTCAGGAGGAGACGATGAGCTGCATCTTTTGCGAAATGGTGGCGGGCAGAGTGCCGTGCCATAAAATTTGGGAAGACGAGAGTCATATGGCGTTCCTTTCCATTTATCCGAATACCGAGGGTTTCAGCGTAGTGATCCCCAAGGCGCACTATGAGAGCTATGCCTTTGCGTTGCCGGACGAGGTACTCAGCGAGCTGATGTTGGCGACCAAGCGGGTAGCGCAGTTGCTCGACCGGGCGTTTGACGACGTGGGCCGCTGCGGCATGGTGTTCGAAGGTTTTGGCGTCGACCATGTGCATGCCAAGCTGATCCCGATGCACGGTACCGCTGCGCTGGAACAGTGGCAGCCTATCGAATCGACCTCGGCGAAATTCTTCGACCGCTATGAGGGTTACCTTTCGTCCCACGACGCGGCGCGCGCTGACGACGAGCATCTGGCCGTGCTGGCCGCGAAGATCCGTCAGAGTGCGGTTTAAGGCACTATCTATCAACGCCGGGCCATTGATTTTCCTGCCGCTTGGCACCATGTTAGATATTCATACGCATTTTAAGGCCTGCCCGTCGTGGCGGGCCCCAACGCTAATCAGGACTGCCCTATGACAAATCCGTTGCTGACTCCGTTTTCCCTGCCGCCGTTTTCCGCCATTCGCCCAGAAGATATCGTGCCTGCGGTGCAATCCGCCTTGGACGACTGTCGCGCTGCGGTAGAGCGCGTTGTCGCGCAACCGGGGCCATTTACCTGGGATAACCTGTGTCAGCCGCTGGCGGAGTCTGACGATCGCCTGTCGCGCATCTGGTCACCGGTCGGCCATCTGAACTCGGTGAAAAACAGCCCGGAACTGCGTGCTGCCTATGAGCAGGCGCTGCCGTTGCTGTCTGAGTACGGTACCTGGGTAGGGCAACACGAAGGGCTATACCAGGCTTATCGTAGCCTGAAAGAAGGCGAAGCCTTCAATCAACTGACGGTACCGCAGCGCAAGTCGGTAGAAAACGCGCTGCGTGATTTCGAACTGTCGGGCATTGGCCTGTCGCCGGAAAAACAGCGTCGTTACGGCGAGATCGTCGCACGCCTTTCCGAACTGGGTTCCACTTACAGCAACAACGTGCTCGACGCCACCATGGGCTGGAGCAAGTTGATCACCGATCAAGCCGAACTGAGCGGCCTGCCGGAAAGCGCGCTGGCTCAGGCTCAGGCGATGGCACAGGCCAAAGAGCAGGAAGGCTGGTTGCTGACGCTGGATATGCCAAGCTATCTGCCGGTGCTGACCTATGGCGATAACCGCGCGCTGCGTGAAGAAATGTATCGTGCCTTCGCTACCCGCGCCTCCGATCAGGGGCCAAATGCCGGCAAATGGGACAACAGTGAAGTGATGGCGGAAACGCTGGCGTTGCGTCACGAACTGGCCCAGTTGCTGGGCTTTGACAGCTACGCCGACAAGTCGCTGGCGACCAAAATGGCGGAAAACCCGGAGCAGGTACTGGGTTTCCTGAGTGATTTGGCCAAACGCGCCCGTCCGCAGGCCGAGCAGGAACTGGCGCAGCTGCGTGCCTTTGCCAAACAGCATTACGGTGTGGATGAGCTGGAAGCCTGGGACATCACCTATTACGGCGAAAAACAAAAACAGCACCTGTTCTCGATCAGCGACGAGCAACTGCGCCCCTACTTCCCGGAACAACGTGTGGTACAAGGCCTGTTCGAAGTGGTGAAACGCATTTATGGCATCACTGCCAAAGAGCGTAAGGATGTGGATACCTGGCATCCAGAAGTGCGCTTCTTTGATCTGTTCGACGCTAACGGTGAGCTGCGCGGCAGCTTCTACCTCGACCTGTATGCCCGCGAAAACAAGCGCGGCGGGGCCTGGATGGATGACTGTGTCGGTAGCCTGCGCAAGGCCAACGGCGAGCTGCAAAAACCGGTTGCCTATCTGACCTGTAACTTCAACCGTCCGCTGGGCGACAAGCCGGCGCTGTTCACCCATAACGAAGTGACCACGCTGTTCCACGAGTTCGGCCACGGTCTGCACCATATGCTGACCCAAATCGACACCGCCGGTGTTTCCGGTATTAGCGGTGTGCCATGGGATGCGGTCGAACTGCCGAGCCAGTTTATGGAAAACTGGTGCTGGGAGCCGGAAGCGCTGGCGTTTATCTCCGGCCATTATCAAAGCGGTGAGCCGCTGCCGAAGGAGATGCTGGACAAGTTGCTGGCCGCCAAAAACTACCAGGCTGCGCTGTTCATCCTGCGTCAGTTGGAGTTTGGCCTGTTCGACTTCCGCATGCACGCCGAATACAGCCCTGAGAAAGGTGCGCAGATCCTGCCGACGTTGGCAGAAGTGAAAAAAATGGTGGCGGTTGTGCCTTCTCCAAGCTGGGGCCGTTTCCCGCACGCTTTCAGCCACATCTTTGCCGGCGGTTACGCGGCGGGTTACTACAGCTACCTGTGGGCAGAAGTGTTGTCGGCAGATGCCTATTCGCGCTTTGAAGAAGAGGGGATTTTCAACGCCGAAACCGGTAAATCCTTCCTCGACAACATCCTGTCGCGTGGCGGTTCCGAAGAGCCGATGGAACTGTTCAAACGCTTCCGTGGCCGTGAGCCGCAGCTGGATGCTATGCTGCGCCATTACGGCATTAAAGGATAACCCCACCGGTGAGCGTGTGTTTATTGTGTGAAGAAGGCGCCGATCCCGGCGCCTTGTCTATTCTGGCGGAACGCTGGCAGTTGGTTTCGGACGACGACGCGACGATGGCGCTGGTGCTGACGCCGGAACGTCTGGAGTTGCGTAAGCGTGACGAACCCAAGCTGGGGGCGATCTACGTCGATTTCATTTCCGGCACTATGGCGCACCGACGCCGCTTTGGCGGCGGGCGTGGCGAAGCGGTGGCGAAAGCAGTCGGCATCAAGGGCAGCTATCGGCCAAACGTGGTGGATGCTACGGCAGGGCTGGGGCGCGATGCCTTTGTACTGGCCTCGCTGGGCTGCCGGGTAAGGATGCTGGAGCGTAATCCGGTGGTGGCTGCCTTGCTGGACGATGGACTGCAACGCGGCTATCAGGATGCGGAAATCGGCCCATGGCTGCGCGAGCGCATGACTCTGCTGCATGCCTCCAGTCTGACGGCGTTAGCCGAGCTCGATTCACCCCCCGAGGTGGTGTACCTGGATCCCATGTACCCGCACAAGCAGAAAAGCGCGCTGGTGAAGAAAGAGATGCGGGTGTTCCAGTCGCTGGTGGGCAGCGACGACGATGCCGATGGTCTGCTGGAGCCGGCACGCCGTCTGGCGACCAAGCGCGTGGTGGTTAAACGGCCGGATTATGCTCCACCATTGGCTAACGTGCCCGCGCATGCGGCCTCGACCACCAAAAGTCACCGTTTCGATATTTATATGCCCTATCCCCTTCATACTTGAGGCTGTATCTGTGTTGGCTGCATTACTCGGCCCGTCCATGGGCCTCGCCCCGTAACGGGGCCAACGCAAACGTTGTTCAAATCTGTTCCCGACAGATTTGTTGTGCGCCCCAGTCACTTACTTGAGTAAGCTCCTGGGGACTGACAAACTTGCCGCCTTGATACAACGCCAATTATTTAGGGCATAGAGGGCGAAATAGGGAGGTATTCATTGATCCACCTCCCAATTTTATTTTTTACCTTGCAAAGATACTGGCAAGCTTGTGTTCCAGATCGCATGATTCCTGTTCGTTCCCCTCCCTATAATTAGATGATAATGAAGAAAACACTCCTTGCTGTTTTGCTTTGCCTGGGTACCTCTGCAATGGCTTCTGAACCAGTCAATATCACCATCCTCGGCACGTCCGATCTGCACGGTACCTTTGTGCCCTGGGATTATTCGACCGACACCGAAAACCTGGCCGGCAGCCTGAGCCAAATCGCCACTCAGGTGCAACAGGTACGCGCGAAGCAGCCCAACGTGATCCTGGTCGATGCCGGCGACACCATCCAGGGCAACTTTGTCGAGACTTTTAAAAACGACAAAACCAGCCCGATGATCCTCGGGTTTAACGCGCTGGACTATGACGTCTGGGTGATGGGTAACCATGAATTCGATTTCGGCCTCAAACCGCTTTCCACCTCACTGAACCAGTTCAAGGGCACGGCATTGGCCGGCAATATTCTGTGGGAGAGCGGCAAACCCTACCTGCCGGCGTATAAAATCATTGAACGTCAGGGAGTGAAAATCGGCATTATTGGCATGGATACGCCGATGACCGCAGAGTTCGCCAAAGGCACCGACCGGGTGAAAGGGCTGAATTTTACCGATCCGGTACAGGCGGTGAAGCAGGTCATTCAGCAAATTCAGGGTGAAGTGGACGCTATCGTGCTGGTGGCGCACATGGGCATCGACAACGAGAACCAGCGCCCTGGTACCGGCGTTGGCGATATCGCTCGTGCGAACCCGGAACTGGCGGCGATCGTCGCCGGGCACATGCACGTAAAAGTCGATAAAGAAGTGATTAACGGCGTGATCGTTACCGAACCGGACAAATATGGCCGTGCGCTGTCGCGCATCGATTTGCAGTTTGAGCAGCACAACGGCAAGTACGTGCTGATCAACAAAGACAGCTATACCTATCCAATCAAAGGCATTGCGTCGGATAAAAAGCTGGAAGAGATTTATCAGCCTTATCACAAGATTTTGCGCGCCAACGCCAACCGGCCTATTGCCCAGCTCAGCGGCCAGGATCTGGTGCCGCCGGATGCGGTGAAGGGGATCCCGCAGGTACACGTGCAGGATACCGGCATCAGCAAACTGTATCAGGAAGCCAGCCGTTACTATGCGCCACAGGCGCAGGTGATCGCGCTGCAGATTGATAATGACCGGCCGAAATTAAACGTCGGCACCATCACGGCCAAAGATATCGCCTTCAATTATCAATATGCCGGCGGCGAGATCACCGTGTACCAACTCAGTGGCAAAGAGCTGAAGAAGTACATGGAATGGTCGGCGGGCTACTTCAATCAGCTGCAGGACGGCGATGTGACCTACAGCTTCAACCCGCAGCGCCGCGCGTCCAAGTATTCCACCAATGATTTCTTCGATGGCGTGACCTATAAAATCGACCTGCGCCAACCGGTCGGGCAGCGCATCCGTGATTTGCGCATGGCCGACGGCACGCCGGTGACTGACAGCACGCCGATCCGTCTGGGCATGAACAGCTATCGCATGGGGCACCTGACGCAAAAAGGCGGCGCGCTGGAAGGCATGCAGTTCCCGGTATTGTCGGACAGCAAGGCTGAATATGGCGAAGAGGCCGGAACCATCCGCAACCTGACTATCCGTTATCTGACCGAAGTGAAAAAAGGCCAGTATCAGGGACAGGCGGTGCAGCGCTGGCAGTTGGTTGGGTTGGAAGGCTACGAACGTGAGCGTAAAATCGTCGAAAAACTGCTGAACGACGGCAAAATCAGCGTACCTACCAGTGAAGATGGGCGTTACGGCAATGTCGCGTCGTTCAACGTGAAGCCACTGCTGATCGGCGAGCCGAAGGCCCGTCAGCAGCAACAGGCGGCATTGAAGGCAGAATTGGCCGCCGCCAGCGATCCGGTGGCGAAAAAACGCCTGAGCGATCGGTTAGTGATTCTCGAGGCGATTAACAAAGCCTGATAGAGATAATGGGCTCGGCGTAGGTATGCTGAGCCCTACCAACAACACCCGTGGATTACTTCCCCTGCAGCAAGCGCTTGCCGACGTCACCGCCTGGGTGTACCGCCAGCAACGTTTCTTTGTCGTAGCCACTGCGTTCCATCAGGCAGGCACAGGCCGCGTCGAAGATTGCCAATACCAGCACGATAGACGTCGTTGCCAGCATATTCAGTGGATCTATCTCATTTTCTACCCCGGTGCGGATCACCAACCGTGCTGCTTTGGCGATCGCCGAATCCGGATTTTCCGTCACGCCGATCAGCGGCACACCCTTGGCCTGCAGCGTTGGCAGCAGGCGGGTCAATTCGTCGGAATTTCCACCGCGCGAAATCAGAATCATCAAATCATCGCTGCGCAAAAAGCCCAGATCGCCGTGTGCTGCATCGGTGGCGTTCAGGTAGATGGCTGGCCGTTCCACGCAGGCCAGCATATGGGCTATCTTGCGTGCCGCAATACCGGAAGTCCCGACGCCGGTGACCACGATTTTCCCCCGGCACTCGGCCAATGCCGTCAGCAACCGTTGCCAGCTTTGTGCGTCGATGCGCTGGCTCAGCTGTGCCAGTTCCCGGCTGTAGATTGCCCAGGCTTCAGTGGCCCGCTGCCATTCCTGCTGCATCAGGCTTCCTCCTGCATCAGTTGGCGGTATTTCATGTGGTCGTTATACAGCTCATGGAACACGCGGTATTTACGGTCGTAATAGCGTTTGATTTTGTTGGTCTGTGGCGTCACGGTTTTACCGATGCGACTCATGGCGCTCATGGCTTCCGGCAGCGTGTCGTATACCCCGGCCGCCACCGTGCCCATCATCGCTCCCCCCAACAGCATCGCCTCGCTCTCTTCCGGTAACAGCATGGCGCAGCCGGTGGCATTGGCATGTTCCTGCACGAAAATCGGGTTTTTGGTACCGCCGCCGCTGGCCATGATGGTGTCGATGCTGTAGCCACTTTGGTTCATGGTTTCAATAATATGGCGGGTACCCAGCGCAATCGCCTGGATGGTTGCCAGATAATGCAAGGCCATATCTTCCGGGGTACGCGACAGCTTCAGCCCGGTCAGAGTACCGGTCAGCGTCGGGTTGGCACGTGGTGAACGGTTGCCGTGGAAATACGGCAACATATGAATATCCTGGGTGAGGAAGGCAATCTCCTCCGGCTCACCTGCCATGCGGCGCAGCAGGGCATTCAGCACTTCATAAATCGTCTGTCCCTGGGTTTTTGCCTGTGCCAGCAGCTCCGGGTAACAAGGGTGCGACTGGATCACGTGGTCAATCAGCGCACCGGTGGCGGACTGGCCGCCCTCGTTCAGCCAGTATTCCGGCAGGATCGCCGAGTAATATGGCCCCCATACGCCGCCAATAAAACGTGCGGTACGGGACATCGCCATATGGCCGGTGGAAGTACCGCCAATCAGTGCAACGCGGCGGTTAAAATCTGCCACTTCACCGGAAACCCCGGTAGCGCCAAGCGTGCCGAGCGTCCCGGCGTGGGCGTCAATGATCGAGACGCTGACCGCCGTGCCGGCAATCAGGCCCATTTCACTGGCGGCACGCTGGGTGAGGCCGTGGCCGAGCGGTTCGCCCATCATTTTGACGTCGCTGCCGATCTTGGCGGCATCGTGCTCCAGCACGTCTTCCAATCCAATCTGTTTGAAATAGCTTTTGTCCCAGCGCTGTTCATGGCCGAGATAGGTCCATTTGCACACCGTCGAACACAGTGAACGGGTGGCGTCCTGGGTGGCCCGCCAGGTGAGGAAGTCCGGCAGGTCAAACAGGTAACCGGCATTGGCCCAGGTGGTCGGCATATGCTGTTTCAACCACAGCATTTTAGGGGTCTGCATTTCCGGCGAAATGATGCCGCCGACGAAATCCAGCACCCGGTGTTTGGTGGCGTTGATGCGTTCGGCCTGGGTGATGGCCCGGTGATCCATCCACACGATGATGTTCTGCTCGGTGCGGCCGGACGGGCTGACGGTCAGCGGTTGGCCCTCTTTGTCCAACACCACCAGAGAACAGGTGGCGTCAAAACCCAGTCCTTTAACCTGAATCGGGTTGATGTCGGCCTGGTTGACCGCATCGCGCACCGCGTTGCACACCGCCTGCCAGATATTGTCCGAAGACTGCTCAACGAAGTCCGCTTTCGGACGATACAGGTCGATGGTTCGGCTGGCCTGCCCGACCATGTGACCGTTGAGATCGAATACCCCTGCGCGCGCACTTCCGGTGCCTACATCTACGCCAATAAAATAGCTCGCCATTGTTTTTCTCCAGTCAGGCTTTTCGATTCTGTAATGCGATAAACAGGATCAGCACACCGCCCCACAGGGCCATAGTCAGATAGCTGCTGACGCCCAGCAGGTTGAGGCCGCTTTCCAGCATTTGCAGCACAATCAGCGCTAGCACCAGACCCAGCACCCGGCCAAACCCACCGTCCGGGTTAATGCCGCCCAGCACCGAGGCCAAAATGGTCACCAGCAGATAGGATTCGCCGTAACCGGCCTTGGCCGAGTTGAATTTGGCCATCATCAGCAGCGCCGCACCCCAGCCGAGCAGGGCGGACAAAATATAGACCGCAATCTGTACCCGGGCGGTGTTCACGCCGCTAAAACGGGTGGCTTGCTCGTTGGAGCCAATCAGATACAGGCTGCGCCCGAGCGTGGTGTGCTCCAGCAATAGCCACAGGCCAACGGATACCAGCAGGAACAGCAGCAGCGCTACCGGAATGCCGAGCAGACTACCGTTGCCGAGATACTGAATCGCCGCCGGGAAGCCGGAGATCACCGCGCCGTTGGACAGCAGAATATTCAGGCCGGTGATCAGCGTCATGGTGCCGAGCGAAGCGAGGATGGGCGAAACGCCAATCCAGGCGACCAGCACGCCGTTTAGCGCGCCAATGGCGACGGCGACCAGCAGCCCGGCCAGCAGTGCCAGCGCCAGAAACAGCGGTTGGTCCGGGTGGCTGACGATAATGGCTGCCATCACCAGCGAGCAGGCGTTGGCACCGGCGATAATCGACAGATTGATGCCGCCGGTCAGCATGGTAATGCCCATACCGAGCGCCAGCATGCCGAGGATCGGAAGCTGCGAGGCGATCGACTGGAAATTGCCGAGGCTGAAGAAGCGCGATCCGAGCAGCCCGGCGAACAGCAGCGCCACGGCGATAATGATCGCGCTCTGCAGGCGGATGATCCGATCGTTGGGGATCAGACGGGTTAACTGGATCATGTCATAGCTCCTTGGCCAGCTTGCGTTTTTCATTCCAGGCGGTGCTGCTGATGCTGATCAAAATGATCGCGCCGCTGAACACCTGGTGCCAATAGGCCGACACGCTGAGCAGTGTCAGGCCGTTTTGCAGGAAGGCCAACAGCACCACGCCCAGCAGCGTGCCGGTCAAGGAGCCGCGCCCACCGGTCATGCTGGTGCCGCCCAGCACCACCGCAGCCAGCACCGTCAGCTCAAAACCGAGCAGGGAGTTGGGGGCTACCGACTGGGTTATCTGCGCCTGCACCACCGCGGCGATACCCGCCAGAATGCCCATGTAGCCGTAAACGTAGAAGTGCAGCCGCAGCAGGTTCAGCCCCAGGCGCGACGCCGCATCGCGGTTGCCGCCCATGGCGAAAATTTGGCGGCCGAGGCGGGTAAAGTTCATCAGCACGCCGGTGACGATAATCACCGCCAGCAGGCACAGCAGCGGCAGCGTCAGGCCGTAGTCATAACCGTCGGCCCCCTGGAATGAGAACCAGCTGATGCCATCCATAAACCAGTCGGGGAAACCGTACAGCCAGGTGCCGTTGGTGGCGTAAACCAGTAAGCCGTAGAACAGGTTCAGCGTGGCGATGGTGATGATGATCGCCGGCACCTTCAGCCAGTAGACCAGAAAACCGTTCACCAGCCCGAGCAGCAGGCCGACGCCCATTGCCAGTGCGAACGCCAGCGGGAAGCCGCCGCCGTGTTGAATGACCCAACTGGCCATCACGTACTGCGCGATGGCGGTGATCGCCGGGAATGAAATGTCGATGCCGCCGGCAATCAGCACCACGAACAGGCCGCAGGCGAGAATGCCGAGAATGGCGTAGCTGGTGGCGACATCCGTCAGGTTACCCAGCGTCAGAAACTCGCTGGTGCTGACGCTCAGGCCTATTGCCAGCAACAACACCAGCAGGCCCAGGTAAAACTCGTGCCGGCCGGCCAGGCGGGCCAATAATGACTTATCCATTCACCACCTCGGCGATCTGTTGTTCGGTGCTGTGGTGCGGCGAAAACTCGGCGATCAGCTCGCCCTTGCGCATCACCATCACCCGATGGCTGTTGTAATAGGCTTCCGGGATTTCGTCGCAGATCATCAGCACCGCCATGCCGAGCGCGGCCAGATCTTTGGCGATCTGGTAGATCCCCTCTTTGTTGGCGATGTCCACTCCGACGGTAGGCGAATCAAGGATCAGGATCTTCGGCTGCGTTGCCACCCACTTGGCGATGGCGATACGTTGCGCATTGCCGCCCGACAGGGTTTTTACCGGCAGCGCGCTGTCGGAAACCTTGATGTTCAGATCGCGAATCAGCCGGTTAACCAGCTCGGTCGCTTTGGCATGGTCCAGCAGCCCGAGCGAGGTGTGCAGTTGATTGAAGACCGTGACGATGGTGTTGTCGTAGATCGACTGCTCCATGATCAGCCCTTGCGTAAGACGATCCTCCGACACATAGCCGATACCCTGGCGCACCGCTTCACGGTTGTTGTGCAGTTGGACCGGATGGCCGTCGATACGAATTTCTCCGCTGTCGGGACGGGTCATGCCGAACAGGCTGAGGCACAGCTCGGTACGGCCCGCGCCGAGCAGCCCGACGATCGAGACGATCTCGCCACCGTGCAGTGAAAGATTGATGTCCTGGTATTTTCCGCGCCGGCTGAGATTGCGAACCTCGAGCAGCGGTGCGCTGTCGGTGGACGCCAGCGCTGGCAGTTGGCTGTAATGGAAGCGTTGGCCGGTCATCAGGAACGCCAGCTCATGGCTGTCCAACTGGCTGGCGGGATAAGTGCCGACCAGCTTGCCGTCACGCATCACGCTGATGCGGTCGGCGACCTCCATCACTTCATCCAGTCGGTGGCTGACGAACACCACGCAGATGCCCGCCGCTTTCAGTTCGTTGACCACCCGAAGCAGGCCGTCGACCTCTTGCCGCGTCAGCGAAGCGGTTGGCTCATCCATGATCACCAGCCGTGCGTCGGCGGCAATGGCGCGGCATATGGCCACCAGTTGGCGATCGGCAATCGACAGTTTTTCGACTTTCTTGTCGGGATCGATATGCACGCCGACGCGCGCCATGGCATCCAGCGCCGTCTGGCGCATCACCTGCTTGCGCACCCAGAAATGGCCGCCGGGCAGGTAGCGGTGAATGGCGATATTTTCCGCCACGGTCAGGTTGGGGAATAACGACAGATCCTGATAAATTACCTGAATACCGTAATAGCCGGACAGCTGCGGCGTCAGAGAATGAAAAAGTTTACCCTCAAGCGAAATATTGGCGCCTTTTTCCGGCTGATAAACGCCGGAAATAATTTTAATGATGGTGCTTTTTCCGCAGCCATTTTGCCCGGCCAGGCAATGCACTTCGCCAATATTTAGCGTCAGGTTGATCTGGTCCAAGGCCAGCACGCCTGGGAATCTCTTACTGATATTTTCCAGGGTGATAAATGCGGTGGATGTGGTCATAGCGTTAACCTGTGCAGGTTTTTATTATGGTAGTGACTGAAACTCGGGGCGCACTATATTGCGCCCTTCGTTGTTTCATGACTTTCCCGGTGTGGCGTAATATTACTGAAAATTAAAATCCTAGCGATTTGGCATTATCTTTGGTGACTTCAAGAATTTTATTAAACCGAATCACTTTTTTATCCATGTCGACGTCGGCTTTACCCAAACCTTCGATCGACAAATCTTTGGTCACTTCTTTGCCCTGCAAGAGTTGATCGGCCACCGTCACCAGGGCATAACCGGCGTCTTTCGGGTCCCACAACAGGGCTTTCTTGATGTCACCGCGTGCCAGGTAAGGCGCGGCCTGTGCCGGCATGGCAATACCGACTACGGCGATCTTGTCCTTGGCGCGCTTCTTGGCGACTGCCTGGCCGGCACCGATCGGGCCGAGGGAGCCGAAGCCGATAATGCCTTTCATCTGCGGATAGGTTTTCATCAAATCCAGCGTGGTGGCGTAGGACTTATCGATGCTTTCCGCCACCGGCAGGCGCGAAGTGACTTCGAACATGTCCGGGTATTTGGCTTTCTGGTACTTGATGGCGGAATCCGCCCAGGCGTTGTGCAACGGCACGGTCAGCGAGCCGACATAAATGGCATAGCCGCCTTTGCCGCCCATGTCTTTCGCCAGCTCATCGACGTTGGCCTGCGCATACTTCTCGCTGTCGATGGTTTCAATGTCCCACTGGCCAATCTGCTGGTCCGGGGATTCATGCGTCAGCACCACGATGCCTTTCTCGCGCGCCTTCTTCAGCACCGGCTCCAGCACCTTGGCGTCGTTAGGCACCACGATGATGGCGTTGACGTTCTTGGCGATCAGGTCTTCAATCACTTTCACCTGTGCGGCTGGGTCTGGGGTGGACGGCCCGGTCTGGTAGGCATTGACGTCGAGCTTTTTGGCCGCGTCGTTAACGCCGACTTCCATACGGTTGAACCAGGGAATGCCGGTCACTTTGGCAACCACGGCAATCTCGTACTTTTCAGCAGCAAAGGCAGGTGTTGTCGATAACATGCACGCAGAAACCACACATGCATTTAATAATGCGAGGTTAAATTTCATTCGCTGTACCTTTTTTATCTGTAGGGGTGGCTGTTTTTCCACCTGAGCAGATTACAAAGGAATGGAAGAGGGGACGTAACGAGAGTTGGGAAATTGTGATCTGTGCACATTGGAGTAAAAATATGACGGTTTTAATGTTAATTAATTGTTTAATAATTCAGTGGTAGTAATTTTACCACGAAAAATCATCATAAAATTAACAATAAAAACCATAATTATTTACATATATAAAACAAATGAGGCAGGGCAATCGGGTTTTGCAGGGGTAAAAATGCCGGACTGAGCGCCGGCATTGAAGCATTTTAGCAATGTGTGAACAAGATCACCTTATGAACCTGTTACAACACGCCCTGCGCCAGCATGGCGTCGGCTACCTTGACGAATCCGGCGATATTGGCGCCGTGTACGTAGTGGGTTTGCTTACCCTCGCCGCCGTATTCCACGCAGGCGTGATGAATATCCGCCATGATATGTTGTAAACGTACATCCACTTTCTCGGCGCGCCAGCCGATGCGCGCGGCGTTCTGCGCCATCTCCAGCCCGGAGGTAGCAACCCCACCGGCGTTGGCCGCCTTGCCCGGCGCAAACAGCACCCCGGCGTCCAGGAATGCATCGGTCGCCTGAATGGTGGTCGGCATATTTGCGCCTTCCGCCACAGCTTTGACCCCGTTGCGGATCAGCGTCTGTGCGGCAGCCAAATCCAGCTCGTTTTGGGTGGCGCACGGCAGGGCGATATCCACCGGCACGTTCCAGGGCTGCTGGCCGGCCAGATAGGTCAGGCCACGTTCGCGGGCATAATCTTCCACGCGACCATAGCGCTGATTCTTGATCTCCACCAAATGGGCCAGTTTTTCGGTGGTAAAGCCGGCTTCATCGACCAGAGTACCGCCGGAGTCTGATACGGTGATCACACGTGCATCCAGCTCCAGTGCCTTCTCAATGGTGTATTGCGCCACGTTACCTGAACCAGAAACCGCAACCCGCATGCCTTCAAAACCCAGCCCGTGACGTTGCAGCATGGCGTCGGTGAAATAGACCAGCCCATAGCCGGTGGCCTCTGGACGGATCAGGCTACCGCCGAATGAAAGCCCCTTGCCGGTGAACACGCAGGCGGTGTTGTTGGACAGCTTTTTCATCATGCCGCTCATAAAGCCGACCTCACGACCGCCAACGCCGATATCGCCGGCGGGCACGTCGGTATCCGGCCCGAGGTGACGGTACAGTTCAGTCATCAGCGCCTGGCAGAAACGCATGATCTCCGCCTGGCTTTTCCCCTTGGGATCAAAGTCCGAACCGCCTTTTCCGCCGCCCATCGGCAGGGTGGTCAGGGCGTTTTTAAACGTCTGTTCGAAGCCGAGGAACTTCAGAATCGACAAATTGACCGAAGGATGAAAGCGCATGCCGCCTTTATAAGGCCCGATGGCGGAGTTGAACTGCACGCGCCAGGCGCGGTTGACCTGCACCTGGCCGCGATCGTCGACCCAACTGACGCGGAACTGGATGGTACGCTCGGGCTCTACCAAACGCTCCAGCAGCGCATATTCGCGATAGCGCGGATTACGCTCGATAAAAGGCCACAGCGAAGTGAAGACTTCCCTGACCGCCTGTAAAAATTCCGGCTGGTGGGGATTATGTTGTTGAAGCGAGGACAAGAAAGACTCTACCGATACGGTATTTTCCATGGATAACTCCTTTATACCCGTTTCCTTTCAAGCTGCCGCGTTGTTGCCCGGCTACAGCCCGAAATTCATAGGGTAATACTATTAATTTCCCCCATTATTTTTATAAATATTGGTATGGATAAAACCTGGGGGAGGATGTTGTGTCTTTAGCGACTATATCACTGGAGGGCGGTTGATTATCAAGCGATTATTGATGTCGGCGGAATGAAAAACGCCCGCAATCGCGGGCGTTGGGCAAGTCTGTTTAGCGGCGCCGACTTAATCTTCGGCTTTTTCGTCTTCGTCACGCAGCGGCACAATCAGCATGTCGATGTGCACGGTGTTGATCAACTGACGTGCGGAGGACATCAGCTTGCTCCAGAAATCCTGATGGTGGCCGCACAGGACCAGGTCCATATCGTATTTCTTGATGGCATCAACCAATACCTGCGCCAAATCGCCGCTGCCGCTCAGGGTTTCGGTGATCGGATAGCCGGCATTCTGCGACAGTTCGGTCAATGCGTGGTGAGTTTCTTCGGAAATGCGTTTTTGCATATCGCCGAGATTAACGTCGATCAGGCCGGTATACAGGTCGGAATAGTTAACATCTACGTGGATCAGGGAAACTTTGGCGTTGTACGGACGCGCCATAGATACGGCTTTCTCCACCAGGATTTTACTTTCCGGGGATAGGTCTACCGCAATCAAAATGTGTTTGTAAGCCATGAGAATACTCCTTCCATATAATGCCGATTAAAAGGTTAGCAGGCATTTAGCGTACCAGCCTGGCGCTTCAGGTTTCATTTTATCATTCAGATAACACAATGATATGTTGAGGCGATCACACTGCACCGCATCAAAAAACTCTCTTTATCTTCCTACCGTCAGTTTTACACCCGCTGGGCAGAAAAGCCTATCGCCCATGATGCGGTTGCTGGGTTGACCGATTGAAATATAAGCATTCTTAAACAGAGTATAGCCCCAAATGCCCTTTAGGGCAGTGGAAAACTCCGGCGGCCTCAGGCAGGGCGGTTATCAGTTATAACCAATAGATGGATGACAAATGGATGGCTTGCGGTAAATTTTATCTACTGCTCAGGCCAGTTTGCGTTTCATTAACCTACAATAATGACTATAGGCCTTATCATTTCTCCTCTGTATCAAACCTGCGCGTGTGCATCTGCATGGCGATGGGGTGTTTCCAGAGGCGGTGGGTTATGCGCGGCCTGTGCTGTGCAAAGGGGATCGGAGCGGTAAGCTCCAGCAGTAATGGGTGATAGAGGTAGGGCAGTTGGACCCGGCGGAGCGCCGTGGATAACAACGCCTTGAGGAGGCAATCATGATCAGTACCGTCGCGCTGTTTTGGGCTCTGTGTGTGGTGTGTGTGTTAAACATGGTGCGGTATTACTCTTCTCTGCGCGCGCTGTTGGTGGTTCTGCGCGGCTGTGACCCGCTGCTGTATCAATATGTCGACGGCGGTGGTTTCTTTACCGCTCATGGCCAGCCGAGCAAGCAGATACGGCTGGTGCGCTATATCTTCTCGCAGCGTTATGTCGAGCACCATGATCCGGAGTTTATTCGCCGCTGTGAGCGTGTGCGCGGGCAGTTTATGCTGACCTCAGCCCTGTGCGGACTGGTGGTGATCAGCCTGGTTGCGCTGATGATTTGGTATTGAATCCGGCCGATTCTTTCTGCAACAGACAAAGAAAAGGCGGCCACCAGGGCCGCCTTTCTCACCAGGCAAACTGCTTAGATCACCTTAAGCGCCAACCAGTACAGCGAACCGGAAAGCAGAATCGAGATTGGCAGGGTTAACAACCAGGCCAACAGGATGTTCTTCACGGTTTTGCTTTGCACACCGCCGCCGTCCACGATCATCGTCCCGGCTACCGCCGAAGAGAGTACGTGGGTGGTGGAAACCGGCATGCCGGTATAGCTGGCAACGCCAATCGACAAGGCTGCGGTCATCTGAGCCGACACGCCCTGAGAGTAGGTCATGCCCTTCTTACCGATTTTCTCGCCGATGGTGGTGGCGACGCGACGCCAGCCGACCATGGTGCCGAGTGACAACGCCAGAGCAACCGAGACGATAATCCAGATCGGTGCATACTCAACGGTTTGCAGCAGATCCTGACGCAGGTTTTTCAGGAAACGTTGGTCCTGGGCCGAGGTTTCCGGCAGCTTGGCGATCTTGTCTGCGGTATCCGTTACGCACATCAGCAGGCGGCGCAGATGACTACGCTGTTCTACCGTCAGTTGATCGTAACTTTGCAGATTGTTCAGCAAGCCCTGGGTCAGCTCAATCGCCGGCATGGCGCGCGCGCTGTCACAGTGGAACTCGATAGGTTTATCCGGCGAGACGTCCTCATCCGGGCTTGGCACCAGTGGGGTCAGAGTGACCACGTGCGCCAAGGCGTCGCTGTGCTGCTGGTAATATTGCTGCAGGTGGGTCACGGCATCACGCGTACGGGTGATGTCATAGCCGGTTGCATTCATATTGACCACGAAGCCGGCCGGCGCAACGCCGATCAGCACCAGCATGATCAAGCCGATGCCTTTCTGACCATCGTTGGCGCCGTGCGAGAAGCTAACGCCGATAGCAGACAGGATCAGTGCGATACGGGTCCAGAACGGCGGCTTGCGTTTGCCGTCGACCTTTTCACGTTCCGCAGGGGTCATGTGCATACGCTGGCGTTTCTTGGTGCCACTCCAATAGCGGCGCAAGGCAAACACCATCAACCCGGCGACCATCATGCCGACCAGCGGCGAGATGAGCAATGACAGGAAAATACCGATCATTTTCGGGACGTTAAGCGCATCCACTACCGAAGTGTGGGTCATCAGTGCGTTGGTTAAACCCACACCGATAATTGCGCCAATCAGCGTATGAGAGCTGGAGGCCGGCAGACCGAAATACCAGGTGCCGAGGTTCCAGATGATAGCCGCCAGCAGCATGGAGAACACCATGGCTAATCCGTGCGCTGAACTGACGTTCAACAACAGATCGGTTGGCAGCAGATGAACAATGGCGTAAGCAACACTCAAACCGCCGAGCATAACGCCAAGAAAGTTGAACAAGCCAGCCATCACAACCGCAAGTTGCGAACGCATGGCACGGGTATAAATTACAGTAGCAACCGCATTGGCCGTGTCATGAAAACCGTTAATGGCTTCATAAAACAACACGAACAACAATGCGAGAATTAACATCAGGCCGGTATGGAAATCCAGGCCAGCGAACAAATGCAGCATAAGCGTTACGCCAGTTTGTGGACATGAACGCCGCGCATTATCAGTGACAACCGGGGCCGGGGAAAAGGAAAATATGACGTTTTTTTGATTTCGATATGACGAAATGATGGCGTTGGTATGACAAATACATGAAATATCAGCGCGTTATGCTGAATGTCTCGCTGTAATATTTTCTTACTATGGCGTTGAGGGCGGCATGGCTTTACAATCTGCCGCCGTAAAGTTGTCGGTTACCGGTAGCGATACGGCGTAAAATAGCGGCCTTTTGTCGCGATTGTGGTTTTTATTCAGAGAGGCGCAGGTGGAACAGTTTGATGTCGTGGTAATAGGTGCGGGCGCAGCGGGCATGTTTTGCGCGGCGCAGGCAGGGCAACTCGGCTGCCGGGTGCTGCTGCTCGACAACGGCAAAAAACCGGGGCGCAAAATCCTGATGTCCGGCGGCGGACGCTGTAACTTTACCAACATGTACACGGAGCCTGCCGCTTACCTGTCGAATAACCCGCATTTCTGCAAATCTGCGCTGGCACGCTACACCCAGTGGGACTTTATCGATCTGATCAACCGTCATGGCATCGCCTACCACGAGAAGACCCTGGGGCAACTGTTTTGCGACGACTCGGCGCAGCAGGTGGTCGAACTCCTGGTGAAAGAGTGTGAGCAGGGTCAGGTGACGACACGCCTGCGCAGCGAAGTGCTGGGCGTAGAAAAAACCGCAGAAGGCTTCGAACTGGCGCTGAATGGTGAGAAAGTGAGCGCTCGCTCACTTGTGGTGGCCAGCGGTGGATTGTCGATGCCGGGCCTGGGCGCGACGCCGTTCGGCTATAAGCTGGCGGAGCAGTTTGGCCTGAAGGTATTGCCGACGCGCGCCGCGCTGGTGCCTTTTACGCTGCATAAACCGCTGTTGGAGCATTTGCAGACCCTGTCTGGCGTCTCTGTGCCGGCAGTGATCACCGCAGAAAACGGCGTCAGCTTCCGCGAAAGCATATTGTTTACCCATCGTGGCCTGTCCGGGCCGGCGGTATTGCAACTTTCCAGCTACTGGCAACCCGGTGAGTTTGTGAGTGTTAACTTACTTCCTACGCTTGATCTGGCGGGCTTCCTCAATGAGCAACGTCAGGCACACCCTAATCAAAGCCTGAAAAACACCCTGGCGCTGCACCTGCCGAAGCGGTTGGTGGAATGTTTGCAGACCTTGGGCCAACTGCCGGAAGCGACATTAAAGCAACTGAACCCGACGCAGCAGACAGCGTTGGTGGAAATCTTGCAGAATTGGCGCGTACAACCCAACGGTACCGAAGGCTACCGCACGGCGGAAGTGACGCTCGGCGGTGTCGACACCAAAGAGCTGTCCTCCAAGACCATGGAGGCCGCCAAGGTGCCGGGCCTGTACTTTATTGGCGAAGTGGTGGATGTGACAGGGTGGCTGGGGGGATATAACTTCCAGTGGGCCTGGAGTTCTGCCTGGGCTTGCGCTCAGGCGCTGGCGGCTCAAAAGCAATAATTTCTGCCGGGGTGATGTAAAAGCCGGCATTTGCTGCGTCGGGCGGAACCGACGCAGCAAATAAAATTATGGTGTAAGACCGATAAATAAATCATGCGCACCGTACGAAACAGAGTAATTCGTCGATATTCAATTTATTGTATTTAGCGGTATTTAAATTATTTGTAAATCAAGTTTTTTGGTATTATTTTTAGTTTAATTATTCTATCTAAATTGATTTAATTAATGGTGGGTAACCTGATTTTTATTATTTACAGCGAGTGAAAAAACCTCATCTATAATTATTTTTCATGTTTTCGAGTGAGAAATTATTATGAATGGCGTTTTCTTTGTTCGGCAAATACCTATTACCCCAGAACTTCAGGTTACAGAATTAAAAAACCACGCCAATGGTTTCCTGCGCTATAACAATATCAACGATCTGGCACACAGTGGTCCAGAAGCCCTGACCTGGTTCCTGAACCGCGCCAATACGCTGTTTAAAAGCAATTATCCTTCTGCGCTGCCCACTGCCTCATTGCAATTGTCGTATTTGTCGGTTTTTTGCCGTGCGGAACATGAAGCGGATAGCCAGGCATTACCTGTTTACGATTTCCTCAAAATCGATATTCAACCCACAGGAAAAAGCGGCTACGGCGTGATGTTCTCTTCGCAGATGCGCGAGTATTATCGCGATCGGCTTGAAAATGGCATGGATACGTCGGAAATTCCGGTCGATCAGGCGTTCTTCAACTCTATTTTCAAGCAAGATTCGCCCAAGACCGGCGTACTGGAAAGTTATCCGGTGATCATGATCCCCCGTAGCGCAAATGAGCAAGCTCCTTCGCTTACGCATACCTATCTCAGCAGCCTGGGGCTGGATTCCCGGCATGTCCAGCCGCCTGCATCGGCTTATCCTTTCCGGTTTTACTTCAAACAGGATCTTGCCACGCAGGATCCCGAAGTCATCGCGGCAATCTCAGCCTGCGGGCAGGCGATGTTTGAAATCGTACGCCCGCACCTTTATCCGTTGGATCAGCAGGATATGCCGCGTTTTGACATGGCGCACCTGACGGACATCAAGTGGGAGCAGCACAATACGGCGCGCAGGTGGGTGGCTGAGCATCAGCCCTGCGTCGAGGCGCTGATGGCGCTGCACGGTATCAGGCACTAGGGTTAAGCCGGCGACGGGAGCCAATCATTCAACTCTGCGGAATATCCTTGCGACGCTACGCCGCAGGGCCTTTCAGCTCCACGCGATTGCCGTCTGGATCGGTGAAATAGAGAGACGGCCCGTCGCCCTCTGCGCCAAATCGGCATTCGGGGGGATCAACGCTGATCCCCTGCGATCGCAAATACGCTAACAGTTCGCCCTCGTTGAAAGGTTCGATGCGCAAACAGAAATGATCGACATTCTGCTGGCGAGCATCGGGATGCTGGCCGCCTTTTTTCCCCAGCACGCCGTCGACGTCGACCAGATCAAGCATGGAAACGCCGACGTGCAGATGCACCAGCCCCAGATCGGGACGCCGTCTGGCGATTTCACACCCCAGTATCTGGGTATAAAATTGAAGGCTTTTTTCCAGGTCGGTGACGCGCAGTACCAGGTGATCGATTTTCTTCAGGCTGAATGGGCGCACGCTGATGTCCTCAGATCGACGGATAATTAATCAGTATAATATACCCGTCGCCTTTCACGTTGCAGCGTCGTTACCTGCACTAAGTTACGTGGCCCTACCTGAATTTGTCAGTGCCCGTCATTGCCGGCAAGGGTTGCCACTATGGCTTCCAGCGCGGCATGCGGCGCGGCTGCGAGTGTAGAGCCCGCCTGCGCATTTTCCGCCAGCAGCCGCTGCAGCCCGACCAGCCAGTCGTAGATATAGAAGGCGGCATTTTTCGCCGGCGTGGGCGCCAGTTTGGTCAAGCGCTGCTGATTGCCCCAGTCGACCGCGGGCTGCGGTGGTGGGGTAAAGATTGGCTGGCCGGGATTGATGCGGCTGGCGGGGCGTAAAGCCGCCTCGCGCTGCTGGAAGCCCAGCCAGGCAACGAAATCGCTCAATACCGTCAGCGCCTGGCTGACCTGACGATCCTCCCCCTGTTCCGGCAGGGTGCCTGCGGCCAATGCGCGCTCCAGCGTTGCGTCAATCTCCAGACGGCAGGCGGCGCTAATCAGCGCATCGACCAGCAGTTCCAGCTGCGGTTTATCGACGCCCAACAGGATCAGCAGTTGGGCATTGTCCGGCAAGCAACGCAGATGGTTAACCCAGTCGGCAAATACCTTTTGGGCAAAGGAAGAACGCCCATGTTCCACCGAGCCGGTCGCGGCGCTATCTTCCTCACCAAACAGGTCGATCTCCACGTCGAACGGCGGTGCGGCGACAGTCGGTGCCGGTGAAGCATGCTGTTGCTGCACGAAGAGTTGGCGCAGCCTGTCGCGCTGCGGTAACAACCATTCCAGCAATTCACCATGCGCCCCAGCCTGCGCCTGCAAGGCTCGCAGCAGTTGTTGGCTGCGCTGTTGCACACGCTGCGGATCCGCTGGGGCAAGCCAGTTGCCGAGCAGGCTTTCACTCAGCTCACGCCGCAATTCTTGTTGCAGTTCCTGAATGCGCGCTTGTTTCAATGCCGGGCGCGCCTGCGCCATCAAATAGTCCGTCATGCGGCGGCAGTCGCGTTCATCCATGGCCAGCAGGGTGGCCCAACTGTCGCCGGGCTCACCGACGTAGCGCTGAACGGCGTCGTCGGGGCGGGCTTTCCCTTCACGCGACGCGTCGAACGGCGTGATTGCCCAGATTAAACCGGGCTTACGACGGCTGCGTACCGCAGCACTTTCCCCCTGGGTGCGTTTAACCCAGTAGGCCAGCGCATGGCCGGTTCGACTGGCCTCCTGTGGCGTGCCGGCGGCATCGCTGACCAGCAACAGACTGGCCTGCAGATTATCGGCGTAGTGGGTCAGCAGATTGGCGCGTTTGGCCTGTTGCATACGCCATGTCAGATCGCCTTCTGAACGACGGAGGCTGGCTGGAATGTCGAGAAGCTCAGCGTCGACGGGCAGCCCAGCGGGCAGAAGTGTTGCCACTTCGGCAGCTAACCACGCCAGATCGGCCTGCGCGACATCCACGACGGCGCCGTTTTCTGTCAGTACGGAAAGTTTCACCTCGGCTGGCGCGGTGACCGCGTGGGCATGCTGAATACCCGTATCGGGATCCAAAGCTTGCAGGGCGGCCTGTACGCGTTCACTGCAGCCCAGCGTCTGGAGGCTATGCGCCAACTGACGATAGAGCATGGTCAGCGCCGGGTCTTCACCCCACAGCGGTGCGAACAGGCGGGCCCGGTCGTCAATGCTCAGATAGGGGGCCAATGAGACGGCCTGCGGCCAGAAGTGGCGGTCCAGCGCCTGTTGCCATTTGCCGCCGTGGTGACGAAGAGTGTCCCACAGCGCCACGATGGCATTGCTGTCCATGCCGTCAATCGCCATGGGCTGGCGATGGCGTTCCAATGTATTCAGGTGTGCGGCAATAGCTCGTGCGTCTCCATCCGGGCGAAAGCCGTTCATCAACGCTGCACTGGCCGTCATGGCGAGCAACTGCGCGTTATCCAGCAAGGTGATGGTCACCGGATAAGCTGGGGATGTTACGACGGCGGGCGCGCAGTAGCGTACTGCCAGCGGGCAATCCTCTGATAGCAGCGCGGCGCCGGGGGCCAATGCCGCCAAGAGGTGGGCTTTGGCAGCCGCGTTATGACCATAAAGGCCGATGGCGACGCGGTGAGGTGTGGCGGTGTCCAACTTCCGCGCCTGATTGTAGCTGCGGCGCAAACGGATCGTCAGGTTATCGGCTTCCCGGTCCAGGCGAGCCGACTGTTGCCGTGCGCCGGCGACCCAGTCAATGGCCTGGATAATTCCGTCGCTGAGGCGGTTTATCGGGTCTGAAGTGATAGGTTTCATCGTTGATAAATGCTCCCGCTGTCGATCCAGTAATGGGTTGCACCAGAGGCGCTGGCAGCCAGGGTATTGAGTTTAAGCTGTAGCTGATGTGCGTGAACCGGGCTGCCGTCGGCCAGCATGGCCTGGGCAATTTTAACGCCCTCGGCACCTTGCGCTTCACTGCCGGTAATGGCCAACCGCAGGCTGATGACCGCATCGCCAGCCAGCTTGCGTGCCAACAGGGGATCGGTGATGGTCAGCGTATATAACGGCGATGCCGGCCAGCGCGGGTTGTCCAACTGACGGAACCCAAGGCGCAAAGGACCGCGCAACTGGAAGTAGCCGGCGGGATCCAGATCGATATCGCGATAGTAGACGTTATCGTCCGCCAGCATGTTATTGCCGTCCAGCATGCCCAGATGGCGAACGGTGGAATAGGGCTGGAAATCCCCAACGTTGAAGTAAAAACTCTCGAGGCGCAGGTCGATGGCCAGCAGGCACAGCATCGCTCCCACGGCGGCGGTGGATTTGGGGTTATCGATACGCCCACGCTTGTTAAACGGATACCAACTGCGGGTGTGATAGCCCTCGAGCGGCAAGATGCGGCTGGCGGGCAGCGGCTGCAGATGGCGCAGCAGAGCCTGGACGCCGGGGAAACGTGCCGGGCGGCCGGTCAGCAGCAACACATCGCAGGCGTATAGCGCCACCACTTCACACAGCAGCCGCAGGCAGCGGCCAATGCCGATCCGGTCAGACAAGAAGGCGCTGTGCAAGTCACCCAGGCGGACGACCAGCGGCGTGTGCAAAATATCGAAAGAAGAAGTGCCGGTTTCGCGCTGGATCTCGCCGTTGATAAACGCCAGCACTTGCGGGGTTGGGGCTTGAGGCAACAGATCGCCCAGGCTGGCGGCCACTTCGGCCTGGGCATCCAGCGGGTCGTAATCCTTATAGGCTGCCAACAACGCACGCCCGACAGGCATGAAAATCTGTAGCGCGGCCTGTTGGCGCAGGGTGGAAAATCCGTCCATGCGGCCTTCATTGCCGAAAAGCTTATCCATCACGGCCACCGGGGCCGCGACCCCAGCGTCCTCGATAGCCTGCTGCACGGCGGGCAAGATAAACAGCTGGATCACGTCCAGCAAAATATCGTCACCGGCGACTTTAAAGCCTTCGCGGAACAGCAGGCGAGGGTTGATCTTGATGTTATTGCCTACGCCATCGTCCAGCCTGTACTGGGTGATTGCCAGATCGGTGGTGCCGCCGCCGATATCGATGGAGGCGATACGCAGCGTTTTTCCTGCCGGTTCATCGGCTGCCAAAGGGCGATCCGGCCGGGCCATGCTGGCAAAAAAGGCGTCGGTACGGCCGGCGAAGTTCACCTGGGTTTCGTTGTACAGATAAACCATCTGGCCGCAGGTCGCCTCGTCCCATTCCATGTGCACCTGCGGAACGGGGAAGCGGGTTTGCTTGCCGTCGAACGGTGCGTCCAGCGGGTGCCAGCCCATGGCTTTCCACACCAGGCCAATCGCCTCCTGCATACGGCGGCGGAAAATTTCCCGTTCCGGTTTCGGCATCGCCGAAGGCAATGTCAGGATGAGAGTTCGCAGGCGGCGCGGGGCGGTGGCATTCGGCATTTTTGCCCGTTGGGCGACGCTGTTGATTTGCATCAGCGCCTGCGCCAGCAACTCGGTCAGCATCAGCGTCATAACCGCGCTGCGGCTGTAATGGGCGGCGAATACCGGTAGCCGTTCCGCTAACGGCAGCGCAGAAAGCGGAACGCCTTCATCGTTTAACAGGGTGGTCAAGGGAGCGGCGGTGGCCATCGGCTCCTGCTTGCCGTTAAAACGCCAGCCAGGCGCATAGCGTTCTTCGTCCCACAGGTAGCGGCGGGGGCTGGAAATACCGGTGGTGCCTTCACTGCCCTGCCGTTGTTGCGCCAGCTGTGCGGCCTCGCGGCCCACGCGGGTGATGGAAGGCCAGACAAAGGCGTCGTCGCGCCCACTCTGGAACGAGAGGCCGGGTTTGCCGAACGAGACCTGAGAAAACTCGACCCGGCTTTCGAACAGTTCGTTGTACACGCAGTGCGGCGCGCTGAGCGAGCGTAGCTGCAGTTCATAGGTCTGCTTCAGGCCGTTGCTTTCTTCCGGATGGTCTTCGACCAGCACGCCACAGGTGTGGGAGTTGCCGACGTCCAGAATCACGTCCACGTTGACCGCGGGCTGCTGCAGCGTAGCCGCGATGATCTTTATCTGCGGCACCGCCAGTTGGTCGCCGAGCATGTTCAACACGTTAAGGTAGTGCGCCTGATATTCGAAAGTTTTCAACCCGCTGTAGATCTGAGCTTCGGCACGTTGTTCCAACGTGGTGGCGCCTTCGGTAAAGACTTCGCGCAGCCAGCCGTCCACCCAGGTCAGATCGAGAAACTCGCCCAGATCGTGATTGCGGTGGGCCAGCGCGAAGCTTAGTCCGGTGTCGAGATCGCTTTCGCTCGGGGCTAACGCCTCCAGGCCTGGCGTCGCGATACGGGTATCGAATGCCAGCACCACCCGCAGCGAGTTGCCGTCCTGATCGGGGGTGTCCAACTGAAGGATCTGCATGCGTGCCCAGTTGTCCGGCCCGGCCAGAAACGCCCCGGAAGGGGTGTAGCGAAAGAACGGCAGTGGCAGCCAGGTCTTATCCAACAGCCGCAAAGATTGCTGCAGGGGATAACTGAATTCAGGGCGCACCACTTCATCGACCTGCCCCGGCTGCGCGGGCAACAGGTATTTGCCGCTGTCGGCATGCCACTGCAGGCGTAAAAGTGGGCCACTCGCCGTCTGGCGGACAAACTTGCCCGGAAAATCGGCATCCAAAACCGGCGTCAGGGCAAAGTCCAGAAATTGGATGCCGCTGTCCTGAATCAGCGTAATGGCGTTTTTATAGTCCGTAAGGGGGGCCAGCATCATTTACTCTCGCGCTTTAACGTCATGGGATAAACCGTGTCCGCAGCGTAACGGCCGGTGCATTCCGCCGGGCCGGTCTCATTTTGCCTGCAGACGATTTCCGGCAGTGGGTAGCGGCTGCCGTCGCTGCAACGCGCTTTGGTGCGGCTGTTGATCACCAGATTGCCTGACTGCATCAGCCCGGCCTCTATCGGCGCCCGGCAGGTGATGGCGTCGCCGTAGGTGATGCTGGCGGTGCCTTTGCCGTTATTGAGACGGTATTGCAGGCTGGGCCGTTTGCCGGTCAGCGGATCTTTCAACGCCACCGTCGCGCGCCATCTGCCGTTGAGAAAACGGGTGGAGCCGGCCTTGACCGCTTCGGCTGGCAGTACCAGCGAATTTTTGTCCGCCGGCGGCAACACCACCGGGACGGGCGGCGGCGGCATTAGCGTGGCGTGCGCCAATGGCAGATGCAGCTTGGGGATCGGCTTGGCGACACCGACAGGCGAAGGTGGTGGTGCCAGCACCGCCGGAGATGTGGCTGGTGGGGGATTCGTTTGGCTCAGCCAACCCGCCAGCAAGGCCATGATCGCTATCACTGGCGCCATCCACACATAGCGGCGCCACGGCCGGCGCACCGGCGCGAGGATAATTTCTGGCGTCAGGGCTGCGGGTTCCGCAGCAGGTTGAGGCTCGGGGGCCGCCGCTACGCGCGGAGTGGCGGCGATTGGCGTCGGTTTTTCTGCCGGCTCTTCGGCTGGGCGCAGGCAGGCCAGCGGATCGTCCTGACACTGTGCCTGTGGCCTGATAAAGCCCCAAAAGGTCAGCACCGGTTTATCGTCGACCAGATAAACATGGTTGGGATCGGGTATTTGCATTGCCTTGCTTAACAAGGCGCCGAAAAGGCGTTGGCTGGGATGGTCGGTCGTCTGTGTCTCGGCGATCAGGGCGTTGAAGGTTGCCAGGCTACGCTCCAACAGGTGCACGGCCTGAGCGCGTTGGGCCTCGTTCGCTGCCAGCCAGGAGGTGACTTTTCCAGGGAAAGGCGAGTACCAGTCAATGTGAGTGCCCGCCTCGTTCGGCTGCGGGATAGCCAGACAATCAGCGGCCGGCTGCTGTTGACGAATGCGCAGAGTTTCCCGCAGCTGCAACGCGCAGGCGTAAACCGGCTGTCCATTCTCGCCCAATGCAAGCACATCATCCAAACGGCCACTGCGTAAAAAGGGTTTTCCCACTGCCAAGCACCTTGTCCTGTTACCGATAAACGCATAAACGGTCATGGTAACCCGCGAACTAAAGCGGCAAACGGCCAAGGACAGGCGTAAAAAGGCACCTCTTGCTTTAATGGGCGAGGCAGAAAACGCATAGAGCCTGTTTATCGTGGCAATACCGCAGCCTGTTTCCTGACGCCGTGAGGCGAAAACCGACTCATAGGCTAAGCTGGCTTGAAGAGAGTTTTTCATTAGGTGACCCGCATGCAGATCATTCTGGCCCCGACCAATCTGGGGCTGCGCCCTCTGCGGCCTGGCCATATCCCCGGTACCTGGCGAGCGCCACAGGCGCTGATGGCACAGGGGTTGGCTCAACGGCTTGCGGCGGAGGCCATCCATGAGTTAGTGTCGCCGACCTATTCGCCGCTGGCCCCCTCGGGCACCCGCATACGGAATGGCCATGCCATTCGCGCTTTCAATTTAGAGCTGGCTGCAGAGGTGGCCGCGGTGCAAGCGCGTGGTGACTTCCCGCTGGTGATTGGCGGTGACTGCTCAATTTTGTTGGGCGCGCTGGCGGGCGGGCGCCGCGCAGGGCCGCTTTCGCTGGTGCACATTGATGGGCACAGCGACTTTCGTCATCCCGGCAACTACGACCCTCAGCAGATGTTGGGCGCGGTGGCGGGGATGGATCTGGCATTGGCAACCGGCCGCGGGGAGGCATTGTTGACCGAATGGCCCGGTGTGGCAGGGCCGCTGGTACCGGATCGCCAGGTTTTACAATTGGGTGAGCGAGAGTGCCGGGACGCGGACTTCGCCTGGCCGGATATCAATCAGACTGCCATCACGCGTATCGATGTTTTTGCCGCCAACCTGATGGGCAGGACGGAAATTATACGGCATATCGACCAGATGCTGGCCGCCGAGCCAGCGTGGCGATTTTGGTTGCACCTTGATGTGGACGTGCTGGATCAGGCCGTGATGCCGGCGGTGGATTCCCCCGGCAGCCCCGGTATCGATCGTCTTTGGCTGGAAAATATCGGGGCTAAGCTGCTGCAAAATCCGCTGTGCTGCGGCATGACGGTATCGGTATTCGACCCGGATCTGGATCCCGATAACCGCTACGCGGCATTGATCGTGGAAATGCTCGCGGCGATGTTCCATCGGCACAAACCTTAAGTCAGGCCTTGTGTGTCGACAGCAGGATGCTGGTTTCGGTGCTGGAAATGCCGGCAATGCGCCGAATTCGCCCCAGGATTTTGTCGAAGTTCTCCAGGCTGTCGGTGCGGATCTCCACCAAAATATCCCACTTGCCGTTGGTGGTGTGCAGGGTAAACACCGCGGGCTCGCCGCGCAGCTGTTGCAACACGCTTTGCGCCTTGGTGCCTTCGACCGCCACGGACATCCAGGCGCGGATGCGGTTATGTTCCACCCCCGGTTTTACACGGATGGTGTAGCCGGTAATGATCCCTTGCGCCTCCAGCGCCTCAATTCTTTTTTGCACCGTAGCGCGTGATACCCGGACCTTATTGGCCAGTTCGGTCACCGAGCTACGGGCATTTTCGCGCAGCAGCGCGAGGATTTGGCGGTCGGTATCGTTCATGGTGGCAAAGTGTCGGTTTGAAGTGGCGATTTGTAAAAATATAGAGCAATTTAGCCAGTTATCACACTGTTTGGCGTCAAATTGATTTTCCATAATAGGGCGGCGTCGCTATCCCGAACCCTGTGAGAAACATCATGCAAACCACCCAATCCGTTTTTATGGTGCGGCCATTCGGCTTCGCCGCCAATCAAGAAACCCGGCACAGCAACTTCTTTCAAAAAATCACGGAACATAATGAAAATCAGGCAACGTTGGCATTAACAGCCTTCAATGCTTACGTCGATGCACTGACGCAAGCCGGTATCGACGTTACGGTGATAGAGGATACTGGCGGGCAGGAAACGCCGGATGCGTTATTTCCCAATAACTGGATTGCTCTGCTGGGGGACGGCAGCCTGTTCACCTTTCCGATGGAAGCGAAGAACCGACGACGGGAGCGCCGCCTGGACATTATCGCGCAGCTCGCCAATGACTTTGTGGTTGAACGGCAAATTGATCTTTCCGCCCACGAACTGGCGGGGCGCTTTCTGGAGGGTACCGGATCGCTGATCCTGGATCACCGGCATAAGCTGGCTTACGCCTGCCGGTCTTCACGCAGTTCGCCGGAGGTAGGCCGCGAATTTGAACGACACTCCGGCTACCAGATTGTCTGGTTCGAGGCTGCGGACCGCCATAATCGGCCCATCTATCACACCAACGTGATGCTGAGCGTCGGTGCTGAATATGCCATTGTTTGCCTTGAAAGCATTCGCAACGAAACGCAAAAAAGTGCGCTGATCGCCTCGCTCACACGCAGCGGAAAAACCATTATCGATGTCAGTTTTGCCCAGATGGAGGCCTTTGCGTGCAACGTGCTGGAGCTGCGCGCCAAAGACGGCCACCCGGTTTACGCCATGTCCACCCGGGCCTGGGCTCATTTCACCCCGAAGCAGCAAACGCTGATCGGCAGCTATGCGCGCCTGGCGCTTGGACCTATTGATATCATTGAGGATCTGGGCGGCGGCGGGGCGCGGTGCATGCTGGCAGAAATTTTCCTGCAGCGTAAATTCGCACAGGCCTGACTGCGCCGGCCACTCAGTTCAATCCCAATTGATTCAGCAGCATCTTGTTCAATTCGATGCTTTTGTGGACGTTCAGCTTGCGCATCGCCGAACGCTTATGGGCGCTGATGGTCTTCTGGCTGCGCTGCAGCATACCGGCGATGGTACAGGCGGACATGCCGGAGCTCATCAGCTTCAGCACCTTCTTTTCGCAGCTGCTCAGGGCGGCAATACGGCACTGTCGGCATTTCCAGATGCCGCTGGCGTGCAGGGCGACCCAGGGCTGCTGGCAGAAGCGCTCCAGCGCCAGCTGCAGTTTTGCGCGAACGACGGCATCATCATCGCGCCGATTAATGCTAAACAGCGCCGGATGCTTGTGCTCGTAGTGAGCATCTCGGTCGTTGAGGATCAGCACGGTCATTTGCCGATGGCGCGGCGTCTGATAAGGGCTCTGGTAGCAGCGGGCACAGCCGCAGCTGTCTTCCAGCGTGCGGAAGACGATTTCTATCGGCTCCATATTTAGCAAATCGGCCGAGGCGCCGCGGCTGCTTGCATTCAGGTTATGGAGGTAATCCTCTACCAGCAGGCGCAGTCCGAGCTGATAAAAGTTATCGCTGCCCAACAGGGTGAACCGGATATTAAGCATAGTTACTCCTCAAAGCGCGCATCGTGCGGAAACAGTCGCTTGGCCTGGCGTTGCAGATCGGCGGCTCGCTGGGGCTGTTGCAGTAGCCGGCTGACCGCCATCAAATTGATGTAAATATTGGCGTCTGGCCGCACGCGGATTTCGTTTTCAGCCCATTGCTGGTAGCTCAGCAACGTAGCCATATCGCGGGTTTGCGGGTATTGCAGCAGCTGTCGCAACTGCATGTCATAGTCGTAACGAACCTGCCAGGGCGTCGGTGTGATGACCTGGCTCATGGGGCCGAATTGCCGCAGGCCGCTTTTTTCTACAGCGGTAATGATCAGCGCGCTGTGCAGGCCGTTAAGCAGATACGGCACCATCAATGCAGCGATGCCCGCAGTGGTCAGCCGCAGCGGGAGCTGCGAATGGGAGGGCAGCCGCAAACGGCGTCGGAGGTCGCTAACGCGCAGAATCACCAGCAGCAGCACCGCGTGGGCGGCGGAGAGATAAAGCGGGTATTCCACCATCATGTGCAGCAGGATCGGCAACGCCGCCAGCCAGGGCGCGGGCCGTAGCGGAACGGGGCGGCTGTGCCGCAGCAAACGCCAGAGTCCCCAGACGATCAGGGCGATACCGCTCAGGCTCAGCAGACCGCCTTCGACGCCCCACAGCAATATCTCGTTGTGCGGGTGGCTGATGGCAACGCTTTCCATACCGCTGCTGTGAGTGGTGTAAAAATGATGCAGAAAATCGTACTGAAAATGGCCGTAACCCCAACCTAACCAGGGACGCTCGGCGATCATGTCTAGCGCCTCTTGCCAGTAGGTAAGTCGGTAAAAAATCGGTTCCGGCAGCATAAGCGCCCGCGTAGCGCCATTTAGCATCACCAGCAACAGCCCGGCGCTTACCCCGGCCATCAACAACAGCAGGGCGATGCCGGCGCGGCGGCGGTTAAGGCGGTACAGCATCCACAGTTGGAACGGAGACAGTAGCAGGGCCGCCAGCAGTCCGACGCGGGAGGCGATAACGATCAACAACAGCGGTGCCAGCAGCAGCATGGCGGCGGCCAGCCATTGCAAACTGCGCGACAAAGGGCGACGGGCGCTCAGCAGATACAGCGCCAACGCCAGGCCGGTGGCCATAAAGCTGGCCATCAGGTTCCACTGCTGGAAGATGCCGTAAGGGCGGTTTTTCAGGGTGTTGTAGCCCATCCAGTTGCCCGGCTGCAGCAAACTGTATTGCACCAGGCCCAGCAAGGCTTCGATAACCGTCGCTGCCAGCAGCAGCATCAATAGCCTGCGCCGCCACCGGCGATCGAGCGGGATTTGCAGCAGCGCAAAGTAGGCCAGAACACCCAGCACCAATCCCATCAGGCGCGGCAAGGCTTCGCTTAACCAGGGCTGTTGAGCCCACAATAGCGGCAGGAGCAAAATCAGGCTGCCGGACGCCAGCAGGTTAAAGAAGCCGGAGGTGGCCAGCGGCGGACGGCTGAACAGCATCGCACCTATGATCAACAGGGCGATGAAGATCCCGCCGACCAGATTCCACGGTAGATAGAATCCGCTGCCGCCGCGATTGGGCCAGTAAATGTGCATGGCGATCAGGCAATAAAATGCCGCCAGCCCGAATAACCAGGCCGCTTTAGATTTGGACATCATGACGTGTTCCTGCGGCGCCGACTTACTGATAAGCCAGTACGAAATTGGCTACCGAGCTGAACTCACCCTCGGTAATGGTTTTATTCTGTATCGCGCTGGGATGGCCCTGCACATAGGCGGTGAAATTCAGAATATTGGCACCGTCCTGCAACGTCACCGCGCTGGTGGCCTGGTTCAAATCAATGTCCGCGCCCTTGCTGTCAAACAGGGCGATCGCGGCACCGTTGGCGCCGTTATTGATCGCCAGCTTGCCCGGCAGTTCGCTGTCCTCGTTCCCGCTGAAGGTGATATTGACGGTTTTAAACACCGCCGTTTTACAGTCGGTCAACTTGATGTTGAACGGCACCGGGTTGCTATGGCCGTAGCGGTACAGGGTTTTGACGATCACCGTGTCCATTTCCACCACCTGATCGGCCGATTGCGGTTCGATATTGCAGGGGCGACTCACCACGGTGCCGTGGAACTGCAGCGGTGAGCCGACCAGCTCGGTATCCGCCAGCGTCGGCAGTGCCGAAAAGAGTAGCGGCGTGCAACTGAGCATCGCTAAAGCGCGTAAACGCATCGTCTGTTTCTCCCTGAATTACTCGAAGGCCGCCACAATGGTGGCAGAGGCGTTGAATTCCCCTTCCGCGATTTCTTTACCGTCGTTGGCCAATGGTGCGGCAACCAGGTTCCAGCTACCGCCGTTACCGATATTTGGCACCGGGTAAAACTCATTCGGGATCACCAACTGGCCGTTATGTTTGATCTCGATACCGAGGTCGGTTTTATCGGTTTTAAATGCGTTATTGGTGAAGGGCGCCGGGGTGCCGGAGACCGCCAGTTTGATGTTCAGCGTACCGTCTTCGAAGCTGCCGCCTTCGCATTGGAAGCGCACCGGGATACTTTGTGGGTAGCTGGCGCCGTTCAGATTGCTGCCGCCGATTTCACCGAACTCGACGTTGATCAGTTGGCCTTCGTTCACCACGCATTTATCCGGCACGTAGAGAATGGCGGACTGAATAAACACCTGCGCCATCGGATTGGGGCCGAAACCTGCGTCGGTTGACCCCAAACGGCCATACATCTCGATGATCTGCCGGTCATTGATCTGTACGCCGTTAATAATTTTTTTGCGTACCCGGAAGGTGACCCGACCTTTGGATCCACTTTCGTAGTTATTGATTTGTGCATATGGCGGATTGCAAGAGTGGTTGGTGTATTCATTTGAGACGTTATAAAACGGCACGGTGACATAGGCTTTTTTATTGCCGGCGATCCAAACCTCGGCTTTTAGGTCCAGATAGTCATTCAGTTTCAAATAGCCGTTGCCGTAGTCGGAGGCGGGCAATGCCGAATCCGACTTATAAAAGTGCGGGCTACGAGGGATCGGCGTATCGCAATAGGCCTTGCCGGTATATTGGCCACCTAACGAATAGGGAAACTCTTTGGTAAAACCGACCTTGTTGGTGATATTGCTTTCATTCAGGTCGATATAAAACGGCTTTGCCCCGCCGTCCGGCGTGACGTAGCCGTTGGCCCACACGGCTGGAGCCGTCAGCGCCAGTGCCAGCGGCAGGCAGGAGTTAAGGTAGGTTTTTTTCATCACGTTTGTGAACCTCACAGGTAAATCACCTGAATGTGCGCCACGCCGGAAAAACCGGCCGCCATCACCGCTCGCTGCGTGGATTCCACGCTGGCGCTGAACCACAGCGTATTGCTGCCGGGCTGCAGAATGTAAGGCCGGCTCTGCTGGTTGAGCGATAGTGCATGGCCCTGCTGATCCTTCAAACGCAGGCCGATGCCCTGTACGCCGCCGTTCAGTTTCAGCAGATCGGGGTTGTTGATATCGCTTTCGCCGAGAAACACCAGCGTGGCGGCCTGTTCACCCTGCAAATAGAGCTGCCCGGCATCGCCGTTACGTTGCCCTGCCGGGTTATCCGCCAAGGCTTTGGCCCCCAGCAGGCAGTTGCGGAACGAGAGGCGAAAACGTACCGGCGCACTCTGATCGCCGGCGTTTTGAAAATCGCGTGCGTTAACATCACCCAAATCAATCGACTGATCCTGGCTGTCCGGCGTCAGGCTGCACGGGGAGCTGAGCAGGCCGCCATGAAAGCTGACGGTGCCGGTGGTGCCTTGGATCACGCCCAGTGGCGTTGCCGCCGTCGCGCTGCCGCTAACCAGCAGCGCGGCGATCAGCAGGGGCCGCAGGCGGCCGCCGGTGAATTCAGCCATGCGGAATCTCCTTATTTTTTGGTCTCGGGCACGGCGTTGCACACGCTGCCGTTACAGGCGAAGCGCAGCTCCGGGTGACCGCCGTAGTCATTGATATAGGTGATGACAAAGCTGTTGAGGCCGTTGTCGCGCACCTTAATGGTTTCGCTCGATTTCGGTTTCAGCATCACCGGCTGGAAGTCGCCCAGCGCGCCGCCGCCCTGTTTCTGCGTTTGGCGGGTCATGCCGGTCAGGGTGATGTAAAACGGCGTAGGGTTTTCAACGGTGAAACCGCCGGTGCTTTTGCGAAATACCAGCTTCTCCTGCCACACTTCGCCTTTTGGCGCGACGATGGCCTTTGGCCGATAAAACAGTTTGATCTGGGTTTGCAGTGCCAACTGCATCACGTTGGTTTTACTGCTTTTCGGCGGAATTTCACGCAGGTTGAAATAGAACACCGACTCGCGATCTTGCGGCAGACGATCGGCCTCCGGCGTCTTGGTGATGCGCACCACGCTGCGTTCATTGGCTTCAACCCGCTGCAACGGCGGTAACACCACCAGCGGCGAAGTGATTTTCTGGTGCTGCTCGTTTTCCAGCCAGGACTGTGCCAGGAAAGGCAGTTCCTTGTTTTCGTTGACGATATTCAGGCTGATTGATTTCGCGTCGCTGAGGTAAACGGCGCGAGTACGATCCAGCGATATCGCTGCGTTGGCGGCCGGTACTGCTGCGGTCAAAGCCAGGCCCAGCGCGGCCATTTTTGCTAACGGAACGTTGTTCATAATCATCAATTCTCTGCGTTACGGATTACAGTTTGGCGCACGGCAGCAGTAGCTGGTCCAGCGGCTTGGCGGCGCCCGGTATAACAATGCGGCACTGGCGTTGGCCTTCCCAGGCGACGTCCAGCTGCTCTTGCGGCTGCACGCCGGTCAGGTAGACCGAGCCGCCGTCGTTCACGACCGCCACCTCACGGCCTTTTTCGCTCAGCACCGTGGCGCCGAACGGCGGTTCGCTGCCGTCGGCAAGCTTGATGGTGGCCAGCAGCTTGCTGCCTTTCACCACCTCAAAGTGGCGGTAGCCGATGGCGCCCTCGGTCAGCGTGCCTTGCACCACCGCTCGGGTGGCCTCCACGTCGTCCGCCAGGGTATTGACGTCGATGCGGGTGTCGGTGTTGTAGTAGCTGGTGATATCGGAGATCACCGCCAGGCCGAAGCGGTTGCTGTAGGCGCGGCCGTTGTTGATCGGCACCCCGGCGATGCCGTCGGTGTCCAGCATCATCCGGCTGCCACCGCTGCTGGAGTTCTGGTGGGCGGCAATGCCGTGTCGGGTAGCGGTAATGCCGCTGCGGAAGGTCCCGCCGATCGACGAATAGCTGTCCTGCTGGTAAGAGGCGCTGGCGTTGAGCGATCCGAACGAGGCGTTATGGCTGTAGTAGCCGCGGGCCAGCGATTTGCCGGACTGGTTAAAGCCGCCGCTGACCTGCCAGGTGTTGTTCGGGTCGGTATAGTCGTTGTAAGACGCCATCTGCGTTACGTCGCTGTTGCTGGTTTGCAGTGAGTAACCGAGCCGGCGGCGATCGCCGATCGGCACGCTGAAGTTCAGCATCACGCTGTCATCGGTGCGGCCGTGATAGGTGGTACGGTAGGCCGACAGCGATGCGGTCACGTTGCTGACATTGCCGACGTTGAACAGCTTGCTGGCGGATAACCCGTAGCGATCCTGCGCCCTGGCATCCCAATAGGTTTGGTGCGAATAGGTCAGGTAAGCGGTGATCGCCTTGGCGCTGTCTTCCGCCATAAAGGTTTTGCTGGCGGTAATGGTGTACAGCTCTTTTTGGCGGCCGTTGTAGCGTTCGTCATAGTCGTTGTAGCGCTCTTGCAGATACTGCGACATGTTCATGAACTTGCGCTGTGAGAAGCGGTAGCCGGCGAAGGTGATCTGGCTGTTCAGCTCATCGAAGCGCTTGGCGTAGTTGACCTTGAACGACATGCCGCTGGCGGTAGGCTCATTGGGCAAGCGGGCGATGGACTGCGTCACGTCCACCGACATGGCGCCGAACACGTTAAGATCGCGACCCAGGCCGAGCGCCCAGGCGTTGTAATCGCCGCCGAGCAGGGCGCCGCCGTACAGCGACCAGGCGCTGGTCAGCCCCCAGGAGAAGTCGCTGGCGGAAAACAGTGGCCCTTGCGTGCGGTGATCGTATGCCGAAGGTTTACCCACCGCGACGTTGTAGCGGACATAGCCGGGGCGCGTCAGGTAAGGGATGGTGGCGGTGTCGACCTGGAAAGTGGAGACGGTGCCGTCTTGTTCTTCCACCTTCACGTCTAACCGGCCACGTACCGAACTGTTGAGATCCTGAATGGCAAACGGCCCGGCGGGCACGGTGGTTTCGTACAGCGTACGGCCTTCTTGCGAGACGGTGATCTTGGCGTTGCTCTTGGCAATGCCGCGTACTTCCGGCGCATAACCCTGCAGGTTTGGCGGCAGCATGCGCTCGTCGCTGGCCAGATTCAGACCGGTAAAGCGGTAAGAATCAAAGACCCCCGAGTCGAGAAAGATTTCACCGAGCGTCAGCTTGGCAGCCTGCATCGGCAGCGCGCGGTAGGCGTAGATCTGGTTCCAGTCGAAGTTGTTGTCTCGCTCGCCGGCCTGCTGATTGTAATTGGCCTGATAGTCGGCGCGCAGGCGCCAGGCGCCCAGGTTGGCCCCCACCGTCCCGTAGCTGCTGAGATTTTCGGCGGTGTTGTTATTGTGGCTCTGCTTGCCGACCTGGCCGCTGATGCTGTAGTCCAGCAGCAGTCCGGGAATGCCGTCGTCCCACTGCTCCGGCGGTGTCCAGTCCGGATCGGAATATTTCATCCAGGCCTGCGGGATGGTGATGGCCAAGACGCCGCCGCCGATGCGGTCGGAGATTGTCGCCCCTTTGATGCCGCTGATATCGGCGCAGCTGTTGTCGTGCCACAGAGTGATTTTTTTGAGGACGTCTTCTTTCAGCGCCATTTTTTCGACCAGATCCGGCGGCAGACAGACGCGAGAGCGATCCTTTTTATCCGGCGACGGATAATATTGAATGCTGCGCTGCGGCAAGGTTTTCTGGTTGATTTTGATATCCAGCAAATAGGCGCCGGGCATGACGTAATCGGCGTCTGAAAAACGCGATAAATCCACTTTGCTGCGATCGCCAATATCCAATACGTCGGTATTGAATTCCGTGGCGGAAAAAGCCGAATGCACCCAGAGGAAAGATAGAATGACGGTAAGGGGTATTTTTTTCCGTGTCAGTAATGACGTCATAGAATAATCACTCATGGCAAATCCGCGCCCAATAGCAGGTCATCCTGTACGACCTGAATACGTAATACGTGATGTCATTCAGTGCCTGACGGCGGCACCCGCCTAACGAGGCGTTACTTACAGATAAGACAGGGTGAATTTCGCCAGTGAGCTGAATCCGCCGGCCCTGGCCCTGTCGGGATGAATGCGTAACTGAGCGCCAAAGCGCAGCGTGTTGTCGCCGGCGACAATCTGGTAATCCGCGGTGGTACTGCCCAGCGGTATCTGAACGCCGTTGGCGGTCAGTAGCTCAATAGCCACGCCCTGGGCTTCGCCATAAACCCCCAAGAGATCGGGATCTCGGCTGTCGGCGATGCCGTTGAAAGTGACGGTGGCCGCGCGGTAGATAAAGTCGGGTTTCACGATGCTGGCCAATTCGCAGTTCACCAGCTTGATCTCAAAGTTGCGGCGGCTGCCGATCAGTACCGGTTGCGTATCCAATGCCGCATCGGTCATCGAGATCAGGCCGAAATCAACGGTCTGGTCCAGGCTTTCGCTGGCAATCCCGCAGGGGGTTTCGACGATCTCGCCACCCAGGTTGAGTGTGCCGTGGCCCTGATTTTTCGCCGTCGCCTCTGCGCTGCAAAGGCTGAGCGCGATAAGCAGTACGCCCGAAATCCGGTTTGTCATGCTGGCGTCTCCCTGTAGCCGTTGGTCCCGTTACCCAATGTCCGTGCAGGTAAAACGGGGACACCAAAGTGGCGTCCCCAAGGGGGGATTACAGGTAAGCCAGTGTGAAGTTTGCAACGCTGGTGAATTCGCCTGGGACCACGGCGCCAGAAGCGCTGCTGCCTTGCAGATAAGCGGCGAATTTCAGGGAGTTATTACCTTCGGTCAGACCCTGACCATCGGTTGCGGTGCCCAGTTCAACGTCTTTGGAATGCAGGTTGTCATAGATTCTGATGCCAGCGCCGGTTGCGGTGCCACTCAGTGCCAGCAGTTTGCTGTTATCTGGATCCGGCGTACCGGTGAAGGTCACCTGGACGTTCTTCATGGTCGCAATAGAGCAATCTTTCAGTTCGATGCTGAATGGCTCAGAGCTGGATTTGCCTTCTTTAGCCAGCAGACGGCTGCTGATTTGGCCCATAGGGACAGTTTGATCAACAGATTCCGGTGCTACGCTGCATGGCGCATCAATAATTTCACCGGTAAAAGTGACTTTACCGCTGCCCTGGTTAGATGCGGCGTGAGCAACAGATGCAGAAGCGAAAGCAATCACGGTTGCCAGCATTAATTTATTCAGTTTCATTTCTCAAGTTCCTGTAGAGAGTATTTAAATAAAAAGAACAGCACATCTAAATCCCCCACAACAGCGGCAACGTCATGTCGCCGACGCCGTAGTTGGAGCCAGATCCTTTTGCTCTGGGCAATACGCCACCCTCCGTTATTCATGAGTGAATAACGAAATATTTTGGAAGTCGTACAAGCGAAATCCATAAAAGAAAAATAGGTATATCACCATAGCGTCTTGCTGGGATTATTCTTGCAAATAATAGGTGCGGTTGGAAATAGCTTTTATTAAGTTAAGTCAAATACAGAATATAAAACCAAAAGGAAAAAGAAATATATATAATTGAAAATCAATAGATCGTATACAAATATTATCCAGAATAAATGACTATATAAATAGCAATATGCGAGATATTAGATCGCCAGAATTAGTGTTCGCACTACAATTAGCAATATTGTTTTGATAATATCGCCCTCAGACAGCAGATGATGAATTCTGCGCGTTAATCGCGGGTAAAAAGTTAACTCTTTGTTTTTATGAGTGAATGCGCCAGTAATACTGGCCTGGGATGTGACTTTCATTCATTGTGGCTACGATAATTTCTTTTTGAGTTTTAACAAAAAAATAACAATACAGATGTGTATCGGATTATTACCAATACCCGACTGTTATTGTGCGTTTTTGTTATTTAACTCGTTAGGATTAATCAGAAGCAGTCAGATAAAGCAGGGCTTCACGACATAATAATGACCTAAGTGATAATTAAGGGATGATAAACGGAATGATTACCATAATTAATGATTCAACTCGCCGTTCCGCCGTCGCTACGGCGCTGATGATAATGTCCTGTTTACTGCTGTCCGGTTGCGTAGGAAAAAATGGCACCGGCACGGTTGCCATGAAAAAAGTTTCACAGAGTAATCCTAAGGAAAACACTGATGAGCAACGGATCGCGCTTTGTCAGCAACGGGTCAACTCACTTAAGAATATTAATCCGCAAAGCTATCAGAAACGGATTGCTTATTTTAACGGGCTGTTGTCCAACGCCTCGGGATATGCCGGCATTCGCAGTAATGTCGATGAAAGCACCCGTAAAGCCATAGATGCGCTTTATAAATATAAAACCGAGAAATTCTGCGCCGACGTTGAGCATGAGCTGATGTCCGATCTGTCGAGCCGGGTGGAGAGCCTGTAATCATGAGAAGGTATGCGGAAGGAGCCGCTGCTTTGCTGCTGTTGTTGGTATGGGGCGCTGCATCGGCGGCAGAGACTGCACCTGGCAAGGATGACGGCATTCCCGCATTGCTGAAATTTGCCGAGCAACAGCAGGCGGTGCCGGTGGTGGAAAGTGCACCTGCAGCGCCTCAGCCGGTGACTGCCAAGCCCAAACCCGCCGCTGTTACGCGCGGAGACAACGCCCGTCTGACTGCGCTGAATCAGGCCCTGCAACGGCAAGCCGAAACCATCCGCCAATTGGAACAGCAACTGGCGGCTCAGGCTCAACCGGCGGCGCCAGCCCTCAAGGCAACACCCAAACCAGACCCGATTGATATCCGGCCGCTGGTGGCCGCGTTAAAAGGGATCCGTAAGGCTATCGCCACGCCGCCAGACTTGATCGCCATGGCGGCGGCTCTGGCACGGCAGCAGCGGATCGTCACGCAGCAAGAGCAGCAGTTGCTGCAGCTCAACCGTCAGCTAGCCGCGCAGCGACAACCGCCGGAGCTGGCCAGCGATGCCGATAAGCAGGCCTACGCCGCCGGGGTTTCGCTGGGGCGTGACATTCTGCATTTACAGGAAGAGAACCGCCGCTTGGGAATTGAAGCCGATCGCCCGCGCTTGCTGGCGGGCATTGCCGATACGCTGGCGGGGCAGCAACGGTTGGATGATGCCGCCATCGACCGCGCGCTAAAGGCCGCAGACGCTGCCTTGCAGCAGGCCCAACAGCAGCGACAGCAGGCGATACGGGGGGAGGGTAAAACCTACCTCGCCGATTTCGCCAAGCAGCCTGGCGTGCAAAAAGATGCGCTCGGTTTTTATTACCGTGTGGACTATGCCGGCAGCGGGCAGATAAACGCTAATGATAACGTCGATATCGTGGTACGCGAGAGCCTGCCCGATGGGCAAGTGATCAAGGATATGGACTTGGCCGGCACCACTATCTCTTTGCCTTTGTCGCAATATCCACCGCTGTTTCGCGCCGCCATCGGCAAATTGAACAAGCATGGGTCCATGACGCTGGTGGTGCCGCCAGTTCTGGCATACGGCGACAAAGGAAGCCCGCCCGCAATCCCCCCGGGCGCCACGATGATTTACACCTTGCGCGTGGCCGACGTGCTGCCGCAGGACAGGAGCAGGCAAAAGTAACCCAAGGAGTACGCGATGGCCAAGGCGCCGATAACATATGAAATCAGGAAGTCACATATGCTAAACGTGTTACGAAAACTCTGTATGGAGCGCGCGTCGGGGGCAGGGGAACATCACCCTCCGGCACCGGAACACTGGCCTAAAACCAGGGAGCTGGCGGACAAATGCGGCGAAAATATTTACACCACGCGCACGCTGTTATTGGCATTGGAAAAAGAGGGTAAAGTTCGTTGTACTCATCGCAGCATCAATAATTCGTTACGCTGGTATATTTGTGCATCACCCAAAAAAATGTAATTCCTTTCCTGTTTCGTCATTTTGACTACCCTTCACAGCGGATCAACACAGGGCTGACGGAGCGAAAAGCGCCTCAGCCCGACTCCTTTGTTACGACTAATGACCAGCCATTGGCAGTGCAATTTTTGAGGCCGTATACTGAGGGCCTGGGTGCAAATATTTTCATGATGGATGCGTGCTTATAATGAAGGAAAGCAAAGAAATACTGTTATTGGATGATATTCATTATCAAATAGACGAGCAGGTTATTTTAGATTCCGTGTCTTTCGGTCTGAATCAGGGCGAATTTAAACTGATTACCGGCCCGTCTGGCTGCGGAAAAAGCACCCTGCTAAAAATCGTATCTTCCTTGATCGACCCGACCCGTGGAAAAATTATTTTTGCCGGTAAGGCCATTACCGATATACCGCCGGAAGAGTACCGTCAACAGGTGTCGTACTGTTTTCAAACCCCTTCGCTGTTTGGCGACAGCGTGTATGACAATATCGCGTTGCCCTACCAGATTCGCAAACAAAAACCGGACAGGAAAAAGATGCAGGCCGACCTGGTGCGCTTTGGGCTAGCGGAAAATATGCTGGATAAAAGCGTTAACGAATTATCGGGCGGCGAGAAGCAGCGAATTTCGTTGATCCGTAACCTGCAGTTTATGCCCAAGGTTCTGTTATTGGATGAGATCACCAGTGCGCTGGATGAAGATAATAAACGCAACGTTAATGAAATTATTCATCAACTGGTCGCGCAGCATGGCGTCGCGGTGTTGTGGGTTACGCATGATAAAGATGAAATCAAACATGCGGATGATGTGATTACTTTGAGTGCGCATGGCGCTCGGGCGCAGGAGACGACCAATGAACCAGCATAACATCAGCAATGAATCTTTGGCTTTGTCGATGGTATTGGTGATTATTGCTATTTTAATCAGCCATAAAGAAAAGCTGGCGCTGGAAAAAGACATTATCTGGAGTATTTGCCGGGCGGTGGTGCAACTGATCATTGTCGGCTACGTGCTGAAATACATTTTTGATGTAAATAACGCCATTCTGACGGTGCTGATGGTGCTGTTTATCTGCTTTAACGCTGCCTACAACGCGCAAAAGCGCAGTAAATATATCGATCACGCATTTATGACGTCGTTTATTGCCATAACCACCGGCGCGGTATTAACGTTGGCGGTGCTGGTACTGACCGGTTCGATTGAGTTTACCCCAATGCAGGTGATCCCGATTTCCGGCATGGTGGCCGGCAATGCGATGGTGGCAGTTGGCCTGTGTTACAACAACCTGGGGCAGCGTTTCAAAAGCGATCAGCAGAAGATTCAGGAGATGCTGAGCCTGGGCGCCTCGCCGAAGTTCGCTTCGGCGGCGCTGATCCGCGACAGTATCCGTGCTTCGTTGATCCCTACGGTGGACTCTGCCAAAACCGTGGGGTTGGTCAGCCTGCCGGGCATGATGTCGGGTCTGATCTTCGCCGGTATCGATCCGGTCAAGGCGATTAAGTACCAGATTATGGTGACTTTCATGCTGTTGTCGACCGCCAGTCTGTCGACCATCATCGCCTGCTACCTGGCCTACCGGAAGTTCTACAACGAGCGCCATCAGCTGGTGGTCAGCACGTTGAAATAATCTGGAGAAAATAAGGGTAGGGGCGCCCGGTTAAATCAGGGGCGAGCATGCTCGCCCCTTTGCGGCCGCTACCCTTGCAGCAGAGCGATGCTCTGACGGATTTCACGTTCTATATCCGCTGCCGTCCAACTGTCCAGTTGCGACGAAAACGGCTCGAAGGCGTAAATGCCGGTGTAGCCCAGGCGCTCCAGATCCTGCACCTGCTTTTTGCTCTCCAGCCGATCTTTATCGCTCAGCATGATGCGTTCTTCGTCGCTTAATGCGCTTTTAGCACGCAGATCTTCCACCCCGGAAAGGTGCACCAGCCCAATGCCGTCGATCTGAATTTGCGCATCAAATTCAGGCTGCGTTACGTCGCTTAAATAGTGGTGGAAGGTATCCAGCACGATTTTGTACGGCGCGCCAGAATCCCGGATCAGGGACTGCGTCAGCAGCGATGAGCGCAGTGAACTGATACCGAACCCCAACGGCTCCACATAGCCCTGTACACCGTATTGCCTGAACAGCGGAGCCAGCAGCTTAAGGGCCGCCAGCGTGTCGGTTTTTTTCTGCTCTTCGCTGCGGTTATCGCCCGCGCTGCAATGCGGGCACAGCACCAGCGCCTTGCTGCGGATTGCCTGAGCTTGTGACAACAGCGCCTCGGCGTTTTTCAGCAACGCGGCTTGATCGTCCAGCAGGTTAAACATGCCGAGCGCGTTAATGGTGACGATTTCGATACCGTATTTTTCTGCCAACGCATTTAATTGATCGTTGCTCAGGTTATCGGTCACCTTGCCGCTCGGCATATCGTTGCGCAGCTCTACTTTGTTGAGCCCGCACTTTTTCACCAGGCTGAAAAACTGTTCCAAATCGAGGTTTGGCGCGATCTTGCGGTTGATGCAAAAACGGTCTGGCGCAATGGTCATGATGCATTACTCCTGAATGAGTTGATAAAGCCTGATATTTGCCGAGCTACAGCGGCGTGCGTTGTATTTCGGGTTGAGGTTGGCGATAGCGTTTTGCCATGACCACGTCCTCCATTTTTTCCAGCGATACCCCTCGCGTTTCAGGAATATAGCGGCCGATAAACCAGTAACTGAACAGGCAGCAGACGGCGAACACCCACATCGGGAACGCACCGTGGAAGCTGGAGAACAGATAAGGGTTATCGTTGATCATCGGGAAGGTCTGAGACACGACAAAGTTGGCCAGCCACATGCAGCCGACGGCGATGCTCATGCCCTGAGCGCGCATGCGATTGGGGAAGATTTCTGACACCAGGACCCAGGCGCCCACGCCCCACGAGAGCGCATAGAACACCATAAAGAACAGCATGCCAAACAGCGCGAAGTAGCCGGTGGCCTCGGTATAGAGCGCATAGGAGGTGATCAGCAGGCCGGCGATGACGCCCAGCGTACCCCAACGCATCAGCGGGATGCGGCCCATGCGATCCATCAACATGGCACCGATGACGGAACCGACCAGCTGCATCACGCCGATCCAGATGGTTTGGAACAGCGCTTCCTGCGCGTTTACGGTGACGGTTTTCAGCACCACCGGCGCGTAATACATCATTACGTTAACCCCGGTGACCTGCTGCAGCATGGCGATCATGCAGCCAACGAACAGAATGAAGCGTACCCGTTTATCGGCATAGCTGAGTTTTTTCTGGCTGGCTTGTTGATCCTGTTTTATCGAGTCTTTGATTTCCTGCAGCACTTTTTTCGCATGTTCGGCGTTGGACACTTTGGTCAGCATCGCCAGCGCCTGATCGTCCCGGCCGACCATCACGCTCCAGCGTGGCGACTCTGGAATGATAAATACCAAAATGCAAAACAGGATGCAGGGCAGCACGCCGGAGGCGAACATCCAGCGCCAGCCCATCTCCACCAGCCAGGCTTCACTGGCGATGCTGGCGATTTTGAAGTTAACGTAGAAGATCACGATTTGGCCGAACACGATGGCGAATTGCTGCATGCTGAGCGCACGGCCACGCATGTCTTTGGGTGAGACTTCCGACATGTACATCGGCGAAACGGTCGCGGCGATACCCACCGCCAAACCGCCGATAATGCGGTAAATCACAAACCAGGTGAAAGTGGGCGCCAGTGAAGAACCCACCGCCGAAATGGTGAACAGCACTGCCGCCAGCATCAGGGCCTTCTTACGACCGTATCGCCCGGCCAGTGGCCCGGCGGCAAAGGCACCGACCACGCAGCCGATCACCACGTTGGAAACGGCCCAGCCGGTTTCGGCGGGGCTGAGATTAAAATAGGTTTTCAGGGATTCGATCGCGCCGGAGATTACGGCGGTGTCGTAGCCGAACAAAATGCCGCCAAGTGCCGCAATGCCGCATATTCGCAGTATGTACCCGGTATTATGCTTACGCTGAGATGACATGTGTTGCTCCGATTTTTTTCCTGGCTTCCACCCGCGCTGTTGGTTGTAGGGAAGAGGAGGCGGAAGGGGTTGGACCCTGCCTGTCATTAAGGCGGTGATAGTCGAATTAACGCTTCGGTAAACAAGAACATTTATTTCATAATTAGTGAATAATGAAATATTGATTTTTAGATCCAGTTCAAAAAAAACCGCAAATGCCCCTCAAGCGTTACCGCGCGATCCTTTAGCGTCTGGCCGGGTCGTCTTTCCCCGTGGGCTGCCTGTTTCTGTATAAAAGTCAGGGCTAATTCCCTGCCGTTGGCACGTGAACACAGGGACCGCTTTTTTTCCTTCATGTAATGGCCTTGCACGGTGACGTGGCAAAACTGCGACCTTCCGCACTAAAAACAAATTTTCTAAAATAATTTATTTGAAACTTTTTTTTCAATGAAATAGAGTTTGCTTCATCCGGTCAGGATTTAGCCTGCTTGCGGGCAGTCTCCGGCAAGCGGTGTGATGAAAACGCTACGGCCGCAGACGGTCAGGCGACAGCGGACTTAAAAGAGGGTGAGACATGAAAACCGTGGGTAACTTTATTGGCGGGCAGGTGTGCCTGAGCAGCAGCAATCAAACCGTCGACGTGCATAATCCGGCTTCCGGGCAGGTTGAACGCCGCGTGACGCAGAGCACTGCCGCCGAGGTGAAGCAGGCCATTGACGTGGCTCACCAGGCATTTGCCGACTGGTCGCGCACCACACCGCTGCGCCGTGCGCGCATCATGTTCAATTTTAAGGCGCTGCTGGAACAGCATCGCGACGAGCTGGCGGCGCTGATTGTCAGCGAGCATGGCAAGGTGTATTCCGATGCGCTGGGCGAACTGACCCGCGGCATCGAAGTGGTGGAATTTGCCTGCGGCATTCCACATCTGATCAAGGGCGAATATTCTGCGGACGTCGGCAGCGGCGTTGACAGCTTCTCGCTGATGCAGCCATTGGGCGTGGTCGCGGGTATCACCCCCTTCAACTTCCCGGCGATGGTGCCGATGTGGATGTTCCCTATCGCGCTGGCCTGCGGCAATACCTTTGTGCTCAAGCCCCCGGCGCTGGTGCCTTCGGCCTCGGTTCGCATGGCCGAACTGCTGAAAGAAGCCGGGCTGCCGGACGGCGTATTCAACGTGGTGCATTGCGCAAACGAAGAAGCCGCGCAGCTGTGCACCGATCCCCACATTCAGGCGGTGAGCTTTGTCGGCTCCTCTGCGGTGGCGGAACATATCTATACTACCGCCAGTGCCCACGGCAAGCGGGTGCAAGCCTTCGGCGCGGCGAAAAACCAGGCCATCATCATGCCTGACGCCGATCTGGACGCGACGGTCAATGCCCTGATGGGCGGCGCATTCGGCTCGGCTGGCGAGCGTTGCATGGCGTTGCCGGTGGCGGTGGTCGTCGGCGACGACACGGCCGATAAACTGATTGCCAGACTGAAGCCGCTGATCGCTCAGCTGCGCGTTGGTCCAGGGCTTAAACAGGGTGGCGAAGAAAACGAGATGGGGCCGCTGGTATCCTCGGCGCACCAGAAGAAAGTCCTGGGTTATATCGATCTGGGCGTGCAAGAGGGCGCTACCCTGGTGGCCGATGGCCGCAACTATCAGGTGGCGGGTTACCCGGACGGCTACTACGTTGGCGGTACCCTGTTTGACCACGTTACGCCGGAAATGCGTATCTATCGTGAAGAGATCTTCGGGCCGGTGTTGGGCATTGTCCGCGTGCCGGACTACCAGACCGCCATCGATACGGTGAATGGGCATGAATTTGGTAACGGCAGCGCTATCTTTACCAGTAACGGTCACTATGCGCGCCAGTTCGTGCAGGAAGTGCAGGCCGGCATGGTGGGAGTCAACGTCCCGGTGCCTGTCCCGATGGCGTTCCACAGCTTTGGTGGCTGGAAGCGCTCGGTATTCGGTGCATTAAACGTTCACGGTACCGACGGCGTGCGTTTCTACACCCGGATGAAAACCGCCACCGCCCGCTGGCCAACCGGGCAGCAAACGGTGTCTGAATACAGTATGCCGACGCTGGGTTAAGGCACTATACCCGTCGTCTTTCAAGCCGCATCTGTGTTGGCTGCGTGTATTTGGCCCAGTCACCCGGTAGGGGGCGAATAAATTCGCCCCGATTATGCAGGCGCGGCATGCAGCGCCCCTACGATGATGCAACGCCAATTATTTGGGGTCTATTCATACTTAATTGGGAGAATTACCATGTCTTCATTGCTCGCCAAATGTCAGCAGCCAAATGCCGAGGGGCGCATCCAGCACGTCACCCCGGAGAATGCCGACTGGCGCTTTGTCGGGTTTGACGTCTATCGTCTCGAAGCCGGTCAGTCGCTGCAGTTGGAAAGCGGCGACAAAGAACTGTGCCTGGTGCTGGTCGCCGGTATCGCTTCTGTCGCTACCCTGCGAGCGGAATACCCGAGCATCGGTAAACGGATGAGCCCGTTTGAGCGCACCCCGCCTTATGCGGTGTATGTGCCGCATCACGATCGAATTGAAGTGCGCGCGGAAAGTGCGTTGGAGTTGGCGGTTTGCAGCGCGCCGGGCCACGGGCACCTGCCATCGCGGCTGATCACTCCGGCAGACGTGGGCGTAGAGCGGCGCGGTAAAGGGCGCAATCAGCGTCTGGTACACAATATCTTGCCGGACAGCGCGCCGGCCGACAGCCTGTTGGTGGTGGAAGTGTACACGGATGAGGGCAATACCAGCTCTTACCCTAGCCACAAACACGATCGGGAAGATTCGCCGGATGAAACCTATCTGGAAGAGACTTACTATCACCGGATCCAGCCTGAACAGGGCTTTTGCATGCAACGGGTCTATACCGACGACAGGTCGCTGGACGAGTGCATGGCGGTCTATAACCGCGACGTGGTCAAGGTGCCGCGCGGCTACCACCCGGTGGCAACGCTGGCCGGTTACGACAACTACTATCTCAACGTGATGGCCGGGCCGGTGCGCCTGTGGAAATTCACCTGGGAAAAAGACCACGCCTGGATTAATAGCGACGGATACCCAGCGGCGAAATAATTCGCATCAGGCCCGGCTAGCCGGGCCTTGTTGATCCTGCAAGTATTACTCTTCTTTGGCGTTATTCAGCGCCAGCGATACCGCCAGGGTTTGCGCCAGACACATAGAGGCGACCTGGGAGCGGAAACCGTCCACCTGCGCTTCGCGCACCACAAAGCACACGTCGCTGAAGGCGGCCAGCGGGCTGACCTGGCTGTCGGTAATGGCAATCTGCTGTGCGCCACGCTTGGCGCCCAACTCCACCAGCTCCAACGCTTCCTGCGCATACGGCGAATAGCTGATGGCGATCACAACGTCATTGGGTTTCACCATGCTGAGTTGCTCGGTAAACATGCCGCCCAAACCGTCGATCAGAAAGGCTCGGCGCTCCAGGTGACGCAAGGCATAGGTGAGGTACGAGGCGACGCTGAATGAGCGACGCAGACCAATCACGTAGATATTTTCGGCGTTGTTCAACAACTCAACCGCGCGATCCAACTGCTCGGGGCTGGTTTGCATCGCCAGCTGTTGCAGGGCCTGAGCATTGACCATGGTGAAAACGTTAAGAATTTCCGCCGGCTTTTCCGGCGCAACGTTATCGTCGGTAGAGGTCTGGCGAAACAGGCGAGCGCGTTCGGTGTAGTTGACCGTTTCTTCCATCAGGTGCTGGCGAAAAACCTGTTTCATTTCGTTGAAACCGCTGAAGCCAAACGCGTTGGCAAAGCGGATCAGGGTCGACGGCGGGACGCTGGCCTGTGCGGCGATGGAGGCGACGGTATCGAAAGCAATGCTGTTACTGTTATCCAAAATGTAACGCGCCACCTGTTTCAAACGCTTGCTCAGCGTTTCATAACGGTGGCGGATCTCGTCCTGTAACAGCGAAAGTTGAGTTGGGTTGTTCATCCATTCGGCTCGCAGTGTGGGCTAAGGCGTATTGGCCTGACGCCTGAATTATTGACAGCTCATTCTAACAGATGGAGCGGAAGTTTCATTTCACCAAAAAGCGATTTATTCGATTGCAAGTTGCGTTACTTCACAGAAAACCGGCAAAAAAATCCCCTTAAAGCGGCGAAAATCGTTTAAGGGGAGGGTTTGTCGATTAAGACGAGTGAGAGGTTGGGCGGTATTGGCGCCAGAAGCCAATCAGCGTCAGGTATTTTTGTTTCACCTGCTCGATTAAGCCGGCGTCATCCAGTTCGCCCTGCAACCAGCGGCGTGAAGGCTGGCCGAAGATGGTGCGGCCGACGGCAAAACCTTTTACCCAACGGGCGTCTGCCGCCGCGGCGAAACCAGCCTTCAGCGTTTCTTCCGGTGAGTCCAGCCCCAGTATCAATACGCCACGGCAGAATGGATCGTTCGCCTCTATCAAAGCCCCCACCCGCTGCCAATTTTCTGCGCTCAGCGGCGGCAATTTCCACCAGTCGGGCTTGATGCCCAGCGTGTAAAAATATTGCAACATCTCCAGATAGTAGCTTTCGGCCTTGTCGGCGTTGCTTTCCGGCAGGATCACCTCCAGCAACAGTTCGTGGCCGGACTTGCAGCAACCGCGATACACGTCGCCAATCAGTTCATCCTGCTCGCGACGCAGCTCGGCGGCGTCATGCGGATGGTAAAACACCAGGCACTTCACCACGTGCTCCTGCGGCCAGTCGATCAGCTGCGAGCCAATATTGCCGTGCTCCAGTCGTAGCGGGCGTGAACTGGGCAGCTCGATCGGTCGGCCAATCCACCAGCCCTGGCCGGTGATGCTGTTCAGCGCCGCCTGCCCATAGGTGGTATCGGCCAGAATGCCGCTGTTGCCCTGCAACCCGGCAACCTCGGCGGCCTGTTGCGCCGCGGTCAGCAGCAGGGTTTTCAGTTTGGGAATGCGTTCCTCGCTGACGTTGGCTTCTCGCGCCATATCCGCCAGCTGTTTGCGGTGGTCGAAAGCGAACACGCACAGCTCCGGCCACTGCTGTTTGCGGGTAGTGACCCGGTGCAGATGGTTAAGCCGCGCATCGCGATCCGGACGTTTCACTTCCTGCTCGCGCTGCAGGTAGTCATCCAGTTCCTGCTTGGTCGGCATCGCCGGCGCACAGCCGTGACGCGAAACCACCAGTGCGCCGCAGGCATTGGCATAGCGGCAGGCCTGATCCCAACCTTCATCGTTCAGGTAACCGCGCAGCAGACCGGACATAAAGGCATCGCCCGCACCCAGTACGTTCAGTACCTCAACCCTTACGCCGGAGTGCAGTTTGACCTGCTGCCAGCTTGTCGGGATCTCCGCTTCAAATACCGAACAGCCCTGGGCGCCGCGTTTGCAAACCAGCGTGGCCTGGGTCGCCTTGCGCACGTTTTTCAACGCGGTCAGGGTATCGGTGCTGCCGCCGGCAATATGAAACTCTTCTTCGGTGCCGACGATCAGATCAAAGTGATGCAGCACTTCTTGCAGTTCGCGGGTCACTTTTTCTGACTCGACGAAACGGGTTTCACCGTCGCCCAGCGATGTCAGGCCCCACAGCACCGGCCGATAATCGATATCCAACGCGGTGCGCAGACCGTGGCGTCGGGCGTATTCCAGCGCCTTTAACACTGCCGCGCGGGTGTTCGGATGCGACAGGTGGGTGCCGGTAATGGCCAATGCCCGTGACGATGCAATGTAGGCCTCGTCGATATCGTCCGGCGTCAACGCCATATCGGCGCAGTTTTCGCGGTAGAAAATCAGCGGGAAGGTTTCCTGATCTTTAATGCCGAGGATCACCAGGCCGGTCAGGCGCTGGGGGTCGGTAATCAGGCTTTGGGTGTCGGCCCCGACGCGCTGCAGTTCTTCGCGCAGGAAACGGCCCATATGTTCGTCGCCGACGCGGGCCAGCATGCCGGACTTCAGACCCTGAATGGCCGTGCCGTAAGCCACATTGCCGGAAGAGCCGCCGAGATATTTTGAGAATGTGCTGGCATCTTCCAGGCGTGCGCCGATTTGCTGTGCATAGAAATCGACGGCGATACGCCCGAGACAAATGACATCAAGCTGTTTTTCTTGTGTAGCCATACCCGTTTCCTTCTGTATTAAGCGAAACCCCGACTGCGAAGCATTTTTGGAGTATGAGGAATAAAAATTTCAATTTCAAGATTGAATGAAATTTACACCCCAAAAATGTGATGCATTTAAAACCCCGTTGCTACAACGGTAAAGGGCATCGAAAACCCCGCCCGCCCTGAGGTGAAAACGCCGAGGGGCGGCAAGGGTATCCTTGGTGTCACAGGCTGATGGTGCCAAGGGTGGCTGTGAGTTCAGGCGGTGTTGAGCGGACGCCTCAACGGATTAAAGGGTGGCTAAGTCAGTGAATTCTAAAGGCATGGATGAAACGGGGTTTTCATCATTATGGGATCTTTATCGCAAAATGAAATGTTTCTTCTGTAATGTGATTTTATGAAAAATATATTTGTTTATAATCCCAACACGTTTCAGGTTGTCGGCTTAAGCAGGACACAGCGCTTGCTGACGGCGAGTATCACACAGCTTATCTGGTTCGGCATGCAGCTGGTGCCGGCGCGGGCGAGACTAATCTAAAAGGGTGAGTAAATGGGCAAGATCCGGTTAACCATGGCACAGGCACTCGTCAGGTTCCTCGACAACCAGTACCTGTTGGTCGACGGCGTGGAAACCAAATTCGTCAAAGGCATCTTTGCGATTTTCGGCCACGGCAACGTCCTCGGTCTGGGGCAGGCGCTGGAGCAGGACAGCGGTGAGCTGGTGGTGCATCAGGGGCGTAACGAGCAGGGTATGGCCCACGCAGCGACCGGCTTCGCCAAGCAGAAGCTGCGTCAGCAGATCTATGCCTGCACCTCTTCCGTCGGGCCCGGCGCCGCCAATATGATCACCGCCGCCGCGACCGCCACCGCCAACCGCATTCCTTTATTGCTGCTGCCGGGCGATGTTTACGCCTCACGCCAGCCGGACCCGGTGCTGCAACAGATTGAACAGTCTTACGATCTCAGCATCAGCACCAATGACGCCTTCCGTGCGGTGAGCAAGTACTGGGACCGCATAGTGCGCCCTGAACAACTGATGAGCGCCTGCATCAATGCGATGCGCGTGCTGACCGATCCGGCGGAAACCGGCGCGGTGACGCTGTGCCTGCCGCAGGACGTGCAGGGCGAAGCCTATGACTACCCGGACTATTTCTTCCAAAAGCGTGTGCATCGGCTCGATCGCCGCCCGGCGACTGCAGGCATGCTGGAGGATGCGTTGGCGCTGCTGACCGCTAAACGACGCCCGCTGCTGGTGTGCGGTGGCGGGGTGAAATACTCGCAGGCCGGCCAGGCACTGCGTGACTTCGCCGAGCGTTTCCACATCCCGTTTGCCGAAACTCAGGCGGGCAAAGGCACGGTGCCTAGCAGCCATGAATTCAACCTGGGGGGCATCGGTGAAACCGGCTGCCTGGCGGCGAATACGCTGGCACGTCAGGCCGATCTGGTGATTGGCGTGGGCACCCGTTATACCGACTTCACCACTTCGTCAAAATGGCTGTTCCAGGATCCGGACGTCGATTTCCTCAATATCAACGTCAGCGCTTTTGACGCCGGCAAGCTCGACGGCGTGCAGGTGTTGGCCGATGCCCGCGAAGCGCTGTCCGCACTGAGCGAACGGCTGGCACAGGCAGATTATCGAGCCGGCTGGGGTAATGCCATTGCCGACGCACGCAGCGCGCAACAGCAGGAAACCGCCCGGGTTTATGCGGTGGAATACACCGGAGAAGGTTTTGTTCCTGAAATTGACGATCACCTCGATCGTGACCGCGTGTTTGCCGAATTTATCGAAAAGACCGACTCCTTGTTAACCCAAAGCCGGGTGCTGGGGGTACTGAACCAGCATCTGCCGCAGGACAGCGTGATCGTCGCCGCCGCGGGCAGCCTGCCGGGTGATTTGCAACGGGTGTGGCACAACCACGGCGAACAGGGTTATCACGTGGAATACGGCTACTCCTGTATGGGCTACGAGGTCAATGCCGCGCTGGGGGTCAAGCTGGCTGAGCCGAACCGCGAGGTGTATGCGATGGTCGGCGACGGCGCCTTTATGATGCTGCATTCCGAACTGGTCACCTCGATTCAGGAAGGCTGCAAAATCAACGTGGTGCTGCTCGACAACATGACCAACGGCTGCATCAACAACCTGCAGATGGAACACGGCATGGACAGCTACACCACCGAGTTCCGCTTCCGCAACCCGCAGGGCGGCAAGCTCGACGGCAATTTGGTGCCGGTCAACTTTGCCATGCTGGCTGCGGCCTACGGTTGCAAGACCTACAGCGTGACCACCGAGCAGCAGCTGATCGAAGCGCTGGCCGATGCCCGTCGGCAAACCGTGTCGACCCTGCTGGACATCAAGGTGCTGCCAAAAACCATGGTGCACAAATATCTCAGCTGGTGGCGCGTGGGCGGTGCCCAGGTTGCCGACAGCGAAAAAATCGTCGCCGTGGCCCGCAAGCTGCAGGAAAACATCGATAAGGCCCGCGACTACTGATCAGGATCCCGTTTGATTACCCAGACCTTGCGTCTGCCGCAACTATTTGAAGAGGATAACGAAAATGACATTGAACATTGGGGTTATTGGCACCGGCGCAATCGGTCGGGATCACATTCGCCGCTGCAGCAAAGTGTTGCAGGGCAGCCGTATCGTGGCGGTCAACGACATCAATCGCGACAGCGCCGCCAAGGTGGTGAGCGACCTGAAGCTGGACGCCAAGGTGTATGACAACGGCCACGATCTGGTCAATGCGGCGGACGTGCAGGCGGTGCTGGTCACTTCCTGGGGCCCGAGTCACGAAGAGTTCGTGTTGGCCGCGATTGCCGCCGGTAAGCCGGTATTCTGTGAAAAGCCGCTGGCGGTCACCGCTCAGGGCTGCAAAAACATCGTCGAGGCCGAAGCGAAACACGGTAAACGTCTGGTGCAGGTCGGCTTTATGCGCCCTTACGATCAGGGTTACCGCGCGTTAAAACAGGTGCTGACCAGCGGGCAAATTGGCGAACCGCTGATGCTGCACTGCGCACACCGCAACCCGACCGTCGGCGAAGCTTACACCACGGATATGGCGATCACCGACACCCTGATCCACGAGATTGACGTGCTGCGCTGGCTGCTGGATGACGACTATGTCTCGGTGCAGGTCGTGTTCCCGCGTAAAAGCCCCAAGGCGTTCCCGCACCTGAAAGATCCGCAAATTGTGCTGTTCGAAACCGCCAAAGGCACGCGCATCGACGTCGAAATTTTCGTTAACTGCCAATACGGCTATGACATCCAGTGTGAGGTGGTGGGTGAAACCGGCATTGTCAAGCTGCCAGAGCCGTCGTCGGTGCAGATGCGCAGCGGCGCCCGACTGTCTACCGAAATTCTGACCGACTGGAAAGACCGCTTTATCGATGCTTATGACGTCGAGCTGCAAGGCTTTATCAATGACGTCTTGGCCGGCAAGCTGACCGGGCCTTCCGCCTGGGATGGTTATGCCGCTTCTGTCACTGCCGACGCCTGCGTGGCCGCGCAACTCAGCGGTGAAATTGTGCCGGTGACCTTGCCGCCGCGCCCGGCTTTTTACGGCAACTGATGGGTTGAGCGCCGCACTTACGTTTAAAGAGGAATGACCATGAAGATCGCTTTTGATGTGGATGTCATCAGGGACCTTGGCATCACTAAAATGGTTGAGCAGGTGGCGGACTGGGGCTATCAGTATATTGAGCAGTCGCCACACCCGCAGATCAATCCGTTCTACAAGCATCCGAAAGCCGGGCGCGAAGTGATGGCGGAATACAAAAATGCGCTGAAGGCCACCGGCGTGGAGATTTCCTCGTTTATCGTGGTGTATCGCTGGTCCGGTCCGGGCGAAGATCGCCGCCAGGCGGCGGTCAAAAACTGGCGCCGGATGATTGAAATCGCAGTGGAAATGGGCGTACAGGTGATCAATACCGAGCTGGCGGGTAACCCCAATGAGCCGGAGATCTGTGAAGAGCTGTGGTACCGCTCAATGGAGGAGCTGCTGCCGATTATCGAGCGCGAAGGCATCCGCATGGAAATCCAATCGCACCCGTGGGATTTCTGCGAGCTGAGCAACGAAACCGCCGATATCGTCAAGTCGTTACGCAGCGATCACGTGAAGTATCTCTACAGCGTGCCGCACACCTTCTACTACGACAAAGGCCAGGGTGACGTGGCCGGCATGCTGAAATATGCCGGTGACGATCTCTCGCACGTGTTGATCGCCGACACCATGAACCATACCAAGCACTGCCGCTATATCGTCAACCCGCCGGGTGTAGACGCCGCCGTGCACCAGCATATGGGTATCGGCGAAGGGGAAGTGGATTTCGATGCCCTGTTCCAGACGTTGCGCGATATGGAGTTTGCCAATCGTAATTTTAAGGTGGGCGGCGAATCCATTATCTGCACCTCGCTGTTTGGCTATCCGGAACGAATGAAAACTCAGGCGGTAGCGACCCGAGAGCGCATCGAAAAAGAGCTGTTGGGTAAATAAATTTCTCGGCTGCGTGGGTGTGAAATCACCGGCGTGCTGCTCCTATGATTGAGGCTGAAAATGAATAAAGACAACGTAAAACTGGCCATCGCCCCGATTGGCTGGACCAACGACGACATGCCCGACCTGGGCAAAGAGAACACTTTCCAGCAGTGCGTCAGCGAAATGGCGCTGGCCGGGTTTACCGGCAGCGAAGTGGGCAGCAAGTATCCGCGCGATCCGGCGGTGCTCAAGCCGATGCTGGATATCCGCGGCATTCAAATCTGCAACGCCTGGTTCAGCACCTTCTTCGCCGATGGTCTGAAAGAAAAAACCATTGATGAATTTATTAACCATATGAATTTCCTGCATGCGATGGGTGCCAAGGTGATTGGCTGCTCCGAGCAGAGCAAAAGCATTCAGGGCACCACCAAAGGGGTGTTCGAAGAGAAGCCGTATTTCAGCGATGAAGAGTGGCAGCGAGTGGCCGATGGCTACAATGAGCTGGCCAAGATTGCTGCCGGTAAGGGCATGCAGGTCTGTCTGCACCACCATATGGGTACCGGCATTCAAACTACCGCCGAGATCGACCGTTACATGAGCATGGTGAACGACGACGTCTACCTGCTGTTTGATACTGGCCATGCTTACTATTCAGAAGGCAGCCAGCAGGCGATGATGGCGATACTGGAAAAATACCTGCCGCGTATTAACCATGTGCATCTGAAAGATGTGCGTGACGACGTGGTGGCCGAGGTAAAGGCCAACAAACTCAGCTTCCTCGACGGCGTGAAGAAAGGCACCTTTACCGTGCCGGGTGATGGGGTGATCGACTTCCGTCCGGTGTTTAAACTGCTGGATGAGCGCGGTTACAAAGGGTGGATGGTGGTGGAGGCGGAGCAGGATCCGGCGCTGGCCAACCCGTTTGAGTATGCGGTGAAGGCGCGCCGTTATATTAAAGAGACCGCCGGCATTTAATTCGCAGGCGATCGGCAAGGGGTGCTCGAGTCATCGATGCGCCCTTTTTTATTGGCAACGTCAGGCGAGGGTTTTCCAGGTGGTTACCTGTCCGCCGGGCCATGGGGTCGCCGCATAGACACCACGGGCGATGGCACGTGCCAGGGTGTCCGCCGCCAGTGCACCTATCTGCAGCACCGCCAGCTCTCGGCTGCCTTGTACCTCACGCTGCCCGGTGGATAAGGCAAACACCACATCGCCGTCGAACGGGCTGTGTAGCGGGCGGATGGCGCGTGCCATGCCGTCCTGCGCCATCATCGCCACGCGTTTCAGCTCCACCCGGGTCAACGCCAGATCGGTGGCGATGCAAGCCAGGGTGGTGTTCTTCCTGCCGCCCGTCGGTTCTTCTGGCATCCAGTCTTCGCCCTGGCCATTCAACTGCGCCAGCGCTGCGGCACCGCCATTGCCAAACTCGCCGTCGATTTCATAAGGCGTCGCCCAGAAGGCACGGGTCCCGGGGGCGACGACCGACCCCAGGCTATTGACCGCCACCAGTGCGCCGACGGTAGCGCCATTGGTCGCCACGATCGACGCCGAACCCAGCCCGCCTTTCAGCTTGCCCATGCCGGTCATGGCACCATAGCCTGCACCCACGGTGCCGAGCGGAAAGTCGTGGCCGGCCTTGCCGGCGGCCTCTATCCCCAATTGGCGATAGGGTGGGTCGAGCTGCCAGTTTTTATCGCCAGCGTTGCTTAGATCATACAGGCAGGCGGTGGGTACGATGGGAGAGACCGGCACGCCCGGTGCCGGACGCAGGGCGTAACCACGCCCCTGTTGCCCCAGCCAGGCTGCGACGCCATCTGCCGCCGCCAGGCCATAAACCGAACCGCCGCTCAGCACCAGTGCATCAAGGGTTTGTACCAGATTGTCTTCCCCCAGCGCATCGGTTTCGCGGGTTGCCGGGCCGCCACCGCGCACATCGACGGCGGCGATCGCCGGGCTATCCGGCAGGATCACCGTGGTGCCGGTACGCACCCGGCTGTCCTGAGCGACCCCGACCTTCAGGCCGGGCACGTCGGTAATCAGATTACGGGCGCCGGTTCGAACGGCGGGAGAACTTGGCATTGCGGCCCCCAGGAAGGTGGTGGGAGAGAGGATGCCGATAGCACCCGTTACGCAGGCCAGCGTTTGCACGAAGGTGCGACGGCTGACGGTGAAGGGGCGGTTTGCCGCCCCTGGTTCACTTTTTATCTCACTCATGAGGCTGATTTTTTCTGCTGTTCACTGCGAAAGCGAGCCATATGGTAAGAATCTACCAGTACGCCGTCGCGCATGGCGTAAGCGCGGCTGGTCCCTTCGATTTCAAAACCGAACTTGCGGTATAGCGCGATGGCCGCCTGATTATCGGTAAATACCGTCAGCTCGATGCGTTCGATGTCTGCCCAATTGTCGCACAGGTCAATCATCGCTTTCATCAGGCTGCTGCCGACGCCTTTGCCGTGGTGGTGGTCATCGACGCCGATGCCAAAGCTCGCCACGTGGCGGCGGCGTACACGCTGATTCAGCATCACGCTCAACTGACCGACAATCTGTCCGTCGATGCAGGCCACCAGGCTATGCGTGCCCGGTTCGAGGTTGGCGAGGCGCTTGTGCCATAGTTCGACCGACGGTAGCGGAAGATGTAGCGTGTCACGGTAAGCCTTCGGCTGAGAATAGAGTTGATGCAGGGCCTGTGCATCTGCCGTTTCCACGTGACGAACTACGATTTCACTCATTACGCTGCTCCTTTGGCTTACCGGTTGAATAACCTCTGAATTTATCGGTTTATTGTGTCGAGTCAATATTATTCCGGATTGGTTAAAAAAACGCTTTACAGGTGCGAATGATAATGATTATTATTGCGATGCGTTCTGGGGAGAGTATCAACCTTTGATACCCTCGCTGCGAAGGCACGACATTGCTCACATTGCTTCCAAGTATTACTTAGCCAGCTCGGGTGCTGGCTTTTTTTTTGCCTGTTTTCAACTCACCCGCCTTCAACAAATTCCCTGCCAATGGCTTCGCAACTCCATCTAAATTTTTGAACAGAGGGATGAGTTTTTTACGCTTTCATATTCTGCTGCCAGGACTAGACTGTAAAAAACATTGAGGAGAGTTGAATATGATTTATCTACGTAAGGCAGAAGATCGCGGTCATGCCAATCATGGTTGGCTGGATAGCTGGCACACCTTCTCCTTTGCCAACTATTACGATGCCGATTTTATGGGCTTCTCGGCGCTGCGGGTGATCAACGAAGACGTGATCGACGCAGGGCAGGGTTTTGGCACCCACCCGCATAAAGACATGGAAATCCTGACCTACGTGCTGAGCGGCACGGTAGAACATCAGGACAGCATGGGCAATAAAGAGCAGATCCAGGCCGGTGAGTTTCAGATCATGAGTGCCGGCACCGGGGTGCGTCACTCCGAGTACAACGGCAATAACGATCGTCCGTTGCACCTGTACCAGATTTGGATCATTCCCGATCGGGTCGGGCTGGAGCCGCGCTATGAGCAACGCATGTTTGATGCGCCACAGGGCCGCCAACTGGTGTTGTCGCCGGATGCGCGCGACGGTTCACTGAAAGTGTTCCAGGACATGACGCTGTCCCGCTGGGCATTGAAGCAAGACGAACAGGCAGAATGCCCGATTGAAGCCGGTCGTCGCGTGTGGATCCAGGTGGTGCGTGGCAAGGTAGTGGTCAATGGTCAGCAGGCCGGCACCAGCGATGCGTTCGCGGTGTGGGATGAAACTGCGCTGTCGATTCATGCCGATGAAGACAGTGAAATCCTGCTGTTCGATCTGCCGCCGGTCTGATAAAGCGGTAAATACTGAGGGCTCACACAGTGAGCCCTTTTTGCGTTGTGACGTCCGATAACCAACAATATCGGCAGCGGTTTTTTTTTGCTAAAATGAGCGCCCATTCACGGTTAGCCAGTTCATTGATAATGAAGAAAAAACGGCCGGTACTTCAAGATGTCGCAGACAAGGTTGGCGTTACCAAGATGACGGTGAGCCGTTATCTGCGTAATCCCGAGCAGGTTTCTGCCATCTTGCAGCAAAAAATTGCCGTCGCGCTGGATGAGCTGGGCTACATTCCCAACCGTGCGCCGGATATCCTTTCCAACTCCACCAGTCGCGCCATTGGCGTATTGCTGCCGTCGTTGACCAACCAGGTGTTTGCTGAAGTGCTGCGCGGCATCGAGAGCGTCACCGATGCGCACAATTATCAGACCATGCTGGCGCACTACGGCTATTTGCCGGAGCGCGAAGAACAGCGCCTGACCTCGCTGCTGTCTTACAACATTGATGGGCTGATCCTGTCTGAACGCCACCATACGCCGCGCACCATGAAGATGATTGAGGTGGCAGGGATCCCGGTTGTCGAACTGATGGACTGCGTTTCACCGTGCATTGACCTGGCCGTGGGGTTTAACAACTTTGAGGCGGCACGCCAGATGACCCAGCAAATCATCGCGCACGGTCATCGCCACGTGGTGTATTTCGGGGCGCGTCAGGATGAACGTACCATTATCAAACAACAGGGCTATGAACAGGCGATGCGCGAATCCGGTCTCGAGCCGTACAGCGTCATGACCGCGCGTTCGTCGTCCTATTCCGCCGGTGGCGAACTGCTGCGTCAGGCGCAGCGCGATTATCCGCAGATCGACAGTATTTTCTGCACCAACGATGACCTGGCGATTGGCGCGACCTTTGAGTGCCAGCGCCAAGGGCTGTCGATCCCCAAAGATATGGCGATTGCCGGTTTCCACGGCCACGATATCGGTCAGGTGATGGTGCCAAAACTGGCGAGCGTCCTGACGCCGCGTGAACGTATGGGGCAGATCGGGGCTGAACGCCTGTTGGCGCGTTTGCGGGGCGAAACGGTCAGCCCGCGCATGGTGGACGTCGGTTTTACCGTGATCCCCGGCGGCAGCATCTGATCGCTTTTAACTCTTTGTTTCATCAATTTTAATTTGAAAATCGCGCCGCCCGGCGCGTTTTGCTAGTCATCTGTAAGCCCACCGCGCGTTACCCCCATAAGTTTGATCTCTATCCCAGAACGCGAATTTTAGCCCGTTACCCGGTTCCGACACTGCTGTTGTTACCGGTATCATGATACCGGTAACAACGAGGTCAATGACCTTGTGGCGGCGCGATAGGGTCGCTACAGGGAGAAATAGAACCCTTGACTCAGCACCACCTACAGCTCGTCTTCTAACACCGGGAAGAGCCTAAAAATACAACAAACGCGCGCTTTACGGCCTATCGTAAAGAGAGTCTGCGATAAAAAGGTTGGAGAAAAATTATGCCATTAGTGATTGTTGCAGGCGGCGTCGCGCTGCTGTTGCTGCTGATGATCCGCTTTAAGCTGAACGGCTTTATCTCTCTGGTTCTGGTTGCTCTGGCGGTGGGTATCGCTCAGGGTATGCCAGTCGATAAAGTGATCGGCTCCATCAAGGCCGGCGTGGGCGGCACCCTGGGCAGCCTGGCGCTGATCATGGGCTTCGGCGCCATGCTCGGCAAGCTGCTGGCGGACTGCGGCGGCGCCCAGCGCATCGCCACTACGCTTATCGAGAAGTTCGGTCAAAAATACATTCAATGGGCGGTGGTACTGACCGGTTTTACCGTCGGTTTTGCGCTGTTCTATGAAGTTGGCTTCGTGCTGCTGCTGCCGCTGGTCTTCAGTATCGCCGCGTCTGCACGCGTGCCGCTGCTGTATGTCGGCGTGCCGATGGCGGCTGCGCTGTCGGTGACCCACGGTTTCCTGCCGCCGCACCCTGGCCCAACGGCGATCGCCACCATCTTCCATGCCGATATGGGTAAAACCCTGCTGTACGGCACGCTGCTGGCCATTCCGACGGTGATCCTGGCCGGTCCTGTCTATGCCCGCTTCCTGAAAGGCATCGACAAGCCGGTTCCTGAAGGCCTGTATAACCCAAAAATCTTCACCGAAGAAGAAATGCCAAGCTTTGGCATCAGCGTTGCCACCTCGTTGGTGCCGGTGATCCTGATGGCGCTGCGTGCGGTAGCGGAAATGGTGCTGCCGAAGGGCCATAGCCTGCTGCGCTTTGCCGAGTTCTTCGGCGATCCGGTGATGGCGACGTTGATTGCGGTACTGATCGCTATCTTCACCTTTGGCTTGAACCGCGGCCGTACTATGGATGAAGTGATGGGTACCATCACCGACTCCATCAAAATTATCGCCATGATGCTGTTGATCATCGGCGGTGGCGGCGCGTTCAAGCAGGTACTGGTCGACAGCGGCGTGGAGAAATACATTGCCGCCCTGATGGAAGGCAGCAACGTCTCACCTATTCTGATGGCCTGGTCGATTGCGGCTGCGCTGCGTCTGGCGCTGGGTTCCGCTACCGTGGCGGCGATCACCGCCGGCGGCATCGTGGCCCCGTTGATCGCCACTACCGGCGTCAGCCCGGAGCTGATGGTGATCGCGGTCGGTTCAGGCAGCGTGATTTTCTCTCACGTCAACGATCCGGGGTTCTGGCTGTTCAAGGAGTATTTCAACCTGAGCATCATGGAAACCATCAAGTCCTGGTCGGTGCTGGAAACCATCATTTCCGTCTGCGGCCTGGTAGGGTGTTTGCTGCTGGCGACGGTGGTCTAATATTCCTGTCGTTTTTCAGGTTGGCGCAGCGTTGACTGCCACTTGAAATGCAAAGGGAATAGCGAGGTTATCCGGCACCCCGTGGGGGTGTCGGACATTCTTTTGAGTTTGGGGCGCATTTGATGGCGCAGGCGGCGTAACCCGTTGCCAGAACGTACATCTGACTCCGTAAGGGCATGACATTATGAGTAATCCACAGCACCACGTATTTATTTTGATGGGCGTTTCAGGCAGCGGAAAGTCTGCCGTCGCCAGCGCCGTTGCCCATGAAGCTCATGCCGCGATGCTGGACGGAGACTACCTGCACCCGCGCGCCAACATCAACAAAATGGCCGCCGGGCATGCGCTGGACGATAACGATCGCGCCCCGTGGTTGGCCGCATTGAATGACGCTATCTTTGCCATGGAACGCACCAATGACGTCTCTCTGCTGGTGTGTTCGGCGCTGAAAAAAAGCTATCGCGACCGCCTGCGTGAAGGCAACCGCAACCTGCATTTCATCTATCTGAAGGGTGACAAGGCGGTGATTGAAGAGCGCCTGAAGCAGCGCAAAGGGCATTTCTTCAAGCCGCAGATGCTGGTTTCCCAATTTGCCACCCTGGAAGAGCCGGGCGCGCAGGAGCCGGATGTGCAGGCGATTGATATCGATCAGCCGCTGGATGGCGTAGTCGCCGATACTCTTGCCTATATTCGGCATGTTGCAGCCCAGTAATCCGGGCTGCCACCCTAAGCCGGCGCCGCACAGGCGCCCGTTTATTCACTACAGCTTCATGTAAGCCCGCACGCCGTCCAGGAACATCTGGGTCGACAGCATCACCAGAATCAGCCCCATCAGCCTTTCCAGCGCGCTCACGCCTTTACTGCCCAGCAGGCGCAGGAACAAGTCCGACATCAGCAAAATAGCGGCAGAAATCCCCCAGGCAATCAGCAGCGCCACAACCAGATGTGAAATCTGGTTCGGATACTGGTGCGAGAGCAGCATCAGCGCCGCCAGAATCGAAGGCCCGGCGACCAGTGGGATGGCGAGCGGGACCAGGAAGGGTTCTTCCCCGGCGGAAAGCCCGCTGCTGTTGCCCTCCTGCGTAGGGAAAATCATTTTGATGGCGATCAGAAACAAAATAATCCCGCCGGAAATGGACACGGTTTCGGTTCGCAGGTTGAGGAACGCCAGAATTTTCTCGCCGGCGAACAGGAATATCAGCATTAACAACAGGGCGATCAGCAATTCGCGGATCACCACCACCCTGCGTCGGCGCGGTTCCAGATGTTTGAGTACCGACATGAAAATCGGCAAGTTACCTAGCGGATCCATGATTAAAAACAGCAACACCGTGACGGAAATCATCTCTGTCATCATTACCTCTGCATCTGAAAAACGTGTCGGCCATCCCGACCCACGCACTAACCCATCCCCGATGGCTTGAAAGACAACGGGGTATATAAGAAGGATTGCTGAGAATCGTTCAGCTATCGAATAAATTCACTTTGCGCCTGCGCTGACATTTTGTAAGGTGGAGAGATAGTGCACACAACTTATAGCAGTCATCCTCCAAGGCAGGACAGTCATATGAAAAACGTTGGTTTCATCGGTTGGCGCGGAATGGTCGGCTCCGTACTCATGCAACGCATGACGGAAGAGCGCGATTTCGACGCCATTCGCCCGGTCTTTTTCTCCACTTCGCAGCACGGTTCTGCGGCGCCGGCATTCGGCGGCCAGCAGGGCACGCTGCAAGATGCTTACGATGTTGATGCGCTGAGCGCGCTCGACATCATTATTACCTGCCAGGGCGGCGATTATACCAACGAAATTTACCCGAAGCTGCGTGAAACCGGTTGGCAAGGCTACTGGATTGATGCCGCTTCTTCACTGCGCATGCAGGATGACGCGATTATCATTCTGGACCCGGTCAACCGCGACGTGATTCAGCAGGGCCTGGACAAAGGCATCAAGACCTTTGTCGGCGGCAACTGCACCGTCAGCCTGATGCTGATGTCGCTGGGCGGCCTGTTCGCCAACAACCTGGTCGAGTGGGCATCCGTTGCGACCTATCAGGCCGCTTCCGGCGGCGGCGCGCGTCACATGCGTGAGCTGCTGACTCAAATGGGCATGCTGCATGCAGACGTGGCGAAAGAGCTGCAGGATCCGGCATCGGCCATTTTGGACATTGAACGTAAAGTCACTGCGGCCACCCGCAGCGGCAAACTGCCAACCGATAACTTTGGCGTGCCGCTGGCCGGCAGCCTGATCCCATGGATCGACAAGCAGCTCGATAACGGCCAGAGCCGCGAAGAGTGGAAAGGCCAGGCGGAAACCAACAAAATCCTCAACAGCAGCAGCGTGATCCCGGTTGATGGCCTGTGCGTGCGCGTTGGCGCGTTGCGTTGCCATAGCCAGGCATTCACCCTGAAACTGAAAAAAGACGTTTCGCTGCCGGAAATCGAGCAGATGCTGGCGACCCACAATGATTGGGTGCGGGTGATCCCTAACGACCGTGAACTGACCATGCGTGAACTGACGCCGGCTGCGGTTACCGGGACGCTGAATACGCCAGTCGGCCGTCTGCGTAAGCTGAATATGGGGCCGGAATACCTGTCTGCGTTCACCGTGGGTGACCAGTTGCTGTGGGGTGCGGCTGAACCGCTGCGCCGCATGCTGCGTATCCTGCTGTAACCTGAACTGTACTTCCCGAGGGCTGAGCTCTTTCAGCCCTCAAAAGCCTTATTTCCTTCCTTTTTCTCCGTTTCGGCGCGCTATGGACTAAGTCGCTGCAAAGGGGAGAAAGCACACAAGCCATCGGCACTCCACCATGCGGGCAGCAGCGCAAAGACGCTGTCAGGCTGGCAGTTTTCTTAATGAAGCTTTTTCCTGGTAATGCGGCAATGTTTTTAACTGACATTAGCTATGCTTAAAGGGCTGGCGGATAAATTTTCGCCAGCACCAAAAATAAGCATAAAGAGCGGTATTCGGGTCGGTAGGGTGAAAATTGATCAATAACCGACTGTAATCACGCTTTAGAAACCGAATGAATTGCATGATAACCAAAACGGCTATGGATTAAGCGTTACGCCCTGTGGATCTCAAGGTACAGCCAACGCCGCTGTAACCTGAAAGGCGATGGGCTGCGTGGCCTCTTATAAATCATGCTCTTAATCTTAGGAAGAAGACTATGCCTGTACTTCCCGATCGTGACGTGATTGATCAGCTTTTCTCCGGCAACTCTGCCGATCCTTTTTCCCTGCTTGGCATGCATGCGGTCGATAACGGCCTGCAGGTGCGTGCGCTGTTGCCTGACGCCAGCGAAGTCTGGCTGCGGGATCAGCAAACCGGCCGCCGATTGGTGCAGCTGAACTGTGATGATGAGCGGGGTTTTTTCAGCGCCACGGTGCCGCGCCGTAAAACGCCGTTCCGCTATCAGTTTGATGTGCGCTGGCACGATCACCAACAGATCGTCGACGATCCCTACCGCTTCGGCACCCTGCTGCAGGATATCGACAGTTGGCTGTTGGCTGAAGGGACCCATTTGCGTCCTTATGAACGTTTGGGTGCTCATCTCGCCACGCTTGATGACGTCGAAGGCGTCAGTTTTGCCGTCTGGGCACCCAACGCCCAGCGAGTCTCGGTGGTGGGGGAATTCAACTTTTGGGACGGACGCCGCCATCCGATGCGCCTGCGTCGTGAAAATGGCATTTGGGAGCTGTTTCTGCCGGGCGTGAAGGCCGGGCAGTTGTACAAATATGAAATCATCGACTGCTACGGCAACACCCAGCTCAAGGCCGATCCTTACGCATTTGAAGCGCAGATGCGACCGGACACCGCGTCGTTGGTCACTCCGTTGCCTGAGGTGGTAGAAAACACCCCGCAACGTCAGCGGGCCAATGATTTTGACCGCCCGATTTCTATCTACGAAGTGCATCTTGGCTCGTGGCGCCGCCACACCGACGATAATTTCTGGCTCAGCTACGGTGAACTGGCCGTGCAGCTGATTGATTACGTCAAGGACATGGGATTCACCCATATCGAGCTGCTGCCGATTAACGAGCACCCGTTTGACGGCAGTTGGGGTTATCAGCCTTTAGGTCTGTACGCGCCGACCCGGCGTTTCGGCACTCCGGCCGACTTTAAGGCGTTTGTGGCTGCGGCGCATCGGGCCGGCATTAACGTGATCCTCGACTGGGTGCCGGGGCATTTTCCCAGCGACGCCTATGGCCTGGCGAACTTCGACGGCACCGCGCTGTATGAATACGCCGATCCGCGCGAAGGATTTCATCAGGACTGGAATACCCTGATCTATAACTATGGCCGCAACGAGGTGCGTAATTATCTGGCAGGTAATGCCCTTTACTGGCTGGAGCGTTATGGCATAGATGCGCTGCGCGTCGATGCGGTAGCCTCGATGATCTACCGTGATTACAGCCGCGCTGACGGCGAATGGGTGCCGAATTACTACGGCGGTAACGAGAACCTGGAGGCCATCGCCTTCCTGCGTTATACCAACCACACCGTCGGCAAGGAGCGCCCCGGCGCGGTGACGCTGGCGGAAGAATCCACCGATTACCCTGGGGTGACGCTGCCGCCGGAATCCAATGGCCTGGGGTTCCATTACAAATGGAACCTGGGGTGGATGCACGACACGCTTAACTACATGAAATGCGACCCGGTGCACCGTAAATATCATCACAATCAGATGACTTTCGGCATGTTGTACGCCTACACCGAGAACTTTGTACTGCCGATTTCCCATGACGAAGTGGTGCATGGCAAGAAATCGGTGCTCGACCGCATGCCCGGCGATGCCTGGCAGAAGTTTGCCAACCTGCGCGCCTACTACGGCTTTATGTGGGCGCATCCGGGCAAGAAGCTGCTGTTTATGGGCTGCGAATTTGCCCAGGGGCGCGAATGGAACTTCGACAGCAGCCTCGACTGGCACCTGCTGGAAGGGTTGGACGGTTGGCACCACGGCGTGCAACGGCTGGTGCGCGATCTCAACCATTGCTATCAACAGCAGGCGCCGTTGTATGAGCGCGACTATCGCCCTGACGGCTTTGAGTGGCTGGTGGTGGACGACCACGACAACTCGGTGTTCGCCTTTGCCCGTTACGATTCGCAGGGTAATGAGCTGATTGCCGTCAGCAACTTCACTCCGGTACCGCGCCATCATTATCGCATCGGCATTTCGCGTGCCGGCGAATACCGGGAAATCCTCAATACCGACTCGCATCATTATCACGGCAGCAATACCGGCAATCAGGGCCGCGTGGTGTCTGAACCGATAGGCAACCACGGCCGCGAGCATTCGATCAGCGTGACCGTACCGCCATTGGCGACTATCTACCTGCTGCGGGAGGCGCAATGACTGAGCTGACGCCCGGCATCGCCGCGCCTCTCGGGGCGCACTATGACGGTAACGGCATCAACTTTAGCCTGTATTCCGCCCGAGCCACGGGGGTGGAGCTATGCCTGTTTGACGAACAGCAGCAGGAGGTTCGGCTGCCACTGACGGCGCGCAGCGGTGATATCTGGCACGGCTACCTGCCGGGCGGTAAACCGGGGCAGCGTTACGGTTTCCGGGTGCATGGTCCGTTTGATCCTGCGCAGGGGTTGCGTTTTAACCCCAACAAGCTGCTGTTGGATCCCGCCGCACGCGCGGTAGAGGGACCGGTTGCAGATGATCCTTACCTGCATGGCGGCTATGACCGGCCGGATCAGCATGACAGCGCCGAACTGATGCCCAAGTGCGTGGTGATTGACGAAGCTTACGATTGGCAGGATGACCGCCCGCCGGCCACGCCCTGGGGCAAAACGGTGATCTACGAAGCGCATGTGCGCGGCCTGACCTTGCAGCATCCGGAGATCCCACCGGTGTTGCGCGGTAGCTTCGCCGCGCTCGGTCACCCGGTGATGATTGCCTATTTCAAGCGGCTCGGCATCACTGCGCTGGAGTTGTTGCCGGTGCAGCAGCACAGTTCTGAACCGCGTCTGCAGCGGCTCGGACTGATTAATTACTGGGGCTATAACGTACTTGCGCCCTTTGCACCGGATAACCGGTATTCCAGCCTGCGCACTGATACGACGCCGCTGCGCGAGTTTCGCGATGCGGTGAAAGCACTGCATAAGGCCGGTATTGAGGTGATCCTTGACGTGGTGTTCAACCACAGCGCCGAGCTGGATACCGACGGGCCGACGTTGTCGCTGCGCGGTATCGATAACCCGGGCTATTACTGGCTCACCCCCGACGGCGACTATGTGAACGATACCGGCTGCGGTAACACGCTGCGATTGGATCAGCCACAGGGCGTGGCCTGGGTGATGGACTGTCTGCGTTTTTGGGTGGGCGAATGCCACGTTGATGGCTTCCGCTTCGATCTGGGCTGCGTACTTGGCCGTACGCCTGCGTTCGACCGCGATGCGCCGTTGTTCCAGGCGTTGCTGGCGGACGACCTGCTTTCTCGCTGCAAGCTGATCGCCGAGCCGTGGGATATCGGGCCTGGCGGTTACCAGGTGGGCCAATTCCCGGGGCGCTTCGCCGAGTGGAACGACCATTACCGGGACGATATCCGTCGTTTCTGGCTGCAGGACGGCATATCGTTGGGGCAGTTCGCCCAACGTTTCGCCGCTTCCAGTGATCTGTTTAACCAACGCGGGCGTGCGCCGTACGCCAGCATCAACATGCTGACCGCTCATGACGGATTCACCCTGCAGGACTTGGTCAGTTTTAACCGCAAGCACAACCAACTGAACGGTGAAGGTAACCGTGACGGCAGTGATCGTAACTTTAGCAATAACCACGGTGTTGAAGGCCCGATTGCCGACGATGCCATTTTGCAACGCCGCAGGGCCAGCCGACGAGCGCTGCTCGCCACGTTGTTGCTGTCCCAGGGGACGCCGATGCTGCTGGCCGGCGACGAGCATGGACACAGCCAGCAGGGCAACAACAATGCCTATTGTCAGGACAACGCTATCACCTGGCTCGACTGGGCCACGGCAGATGACGCTCTCACCGATTACACCGCAGCACTGATCCGTTTACGTCAACAAATCCCTGCCTTGCAGCAAGACCGCTGGTGGCAGGAGGGTGACGGCAGCGTGCAGTGGCTCAACGCGCAGGGGCAACCCCTCGACGCACAGGAGTGGGAGCAGGGTGAGCTGCGGTTGCAGATCTGTCTGTCGCAACGCTGGCTGGTGGTCGTGAACGCCACGCAGCAGGCGGTGGAGATGACGTTGCCCGTCGGCGATTGGCAGCTTGTCGCTCCCTTTACTCAGGAAGATTCGCGGGCGGTTTTACCCGCCTGGCACCAGGCTGCGCACTCGATTTGCGTGCTGGTAAAGAAAAAATAAAAGGAGTCAGCTATGGTTAGGTTTGAAAATAAAGACCCCCTGATGTTGGCACGCCAACTGCCGATTAAGTCCGTCGCCCTGATCCTGGCCGGTGGCCGCGGTTCGCGTTTGAAAGATTTAACCTCAACCCGGGCTAAGCCGGCCGTCCACTTTGGCGGTAAATTCCGTATTATCGATTTTGCCCTGTCGAACTGTCTGAATTCGGGCATCCGCCGCATCGGCGTGATCACCCAATACCAGTCCCATACCCTGGTGCAGCATATCCAGCGCGGTTGGTCGTTCCTCAACGAAGAGATGAACGAGTTTGTCGATCTGTTGCCGGCCCAGCAACGCCTCAGTACCGAGCACTGGTACAAGGGCACGGCGGATGCGGTGTACCAGAACCTGGATATCATTCGCCGTTACGACGCCGAATATGTGGTGATCCTGGCGGGCGATCACATCTACAAGATGGATTACTCGCGCATGCTGATCGACCACGTGGAGAAGGGCGCGCAATGCACCGTTGCCTGCTTGCCGGTCCCCCGTGAGGAAGCCAGCGAGTTCGGCGTGATGGAAGTGGACGAAAACGATCTGATCCTCGAATTCCTGGAAAAACCCAGCAACCCGCCGCCGATGCCGGGCAACCCGGATATGTCGCTGGCCAGCATGGGGATCTACATCTTTAACGCTGACTACCTGTTCCAACTGCTGGAAGAGGACATGTCGACGCCGGGCTCCACCCACGATTTCGGCAAGGATCTGATCCCGAAAATCACCGCCCAGAAAGCGGCTTGGGCGCACCCGTTCACGCTGTCCTGCGTGACCTCCAACCCCGATCTGCCGCCGTACTGGCGTGATGTGGGTACGCTCGAGGCCTACTGGCGCGCCAACCTCGATCTGGCTTCGGTGACACCAGAGCTGGATATGTATGACCGTGCCTGGCCAATCCGCACTCATATGGAACCGCTGCCGCCAGCCAAATTCGTACAGGATCGTTCCGGTAGCCACGGTATGACCATGAACTCGCTGGTGTCCGGCGGTTGCATCGTCTCCGGTTCGGTGGTGGTGCATTCGGTGCTATTCCCGCGGGTGCGGGTGAACTCGTTCTGCACCATCGACTCTACCGTATTGCTGCCGGACGTTAACGTCGGCCGTTCCTGCCGTCTGCGGCGCTGCATTATCGACCGTGCCTGCCATATTCCCGAGGGCATGGTGATTGGCGAAAACGCCGACGAGGACAGCAAACGCTTTTATCGCTCGGAAGGTGGCATTGTGCTGGTTACGCGCGAAATGTTGTCAAAGTTGTGAGTTAAGGTAGTCGGCAGAACGATAGCCTGCCGCCATATAAACGGACTGATGGCTTGCACAACGCGGGGTTAACAACAGCGGCAAGCCTGCTTTTCCAGAGTAATTTTGCCGATTCTCAGGAGTGATAATGCAGGTTTTACACGTATGTTCTGAAATGTTCCCCCTGTTGAAAACCGGCGGGCTCGCAGACGTGGTTGGCGCATTACCGGCGGCTCAGATCGCCGAGGGCGGCGATGTTCGGGTGTTATTGCCCGCTTTTCCTGACGTGCGCAACGGCATACCGGACTCGGTGCTGGTGGCAGAAATCGATTCTTTCGCCGGCCGGGTCGGCTTGCGTTACGGCACCTACCACGGCGTGGGCATTTACCTGATTGATGCCCCCTGGCTGTACGAGCGGCCGGGTAGCCCGTATCACGACCAATCAATGAATGCCTATTCCGACAACCACCGACGCTTTGCCCTGCTGGGCTGGATAGCCTGTGAGCTGGCCAAGGGGCTGGATCGGTACTGGCGCCCGCAGATAGTGCATGCCCATGACTGGCATGCTGGGCTGGCCTGTGCCTATCTGGCCGCCAATGGCCATCCGGCGCGATCCATCTTCACCGTGCATAACCTGGCCTATCAGGGGTTGTTCTCCGCCCATCACGTGGCAGAGCTGTGGTTACCGCCTTCGTTCTACAACGTCTATGGCCTGGAGTTTTACGGCCAGATGTCATTCCTGAAGGCGGGGTTGTACTACGCCGACCATATCACCGCCGTCAGCCCGACCTACGCGCGCGAAATCACCCGGCCGGAGTTTGGCTATGGCATGGAGGGGCTGCTGCAGGAACGCCAGCATCAGGGGCGCTTGAGCGGCATTCTTAACGGCGTAGATGACAAAATTTGGGACCCGTCCCACGATCCGCGGCTGACTGCCCGTTACGACGCTGACGATCTGAAGAACAAGGTCAAGAACAAGCTGCACCTGCAAAAAGCGATGGGCCTGAAGGTGGATGAGTCGTTGCCGGTGTTTGCGGTAGTGAGCCGCCTGACCAGTCAGAAAGGGCTGGATCTGGTGCTGGAAGCCCTGCCGGCGCTGCTGGAGCAGGGCGGCCAACTTGCGCTGCTGGGGGCCGGCGATGCGGTGCTGCAACAGGCGTTTCTCGCCGCTGCCGCCGACTATCCGGAGCAGGTTGGCGTACAGATTGGTTACCACGAAGCCTTCTCGCACCGCATTATCGGCGGGGCCGATGTGATCATGGTGCCGAGCCGCTTTGAACCCTGCGGGCTGACTCAACTCTATGGCTTGAAATACGGCACGCTGCCGCTGGTGCGCCGCACCGGGGGGCTGGCGGACACGGTGGTGGACTGCGCGTTGGAGAATCTGGCCGACGGCAGCGCCAGCGGATTTGTGTTTGATGATTGTGACGCCACCGCACTGGGCAACGCCATTCGGCGCGCCATGGTGCTGTGGAGCAGGCCGAAGCATTGGCGTCACGTCCAGCGCCACGCCATGAGCGTGGATTTTGGCTGGCAGGTCGCGGCAAAGGAATATTTGTCGCTTTATTCCCGTCATATTTGACGCTGTCTCTGTGTTGGCTGCACTCACTTACCCGAATCACTTACCAGTGTAAGCTCATCGGGATAAGTTTTTTTGCCGCCTTGATGCAGCGCCAATTATTTTGGGTATATCAACACCTATTGTAATGCCCTATGAATTTCACGTTGCAGCCAGGCGGCCAGCTTACTCATCCCCAGGCGCTTACTTTAGTAAGTAACTGGGTGAGCAAGTGCAGGTAACAACGCTGCGGCTTGAAAGGCGACGGGCAGCCACAAACTTGGGATCGAAAAGCTATGACTTCACCGATTAGTTACACCTCACCCACGGTCAGTGTTGAAGCGCTGAAACACTCCATCGCCTATAAGTTAATGTTTATCGTCGGCAAGGATCCGGCTATCGCCAACCAGCATGACTGGCTGAATGCCGTGCTGTTTGCGGTGCGTGACCGTATGGTGGAGCGCTGGTTACGTTCTAACCGTGCGCAACTTTCGCAGGATGTGCGCCAGGTTTATTACCTGTCGATGGAGTTTCTGATTGGCCGGACGCTGTCCAACGCCTTGTTGTCGATGGGGATTTATCAGGATATCGACGACGCGTTGAATGAGATGGGGCTGAGCCTGGGCGAACTGCTGGAGGAGGAGAACGATCCAGGGCTGGGCAACGGCGGGCTGGGGCGATTGGCCGCCTGCTTCCTGGATTCGCTGGCGACGCTGGCGCTGCCGGGTCGGGGCTACGGCATTCGTTACGAATACGGCATGTTCAAACAGAATATCGTAAACGGCCAACAGATGGAGTCACCGGACTATTGGCTGGAATACGGCAATCCGTGGGAGTTCCCGCGTCATAACACCCGCTATAAGGTGCGCTTTGGCGGACGGATCCAGCAGGAAGGCGCCAAGGCGCGCTGGGTGGAAACCGAAGAGGTAGTCGCCACCGCTTACGATCAGGTGATCCCCGGTTTTGATACCGACGCCACCAATACGCTGCGGCTGTGGAGCGCGCAGGCCAGTAATGAAATCAACCTGGGTAAATTCAATCAGGGCGATTACTTTGCGGCGGTTGAGGATAAAAACCATTCTGAAAACGTATCACGCGTGCTCTATCCCGATGACTCGACGTATTCTGGGCGTGAGCTTCGCCTGCGGCAGGAGTATTTCCTGGTGTCGGCCACGGTGCAGGATATCCTCAACCGCCATTGGACGATGCATAAAAGCTTCGACAACCTGGCAGACAAGATTGCCATTCACCTCAATGATACCCACCCGGTGTTATCTATCCCTGAGCTGATGCACCGGCTAATCGACGAACATAAGTTCAGCTGGCTGGATGCCTGGGCGGTGGTCGAGCAGGTGTTTTCTTACACCAACCACACGTTGATGAGCGAAGCGCTGGAAACCTGGCCGCTGGACATGATTGGTCGGATCCTGCCGCGTCACCTGCAGCTGATTTTCGAGATTAACGATCACTTCCTCAAACAGGTGCAGGAAGTGGCGCCGGGCGACAATGAGCTGCTGGCGCGGGTGTCTATCATTGATGAAACCAATGGTCGCCGGGTGCGTATGGCGTGGCTGGCGGTCGTGGCGAGCCACAAGGTTAACGGCGTTTCAGCGCTGCACTCCGAACTGATGGTGCAATCGCTGTTTGCCGATTTCGCCCGTATTTTCCCTGATCGCTTCTGCAATAAAACCAACGGCGTCACCCCACGCCGCTGGCTGGGGCTGGCTAACCGACCGCTGTCTGACGTGCTGGACGACAGCATCGGTCAGACCTGGCGTACCGATCTCAGCCAACTGAGCGAGATCAAGGCCAATATCGATTACCCCAGCTTCCTGAAGGCGGTGCAAAGCGCCAAACGGCAGAACAAGGAGCGACTGGCGACCTACATCGCCAAAACGTTGAATGTGGTGGTCAACCCGGACGCGCTGTTTGACGTACAGATTAAGCGTATCCACGAGTACAAACGGCAGCTGCTTAACGTACTGCACGTGATCACGCTGTATAACCGCCTGCTGCAGGATCCGGAAACCGAACGGGTGCCGCGCGTGGTGATCTTTGCCGGCAAGGCGGCTTCGGCTTATTACGCCGCCAAACAAATCATTCGCTTGATCAACGACGTCGCCAAGGTGATCAACAACGATCCGCGAGTGCATACGCAGTTGAAAGTGGTGTTCATTCCAAACTACAGCGTCAGCCTGGCGCAAATGATCATTCCGGCGGCGGATCTGTCCGAACAGATCTCGCTGGCAGGCACCGAGGCGTCCGGCACCAGTAACATGAAATTTGCGCTGAATGGCGCGCTGACTATCGGCACGCTGGATGGGGCTAACGTTGAAATGCTGGAACACGTGGGGGCGGAGAACATCTTCATCTTCGGCAATACCGCCGAGCAGGTGGAGGAGCTACGCCGCAACGGTTACAACCCGCATCTGTACTATGAGCAGGATCCGGAGCTGCATCAGGCGCTGACCCAGATTGCCACCGGCGTTTACAGCCCCGAAGAACCCAAGCGCTACAGCAACCTGTTTGATTCACTGGTAAATCTGGGCGATCACTATCAACTGCTGGCAGATTACCGCAGCTATGTGGATACGCAGGACAAGGTGGATGAGGTGTATCGCAATCAGGACGACTGGACGCGTCGGGCGGTGCTGAATATCGCCAATATGGGCTACTTCTCTTCCGACCGCACCATCCAGGAGTATGCGGACGAAATCTGGCACATCAAACCCATCAAGCTGTAATGTAAAAAAGGGCCGGATATCCGGCCCTTTTAACGTTTAGCGGTTTACGATGCCAGAGACAGCGTTTTCGCTTTCGCGTGTTCTGCCAGCCAGGCCTTGACTCGTGCCTGCTGCGTTTCGTCCAGCCACATGCCCAACTTGGTGCGGCGCCAGATAGCGTCATCCAGCTCGACCACCCATTCTTTTTCGATCAGGTAGCGCAGCTCGGCTTCATGCAGGCCGTGACCGAAATCTTCGCCCAGATCGTTGAGGCTGTTGGCACCGGCCAGGATCAGCTCACTGTGGCTGCCGTAGGTGCGTGCAAAGCGACGCGCCAGTGATTCAGGCAGCCAGCTGTGCTCGCGGCGCAGTTTTGCGGCGTAGCTGTCGCGATCGCCACCGATGTCGCCGCCTGGCAGCGAACCGTTTTTGGTCCACGCCGGGCCGCAGCCAGGGTAGTAGTGCGACAGTTTTTCCATCGCATGCTCAGCCAGCTTGCGATAGGTGGTCAGTTTACCGCCGAACACCGACAGCAGCGGCGCTTTGCCCTGTTCGTCATGCACGTCCAGCGTGTAGTCGCGGGTGACCGCCTGCGGCGAGTCCGATTCGTCGTCGCACAGTGGGCGCACGCCGGAGTAAGTCCAGACGATATCGTCACGGCCCAGCTGTTTCTTGAAGTGGTCGTTATACACTTTCAGCAGGTAGTTGATTTCGTTATCGTCAATCTTCACGTCTTTCGGATCGCCGTGGTATTCCACGTCGGTGGTGCCGATGATGGAGAACTCGTCATTCCATGGGATCACGAAGACGATACGGTGGTCTTCGTTCTGCAGAATATAGGACTGCGGCTGATCGTGTACGCGCGGCACCACGATGTGGCTGCCTTTGATCAGGCGGATACCGTAAGGTGATTTCAGCTTCAGGCCGTCGTCGAAGAAGTGTTTCACCCATGGGCCAGTGGCGTTCACCAGGCCTTTGGCGCGCCAGGTAAAGGTTTTGCCGCTGTCGACGTCGACCGCTTCTACCATCCACAGGCCATTCTCACGCCATGCGCGGGTGACCTTGGTACGGGTACGCACTTCGCCACCGCGTTTTTCCACTTCCTGGGCGTTCAACACCACCAGGCGAGCATCGTCGACCCAGCAGTCGGAATATTCGAAACCGCGCTTCAATTCAGGTTTCAGCACCGATTCTGGTCCAAAGCGCAAACCCTTGCTGCCTGGCAGGCTGGTGCGTTTGCCCAGGTGATCGTACAGGAACAGACCGATACGGATCATCCAGGCCGGACGCAGGTGCGGCTGGTGCGGCAGACGGAAACGCATAGGGAAGGCAATGTGCGGTGCCAGTTTCAGCAGCACTTCACGCTCTGCCAGCGCTTCGCTGACCAAACGGAATTCGTAGTGTTCCAGGTAGCGCAGGCCACCGTGGATCAGTTTGGAACTGGCGGAAGACGTAGCACAGGCCAAGTCTTGCGCTTCCAGCAGCAGTACGGACAGGCCGCGCCCGGCAGCATCCGCCGCGATGCCGGCACCGTTGATGCCGCCACCGATAACGATCAAGTCTTTGGTTTCCACGTCAACTTCCTCCAGATGTTCGAAATAGCTCTTTCATGTTCGTTTTCGCTCATGATTGTAATCAAAAACCAACAAACAAGCCAAGACTTAACCAAACAAAAACATTTAGGCGTGATAGAGGTAACAGTTTGGTGATAGTAGGTATACAAAAAGAAGGGGTATTTCGATCAGGAATGACCGGGGCCAGCAGGCTGAACCCCGGAGAAAACGGCAGGAATAACGGAGGTAAAAAGCGGCACCGCAGGGTTAAACGTGACGGAGAGGGCTTAGCACAGTTCGAGCTGTACGTCGTACTGCTCGATGATTTTCATCACGCTTGGCGGTGGCAGTTGGTCGGTAAACAGATAGTCGATCAGGTTCATGTTACCGAGGTTGACCATCGCGTTACGGCCGAATTTGGAGTGGTCGGTCACCAGCATCACGCAGCGTGAGTTTTCGATAATTGCGCGTTTGGTGCGCACTTCGTGATAGTCGAATTCGAGCAGCGAGCCGTCCATATCGATGCCGCTGATACCGAGAATGCCGTAATCGAGACGGAACTGGGAGATAAAGTCCAGCGTGGCCTCGCCCATGATGCCGCCATCGCGGGTGCGCACTTCGCCACCGGCCAGGATCAAACGGAAATCTTCTTTGGCGGTCAGCAGGGTGGCGACGTTCAGGTTATTGGTCACCACGCGCAGGTTCTTGTGGTTCATCAGTGCATGGGCGACCGCTTCCGGCGTGGTGCCGATGTCGATAAACAGCGTGGCACCGTCCGGGATTTGGCTGGCGACGCGTTGGGCAATACGCGCTTTCTGCTCCGACCACATCACTTTACGATCGTTATACGCGGCGTTCACTGAGCTGGAGGGCAGCGCGGCGCCACCGTGGTGACGTTGGATTTTGTTCTGATCGGCCAGGTCATTCAAATCACGGCGAATCGTTTGCGGGCTGACGTCAAAATGTTCGACCAGTTCTTCCGTGCTGACATACCCCTGCAGGCGCACCAGCTCGATAATTGCGTCATGACGCTGTGTTTGCTTCACGATAATCCCCTAAAACGCCCGGCTTGTACCTGGCTGTTATTGTTCGTTGTGCGCGCGATGACGCGTGTCCCAAAATGCCATCAATAACCCTAACACTAAACCGGCTACGTGTGCCGCGTTAGCGATCGACATTCCTAAAATATCGAAATATCCGGCCACCAGCCACAGAACCGAAAACACCATCAGGCCGCGTGGCAGCATCAGACCGCGTTCCGGTGCACGTTCGCCGCTAAGCCAACAGTAACCCATCAGCGCATAGACTACGCCGGACAGGCCACCGAACAAGGCACCGCTAAACAGCGACTGCGCCCAACCACTGAAAAAGGCCGAGACCACCGCCAGTACGAACAGCTTGCCGGCGCCGAGGCGTTTTTCCATTGGGCCGCCGAGATACCACCACCACATCAGGTTAAAGGTGATGTGCAGCAGCGAGAAATGCAGGAAAGCATGGCTGACCCAGCGCCACAGTTGCGTGTACTGCTCGCTGTTCTGCGGCCAGGACAGCCAGTACATTACCGCGTCGTCGCCCAGTATCTGCATCAGGATATAGACCACAATGCACAGCGCCATCACGCTCAGCGTCAGCGGGCCGGCCTTGCTGCGCAAGGTGTGCAGATAAGAATAGCCCTGGTAGTGCAGCTCGGCGTCGGTCTTGCCGGCCTGCCAACTGGCGGCCCGGTAGCGGCTGTTGAGTGGATCGATCAGAAACTGCTGCAGCTCATGTTGTACCTGCTCCAGATGGCTGTCGTCAGCCAGCCAGATCTCTGCCGCTTCGCCGCTGTTGTGCACCCGTAGCTCGATGCCCTGTGTCGCCATATAGTCGACAAAGGCCTGCGCCAGGCGGGGGTTGGATACGGCGATTACTCTAACCATGGCTTTTCCGTCTAAGTGAATGATTTTAGCCGCCGGTTTACCCCGATGGCGTTGACGGCCGATTATACCGTCGAAATCCTGAGCGCAGGCAGCAGATCTGCGAAAAACCCGCAAAAACACTCACTAAAAGCGCGAAAAAGGAACCCGCCGCAGACGGCGGGGGGAGGATTATGCGGAGGTTTCAACGTCCTGAGGATATTGGCGTGCCCAGGCCTCGAAGCCGCCGTCAATGCTGTACACCGCGTCAAACCCCTGATGCAGCAGGTATTGCGCCGCGCTGCGGCTGCTGTTGCCGTGGTAGCACATCACCATCACCGGACGATCAAAGTCGTTTTGCTGCATAAAGGTCTGCAGGCTGGCGTTGGTCAGGTGGAAGGCGCCTGGCGTGTGCCCGGCTTCAAAACTCTGGGGGTCGCGGATGTCGACCAGCGCGGCGCTGTCGTCTTTCCAACGGCTGTGCGCCTGCTCAACGTTGATCGCTTCAAACTGTTCCATAACTGCCAACTGCCTCGTAATAAGAATATGCCGCCATTGTAGTCAATTTCGCGGCAATTAAGACCAGATTAAAATTGTGGTTTATTACACCAGTTGTACTTCAACACCTTGCAGGCGAAGCTGCTCTACGATAGCTGGAGATGCGTCACGGCCGGTGATCACCATGTCGATTTGCTCGGTGCGACTGAACAGCATGCCTGCGCGCTGACCAATCTTGCTGCTATCGACCAGCACCACCAGTTTACCGACATAGTTCAGCATCTTCTGTTCGGCCATAGCGGTCAGCATATCGGTTTTGTACAAGCCGTCGGCGGTCAGGCCGATACCGCTGGTGAACATCCAGTGGCCGGCATACAGAGAAGCGTCGCCGTCCTGCGGTGCCAGGGTGATGGACTGAGTTTTATTGTACTGGCCACCCATGATCACTACGCTGTCGTGCTCTTGTTCGATCAAGTAGTTGGCCAACGGCAGGTAGTTGGTGATCACCTGCACGTCTTTACCGCACATCTCACGCCCCAGCAGGAAAGCGGTCGAGCCACAGTTAATCACTACGCTTTCGCCCGGCTGGCACAGTTGCGCTGCCGCTTTGGCAATACGCATTTTTTCGTCCAGATGCTGGGCCTGGTGGATATTGAGTGGCGTCCATGCTGCGCGAGGGGTACTGGTGGCTTCTGCGCCATTGCGAACCTTACGCAGTTTACCGATTTCATTCAGTTTGTTGATATCGCGGCGCGCGGTGGCGGGGGATATTTCAAATGCCGTAATCACGTCCGCTACGGAGATCTGCCCCTTATGCTGTAAGAGATCGAGAATGGCATTATGGCGTTGGGACTCAGTCATGCAGGCTCCATCAGGGAGTGGGGACACTTTTTTTGATTATATGCGCACCTTCTGACGATTTGAATCATTGCTGTTCAAAAGTGCGCATAGGTATGACATCAAAATGCCCCATAGCCTGGTTACAGGAAGGATTTGAAAGGCAAATCGGGTTCAAGGGTAAAGCAGTCGTCAAAACCGCGTGGGTAGTGGTATTCCAGATTATCTTTATCCAGCGGCCAGGTAAATTTGCCACCAACCTGCCAGATAAAAGGCTTGAATCCGTATTGGAGCCGATCCTTTTTCATTTCCCAAAGCATGCGGATTTCCTGTGGGTCCGCCTGGAAATTAGACCATATGTCGTGATGGAACGGGATCACCAGTTTGGCGTTCAATGATTCCGCCATGCGCAGAATGTCGGCGCTGGTCATTTTGTCGGTGACGCCACGTGGGTTCTCGCCGTAGGAACCCAGCGCCACGTCGATCTGATGATCATTACCGTGTTTGGCGTAGTAGTTGGAATAGTGCGAGTCACCGCTGTGGTACAAGTTGCCGCCCGGTGTTTTGAACAGATAATTCACCGCTCGCTCGTTCATGCCGTCCGGCAGCACGCCCGCGGCTTTTTGTTCCACCGGCAGCGTGATCAAGGCTGTGCGATCAAAAGCATCCAGCGCGTGGATTTCCACATCCTTGATTTTGATTACGTCCCCCGGTTTTACCGTGATGCAGCGTTCGCGTGGTACCCCCCAGCCGATCCAGATGTCCACGCAGCTTTGCGGCCCGATAAAAGGCACCGAAGCCGCGCAGTTCTGCATCACGGCGGCGGCGACGTTCACGTCGATGTGATCGTTGTGATCGTGGGTGGCCAGGACGGCATCAATGTCCTTGATCGCAAAAGGATCGAGCACAAAGGGGGTGGTGCGCAGGTTGGGTTGTAATTTTTTCACTCCGGCCATGCGTTGCATCTGGTGGCCGTTTTTCATCAATGGGTTGCTATGGCTTTGTTTGCCGGTACCGCACCAGAAATCAACGCACAGGTTTGCGCTTCCTTCCGACTTCAGCCAGATGCCGGTGCATCCCAGCCACCACATGGCGAAAGTGCCTGGCGCGACCTGCTCGCGTTCAATTTCTTCATTCAGCCAGGTTCCCCATTCAGGGAAGGTGTTCAGTATCCAGGATTCGCGCGTAATCGTTGCGACTTTGCTCATGGTTAACCCCTCATCATTTGCGGTTCAGTGTTTTAAATAATCACATATAATCACTTAAAGATTTAATGTGATCGATTTTGACTGAATCTAACACCGTTTTTTTATGCTGGCAATGCAGTAAAGCGTTTGGCTTGTCATCGGGTAATCTGCAGGTCATGGATTGAAAATGCGTAAAAGGTAATTTAATTCAATGGGTAATCAGCGTGGTGAATCTTAGGGCGTTGAATCAACATAGAATTGTTTTATATCTTGCGAGGTTGTTCACAAATAATCATTTATAATCTTTTTGTGATTCTTGGTGATTGGTATGGTGAGGCTGTTCCTGCGTGACTGCGACGCCTGGTTTGGTGCTGGTGGCGTCCGCCAATGCGCAACAAGCATGCAAACGCTACCAGGAGAGCCAGATGGACACCCTTTACACCATTTTCACCGTTTTTTTTAATCAGGTGATGACTAACGCCCCGCTGCTGCTGGGGTTAGTCACGCTGCTTGGCTATGTGCTGCTGCGTAAAAGCGCGGCAGTGATCATCAAAGGCATCATCAAGACAATTATCGGCTTTATGTTGCTGCAAGCCGGTTCCGGCATTTTGACCAGCACCTTCAAACCGGTGGTGGCGAAGCTGTCGGAGGTGTACGGCATCAACGGGGCCATTTCTGATACCTACGCCTCAATGATGGCCGCCATTGAGCGTATGGGGGACGCCTACAGCTGGGTCGGATATGCGGTGCTGCTGGCGCTGGCACTCAATACCCTCTATGTCCTGCTGCGGCGCATTACCGGTATCCGCACCATTATGCTCACCGGTCATATCATGTTTCAACAGGTTGGGTTGTTGGCCGTATTTTTCTACATCCTGGGCTACGGGATGTGGACCACCGTATTGTGCAGCGCGCTGTTGGCCTCGCTGTATTGGGGGATAACCTCCAACATGATGTTCAAGCCGACGCAGGCAGTAACCGAAAACAGTGGCTTTTCTATTGGCCACCAGCAGCAGTTCGCCTCATGGGTGGCCTATAAAATCGCCCCTTATCTGGGCAAAAAAGAAGACAGCGTGGAAGCATTGAAACTGCCGGGCTGGTTGAATATTTTCCACGACAATATCGTCTCCACCGCCATCGTCATGACGCTGTTTTTCGGCATCATTCTCTGCTCATTTGGCCTGGACACGCTGCAGGTCATGGCCGGGAAAACGCACTGGACGATTTACATTCTGCAAACTGGGCTGATGTTTGCGGTGGCGATTTTCATCATTGTTCAGGGCGTGCGCATGTTTGTGGCCGAGCTGACGGAAGCCTTCAATGGCATTTCTCAGCGGCTGATCCCCGGCGCGGTGCTGGCGATTGACTGCGCCGCCATTTATAGCTTCGCACCGAATGCCGTGGTCTGGGGCTTTATGTGGGGCACCATTGGCCAGTTGATTGCGGTGGCGGTGCTGCTGGCGCTCGGCTCCTCCATCATGATCATTCCCGGTTTTATTCCGATGTTTTTCTCTAACGCCACTATCGGCGTGTTTGCCAATCATTTCGGCGGCTGGCGTGCCGCCATGAAAATCTGCCTGGTGATGGGCATGATTGAGATCTTCGGCTGCGTCTGGGCCGTCAAGCTGACCGGCCTGAGCGCCTGGATGGGCATGGCGGACTGGTCGATTCTGGCACCGCCATTGATGCAGGGCCTGAGCCTGGGCCTGTGGTTTATGGGGGTGGTGATTGTGATTGCACTGCTTTACATGTTCTTCGCCGGGCGCGCCCTGCGCGCGGAAGAAGATGCGGAAAAACAGCTGGCTGAAACGGCCTCACAGTAACGGGAGAGCACCATGACAGTACGAATTTTGGCGGTATGCGGCTGCGGGCAAGGCAGCTCGATGATCATGAAAATGAAAGTCGGTCAATTCCTTACCCAGCAGGGCGTTAATCATACGGTGAACAGCTGTGCGGTCGGGGAGTACAAATCCGAACTGGGCAGCGCTGACATCATTGTCGCGTCGACCCATGTGGCGGATGAGATTGTCGTCAGCGGCAACAAGTATGTGGTTGGCGTGCGCAATATGCTTTCTGCGACCGACTTTGGCCCCAAGTTGATGGAAGTGATTGGCACACATTTCCCCAAAGACCTGAGCCAGTGAGGGAACGGCCATGAAACTGAGTGATTCACTGGCACAGAACAAATCAGTCCTGCTGCAGGCGGAAGCCACCGATTGGCAGCAGGCGGTGAAATTGGGCGTCGATCTGTTGGTCGCCGCCGAGGTGGTGGAACCCCGCTATTTCAACGCCATCCTCGCCGGCGTTGAACGACACGGCCCCTATTTTGTATTGGCTCCGGGGCTGGCGATGCCGCACGGTCGTCCGGAAGAAGGGGTACTGAAAACCGGTTTTGCTTTGGTCACGTTGAAAACGCCAGTGTGCTTTGGCGATGAGGATAACGACCCGATCGATATCTTGATCACCCTAGCTGCGGTGGACAGCCGTACGCATCAGGAAGTTGGCATTCTGCAGGTGGTAAACCTGTTTGAAGACGAAGCCAATTTTGATCGCGTGCGTGCCTGCCGCACGGTGGCTGAGGTGCTGGATTTAATCAATCAAACGTCCGCGGCTGCGGCTACGCATTAACCAGGAGAGCATGATGACCCGACATTTACCTATGCTGCAGGTGGCGCTGGATAACCAGTCAATGGACGATGCCTATCGTACGACACGGCTGATCGCCGACGAAGTCGACATCATCGAAGTGGGCACCATTTTGTGCGTGGCTGAAGGGGTGCGTGCCGTGCGCGACCTGAAAGCCTTGTACCCGGATCGCATCGTATTGGCGGACGCTAAAATTGCCGATGCGGGTCAGATCCTGGCGCGCATGTGCTTTGAGGCGCATGCGGACTGGATCACCGTGATTTGTTGCGCCGATATCAATACCACCAAAGGTGCGCTGGCGGTGGCGAAAGAGTTCGATGGCGACGTGCAGATCGAACTGACCGGCTTTTGGACCTGGGAACAAGCGTTGGCGTGGCGTCAGGCGGGCGTGCAGCAGGTGGTTTATCACCGCAGCCGCGATGCACAGGCTGCCGGTGTGGCCTGGAGCGATGAAGATATCGCCGCTATTCGGCGCCTTGCCGATATGGGCTTCAAGGTGACCGTCACCGGTGGGCTGGCGTTGAGCGATCTGCCGCTGTTCCAGGGCATTCCCATTCATGTGTTCATCGCCGGGCGCAGCATTCGCGATGCTGCGGATCCGGTGGCAGCGGCACGTGAGTTCAAGCGCGCTATTGATCAACTGTGGGGGTAAATCATGGCTATGTTGCAAAAGGCCGTCCCGTTGGGCATCTACGAAAAGGCACTGCCGGCGGGAGAGGACTGGCTGACGCGTCTGCAACTGGCGGGTGAACTGGGATTTGATTTCGTAGAGATGTCGATAGATGAGAGCGACAGCCGTCAGGCACGGCTGGACTGGAGCAGTGAGCAGCGCCTGGCGCTGGTACAAGCCGTTGCGACCAGCGGCGTACGCGTGCCTTCACTGTGCCTGAGCGCCCACCGTCGGTTTCCTTTAGGCAGCGAGGATGATGGGGTGCGCAACCAGGGGCTGCTGATTATGCAAAAAGCCATCCGGCTGGCGCAGGATCTCGGTATCCGGGTGATTCAATTGGCGGGTTATGACGTTTACTACCAGCAGGCCAATGACAACACGCGCGAGAGGTTCCGCGACGGTTTGAAACAGGCGGTGGAGATGGCCAGCCGTGCCCAGGTGACGCTGGCGATGGAAATTATGGATTACCCGTTGATGAACTCGATCAGCAAGGCGCTGGGCTACGCCCATTACCTGAACAACCCGTGGTTTCAGCTGTATCCGGATATTGGCAACCTGTCGGCCTGGGACAACGACGTGCAGATGGAACTGGTGGCCGGTCGCGGGCATATCGTGGCGGTACATGTAAAGGATACCCGTCCGGGCGAGTTTAAAAACGTAGCTTTTGGCGAAGGGGTGGTCGATTTTGAACGTTGTTTTCGTACCTTATTGCACAGTGGTTACCGCGGGCCCTATCTGATTGAGATGTGGAGCGAAACTGCGACCGACCCGTTACAGGAGGTGAGGGCGGCGAAAGCCTGGGTGACTGAACGTATGGCAAGGGCAGGGTTGGCTATAGGAGCTTAGTATGCTGGAACAACTGAAACAGCGGGTCTATGCCGCGAATATGGCCCTGCCTGCGCATGGGCTGGTGACTTATACCTGGGGCAACGTCAGCGGCATTGATCGTGAACGGGGGTGGGTGGTCATCAAACCCAGCGGCGTGCCTTATGAAAGCATGCAGCCGGAGGATATGGTGGTGGTAAATATGCAGGGAGAGGTGGTGGAAGGGCATTTACGGCCTTCCTCCGATACGCCCACGCATTTGGCATTGTATCGGGAATATGCGCAAATTGGCGGTATCGCGCATACCCACTCTACCCATGCCACCGCCTGGGCACAGGCCGGTAAATCCATACCGGCGCTTGGCACTACCCATGCCGATTATTTTGCCGGGGATATTGCCTGCACTCGTGCCCTGACGGCGGAAGAAGTTGCCGGCGAATACGAGTTGAACACCGGGCAGGTGATAATCGAAACGCTGGGTTGCCATCAGCCGTTGTACACGCCGGGTATTATCGTGTTTCAGCACGGGCCTTTCAGTTGGGGAAGCACGCCGGATGAGGCGGTACATAATGCGGTGGTGCTGGAAGAGGTGGCGAAGATGGCCTGGATCAGCTGCGGCATCAACCCTCAGCTGCGGCGTATTGATGGCCATCTGATGGAAAAGCACTTTAATCGTAAACACGGCGCTGCTGCTTATTACGGGCAGGGGTAAACCAGAAGGAGTTATCCCCGTTGGCGATTACCCTGGGTTGTTATGGCGGGTTCAATCAACGATCTCAGGAAAAGGGCGCCCTTTTCCTGACTCATTAAACTCCCGTTTCGACCGTCATCTTTTCGTAGCGATCGTTGAGGAGCTCTATCTCCGCCGTCACCTTGAACCCTAGCTTGCGATACAGTGCTTTCAGATGAGGTTTTTTCGTATCAGCCAGAAGGCCGACTTTATTGAGCCCTTGTCGCCCGGCTTCCTCAACAACACGGCTAATCAGAGATTTTGCTATCCCTCGTCCTCTGCACTCCGGCAGGACGGCCAGGGAATCTATATATATTTCATCGGGGTCTGATTCATTTTCCATTTCAGCTCGATGTTCTGTTATGGCTGTGAACCCTGACTCGTCTTCTCCTTTGAAATACAGGATACAGCCAAGTATTTTTTCCTGGTCCCGAGCCACGAAGACGTTTTTATAGCCAAAATAGACATCATGGCGGCCGAAGTTCACTTCGTACTGAAACAGGGCTTCGTTGATATCGTCTTTGCCAGACAGGGCCAGTACCGCATCTTTATCCGCCAGTGCGATAAGCCTTACCACCTCTCCCGCATCAGTTTTTTTAGCGTTGCCAATAATGACATCTTCCATAATCGATGAGTCCTTTCTGTATTCGTCAGGCGCCGTACCCCATCATCTTCAGCAGTTGCTGCGCCTGCTGTACCGCTTCCTGGCGATGGGCTACGCCCAACTTCTGGTACAGGTTACGGATATGGGTTTTGATGGTGGTAGCCGCCACGTCCAGTTCGCCGGCAATTTGATCGTTGCTGTAGCCGGAATAAATCAGCCCCAGAACCTGCCATTCGCGCTGCGTCAGCGGGCTGGTGCGGATCAGTTCCGGTACCTGTGGATGAGTTAGCAGCTTATCGACGAAGTTCTCGTCAAAATGCGCGAACTTATGCCGGTGATGTTGATTGATGTCGCGCAGAATACGTTGGGCGCGATGATTTTCCAACTCCGGCAGCGTATTAAGCTGAATCAATTGGCGCAGTTGCTGCGCCATCGCTTCGCCTTCAATGACGAAATGGCTGATAAATCCGGTACGGCTGGCCAGTGAAAGCGCCTCCATCAGGACCTTTTGCGCGTCGCTTTTACGCTCCATCTGCCAGTAAAGCTGGTTGCTGAGCAACAGGTTACGGTTCAGATCGCTGACCAGGCGCAGGCGGCGGGCATTGTCGTTGAGCTCGTCGAGCACCACTTCGGCCTCTTCATACTGGCCCAGCATGATCTGTACCCGAGCAATGTTGCGCCACTGGCCTTGCATAAAGTGGTTGTCCGCCATGCCGGGTTTTTCGGTCTGGCGCAGCCATTGGGCAGCGGCTGCGGTGTCGCCGGTCATCTGCCAGTGGATCACCCGCGGTTTGTCGGCATTGGTCAGCCAGTCGCGGTGGTATTGAGAGCCGTGCAGCAGGACTTCACAACGTTGCATGTGCGCATTGGCGTTATCCAGATCGCCACGCGCCAGCGAGCACTTGGCCAACATGGCCATGCACTGCAGCTGCTGTTGAGGCTGATAGTTGGCCAGGATTTTCAGGCCTTCGCGGGCGGCGTCTTCCGCTTCGTCCAGCCGCGACCAGGACCACAGGATTTGTGAACGGATACGCAGCAGGAACTCATGCATCGGCAGCTGTTCCAGATGCTGTTCGCGCACCAGCTCAAAAGCTTTGTCCTGCGTTTCGTAGGCGGCCTGCAGGAACCCCTGTGCAATCAGAATTTCGCTCTGCTGCAGCAGCGCCCAAAGCGCGTAGTGGTAAGCCTGATGGCGTCGGGCCATCTGCTCGGTCTGCTGCATCATCGGCAGTGCGCGAGCCAGTTCGCCCTTGCAGTGATGGACTTCGCCGGTGACCGAGGTGGCGACGATGCGGCTGTAATAGCTGGAAAGCGGCAGGAATTTCAGCGCTTCGGTGGCCAGGCGTTCGGCCTCTTCCGGCTTGCCGGCGTTGATTGCCACCTGCGCGCGCAGGGCATCAAATTCGGCGTGCAGGGTGCGATCGACGTCAATTTTATGCTCGCGCATTGCCTGTTCGGCGCGCTCCAGCAGGGTATTCACTTCGATATAGCGGTGCTGGCTTTGTGCCAGCCAGGCCTGCAGCAGTGCAAGCTTGGGGTTTTGGATCAGCTTTTCGTAAGGAAGCGCGTTCAGACACTCTTCCAGCAGGGCCAGTTCACTGTGGTGGAACAGCGACCAGGCATGCTGCAACAGGATATCGCGCAGCATGCTGACATCGCTGGCCGCCAGCGCGTGGTGGATTGCCTCCGCCGGATACCCCAGCGCCAGCCAACCTTCGGCGGCGGCCCGGTGCAGGCCCGGCAGTTCCAGCGCCAATTCCCATTGGCAACGCTGACGCAGGAAGGTAGCGAATAACGGGTGGAAACAGAACCACTCGCCGCTGTCGTCCATGCGGTGGATAAATAAGCCCTGACGCTCCAGCTCTTCCAGCCGTTGCTGGCCGTTGTCTTCGCCGGTCAGGCGGACGATCAGCGCATCGTTCATGGAACGCAGCACCGAACAACGCAGCAGGAAGGCGCGCGCCTCGGCATCGACGTGATCCAGCACTTCGTCCACCAGATAATCCGACAGGTGGCTGGCATTAAGCCCCGCCAGGCGTTTGGCCGACTGCTGGGCGGAAGAAGTGGATTGACGGGCGGATAACGCAATGAGCTGCAGCGCGGTAGCCCAACCTTCGACCTCATCGCACAGCCGGCTGCTGTCATGCTGTTCCATGGGGGCCGTCAGGCGGCAGTCAAAGAACTGTTTGGCTTCGTGATGGGTAAACGCCAGCTGTTGCGTGCCCATTTCCAAAAGTTGGTCACGCACGCGCAGATTGGCAATGCCCAACGGCGGCAAGGTGCGGGACAGCAGGATCAGCGTCAGATTTTCCGGCTGGTGGCGCAGGAAAAAGCGCATGGCTTCATGAATCACGTCATTGGTGATCAGGTGATAGTCGTCAATCACCAGATACAGTGGCTGATGCCAGTCGGAAAGCTCGATAAACACCTGGGCGAACAGTGCCGACAGGCTGGCGTACTGATGCTTTTGACTCAGTGCTTCGCTTTTGACGCAGTGGCCGCCGCTGGCGTGTTGCAAGGCGGCGATCAGGTAGCTGGCGAAGCGCTCGGGTTGGTTGTCACTTTCATCCAGCGAGTACCAGCCCAGATCTGATTTACCGGCCGCCCACTGTGCGACCAGCGTCGTTTTCCCGTATCCCGCAGGGCAATTGACCAATGTCAGGCGATAGTTGGCCGTGCTGGCTAATTTGGCCAGCAGGCGATCGCGGATCACGGTATTTTGCAGCCGTACCGGACGGCTCAGTTTCGATGGGATCAGCATAGTATTCCAGAGTGAAAATCGCGGTTTCCGTAGCCGTTGGCCTGCCCGTTGGCGTTCATTGCAGCGCGACGCCTGCCGGGATCGGAGTAGGGTTAATTATTTTATGGCTCGTAATTAATCCCCCTCCTAACTTCTGACAACGTTAAACGTATTGCAACAAGGTTCCGCATTGGCTTGGAGTTATATTGCTATTGATCACACTTTTTTACGTTTACAGCTAAAGCCCTGTGGAACCGTGGTGTTTTAGCGCGCTTGAGTGACGCAGGTACAAGAAAGCATTTATGGGCGCGCAGGCGACTGTAGCCTCTGCGATAACTGTGCTAACGTCATTGAACAAGTTTTCGCCTGGTTCTCAGTGCTCGCCGCGTCCGTCGGTGGGCTTTTTTGCATGATGCAAGGGAGTCAAAAAGTGCCTGAGATCACAATTTTAGCTACGCCCCAATCCTCCTCCCCAGCTAATCCCCAGGCGGGATGATGCCTTCACTCTTTCTCCCCGGCACGATAACGCTAATTTGACCCACTTACTGGATAGAGAGTTCTTTATGTCCCAGCCTACGCTTAAAAAGGATGCTTTCCTGGCGGCACTGACCCGTCAGTGGCAAAAGTTTGGCCTCAGTTCTGCACAACAAATGACTCAGCACCAATGGTGGGAGGCAGTAAGCGCGGCGTTGGCCGAGCAGTTGGCTGCGCAGCCTGCACCGCGCAAAAGCAGTAAGCCGCTGCGCCACGTGAACTACATTTCGATGGAGTTTCTGATTGGTCGCCTGACGGCCAACAACCTGATTAACCTGGGCTGGTATGACACCGTCGAGCAGGCATTGGCGGAGCAGGACATCAAGCTGGCGGATCTGCTGGAGCAGGAAACCGATCCGGCGTTGGGCAATGGTGGGCTGGGGCGTTTGGCGGCCTGTTTCCTGGATTCGATGGCAACGGTGGAACAACCGGCCACCGGCTACGGGTTGAATTACCAATACGGGCTGTTCCGCCAGTCGTTTAGCGACGGCCAGCAGCAGGAAGCGCCGGATAACTGGCAGCGCGAAAGCTACCCGTGGTTCCGCCACAACGCCGCGCTGTCGGTGGATGTGGGCATCGGCGGGAAACTGGAGAAATTGGCCGATGGCCGTGAACTGTGGCGTCCGGCATTTACCCTGCGCGGCGAGGCCTGGGATCTGCCGGTATCGGGCTTCCGCAATGGCGTGACTCAACCGCTGCGCCTGTGGCAGGCGACGCATCAGCATCCGTTTAATCTGAGTGATTTCAACGACGGTAAATTCCTGCAGGCGGAGAAGCAGGGCGTTGAAGCGGCCAAGCTGACCAAGGTGCTGTATCCGAATGACAACCACCAGGCAGGCAAGCGCCTGCGCCTGATGCAACAATACTTCCAGTGCGCCTGTTCGGTGGCGGATATCCTGCGTAAGCACCATCTGGCAGGCCGCAAAATTGAAGATCTGCCGAAGTACGAAGTGATCCAGCTTAATGACACTCACCCGACCATCGCCATTCCGGAAATGCTGCGCATTCTGTTGGATGAGCATCAGTTGGAGTGGGATGCCGCCTGGGCCATCACCAGCAAGACCTTCGCCTACACCAACCATACCCTGATGCCGGAGGCGTTGGAGTGCTGGGATGAGAAACTGGTACGCAGCCTGCTGCCGCGCCACTTCTCCATCATCAAACAGATCAACGCCAACTTCAAAAAGCTGGTGGACAAGCACTGGCCGGGTGACGACGCGGTGTGGGCCAAGTTGGCAGTACACCATAACAAGCAGGTCCGCATGGCTAACCTGTGCGTGGTCAGCGGCTTTGCGGTCAACGGTGTGGCGCAATTGCACTCCGATCTGGTGGTGAAAGATCTGTTCCCGGAATATCACCAACTGTGGCCGAACAAATTCCACAACGTCACCAACGGCATCACGCCGCGCCGCTGGCTGAAGCAGTGTAACCCGGCGTTGTCTGGGCTGATTGACGAAACGCTGAAGGTAGAGTGGGCTAACGATCTTGACGCGCTGAAGGGGTTGGAGAAGTACGCCGATGACGCGGCGTTCCGTCAGCGTTATCAGCAAATCAAGCGCGATAATAAAGTCGTATTGGCCAATTACGTGCACGACGTCATGGGGTTGAAACTGAACCCGGACGCGATTTTCGACGTGCAGATCAAGCGCCTGCACGAATACAAACGCCAGCACCTTAACCTGCTGCATATCCTGTCGCTGTATCGTCAACTGCGCGATAACCCGCAGCTGGATATCGTGCCGCGCGTGTTCCTGTTCGGCGCCAAAGCGGCTCCGGGCTATTACCTGGCGAAAAACATCATTTATGCGATCAACCAGGCGGCGTCGAAGATCAACAACGATCCGCTGGTGAAGGATCGCCTGAAAGTGGCGTTTATTCCTGACTACCGCGTTTCCGTCGCTGAGCTGATGATCCCGGCCGCGGATATCTCCGAGCAGATCTCCACAGCCGGCAAAGAAGCTTCAGGGACCGGCAATATGAAGCTGGCGTTAAACGGCGCGCTGACCGTCGGCACGCTGGATGGCGCTAACGTGGAAATCGCCGAGAAGGTGGGCGAAGACAACATCTTTATCTTCGGTAATACCGTGGATCAGGTGAAGGCGCTGCTGGCGAAAGGCTACGATCCGCTCAGCTACCGCAAGAAAGACAAACATCTGAAAGCGATTCTGGACGAATTGGCGAGCGGTGCATTCAGCAACGGTGACAAGCATGCTTTCGACATGATGCTGCACAGCCTGCTGGAAGGCGGCGACCCTTATTTGGTGCTGGCGGACTTTGCTTCTTACTGTAAAGCTCAACAGCAGGTAGACGAACTCTATCGTGACCGTGATGAATGGACGCGTCGTACTATTCTTAACACCGCACGTGTTGGGATGTTCAGCTCGGATCGCTCGATCCGCGACTACCAGCAGCGTATCTGGCAAGCCAAGCGTTAAGGAGAGCGAATGGATCGCAAGGTCATCGATCAGGCGGCAGCTCAGGCGGGTATCGCTGCCGATTATATTAACGCCCATGGTCAACAGCAGGCGATCGCTGAAGACACCAAGCGCAGGCTGCTGGACGCCATGGGCCGAAGCGCATCACCGCAGGAGGCTGCGGTGACGCCGCTGCCGGCGGTGAAGGTGTTTTATCAGGGCGCGCCGGTGGCTTTGCCGCTGGCGGGCAGCGGAGAGTATCAGTGGACGCTGCTGCGCGAAGACGGCGGCCGGCAGCAAGGCCGCGCCAGCGCACGCAAAACGTTCACCCTGCCGGCTGAATTGCCAACGGGCTATCATCAACTGACGCTGACACAGGGTGAACAGCAGTGGCAGTGCCGGTTGATTGTGGCGCCGAAACGCTGCTTCGAACCGGATGCCTTGTTGACCGGCAAGAAGCTGTGGGGCGCTTGCGTCCAGCTTTACACTCTTCGCTCCGATCGCAACTGGGGCATCGGTGACTTTGGCGACTTGCGCCAGATGGTGGAGCAGGTCGGTGAACGGGGCGGCGCTTTTGTCGGGCTGAATCCGATTCACTCGCTGTACCCGGCTAACCCGGAAAGCGCCAGCCCGTATAGCCCGTCGTCGCGACGCTGGTTGAATGTCATCTATATTGACGTGAACGCGGTGGAAGATTTCCAGCGCAATGAAGCCGCCCAGCAATGGTGGCTGAAACCGGCAACGCAAAAAAAGTTGGCCGAGGCCCGTGCCAGCGATCGGGTGGATTACGGCAAGGTGACGCAGCTTAAGCTGGCGGCGTTGCAACTGGCATTCCCGCTGTTCCAGGCGCGTAAAGCCGCTGACTCTCAGCGTCAGGCATTCGAGCAGTTTGTTATCGACGGCGGCGAAAGTTTGTATCAGCAGGCGGCATTCGACGCGCTGCATGCTCATCTTGCGGCTGCGGATGACAGCCTGTGGGGCTGGCCGGTCTGGCCGGAAGAATATCAGCAGGGTGATAGCGCTGCGGTAAAGCAATTTTGTCAGCAGCAGCAAGAACAGGTGCAATTTTACCTGTGGCTGCAGTGGTTGGCTGCCAGTCAGTTCGCCGATTGTTTCCGCCAAAGTCAGCAACAGCAGATGCCGATTGGCCTGTATCGCGATCTGGCGGTCGGCGTGGCGGAAGGCGGCGCGGAAACCTGGTGCGAACGCGAGCTGTATTGCCTGAAGGCCTCGGTTGGCGCACCGCCGGACATTCTCGGGCCGCTGGGGCAAAACTGGGGGCTGCCGCCGATGGATCCGCATGTGATGGCGGCGCGCGGCTATCAGCCGTTTATCGATCTGCTACGCGCCAATATGACCAGCTGTGGTGCGCTGCGTATTGATCATGTGATGGCGTTACTGCGTTTATGGTGGATCCCTTACGGTGAAACCGCCGTTCACGGCGCCTACGTGAAATATCCGGTAGATGATCTGCTGGCGGTGCTGGCGCTGGAAAGTCAACGTCACCGCTGCATGGTGATTGGCGAGGACCTCGGTACCGTTCCGGTGGAAATCGTCGGCAAGCTGCGCGACAGCGGCGTTTATTCCTACAAGGTGCTGTACTTCGAACGCGACGGCGAGAACCACTTCCGCGCCCCGCAGGCCTATCCGGTTCAGGCGATGGCGACCATCACCACGCACGACCTGCCGACGCTGCGCGGCTATTGGCAAAGTGGCGATCTGAAGCTCGGCAACAAGCTGGGGCTGTATCCGGATGCGGAGATCCTGAAAGAGCTGTTCGCCGATCGCGAACGTGCCAAGCAGGGGCTACTGGATGGCTTACATCACTATGGCTGTGTGCCGCAGAAAGTGGGCAAAAAGGCGGCGTTGTTGAATATGAGCCCGCTGCTTAATCGTGGTTTGCAGCGCTATGTCGCCGACAGCGCCAGCGCCTTGCTGGGTCTGCAGCCGGAAGACTGGCTGGATATGGCGGATCCGGTCAATATTCCCGGCACCAGCGATCAGTACCCAAACTGGCGGCGAAAACTGACCAAAACGCTGGAAGAGATGTTTGCCGATCAGCAGGTCAATCGCCTGCTGAAGGATTTGGACAAGCGGCGTCGCAAGGTCTCGGTGGGGTAACAGAGAGCCATTGTGTATTAAAGACGGGGCATGAGAACTTAAGCTCTCATGCAAATGGTAGATACCCAAATTAATTGGAGTTGCAGCTAGGCGGCAAGTGCGAGCATCCCCAGGAGCTTACTCAGGTAAGTGACTGGGGTAAGTGCACGCAGCCAACAACGCTGCAACTTCAAGTAAGAAGGGTATCAGTAGTAAGAGTGCTCGCCGCGCTGGTGCTCGGTCAAATCGCGCACGCCTTTCAGTTCAGGGAACTTCTGCAGCAGCTCTTTCTCGATGCCTTCCTTCAGGGTCACATCGACCATTGAACAACCGTTACAACCGCCGCCAAACTGCAGGATAGCCAGGCTATCGTCGGTGATTTCCATCAGGGTCACACGGCCGCCGTGGCCAGCCAGCTGTGGATTGATCTGCGACTGCAGCACGTATTCAACACGCTCCATCAGCGGCGCATTGTCGTCTACCTTGCGCATTTTGGCGTTTGGCGCTTTCAGCGTCAGCTGCGAGCCCAGTTGGTCGGTGACGAAGTCGATTTCGGCATCTTCCAGATACGGTTTGCTCAGCTCGTCAATATAGGCGGACAGCTTTTCGAACTTCAGCTCGGTATCTGTCGCTTCAACGGCGTCCGGCGGGCAATAAGAGACACCGCATTCGGCCGTAGGCGTACCCGGGTTGATCACGAATACGCGGATTTGGGTGCCTTCCTCTTGGTTTGCCAGCAGTTTGGCAAAGTGTTCCTGTGCAGTATCTGTTATACGAATCATGGCGTTAGCTCGTTAGTTCAAATAGTTGACTTTAATACTAGGTTATAATACGCCCATTGCCCTGGTACTACAACGTGCGGCAAACGCACCAGATTTGGATCGATGCGGCTCCCTGCTGCTGCAACAACTTGGCGATTTCCATGACCGTACTGCCGGTTGTCACCACATCATCCAGCAGCGCGACGTGTCGGCCCGCCATGGCTTCATGGCAACGAAACGCACCACGCAAATTGCGCCGCCGCGCGCGGGCCGATAGCCGTTGCTGCGGAGCCGTTTTACGCACCCGGCTCAGGGCGGCGGGGCGGTAATCGCACCCTAACCAGTGGGCCAGCGGCCGCGCCAGCAGATCGCTCTGATTATAGCCGCGCCGCCAGCAACGTTTTGCCTGTAAGGGTACCGCTAAAATGATATCGGGTCTGTTCAGATATTGCTCTCGATGCGCCTGTTGCCAGTTCAGCAGGATTAGCCGCGCCAACAGCGGGGCCAGTTCCGGCGTGTGCTGAAACTTGAACTTTTTTATCAACTGGCGCAGCGGCGCGGCGTAGTCATTGACGAACACCAGCGCCTGCCAGGGGGGCGGCTGTTGCAGGCAGCGGCCACAGGGCAATCTGGCATCGCCGGCAGGCAGGCCGCAGCGCGGGCAGCACAAAGGTTTGGCGGGCATGTGACGCAGGCAGTAGCTGCAGATACCCTGACCATAAAGACGCAGCGACTGTCGGCATAGCCAACAGCGGCTCTGGATTGATAGCATAACCGTCCTCCCTGACGGATGAGAATGAAAGGACAATAACGGATGAGTGCGTTGTACTGGCAAACAATAGGTGAAGGCGATCGCGATCTTGTGCTGCTCCACGGCTGGGGGCTGAATGCCGAAGTGTGGCATTGCATGATTGAGCGGCTGACGCCGCATTTCCGCCTGCATCTGGTCGACCTGCCGGGCTATGGCCGTAGCCAGGGGTTTGGCCCTATGTCACTCGAACAGATGGCGGAAACCGTGATGGCCGCGGCACCGGCGCAGGCCTGGTGGCTGGGCTGGTCGCTGGGCGGGCTGGTGGCCAGCCAGATTGCGCTGTTGCAGCCGCAACGGGTGAGCGGGTTGATCACCGTGGCTTCATCACCCTGTTTTGCCGCTCAGGATGACTGGCCGGGGATCCGCTCGGAGGTGTTGAGCGGTTTCCAGCATCAGCTGGGGCAGGATTTTCAGCGTACCGTAGAGCGTTTTCTGGCATTGCAGACGCTGGGAACGGAAAGCGCGCGGCAAGATGCCCGCCTGCTGAAATCGGTGGTGCTTAACCAACCGATGCCAAGCGTTGAGGTATTAAACGGTGGGCTGGAAATACTGCGAACGGCCGATTTGCGCCAGCCACTGGCCAAGCTGCCGTTGCCGCTGTTGCGGGTTTACGGTTATCTGGACGGTTTGGTGCCGCGTAAGGTGGCAGAACTGCTTGATGCCAAGTGGCCAAACTCGCTATCAATCATCATTGCAAAAGCAGCTCATGCACCATTCATTTCCCACCCTGATGAATTTGCAGAAATTATTGGCACTTTTGTGGCAGAAAATGGGATCTGACCCAAAATCGCACAATAAAGCGCTAAAAAAAGAGCCGCTTAGTGGATAAAAAATAAACCTGTTCAATACTTAGGTGGGTAACTGCGTTGGCTGCACAATGAAAAAACGCGTGCGTATTTTCATTCGGCGTTTCGTCTCTGGGAAAACGGTCTCGTCAGGGAAAGCAACGAGGTCCGAAGATGTCACGGCAGCCAGTGTTATCGCGCATTTACTCTGGACGGCTTTCATAACAAATAAATTATCCCTTGAGAGGTATGGTAATGAAATCTTTGAAAATGATTGTTGCAGCGTTAGTTGTGGGTTCCGTGTCTTTCAGCACCCTGGCGGCAACCTTGCTGACCAAGGAAGATCTGGATAAGAATCCGGGTAAATATGAGAAGATCGGTACGGTAACTACCACCGCACAAACCACATCGCCGATGGATGCAAAAGAAGAACTGTCCAAACTGGCTGATGAAAAAGGCGGACAATATTACGTGATCCTGGCAGGCCGTGAGCACGGCAAGTTCAGTGCTATCGCCGAAGTGTACAAAGACAAGCAATAATCAAGAAGGGGGCGCGCCTCGTGCCGCGCCCCACCTCTCAGTGTTTTAACCGATATATCACCGTACTGCTGCACGCTTTGCCTTCCGGACAGCTTTTGCAGCTGCCGCTCAGGCAGGCGCTGTTATCCTGCTCGATACGCTCCACTTTCCCCATTGCGACCAAACGCTCCAGCATTGCCTGCACCAGCGGCAGCGGAGCCGCCAACTGACGGCTGAGCTGAAGCGCCTGTATGCTACCGTGCAGCGCCAATGCGTCGCGGATCTGCAGCAGGCCGGCCATTAGTGGCAGTTGCCCTTGGCGCCCTGACAGCAGGCTGCCGGGGTGGCGTTGCTCAGGCGTACCGTGACCCGACTACGTGCCCGGCGCAGGCCGAACAGAATCAGCAGATTGAATAACACCACGATGGCGATCGCCGCCAGGCTGTACTGCGGATGCTGGCTGAAGGTGGCAATCTGATAAAACAGCGTGGCCAGCGAGTAGGCGACGTTCAGCCCCCAGAGAATGGAGAAGGTCATCCAGCCGCGGCTGGATTCGCGGGCGATGGCCCCCATCACCGAGACGCAAGGGACGTACAGCAACACAAAGATCAGGTAGCTGTAGGCGGAAACCCCGGAGCCGAATTTGCTGCTCATAACGCCCATTGAGCCGACGTCCATTTCCCCATCGCCCTTGCTGGCCTCAATCGGGTTGGACAGTACGCTCAGGCTGAAGGTGTCTTTCAGCCCTTGCCAGGTGGTGTCCAATGCGCCACCCAGTTCATCCAGCAGGTTAAAGTTGGCGGCATCAAATTCGGTGCTGTTGATATGTTCGGCGGTGTACAGGGTATTTAGCGTACCGACCACCACTTCTTTCGCCATGGCTCCGGTCACCAGGCCGACGGTAGCCTGCCAGTTGTCACTGTGCACGCCCATCGGTTTCAGCAGCGGCGTCAATACTTTGGACACCGACGCCAGCGCCGAGTCATTAATGTTATCTACCGGCTTGCCGCTGAACGAAAAGCTGTTCAGGCCGCCAATAAAGATGCTGGCAACTACAATCACCTTACCGGCACGCAGCACAAAGCCTTTCAGGCGCTGCCAGGTTTGCAGCAGCAGGCTTTTCAGGTGTGGCACGTGGTAAACCGGCAACTCCATCACGAAGGGGGAAGCTTCACCGCGCATGATGGTGTACTTCAATACCAGACCGGTGAGGATTGCCACCACAATACCCAGCATATACAAAGAGAAAACCACACCTGCGCCGTCCTGGCCAAAGAAAGCAGCGGCAAACACGGCGAAGATCGCCAGCCGAGCCCCGCAGGACATGAAGGGCGCCATCATGATGGTAATCAGGCGTTCGCGCTGCGCATCCAGCGTACGTGCGCCCATGATCGAAGGCACGTTACAGCCGAAGCCGACGATCAGCGGCACGAAAGACTTGCCGGGCAACCCGAGCGCCTGCATCAGGCGGTCCATCACGAACGCCGCACGCGCCATATAGCCGGAGTCTTCGAGGAACGACAGGAACAGGTACATCATGCCGATTTGCGGCACCAGCGGCAGCACGGTGTTGATACCACCACCGACCCCCTGCGCCAGGAAAATGGTCAACCATTCAGGGAAGTGCAGGGTATAGCCCAGCCATTGAATACCCTGAATAAAGATTGCCGCCGACCCGATATCGAAGATCGGCTGCAGTGCGCCGCCGAGGTTAATGGCCAGCAGGAACATCAAATACATCACCAGCAGGAAGATGGGCACCCCTAACCAGCGGTTGAGGATCACTTTATCCAGCGCTTCGGTCAGACGGTTCGGCATGGCCTGTTGTGAATTGCTCACGGCATCGCACAGGGTGGCGATTGACTGATAACGCGCATCGGCAATCACCAGTGCAGGATCTTCCTGCTGTTGCCGCTGCAGCGCCTGTTTGGCCGCCGGCAGCAGGGCCGCCGCAGGGCCGGCAAGCTGGTGGCTGTAGATATCGCCTTCCAGCATCTGCAGCGCCAGCCAGCGACGTTGCTCGCTTGGCAGGGTCTGCGGCATGGCGTCGCTCAGCGTGGTCATTTCCTTGAGCAGCAGCGGCGGGTAGTTCACCAGCGCTTTTAATTCATTGAACTGATGGTTGTCGATCATCTGCTTCAGCACGCCAATACCGTCGGCTTTGGTGGACACCATCGGCACCACCGGACAGCCGAGACGCGCCGACAGTGCCGCGATATCGATATTAATTTTTTGGCTTTTGGCGATATCCAACATATTCAGCGCGACAATGCAGGGGATGCCCAGCTCCAGCAGTTGCAGCGTCAGGTATAGATTGCGTTCCAGATTGGAAGCATCGACCACGTTGATCAGCAGATCGGCGTCGCCGCTCAGAATGTAGTGGCAGGCAATTTGTTCGTCGAGTGAGGTTTGCTCCGAGATGGTGGTCAGGGAGTAGGTGCCGGGCAGATCGACCAGTTTGACCTGTGATTGCGGCGTGGTGAACAGGCCTTCTTTGCGTTCTACCGTCACGCCCGCCCAGTTACCGACCCGCTGGCGTGCCCCGGTCAGCTGGTTGAACAGCGTAGTTTTACCGGAGTTGGGGTTGCCTATTAAGCCAATAGTGAGTTTTTTCATAATTTAGCGTGATATCAGTCAATGGAAATTGGGCCAGGCAAGATGCATGGCCAAAGCAAGGCGGCTCAGGACTAGCCGTCGAGCAGGATCAGGGCCAGATCTTTCCTACGCAGCACCAGGCTGACGCGGCGGGTTTTTATTTCTATGGGGTCACCCAATGGCGCGACGCGTACCACTTCAAAAGACGAGCCCGGCAGCATGCCGAGGGATAAAAGTTTTTGGCGATAAGCCGGGCCGATTTCATTGGCGAAGCCGGCGATCTTATAAGACCGTTTAGGCAGAAGATGCATGTAACCTTCTCTAAGCCCAGGCTATTGGGCTGGTGATGATAAAAGAACGTTCCAATGGCAGTCCCGAGATAAAAACCACGGGCTGCCGACGCTTTCAATCCATGAGGCAATGCAGTGAACACGCAAAATAATAATAGTGAGAATAATTATCGTATTCAATACAAAAAATAGGGGTATTGGTAACCAAAGGTTGTGGCGATCACATTTAGAGAATGCAATTGCCTGACAGCGCTATTTTTATCACCCAGCCTGGTGGGGTGCAAATGCGAATGGTGAGTTAAATCAGTTACGTATTTGTAGTGAATTTTTCCGGTTTGAAAAAAGTAGTGACAGATTCGACAGCTTTGATTCGGTGACGTCAATATCGGTATTTATTAGGCAACATATTGCCTGCTGAATACGAGCGCTAAGCATTTGTGTTTCGCTGAGAAATACCGGAATGAGAATTTAATGTTAATAGAGATGTTAATAAATGACTATTTAGCGTGGCTTTCAGGCTTAAAACCGGAATTATCAGGGCTGTCGGCGGCAGCGAATAAAAATGCGGGTTTATTGAGGCGGGTCAAAAAATGATGAGGGTATTTAGCGGAAAAGGGAGGGGTTAACCCCCTCCCTGTGTCTCATGCGTTTTCTGCTGGCCGCCTGACTACGACTTTCTGCCAAAGGCCGCCGCCAGTGCGTCACCCATGGCGCTGTTGCCTGCCGAGGTGTTAGCGCCACGTGGTTTGGACTTATTGGCCTGCGGTCGCGAGGTGTTGTCCTTGGCCGGCGCTGAATTGCCACCGCGCCGTGGGGAACCTTCACCCGGTTGCTCGTCCAGACGCATGCTCAATGCAATGCGTTTACGTTGCAGGTCCACTTCCATCACCTTCACTTTGACGATGTCACCGGCTTTCACCACGGTGTGCGGATCTTCGACAAACTTGTCCGCCAGCGAGGAGATATGCACCAACCCATCCTGATGCACGCCGATATCAACAAAGGCACCGAAGTTGGTGACGTTGGTGACCGAACCTTCCAGGATCATCCCCGGCTGCAGATCGTTGAGGGTTTCCACCCCTTCGGCAAAGGTTGCGGTTTTGAATTCCGGACGCGGATCGCGGCCTGGCTTCTCCAGCTCCTTCAGGATGTCGGTCACCGTCGGCACACCGAACTTCTCGTCGGTAAAGTCGCTGGCCTTCAGGCTGCGCACCGCCGCCGGGTTGCCCATCAGATCCTGCAGAGCCTGCCGCGTTGCGGCCAGAATGCGTTCGACTACCGGGTAGGTTTCCGGGTGAACGGTCGAGGCGTCCAGTGGGTTGTCGCCGTGGTTGATACGCAAGAAGCCGGCACACTGTTCAAAGGCTTTCGGCCCCAAGCGACTGACTTTCAGCAGCTGTTCGCGGTTGCTGAAGCGGCCATTTTCGTCACGCCAGGTGACGATATTCTGCGCCATCATGCGCGTCAGGCCGGCTACGCGGGTTAGCAGCGGCACCGAGGCGGTATTCAGATCCACACCGACGGCGTTCACGCAGTCTTCGACCACGGAGTCGAGTTTTTTCGCCAGTTGGCTTTGGCTGACGTCATGCTGATACTGGCCGACGCCGATGGATTTCGGATCGATTTTGACCAGCTCGGCCAGCGGATCCTGCAGACGACGTGCGATGGATACCGCACCGCGCAGCGAGACGTCGAGGTTAGGGAATTCCAGCGCCGCCAGTTCGGAAGCGGAGTACACCGAAGCGCCGGCTTCGCTGACGATCACCTTTTGTGCTTTGACTTCGCTGAACTGCTGTTGCAGGTCGAGGTAAAAACGTTCGGTCTCGCGCGATGCGGTGCCGTTGCCGATGGCGACCAGCTCCACTTTATGCTTGATGCACAGTGCGGCGACGATGGCGGCGGCTTTAGCGGCCTGACCGGTGTGCGGGTATACGGTGTCGGTGGCGACCAGCTTGCCGGTAGCATCGACTACCGCCACTTTGACCCCGGTACGCAGGCCCGGATCCAGCCCCATGGTGGCGCGCATACCGGCCGGGGCCGCCATCAGCAGGTCATGCATGTTACGGGCAAAGACGTTGATCGCTTCGTCTTCCGCGCGTTCGCGCACCGTGCTCATCAGTTCGGTTTCCAGATGCAGCAGCACCTTGATACGCCAGGTCCAGTTGACCACCGCTTTGCGCCAGGCATCCGCCGGAGCATCATTCAGGCGCAGATCCAGGTGGCTGATGATGATCTGCTCCGCCTGGCTTTCGCGTGGGGCTTCTTCAAACTGCGGATCGGCATTCAGCGCCAGCTGCAGTACGCCTTCGTTACGGCCGCGGAACATGGCCAGCGCACGGTGCGATGGCACCTGGGCAATGGGTTCATGATGATCGAAATAGTCGCGGAACTTGGCCCCGGCTTCTTCCTTGCCTTCCACTACTTTGGACACCAGGTGCGCATGTTTCCACAGGTAGTTACGGACCTTGGCCAGTAATGCGGCGTCTTCGGCGAAGCGCTCCATCAGGATATAACGCGCGCCGTCGAGGGCGGCTTTTACGTCCGCTACGCCCTTGTCTGCATTAACGTAACCTTCGGCCAACTGTTCAGGTTGCTGCTGAGGATCCTGCCACAGCGTGTCCGCCAGAGGCTCCAGACCGGCTTCAATCGCGATCTGGCCACGAGTGCGGCGCTTCGGTTTGTAAGGCAGGTAGAGGTCTTCGAGTTCGGTTTTGCTTTGCGTGGCGGTGATCGCCGTCGCCAGCTGTTCGGTCAGTTTGCCCTGCTCGTCGATCGATTTAAGGATGGTCTGACGGCGGTCTTCCAGTTCACGCAGATAACCCAGGCGGGTTTCCAGCTGGCGCAGTTGGGTATCGTCCAGACCCCCGGTGACTTCCTTACGATAGCGTGCAATAAAGGGCACGGTATTACCTTCATCCAGCAGACGGATGGCGGAGTCAACTTGCTCCGGCCGGGCCTGCAGTTCTGTTGCAATAATGCGGCTCAGTGGGTCATTCATAAGTCTGGTATCTGTTGAGAACGGTTGGTAAACAGGGGGACAGTTATACGGATTGCGCGGGGAAAATGCCAGCGGAGCGGGCCGCCTCTCGACAGTCATAGCGCGTAAAGCGGCCTGTACTGCGGCGGCGGGCGGTCGCTCGGAAAAAACTGAAATCTTATTTTACGTACTCGATCTCATTCACGTACCACAGGGCATCGCCGACTGGCGTATTGACGGTGGCGGCATCACCCACTTCTTTTTTAAGCAGCGCGCGGGCCATGGGCGAATCGATGGAGATGTAGTCTCGGCGGCCAAAAATCTCGTCATAGCCGACGATGCGAAAGCGTTTAGTGTCGCCGTCCTCGTTTTCCACTACCACCCAGGCACCGAAAAACACTTTGCCTTCCTGCTGCGGGGAGTAATCGACAATCTTTAATTGCTCGAGGCATTTGGTCAGGTAGCGTACGCGGCGATCGATTTCCCGCAGCCGTTTTTTGTTGTACTGATAATCGGCATTTTCACTTCTGTCGCCGAGGCTGGCTGCCCAGGTCACTTTTTTGGTGACCTCTGGCCGATCTTCGCGCCAGAGAAAGTCTAATTCCTGCTTTAGCTTGTCGTAACCTTCGCGGGTTATCAGCTGCGTTCTCATCGTGGTTCCGCCTTTAGGGACATATCAAAGGGAAGGACGTCATTGCGTTGGCAAAGTGTCGCATAAACTCGCATCGGGCTGTAGGCTGCTGTTGCACAATCCAATGAGCGTTAATCATCGGCCACGCGCAAAATTGCCGGTGCTCGCGTTTCTTATCGCCCCGGCTGAGTTACACTGCCGAATCAGCCGTCGGGTATGCCGCCAGCCAAAAGACGCAGTGCTTCTAAATTTAACCTATGCGCATCGGGATTTTGGTGAATCGTCGCGGGCATTTTGATGAAAATTGTTGATAAATGGGCAAAAGAATAAGCTTTGTAACAATTTCGTCTAGAATATATACCATTAAACGCTGTCCGAAATGACAGGGTTTTTTAACAATATTCACGTCAGGCAATAAAGCCTTTGGGAGTAATACAATGCAAGAGAATCATAAGATTCTGGTCGTCGATGATGACATGCGCCTGCGTGCGCTTTTAGAGCGTTATTTAACCGAACAGGGTTTTCAGGTTCGCAGCGTAGCCAACGCTGAGCAAATGGATCGCTTGCTGACTCGTGAATCATTCCACCTGATGGTGCTTGACCTGATGTTGCCGGGCGAAGATGGTCTTTCCATCTGCCGCCGTCTGCGCAGCCAAAGCAACCCGATGCCGATCATTATGGTGACCGCCAAAGGTGAAGAAGTCGACCGTATCGTTGGCCTGGAAATCGGCGCTGACGATTACATCCCAAAACCCTTCAACCCACGTGAACTGCTGGCCCGCATCCGTGCGGTGTTGCGCCGTCAGGCCAATGAACTGCCGGGCGCTCCTTCACAGGAAGAGGCGGTGATCGCCTTTGGTAAATTCAAACTGAACCTCGGCACCCGCGAAATGTTCCGCGAAGACGAGCCTATGCCATTGACCAGCGGCGAATTCGCAGTGCTGAAGGCATTGGTCAGCCATCCACGCGAACCGCTTTCGCGCGACAAGCTGATGAACCTGGCCCGCGGCCGTGAATACAGCGCCATGGAACGCTCCATCGACGTGCAAATTTCTCGTTTGCGTCGCATGGTTGAGGAAGATCCTGCGCATCCACGCTACATCCAGACCGTTTGGGGTCTTGGCTACGTCTTCGTCCCGGACGGCAGCAAGGCATGAGACGATTGCGCTTTTCACCGCGTAGCTCGTTTGCCCGAACCCTGCTATTGATCGTCACCTTGCTGTTCGTCAGCCTGGTGACGACCTATCTGGTGGTGCTGAACTTCGCCATCCTGCCCAGCCTGCAGCAGTTCAATAAGGTGTTGGCCTACGAAGTTCGTATGCTGATGACCGACCGGCTGCAGCTGGAGGATGGTACTTTGCTGGAAGTACCGCCAGCGTTCCGTCGCGAAATCTATCGCGAACTGGGCATTTCTCTCTACACCAATTCTGCGGCGGAAGAGAGCGGTCTGCGCTGGGCGCAGCACTACCAATTCCTCAGCCAGCAAATGGCGCAGCAGCTCGGCGGGCCCACCGACGTGCGGGTGGAAGTAAACAAAAACTCACCGGTGGTGTGGCTGAAAACCTGGCTGCAACCGGATATCTGGGTACGTGTTCCGCTGACTGAAATTCACCAGGGCGATTTCTCGCCGCTGTTCCGCTATACCCTGGCGATTATGCTGTTGGCCATAGGTGGCGCCTGGCTGTTTATCCGTATTCAGAACCGCCCGCTGGTGGAGCTTGAGCATGCCGCTTTGCAGGTGGGCAAGGGCATCATTCCACCGCCGCTGCGTGAGTATGGCGCATCGGAAGTCCGTTCGGTAACGCGGGCCTTTAATCAGATGGCGTCGGGCGTCAAGCAGCTGGCGGACGACCGCACATTGCTGATGGCCGGGGTGAGCCACGACCTGCGTACGCCACTGACGCGTATCCGTCTGGCGACCGAGATGATGAGTGCCGAAGACGGCTACCTGGCGGAGTCGATCAATAAAGATATTGAAGAGTGCAACGACATCATTGAGCAGTTTATTGATTATCTGCGCACCGGCCAGGAGATGCAGACAGAAATCAGCGATTTGAATAGCATTCTTGGCGAAGTGGTGGCTGCCGAGAGTGGCTATGAGCGGGTGATTGAAACCGCTTTGGCGCCGGGCGAACTGATGATGAATGTGCATCCGTTGTCGATCAAGCGTGCGGCAGTGAATATGGTGGTGAATGCGGCGCGTTACGGCAACGGCTGGATCAAAGTCAGCAGCGGCCGTGAGCTGCAGCGCGGCTGGTTCCAGGTGGAAGACGACGGCCCGGGCATTAAACCGGAAGAGCTGAAGCATCTGTTGCAGCCATTTGTTCGTGGTGACAGCGCGCGCAGTACCAGCGGGACCGGGCTGGGCCTGGCTATCGTACAGCGTATAATCGATGGGCATCATGGCGCACTGGATATCGGCACCAGCGAACGCGGTGGGCTGTTGATTCGGGCTTATATTCCGTTACCGATGGAGAAAAAAGAGTCGGGCAATGGGCATCAGACCCCGAAGGACAGCGCGTAATCTTTTTGTCTGGGGGCCGCAGTTTGCGCCCCCGTCAGGACTTCCTGCTCATCACGTAGTATTCCGCTGCCTCTTCATGCAGACGCCGGCCCGTCGTGGCCTGCCAGGGATCGATTAACTCAATGCCGCAATGGATAAAGTTTTGGGTATTGCGCGTGGCCAGGGTGGCACCGTAATGCAGGCAGGTGGCGGCGATTTGGGTATCGACGATGCCCATTAACCGGCCCTGACGCTGATTTTTCTCCATAAGTTCCGCGTATTGCAGTGCGCAGAGTGTATCAAATGGCAGGGTTTGCTCATCAAATCTAATCTGCACTGCCTCCGCCAGCTTGTGTTTGAATTCGCGCTGCCGTTTCCCATCAGGCATACAGGCAACTCCACTGAACAACTCGGCGAGAACTATCGCACTCAGATAAAGCTCATCATTGTCTTTTTCATTCAGCCATCTGATGACGTTATAGTGCGGGTTGGGGCGCAACGTTTCTGAAACCACGTTGGTATCGAGAATAATCATAATTGGTCATCGTCGTCGTCAAAGGTGACAATACGCGGCGGCGTGGTATCGCGCGGTGGGATCTCCAGTTCAACCCCGCCCAACTCGGCAAAGTGTTGATGCATCCAGGTGCCTAACCCATAACGCGGCGGTTTTTTCACTAATGCCTGTTTCAAAATCATGCGAGCTTCCTCCTCCATGGAATGGCCATTTTTTGCTGCCGAGACGCGCAGCAACTCCTTTACTTCGTCGTCCAGATTTCTGACGGTTATGGTAGCCATTGAAACCTCCGTTGCTATCAATGATTGCACTGCATTATTATCTCGTTGCGCCGATCAAAAAAACAACCAATAAAAATAAAAAAAGGCGTGATATCCACGCCTTAGCTGAAGCTGTAAAAGGAAGCTATTACAGTTTTGGACCGGCGCTGACCAGCGCTGCACCCGCTGGAGTGTCGGTGTATTTGTCAAAGTTGGTGACAAAACGCTCGGCCAGATCCTGTGCCTTCTCTTGCCATTGCTCAATGCTGGCGTAAGTGGCGCGCGGATCCAGGATATCCGGGTTGACGCCCGGCAGTGAGGTTGGCATCGCCAGATCGAAGATCGGCAGGGTAATGGTTTCTGCCTTATCGATTTCACCGCTGAGGATCGCATCGATAATACCGCGAGTATCTTTGATCGAAATGCGTTTACCGGTGCCGTTCCAGCCGGTGTTGACCAGGTAGGCCTGGGCACCCGCAGCCTGCATGCGCTTCACCAGGACTTCTGCGTATTGCGTTGGGTGCAACGACAGGAAGGCTGCGCCGAAGCAGGCGGAGAAGGTTGGGGTCGGCTCGGTCACGCCGCGCTCGGTACCGGCCAGCTTGGCGGTAAAGCCGGACAGGAAGTGGTACTGGGTCTGGTTGGCGGTCAGGCGAGAAACCGGTGGCAACACGCCGAAGGCGTCCGCAGTCAGGAAAATCACCTTGGTGGCGTGGCCGGCCTTGGAAACCGGCTTGACGATATTCTGGATGTGATAGATCGGGTAGGAAACACGGGTGTTTTCGGTTTTCGAGCCGTCGTTGAAATCAATCGTACCGTCGGCCAGCACCGTGACGTTTTCCAGCAGCGCATCGCGTTTGATGGCGTGATAGATATCCGGCTCGGCTTCTTCGGACAGCTTGATGGTTTTGGCGTAGCAACCGCCTTCGAAGTTGAACACGCCGTCGTCATCCCAGCCGTGTTCGTCATCGCCAATCAGCTGGCGTTTTGGATCGGTGGACAGGGTGGTTTTGCCGGTGCCGGACAGGCCGAAGAACACCGCTACGTCACCTTTTTCACCCACGTTAGCCGAGCAGTGCATGGAAGCGATGCCTTTCAGCGGCAGCAGGTAGTTCATCATGGAGAACATACCCTTTTTCATTTCGCCGCCGTACCAGGTGCCGCCAATCAGCTGCATGCGTTCGGTCAGGTTGAAAGCGACAAAGTTTTCCGAGTTCAGGCCCTGTTGCTGCCAGTTCGGGTTAGTGCATTTGGCGCCGTTCATCACCACGAAGTCCGGTTCGAAATCCTGCAGTTCTTCTTCCGTCGGGCGAATGAACATGTTTTTGACGAAGTGCGCCTGCCAGGCAACCTCGGTGATAAAGCGGACTTTCAAGCGTGAGTCGGCGTTGGCGCCGCAGAAGGTATCCACCACAAACAGGCGTTTGCCGGAGAGCTGCGTGGTGACCAGCTGTTTCAGGTCAGCCCAAATTTCCGGACTGAGGGGTTTGTTGTCGTTTTTGCCTTTACCCTGATCGGCCCACCAGACGGTGTCGCGGGTGATGTCGTCACGGACGATGTACTTATCTTTCGGGGAACGGCCGGTAAAAATACCGGTGTCGACGGATACAGCACCCAGCTTGGTTACGACCCCACGCTCATAACCTTCCAGAGATGGGTCTGTTTCTTCCTTGAACAGCAAGTCATAACTCGGGTTGTGAACGATTTCGCCGACGTTATGAATCCCATAAGCGGCCAGATCCTGAGGGGTTATACCTTTAACACGCATGTCACTACTCCTTGGTCACAGAATTTCTGGCGCCAATTGTAGGGATTCAGCAGCGAGTAACCGCGATAGGTATCAAATATTTAACGTTTTAGTCGGTTTTTCGTTACGATCTGAGAGATAGCACACGGAAAAAAGCAAACGTGCAAACGCGGTGAATGAGCGGGCGCAGGGCGCGCCCGCCGATATGGGGTGCTACTTAGTGCAACTGATCGCTGTCACCGGTGTTACCAGTGTACAAGGCGGCGACGTCTACGGCGTCAAACACATAGTGATTGCCGCAGTAATCGCAGTGCATATCGATATTGCCATCCTGCTCCAGCATTTGGGCCACTTCGTCGGTTGGCAAGGTGACCAACGCATCAGCGCAGCGCTGACGTGAACAGGTACAACGGAAGATCACGTCCTGTGGTTCATACAGAGTGACTTCTTCCTGGTGATACAGGCGATACAGCACTTCATTGGCCGGCAGGCTGAACAGCTCTTCGCTTTTCACCGTGTTGGTCAGTTGTACCAAATGATCGAAATCATCGGCATTGCCGTCCTGTGCCGGCAGCACCTGCAGCAACATACCGCCCGCGGCCGGTTGGCCTTCGAACTCGCCGGTGCGAATGAACAGACGGGTTGGCAGCTGTTCGGACTGGCGGAAGTAAGCCTCAAGGCATTCGGCCAGCGTTTCGCCTTCCAGTGCCACTACGCCCTGATAGCGCTCGCCTTCGGTTGGCGCGATGGTGATCACCATGACGCCGTTGCCGATCAACTGATGCAGCGTGCTGTCATCGGCGATTTCGCTCTGTACGCGCGCTACGCCACGCATTTCCTGGCGGTTGTTGCCGTTAATCACGGCCAGCTTCAGCGGGCCGTCACCCTGCAATTGTACGGTGATATCGCCGTCGAACTTCAAGGTTGCGGTCAGCAGGCTGGTGGCTACCAGCAGTTCACCCAGCAGTTTTTTAACCGGCGCCGGATAATCATGGTTGTTCAGGACCTGCTGATAGGTTTCGCTGACGGTAACCAGCTCACCGCGCACCGCGTAGTTTTCAAACAGGTAACGGTGCAATTGGTCATGGTTAGACATAGTTTTCTCTCATTGCGGCGAGGGGTTATTCCTGCTCACCAAATTTAAATTTAATCAGGTCGCGCCGCTCTTTCTTGTCCGGACGGCGGTCCGGATGCGGCATGGTCAGCGCATTCATCTTGCGTGCGAGCGCCACTTTCTCTCGATTGGCGATGCTGGCTTCGGTTTCCTGATACATCTGCTGCGCCTCGTCGGCGCCGCGCCGTTGGCTGGCCAGAGCCAGAACGATCACCGTGCGCTCATCGTTACCCTGACGCAGCTTGATCTCGGCATTGAGCTCGACATTCTTGCTCGGCTTACCGCGCTGTCCGTTATAGTGCACCTTGCCGCCGTCGATCATGTCCCGCGCCAACGCGCGGGTTTTGTAGAAACGAGCCGCCCAAAGCCATTTATCCAGCCGGACCGCGTCGTCTCGTGTTTCCTTATCTTTCATTGCTCCCCCCTGGCTAACGCCGGTATCAACAGGCGGTAGTCGCGCATTGCCGGGTAGTGTCGAAAGGTTTTCTCCGCCATGCTGGAGTCCGGATTCTGCACGCCCAGGCAATAGCGAATACCGAAGGTGCGGGCAGCATCCAGAATAGGTTCACCGTCGTCGACGAACAGGGTGCGTTGCGGATCAAATCCGGTGTGTTGCTGCACGGCCTGCCACAAACGCTGATCTTCTTTCGGATAACCAAATGTGTGGGTAGAAAGTAATAAATCAAGGTGGTGATCCAAACCGGTATGCTCAATTTTTACCGCCAGGCTGTGCGGATGGGCGTTGGTCAACAGGATAGTCCGGTGACCTGCGGCTCGCAATGCCTGCAAAAAGGGCTCGGTATCCTCACGCAGGCGGGCTCGGCTGCCAACCTCAGTGGTCATGCGGTAAATATCAAGATCCAGTCGTTCGCTCCAGTAGTCGAAGCAGTACCAGTTCATGGTGTGCTGCACCGCCAGATATTCCTGGTGAATGATTTTACGCGCTTCGTCGAAGGGAATAGCACGCTGCTCGCTCAGGGCTTGTGGCACCAGGCTGAGCCAAAAGTGGCTGTCGAACTCCAGATCAAGCAGGGTGCCGTCCATATCCAGCAGCACGGTATCAATTTCACGCCAGTCAAACTCGGGAACCATGAAAACTCCATAGGCGAACCGTCGGGGGTCCGCAGGATAAGGGGAATAGCGTTAGCGTAGCATAAGCGGATGACAGGAAGCAGGCCGACGAACGACTCAGGGCATTGGCCGCAATGACATTGGGGAGAGCTGTGGGTTAAAGCAGCTTTCGTAATAGCGCTGGATATCGGCGGTTCGGTGCTGGTTGATGCGGCGGCGCTGCACCAGTCGCCAGGTGTTGTAGCCCAGAACGACGGCGACCGTCAGCAGCAGCAGGCTGGTACCGAGATAGCGCCACAGGGTGATGATATCCGGCTCGCTGTGCAGCGCAATATGGCGTGTACCATTGGCGTCGACGCTGATATTGGTGATCACGCCCTGAGCTTCAAACGGCGTATGCAGCAGCATGCTGGCCAGACGTTGCAGCTCATTCCATTGATCGAGCGCGTTGTACTCGTTTAAGGGGACCGCAGGCTGTGGGTGATTGACCAGCTGCTTGCCTTCATCGCTGCTGATCAGGAACCCGCCAGGTGGAGGGCTGTTGAGCGCGGCGGCAGCCTGTCGGGTTTCGCTGTAGACAAACGACGATGCGGCAACCTTGGTCAGGCTTTCCAGCGATTCGGCACTCACCGGGCGCAGCAACACGTTGACCCCCTGCAAAGCGCCCGACTTGGCGCGTTTTACCAGGGTAGCCCAGTTCTTGACGTTACCCAGGTTCACCAGGGCGTTTTTCAGCCGAACGCAGTCGTTGTCCGCCTGGCACAGATCCTGCGTTTTCAGCACGATATCGGAAAAATCGTCCAGCAGGATCATGCCGGATTTCTCAATCGCGCTGGCCAGCTGCGGGTTGAGTTTCTGATCGGTACCGTCGGGATGTAGCTGGGTATTGACCGTCGCCAGCAACGCTGAAGCTTTGTCGATGATATCGGATTCCGGCTGTGGCAGAGGGGCTGCGTTGTTCCAGTAAATGCCTGAGCAGTCGAAAGGCATAAAGCTGGAGGTGTGCGAACCGTTGACCGGTGGCGGCACATAACACATACCGTTGCCTTGAGCTTTCAGGGTATCACCGATGTGCAAGGTTGCGCCTTCGAGGGCCTGAACGTTGGTCACTTCAATTTTTTGCGCGCCCTGCAGCCAGGCCATGCTCAGCTTAAGCGGCAGGCTTAGCGGAATATAGGTCAGCAGCAGCACCAGCACCAAAAAAGAGCTGGCCATCAGCACCGCGTTTCTGCCCCACTGCTGCAACGGGAAGTTTTTCACCTCATCATGCAGAGAAAGGAAGCGTCCCTGGCGTAACACCTGGCGGTTAAGGTAGATATCCACGTCGGTGGTCTTGCCCAGATCCTGGGTGATATAAGGCTGCCAGTGCGGCGGATAAATCAGATCGATGATGCCGAGAGAGATATTGCTGATCTGTCCTTGATTAGATTCGCCAAACAGCCCCCAACGCTTGGGGGTGCCACGCAGGCAGTGCACTTCTTTCAGTTCGCGTGATGTCGGCCGACGGAACAGATTCCAGCAACCCCAGGCGATCATCAGCACGGCGACCAGGATCATCCAGGGGATAACCACCACCGGGCTTATCAGGCTGAAGAACAGCAGCAGCAGGGCGGCCGAGATAACGGCAGCTTCCTTGATGCCGTTCGGGCGAGTCAGCGCGTGTTCTTCCGGCGTTTCCTTGCGGATATTCACCAGCTCGACATGCTCACTCTCTTCCTTGCGAATGGAGGCATTTTGAATTGGGGGCGCTTTCACCACCGGCGGTTGCGGTCGATCGTGAATATGGTCTTTCAGCGAATGCCCGTTAAGGGAGATAACCAGCGGTAACGTCTGGGTTCTGATCACTTCCACATGGTTATCGGCGCTGATGTACTGTTCCCAGAACGGCGGCAGATGCACCTCTTCGGCGTCCAGATAATAGCGCCACTTGTTGGGTTCATCGCTGGCCAGCCCGTAGCGGGTAATGGCGTGGGTAATGGGGTAGACGTTGTCGCTTTGCGGGGTCAGCGCCAGCTTGGCGGAAGGCAATGAGCTGTTACCGGGCAACAGTTTGTTGCTCAGCTTATTTTGCTGGCCGAGATAATGCTCGACGGCGGCGCGCTCTTCGCCGGTCAGTTTACGGTGCGTGGGTTTGATAAAGGGCAACGCGCGCGTGAGCAGCGGCTGATTGCGGGCTTTAAACCAGAGATACAGGCCGGCGGCAATCAGGCAGGCAAGCACTAAGGCCAATATCAACACTATTGTGCTCATGCTATCCCCATCTTGGACCCGTGAACCTCACCAACCTGATGAATCGTGGCGCATTATACGCAGTCAAATCACCAAGAGACACCCTGAACAGTGACGGGAGGAAAGATTCTCCGCCGGGATCTCATTTATTGATAATAACTGCCCGTTTTATCGCCATGTCTTACCTGCGTGATGATAGCAATCGGGCTCTTCTATCGGTATCGGCATTATCTTATTTTAATGCACTCTTTTTTACCCGAGAAAGACAGAAAATCGGCAGGTGCTGGCTACAGTTGTTAAAAAAAAGTAAATTACTGCTTGTGCTCGTTGCGGCAAAGGTTCTCATTAACGCACAATGTGATCAAGATCGGTTTTGGTCAGCGTTTGAGCGCAAGTGAACTGCGCGTCACGCCAATCATTATTCTGGTTATCTGCGTCATCACGCCTGCTGTTGTGGCCTGCCGCCGGATAACTCATTTGAGGCAATCATGGATAAACACCTGCAAAAACCTAAAATTCTGAAAGTTGAAACGGTCGCACGTTCGCGTTTATTTAACGTTGAGTCCGTCGATCTGGAGTTCAGTAACGGTGTACGGCGGGTGTATGAGCGGATGCGGCCCTCGGACCGTGAGGCCGTGATGATTGTGCCGGTGATTGGCGATGACTTGCTGCTGATCCGTGAATATGCGGTGGGTACCGAATCTTATGAGCTGGGGTTCCCCAAGGGGTTGATCGATCCCGGTGAGGGGGTGTTGGAGGCGGCCAACCGTGAACTGATGGAAGAGGTGGGGTTTGGCGCCAAACGTTTTGATTTCCTCAGCAAGCTGACGATGGCCCCTTCGTACTTTTCCAGCAAAATGAATATCGTGCTGGCGCACGATCTCTACCCGCAGAGTCTGGAAGGGGATGAGCCGGAGCCCTTGCCGCAGGTACGCTGGCCGATTGCCGATATGATGGCGTTGCTGGCCGAACCGGATTTCCGTGAGGCGCGCAATGTCAGTGCGCTGTTCCTGACCGAGGCATTTTTACGCGGTTCACGTTAATCGTTGATTGCTAGTGACTAGTCCTGATATAGGTTGACACTTTTCAGCCGGATAACGCCCGATGAACCTCATCGGGCGTTTTATATTTTAG
>NZ_JBXALO010000013.1:0-122982 GCF_058799515.1 Serratia sp. GW822-FHT06D09
CTCAGAAGTGAAACGCCGTAGCGCCGATGGTAGTGTGGGGTCTCCCCATGCGAGAGTAGGACACTGCCAGGCATCAATTAAGCCAAGAGGCCATCCGCAAGGATGGCCTTTTTGCTGTGCGCGAAAGAAAAAGGCGCAGCTAGGCTGCGCTTTTTAACCAGTCCCTGATAAAGTCAGCGATGCACTCTGGGTCATTAAGATCCAACAGTGGGGCATTGCCAGTGATTGATCGATCGCTGGCAATGGCGATCACAAACTCGTCCAGCATATCCTCCAGTGGTTTACCCACCTCTTCACGATAGAGAATGATTTTACTGATGGGCTCATGCTTGAACCCTTCGACTAAAATGATATCCACCTTGCCAGTATCAAAACGACTCGCCAAATATTGCAGATCCAGTGGGGGTTGTTCCGGCGTTTCTGTCATTAATGCCCAGCGGTTATTGCTGGCGACCAACGTTTGGTCGGCACCGGCTTTGCGCAGTTCATAACTGTCTTTGCCGGGGGTATCGACATCCATATCATGGTGAGTATGTTTGATCAGCCCTACGCGGATTTGCCGCTGCTTTAATAAAGGAATCAATTGTTTAAGCAGGGTGGTTTTGCCCGTGCCGCTATAGGCAGCAATGGCCAGTAGAGGGGGTTGGGAAGGGCTATTCATGGATAATTCCTTTTTCTTTTACCCAACGTTGGCAGTCCTCAAGGGTATTAAGATTGTGGAAGGCCGATTGCTGCCCTTTGAACTCCACCTGCTGTGCACGCGCAGCGTCCAGGAACAGCATCAGCTTGCGTTCCCCGCGGGCCAGATAATCCTCCAACGGAGTCGCCAGACTGGTGTGCAATAGCGCTAGCGTTGGGTGAGCCCGTTCCCCATCACTGGCATAGGCGGCTATCGCACTTCCTTTTTGTTGCCAGAGTTTCTCGATAAGCGTTGCAGGAAAGTCAGGAACATCACAGGGGACAAAGGCCACCCACTCGGTCGTTGCGTATTTCAGGCCGGCCAGCATACCGGCGAGCGGGCCTGAAAAGTCAGGGATCAGATCGCCAATTATCGGCAGGCCACTTTCCCTATACCGTGCTTGATTGCGATTGGCGTTGATGGCTATCGGCCCGACCTGCGGCCGTAGCCGGGCAAGCACATACTGATACAGGGGGATGTCGGCAATGGGAACCAGACCTTTATCTTCCCCACCCATGCGAGTGGCACGCCCTCCGGCCAGAATAATGCCGGTAATCTCTTCATGCATATTTCAAATTCCACATTGTGACTAACGCCATGATTGTAGCGCTAAAGCCGGTGTGGCATCAGGATTTACCTTTATTGACAAGCTGCTTCTTTCACTGCGTTGGCAAGCCTGTTACTTTGTGTGTTTATTGATTCTATTGGACAATATTGCGATGAAAACGCACCGCGTAAACGAGCTGATTGAGCTTCTGCACCCGGCCTGGCAGGAAGATCCGGATCTTAATCTGATCCAGTTTTTACAGAAGTTGGCGCAAGAAGCTGGCTTTCAGGGCAATCTGACTGAACTGAGCGATGATATCCTGATCTACCATTTGAAAATGCGCGGCAGCGCCGGCAACGAACAGATCCCTGGTCTGAAAAAGGATTATGAGGAAGATTTCAAAACGGCACTGCTACGCGCCCGTGGCGTGATCAAAGATTAGCATTCGTGCGCCGGGGTGAAGCCGTTGCTCGTGCAGCCCGTCATTAATGCTACTATTTCTCAATCCCGGCATTGTGATGTCGCCCAAACGAAACCGAATGTTGTTATGAACAACTCAGCTTTTAATTTTCAGACCCTGTCGCCCGACCTGATTATGGACGCGCTGGAAGGGGTTGGCCTGCGTGTAGACTCCGGGCTAACGGCGCTTAACAGTTATGAAAACCGCGTCTATCAGTTTATGGACGAGGATCGTAAGCGTTATGTGGTGAAGTTTTATCGGCCAGAACGTTGGAGCGCGAAACAAATTGGTGAAGAACACCAGTTCTCCCATGATCTTGCTCTGGCGGAGATCCCTGCAGTTGCCCCATTAGTTCTGCAGGGCAATACGCTGCATACGCACAACGGTTTCTTTTTTACGGTTTTTCCCAGCGTTGGCGGGCGGCAGTATGAGATCGACAATCTCGATCAACTGGAGTGGGTTGGCCGTTTCCTGGGGCGCATTCATCAGGTGGGCAGCGAAAGCCTGTTTGTTGAACGTCCGACGATGGGCATCGAGGAGTACCTCACTTTACCGCGTCAGGTTTTGGCGGGCTGCGCGCTGTTGCCCAAAGCGCAGCGTGACAGCTTTCTTGCAGCGACTGACAAGCTGATTGAGGCAATCAAACAGCATTGGCATCAGGATTGGCAGCCGCGGCGTTTGCACGGTGACTGCCATCCGGGCAATATTCTGTGGCGTGATGGCCCACTGTTTGTTGATCTTGATGACGCGCGTAACGGGCCGGCGATACAGGATCTGTGGATGTTGTTGCACGGTGAGCGTCGCGATCGTTTGATGCAGTTAGATATTTTGTTGGAAGCGTACTCAGAGTTTGCTGAGTTTGATCAAAGTGAGTTGGCGTTGATCGAGCCGCTGCGTGCTATGCGTATGGTTTACTACCTGGCATGGGTTGCTCGCCGCTGGCAAGATCCTGCGTTCCCTAAAAGTTTTCCGTGGATGGCGGAGTCTGATTTTTGGTTGTCTCAGACGGCGGCATTCACCGAACAGGTTAAGCTGTTGCAGGAGCCCCCTCTGCAGCTGATGCCAATGTATTGAAGCTTTAACACAATGGAGAGTTTAGTCTTATGAAGAAAATTTGGTTGGCGCTCGTTGGCATGGTAATGGCATTCAGTGCCTCGGCTGCGCAGTTTAGCGATGGTACCCAGTATGTCACCCTGGACAAGCCAGTGACGGGTGAACCTCAGGTACTGGAGTTCTTCTCCTTTTATTGCCCACACTGCTATCAGTTCGAGCAGGTTTATCACGTTTCCGAAAATGTGAAAAAAGCGCTGCCTGCGGGCACTAAAATGACCAAGTACCACGTTGAGTTCCTGGGGCCGTTGGGTAAGCAACTGACTCAGGCATGGGCTGTTGCAATGGCGCTGGGTGTGGAAGATAAAGTCAGCCCGCTGATGTTCGAAGCGGTGCAGAAAACCCAGACCGTACAAACGCCTGATGATATCCGCAACGTGTTTGTGAAAGCAGGCGTGAGCGCGGCTGATTATGACGGGGCTCTGAACAGCTTCGTAGTTAAATCCCTGGTGGTTCAACAGGAGAAAGCTGCAGAAGATCTGCAACTGCGTGGCGTACCGGCGGTATTTGTTAACGGCAAATACATGGTCAAAAATGACGGCCTGGACACCAGTTCGATGGATGCTTACGTGAAGCAATTCGCCGACGTGGTTAAATTCCTCAGCGAGCAGAAGTAACCGAAATTTAAAGTAAAAAAGCCGGCTTAGCCGGCTTTTTTTTAACTTCTATTGCCGTTTCAATCTATCCAGCAATCTGTCTTTATCCTGCCACAGCGTGTTCAGCCAAAGCTGGAAACGTCGCTTGAACTGCTTATCGTTAAAGTAATCGCCATGCATGCTTTCGTCGATTGGCAGCAATTCAACCCTTACCACAATGCGTTTTAACCGGCCGCACAGCATATCCATAAAAGGCCGCTCAGTATTATCTGGATAAAGCAGGGTGACGTTTAACACCTTATCGAACTGCTTACCTAATGCACTGAGTGTAAAAGCAATACCGGCAGCTTTAGGGGCTAATAAATTACGGTAGGGCGAACGAGTTTTAATTTTCTTGGCTTCGGTAAAACGCGAGCCCTCTACAAAATTAACGATGGTGGTCGGGCGTTTACGAAACTTCTCGCAGGAACGGCGTGTGGTCTCGATATCATTACCGCGCTTTTCCGGGTGTTTGAGCAAATAGGCGCGCGAATAGCGTTTCATGAAGGGCATATCCAGCGCCCAGCAGGCCAGACCGACAAAAGGGACCCAGGCCAATTGCTGTTTAAGAAAGTACTTATTCATTGGAATATGGTTACGGAACAATACGCACAGCACCACAATATCCGACCAGCTTTCGTGATTACTGATCAGCAGATACCAGTTTTTTCGATCCAGGCCTTCCAACCCTTCTATATCCCAGCGCAGTTGGCCGTTAATACGTAATAGCAGCGATAACCCCAGGCACCAGCACCACATCATAAAGTCGGCGAAGGCGGAGATACGTCGCCATACGGCAGGAAAGGGCACCAGTAACTTAATGACGCCGGCGATCGTAATGGGGATCGAACACAGTACGGTGACCAAAATGGCGAGCAGGCTGGAAACAATAAAAATAACAGGGGATAGCAATCTTGGCATGGTTATAGGCTGACGGTTGGTGAGAACAGCGTTACATGCCAGTATGCATGAACAAAAAATATTTTAGCGACATTATAGGGGGAAAATGCCTGCCAGCAGTAGCTGTTTTAAAGCGGAAAAAATGGGCATTTGCTGCGTTTTCGTGCAACTTGCTCATCTTGTGCTATGGTAATTGAGGCGCCAAATTTGATTAATAGTGCGATTAAAATCTGGCGCAAGTTATATCCACAAATTGTGTAAAAGTCGATAATAACCTTCAGTTAAAATAGCACTGTTTAACGCAGTGATTTCAATAGGATTTTTATTTCCCATTATAACGATAAACTCATCGTTATAATTTGTTGTCTTTTCTATGCACAAAGTTATCCACAGGCAGGATCTTGCGGATCGCTTTGCAGAATCACATGATTTTCGCCCTTAATGCACGCTAAGGTTCGTCTCAGGCGGCCAGCTATGGCATGCTTACCGTCATGTCCGATCACGATAAAGAAACGCTATGGCCCAGATTGCAGAAAACCCATTAATCCTGGTTGACGGTTCCTCGTACCTCTACCGCGCTTACCACGCCTTCCCTCCGCTGACCAACTCTGCGGGTGAACCTACCGGGGCAATGTATGGCGTGCTGAACATGCTGCGCAGTCTATTGCTGCAGTACCAGCCAAGCCATGTTGCGGTGGTGTTTGATGCCAAAGGAAAAACCTTCCGCGATGAGCTGTTCGCAGAATACAAATCGCACCGGCCGCCGATGCCGGACGACCTGCGCGCGCAAATCGAACCGTTGCACAAAATGGTCAAGGCGATGGGGTTGCCGCTGCTGGTCACGCCCGGTGTAGAAGCCGACGATGTGATTGGCACTTTGGCACTGGAGGCAGAAAAAGCCGGCCATGCGGTGCTGATCAGCACCGGCGATAAAGACATGGCGCAGTTGGTCACACCGAACGTCACCCTGATCAACACCATGAACAACACCATCCTTGGTCCACAGGAAGTGTGCGACAAGTACGGCATTCCGCCGGAGCTGATTATCGACTTCCTGGCGTTGATGGGTGATTCCTCGGATAACATCCCTGGCGTACCCGGTGTGGGCGAGAAAACCGCGCAGGCGCTGCTACAGGGGCTTGGGGGGCTGGATGCGCTCTATGCCAACCTTGATAGCATCGCCACGCTCAGCTTCCGCGGCGCCAAGACCATGGCGGCCAAGCTGGAACAGAACAAAGAGGTGGCTTACCTCTCCTACAAGCTGGCGACCATCAAAACCGACGTCGAACTGGATCTTACCTGCGCCGATCTCGAAGTATCAGCGCTGGATGTCGATGTGCTGCAGCAGTTGTTTAAACAATACGAATTTAAACGCTGGCTGGCGGATGTTGAAGCCGGTATTTGGCTGGAAGGTAAAAAGGGTACCGGCGTGAAAGCTGCCAGTGCGCCAAAGGCTACGGCGGTAGCAGACAAAACACCTGCCGAAGCGACGTTATCGCAAGAAGGTTATGTCACCATCCTGGATGAAGATACTTTCGCGCAGTGGCTGGAAAAGCTGAAAAAAGCCGAGGTATTTGCGTTTGATACCGAAACCGACGGTTTGGACACCCTGACCGCCAATTTGATCGGCCTGTCGTTTGCCATTGCACCGGGCGAAGCCGCCTATTTGCCGGTAGCGCATGACTATCTCGATGCCCCGGCACAGCTGGATCGCGATTATGTGCTGGCCACCTTGAAGCCGCTGCTGGAAGACGAGAAAGCGCTCAAGGTCGGGCAAAATCTGAAGTTCGATATGGGCCTGCTGGCGCGTTACGACATTACCCTGCGCGGCATTGCCTTCGACACCATGCTGGAATCTTATGTGCTGGACAGCGTGGGCGGTCGTCACGATATGGACAGCTTGTCCGATCGTTACCTCGGCCATAAAACCGTGACCTTCGAAGAGATCGCCGGCAAGGGGAAAAAACAGCTCACCTTCAACCAGATTGCACTGGAGCAGGCGGCTCCTTACGCTGCCGAAGATGCCGACGTTACCTTGCAATTGCATTTGGCGATGTGGCCGCAATTGAAGGAAAGCGCCGAGCTGCTGAAAGTATTCAATGAGATTGAAATGCCGCTGTTACCGGTGTTGTCGCACATCGAACGAACCGGGGTGCTGATTGATCAAAGCATTCTGGCCACGCACTCCATCGAATTGACCAAACGCTTGGCCGAGCTGGAAATTCAGGCCCATGAACTGGCGGAAGAGCCTTTCAATCTGGCGTCAACCAAACAGCTGCAGGCGATCCTCTACGAAAAGCAGAAGCTGCCGGTACTGAAGAAAACACCGGGTGGTGCCCCATCTACTAACGAAGAAGTGTTGGCCGAACTGGCGTTGGATTACCCGTTGCCTAAGGTGATCCTGGAATACCGTGGCTTGGCGAAGCTGAAGACGACCTACACCGACAAGCTGCCGCTGATGATCAATCCGGTCAGTGGCCGGGTGCATACCTCTTATCATCAGGCGGTGACGGCTACTGGACGTCTCTCCTCGAGCGATCCTAACCTGCAGAATATCCCGGTGCGTAACGACGAAGGGCGCCGGATCCGCCAGGCCTTTATTGCTCCTGAGGGTTACCGCATCGTTGCGGCCGACTATTCGCAAATCGAACTGCGCATTATGGCCCATCTGTCACAGGATGAAGGGTTACTGAAGGCCTTTGCGGCCGGTGAGGATATCCACCGTGCCACCGCAGCCGAGGTATTTGGCCTGCCGCTTGATAAAGTGACCAACGAACAGCGTCGCAGCGCCAAGGCAATTAACTTTGGCCTGATTTATGGCATGAGCGCGTTTGGTCTGGCACGCCAATTGGGCATTCCGCGTGGTGAAGCGCAGCGCTACATGGATCTCTACTTCGAGCGCTACCCGGGCGTATTGGAATATATGGAGCGTACCCGCCAGCAGGCTGCCAGTCAGGGCTATGTAAGCACGCTGGACGGCCGCCGTCTCTATCTGCCGGATGTCAGCTCCAGTAATGGCATGCGTCGCAAGGCGGCCGAGCGCGCGGCGATTAACGCCCCTATGCAAGGGACTGCCGCCGATATCATCAAACGTGCGATGATCGAGGTGGACGCCTGGTTGCAAGCTCAGGAAGAGCCGCTGGTGCGTATGATCATGCAGGTACACGATGAATTGGTGTTCGAGGTGCATGAATCGGTGCTGGAAACCTCCAACCAACGCATTCGCGAGCTGATGGAAAACAGCATGACGCTGGCTGTCCCACTGAAAGTGGATGTCGGCGTGGGGGCCAACTGGGACGAAGCCCACTGATTGCGCGGCCGTTCGCTGGCCTCGTTCTTAAAGGATGGGCTAACTGGCGATAACCTAAGCAGTTTTTGTAATTAAGCTACAGGATACGGCGATTGTTTCCCCAACCTCGCCGTTATTACGCGCCAAACTGTGTAAGTAAACTACAAAAAATTCTTTTGCACTGCGAAAAAATCATGTAGAGTTACTGGCGTAGGGTACAGAGGTAAGATGTTCTATCTTTCAGACCTTTTACTTCACGTAATCGGATTTGGCTGAATATTTAGCCGCCCCAGTCAGTATTGACTGGGGCGTTTTTTATTGTAAAAACAAAGCCAAACCATAGGTTCTTCTTATTCGTCCCGCGACCTCTTTCCTTCAGATTTTCCCCCGAAATGGCCTGCTCAACGGATTCTCAATACCAAGTCATCATAAGTATTTGTGATGGATTTCAGTCAGAACTGTAATTAGATAACGAAAATAGCCTGGCGCCCGAATAACGCGCATAAAAAAGCCGATGCGTTTCCACATCGGCTCTGTTGCAGCGCTGCGGCTTTTTATTCGCCGGCGGCTTCATCATCTTCCGGTAGCACTTCCGGCGGGATCTCGTTAAACCAGGTGTTCAGTTTCTGGCTCAGTTTGTCGACGCCCATCTTTTTCGGTGAGGAGAAGGCCTCAACCTGGATATCACCCATAAACGGCACTACCGCTTCACGCACCATATTCAGTTGCGCCTTACGTGCGCCGGATGCCAGTTTGTCCGCTTTGGTCAGCAGAACCAGAACCGGCGTGCCGACATCGACAGCCCATTGGATCATCTGCTGGTCGAGATCTTTCAACGGATGGCGGATGTCCATCAGCACCACCAGGCCTTTCAGGCAGTTGCGCATTTGCAGGTATTCACCCAGCGCCCGCTGCCATTTGCGTTTCATCTCTTCAGGCACTTCGGCGTAGCCATAACCCGGCAGGTCGACCAGGCGAATACCTTCTTCCACTTCAAACAGGTTGATAAGCTGGGTACGGCCCGGCGTTTTACTGGTACGCGCCAGGCTTTTCTGGTTGGTCAGGGTATTTAACGCGCTGGACTTACCGGCGTTAGAACGGCCGGCGAACGCAACTTCAATACCTTCATCCCCCGGCAGATGGCGAATATCGGGCGCACTGGTGACGAAATGGGTCACATGATAATTGTAATTCTTGCTGGTCAAAATTTTTCGTCTCCGTGAGGATGGCTAACTGGTTGGCGATTATAACTGCATCAGCGCTAAAAATGGTGTGTTTCTCTGTTTTTAAGCGCCGGGCCAGTTGGGTGTGGCAATTTATGTGGGGCAGGCTTGTGAGACATTTGCCATTCGAATAGGGGGTAATGTCGCTTTTATTCGAAAGTTGTTTTTATTCTTTTTTTTATAAAACATGTATTTAATTCTCCGATGCGTATTTTTATCAGCCTATTACAGGGCAGGTGCCTTGAGCCTGACCCCTGATAGCGTAAAGTAAGTTGCAGCACAGGGGTGTGCAGGATTAAGGAACATCCGGGAAGGGTGATAAATCTCAGGGAGAGCACGGGACGTGCTAATGAGTGCCAGGACGAATAACCGAAGGAATGGGTCTATTTGCATCGGAATTTGCAAATAGCACAGGGATGGTGAAGTTACCGCAATTGGGATGCCCGCAGGAAGCAAACTCAGGAAGAGTGGACACGAACGGATTTCACCATGGACGATTTTCCCTTCAGGATGAAGGAAGTAGTGCGGCAGGGAATGCGCTTATAGCAAAAGGAAAAACCTGGATGTTGAGTGTGCGCACGGAATGCGTAGCAGGAATATCCTTCGAAAGAGGGTGCAAAAAGGCGGCGGGTTTAACCTGCCGCCTTTTTTCTTTGTTCGCTTTCTGCTAGATTCCGCCGCAATCGTATAGCATCTATCTCTATACTGAATCTACATACCTAAGAGCATACGCTATGAACCAGCCATCAAAAGCACCTCGCGCCCCACGCAGCAGCGCGGCGACGTCGAAAACCAAAAAGAAAAGCCGTGTGGAGCTCGATCAGGAAGCCCGTGAGCGCAAGCGTCTGAAAAAGCGCCGTGGTCTTGCTTCCGGTTCTCGCACCCAGGTTGAGTCTGCCAATCAAAAGAACAAGGCCGACGCGCAGACCAAAGATCCGCGCATTGGCAGCAAAGTGCCGGTAGCGCTGGTGGTTGAAGCCAAGCCAAAAGCCAAGCCGCAGCCAAAACCTAAGGCCGAAGCCAAACCACGTCTGTCCCCGGAAGAAGAGCTGGCGAAGCTGGAAAATGATGAGCGTCTGGACGCACTGCTGGATCGTATTGACGACGGCGAGACGCTGAGCGCAGAAGATCAGAATTATGTTGACCAGACTCTGGATCGCATTGATGCCCTGATGGAGCAACTGGGCATTGAGCTGGGCGACGATGAAGACGACGAAGAAGAAGAGAAAAAAAAGGAAGATATCCTGAAACTGCTGAAAGGCGGTAACCCGAAAGACGTAATTTAACGCGTCATGTGGCTGATCCCGTCAATAGCCCTACTCTTGATGTGTTATCTGCTGTGGTTATTCGGTAAACTATGGCGGCTGTCTAAACGCAAAAAGCGTTTTCGCAGCGCTTCCGCGGCCAGACAGCGTAGACAACTGCCCATCTCCCGGCCCGGTAGGAAAAAATATCGGAAGGAGTGAGCATGTCAGAGCAGGCAATTGTCTGGGATCTGGCCCTGATCCAGAAATATAACTATTCAGGGCCGCGTTACACCTCATACCCCACAGCGCTGGAATTCAACCAGAGCTACGACGAAGCGGCGTTTCAACGCGCCGCGGCGCGTTATCCTGAGCGCCCTTTATCGCTGTACGTGCATATTCCTTTCTGCCACAAGCTCTGCTATTTCTGTGGTTGCAACAAGCTGGTGACGCGTCAAAAACACAAGGCCGATGAATATCTGGCGGTGCTGGCGCAAGAGATTGCTCAACGTGCACCGTTGTTTGCCGGGCGTAAGGTCGGCCAGATGCACTGGGGCGGCGGTACGCCAACCTATCTGAGCAAGGCACAAATCAGCCAGCTGGTAACGATGCTGCGCCAACACTTTGATTTCCTTCCCGATGCCGAAATGTCGATCGAAGTCGATCCGCGTGAGATTGAGCTGGATGTGCTCGATCATTTACGCAGCGAAGGTTTTAATCGCCTGAGCATGGGGGTGCAGGACTTCAATAAAGAGGTGCAGCGGCTGGTGAACCGCGAGCAGGATGAAGCCTTTATCTTTGCCCTGATTGCTCGCGCTAAAGCGCTTGGCTTTAATTCCACCAATATCGATCTAATCTACGGCTTGCCAAAGCAAACGCCGGAGAGCTTTGCCTACACTCTGCAGCGTGTGGCAGAGCTAAGCCCCGATCGCCTGAGCGTATTTAACTATGCCCATATGCCGAACCTGTTTGCTGCCCAGCGCAAAATCAAAGACGCAGATCTGCCGAGCGCGCAGCAGAAACTGGATATCTTGCAGCACACCATAGCCTCCCTGACCGAATCGGGTTATCAGTTTATCGGCATGGATCATTTCGCACGACCGGACGATGAGTTGGCGGTGGCGCAGCGCGAAGGAAAACTTCACCGTAATTTCCAGGGGTATACCACCCAGGGCGACAGTGATTTGCTGGGGCTGGGTGTCTCCGCCATCAGCATGCTGGGGGACAGCTATGCGCAGAACCAGAAAGAGCTGAAGGTTTATTACAGCAGCGTCGAAGCGCAAGGTCATGCACTGTGGCGCGGCCTGGCGATGACCGAAGACGACTGCTTGCGGCGTGAGGTGATCAAAACGCTGATCTGCAATTTCAAACTGGACTATCTGGCCATAGAACGTCAGTTCGACATCAACTTTGCCGATTATTTTGCTGAGGATTTGCAATTGTTGGCGCCGTTTGAACGCGATGGGCTGGTGGAGCGTGACGAGCAGGGCATTCAGGTTACGCCGCGTGGCCGGTTACTGATCCGCAATATTTGCATGTGCTTTGATATCTACCTGCGTCAACAGGCCCGCACTCAGCAATTCTCTCGGGTTATTTAATGAGTAAAACATCGGCCGCTTTCGCGGCCGTTGTTTTAACTGAAGAAATTAATCAGTGCGGCACACAATACCGCAGCAACGGCTGCCTGCGGCGTGTGGCTGGCGGCAGAACCAAGTTCTGCGCCTTGAGAAATGAATGCGATTAACGAATCCAGCATGGAAGCCTCCAGGGTGTGCGCCCCGATCATACTGCGGCCTCTTCGGCTGTAAAGCCTGAAATAGCCGTTTTTTTGTGCGCTTGATTGTATTTTCTATAATCAATGCCGCAAACTATTCCATTCCCAATTCTTTCAACTTACGCGTTAACGTATTGCGCCCCCACCCCAGCAAACGGGCGGCTTCCTGCTTATGCCCCTGGGTATGACGCAGTGCAGTGGTGAGCAAGGTGCGCTCCATCTCCGGTTGCGCTTCCGACAGCAGGTTTTGATGACCGGAACGCAGCGCGCGGTCTGCCCACTGTGCCAGCAGCGTGGCCCAACTGTCGGGCAGGCTATGCCCGGTCGTTTCCGGCGCAGAGGTTTCAAACAGCTCACTCGGTAGATCCTGAATCAGTACCTCCTGACCAGCGGCCATCACGGTTAACCAACGGCAGGTGTTCTCCAACTGGCGAACGTTACCTGGCCATGGCAGGCGCGTCAGTGCAGTTTCAGTCTCCGGGTGCAGGTTTTTCGCTTCCACACCCAGTTCCTTTGCCGCCACCTGCAGGAAGTAACGCGCCAGACGCGGAATATCCTCACGACGTTCACGCAACGGCGGAAGGTGCACGCGGATCACGTTCAGGCGGTGGAACAAATCCTCACGGAATTTACCTTCCTGTACCCGCATTTCCAGGTTCTGGTGGGTGGCGGCGATGATGCGTACGTCAACCTTCACCGGGGCATAACCACCGACCCGATAGAATTGGCCATCTGCCAGCACCCGCAGCAAGCGGGTTTGCACATCCAGCGGCATATCGCCGATTTCATCCAGGAACAAGGTCCCGCCGTCGGCCTGCTCAAAGCGACCCTGACGGATCTGGTTGGCGCCGGTAAAGGCCCCTTTTTCATGTCCGAAAAGTTCGGACTCGATCAGGTCTTTGGGGATCGCCGCCATATTCAGCGCGATAAAAGGCGATTTGGCGCGCGGACTGTGACGGTGCAGGGCATGGGCAACCAGCTCTTTACCGGTACCTGATTCGCCGTTGATCAGTACGCTGATCGACGAACGCGACAGGCGCCCGATGATGCGGAACACGTCCTGCATCGCCGGGGCTTCACCGATGATGTCTGCCACTGGATCGTTGGCCGGTTGGCTGCGTGCAGGCTGCTGCTGCTCCTGATAATGGCTGATGGCGCGTTCTACCAGCGCTACGGCTTCATCGATATCAAAGGGTTTCGGCAGGTAATCGAACGCCCCTTGCTGGTAGGCGCTGACGGCGGCGTCGAGATCCGAATGTGCGGTCATTATGATGACCGGAAGCATCGGATGACGCTGTTTGATCTGCTTGAGCAACGCAAGGCCATCCATACCCGGCATGCGGATGTCAGACAGCAACACGTCAGGAGTTTGCGTGGCCAGGGCTTCGAGCACCGCATTGCCACTGTCGAAGGTCACGCAGCTCACACCGGCTCCAGTGAGCGCACGTTCAAGCACCCAGCGGATGGAGCTATCGTCATCGACGATCCAGACTATCCCTCGTTGCATAGAAAACCTCACTGGCGAATAGGCAGGTAAACCGAGAATTCGGTATGTCCTGGCCAACTGTTAAATTCAATTTTTCCGCAATGCTGATCGATAAGATTACGGGCGATGGATAACCCCAGACCGGTCCCGCCTTCGCGGCCGCTGACCATCGGGTAAAATAGCGTGTCCTGCAACTGCGCCGGCACACCGGGGCCGTCATCTTCTACGTCGATACGTGCCGCTAACCGGTAGCGGGTGCCGTGCAGGGTGATCTGGAAAGCGGTACGAGTGCGCAGCGTGATGGTGCCGCCCGTTTCTCCCAGCGCCTGCAGCGCATTGCGGGTGATGTTCAGCAATACCTGTTCGATTTGATCCGGGTCGTGCGCCATTTCAGGCAGGCTCGGGTCGTAGTCCCGCACCAGCGTCACGTTATCCGGCTTCTCAAGCGACACCAGTTGGCACACACGCTCTGCCACCTGATGAATGCTTTGGGTTATGTGTTGGCCCGGTCGCTGCGGGCCGAGCAGGCGATCGACCAGGTTGCGCAGGCGATCGGCCTGCTCAATGATCACCTTGGTGTATTCGGTCAGCGACGGATCGGGTAGCGCCTTGGCCAGCAATTGAGCCGCACCGCGCAACCCGCCAAGCGGGTTTTTAATTTCATGCGCCAGGCCACGGACCAGATCGCGGGCTGCCACCTGCTGGGCGTGCTGAAGTTGTTCCTGGCTCAAACGGCGTTGGTTATCCATTGGCGCCAGCTCGATCAGGATATAGCCATCAGGCAACGCCTGAGCGGTCAGGGAGAGGATATGCGCACGCCCGTCAACCACCAGGGTCACTTCGTTATCGGTAAAGCCCTGACCGGCATGCAGGCTCTCACGCATCAGATCGACGTTCAGTGAGAAATAACCGAGCAAATCGGGTAACGGTGTACCGAAAAGTTTACGAGAACTTTGTGCCAGCAGTTGTTGTGCTGCCGGATTGGCGTAATGAACCGCCAGCGAGTCATCCAACAGCAGGATACTGTTGATGAGAGAATTGAGGATCTGCCCTGCGTCGGGCAGCTTGCCAGTTGCCATATATGCCCTTTATCTTTCAAGACGCAGCGTTGTTGGCTGCTCTTACTCACACCAGTCACTTGGCAGACCAAGCTCCTGTCGGTTCGCTCGGTTGCCGCCTAGCTGCACCGTGAAATCTCTTGGGCATAGCAGACGACTGCACCTTTTTAGTGCATTTATCCTACTCCATCCGTTATGCACGCGGTATGGAATAGTTTTGCAGAAAATACGGTGGAGAAAAAAACCCATCCGAAGATGGGCTGAAAGTTTCCACGGCAACAAAAAAAGACAACTAAATCTGGGCGCCGCCCGCAGACGGCGCGGTAAAACTTAAACGCTGTAGTACAGTTCGAATTCAACCGGGTGTGGCGTCATGCGAACGCGGTCCATCTCTTCTTTGCGCAGATCGATGTAAGCATCGATAGCGTCGTCAGTGAATACGCCGCCACGGGTCAGGAACTCGCGGTCTTCGCTCAGTGCTGCCAGCGCTTCATCCAGAGAGCCTGCAACTTTTGGAATTTCAGCTTCTTCTTCCGGTGGCAGGTCATACAGGTTTTTGTCCATGGCGTCGCCAGGGTGGATTTTGTTAATCACACCGTCCAGGCCTGCCATCAGCAGGGCCGCGAAGCACAGGTACGGGTTAGCTGCTGGATCCGGGAAACGGGCTTCGATACGGCGCGCTTTCGGGCTGGCAACCACTGGGATACGGATGGAAGCGGAACGGTTACGGGCAGAATAAGCCAGCATGACCGGAGCTTCGTAGCCTGGGACCAGACGCTTGTAAGAGTTGGTGGTCGGGTTGGCCAGGGCGTTGATCGCTTTAGCGTGCTTGATGATACCGCCGATGTAGAACAGGGCAGTCTCAGACAGGCCGCCGTATTTGTCGCCGGCGAACAGGTTAGTCCCATTCTTGGACAGCGACATGTGGCAGTGCATGCCGGAACCGTTATCACCGAACATTGGCTTCGGCATGAAGGTCGCGGTTTTGCCAAATGCGTGAGCCACGTTGTGAACCACGTATTTGTAGATTTGGATTTCGTCGGCTTTCTTGGTCATGGTGTTGAAGCGGGTTGCCACTTCGTTCTGACCTGCGGTTGCCACTTCGTGGTGGTGCGCTTCAACGACCAGGCCCATTTCTTCCATGGTCAGACACATGGTAGAACGGATGTCCTGTGAAGAATCGACCGGAGGAACCGGGAAGTAACCGCCTTTGACTGCCGGACGGTGGCCTTTGTTGCCGCCATCGTATTGGGTGCCGGAGTTCCATGCGCCTTCGATATCGTCGATGGCCACGTGGGAACCGCGGATGCTGCTGCCGAAACGAATGTCGTCAAACAGGAAGAATTCTGGCTCTGGTCCGAACAGAACGGTGTCTGCGATGCCGGAAGAGCGCAGGAAATCTTCTGCACGCTTGGAGATTGAGCGCGGGTCACGATCGTAGCCCTGCATGGTGCCTGGCTCGAGGATGTCGCAGCGAATGATCAGGGTAGATTCTTCGAAGAACGGATCCAGTACCGCAGTGCTGGCGTCTGGCATCAGCACCATGTCAGATTCGTTGATGCCCTTCCAACCGCCGATCGAGGAACCGTCAAACATTTTACCTTCTTCGAAGAAGTCGGCATTTACCTGATGAGCAGGGATGGTGACGTGTTGTTCTTTACCCTTGGTGTCAGTGAAACGCAGGTCTACGAATTTCACTTCATGCTCATTCAGCATCGTCAAAACGTGTTCAGCGGACATACTTAACTCTCCCGGATTTATCATTGTCGTCGTCGTGGAACGAATCTGTGAAACTGGCTTTTTTTGCCTTGAAAAGACTAAAGCGAAAACTGTGCCAACTTTGCTAAAGCGCTTTAATCGCCTTTCTGCGTGGGTTTTGCACAGAATCAGTATGCACCATCAGTGACGTTTTGCACTTAAATGGTGCAATCGGTGCGGGGTGGGGCACTGTAATGGTGCAAAAGTGCACCGGATGCTGCTTTTTGCACCGTGAAAGGGATCACATACTGACCTGTACACAGTTGTTTATAAGAGACTGTTGTGATCTTGTTTAGTCCCTCGCTTAATACGTGTACAATAGCGCGCTATTTCTAATGCCTGAGGCAAAGCTGTGATCGAAAATTTGCGTAACATCGCCATTATTGCCCACGTTGACCATGGTAAGACCACCCTGGTTGATAAGCTGCTGCAACAATCCGGTACTTTCGGAGAGCGTGTAGAAGCCACCGAACGCGTAATGGACTCCAACGATTTGGAGAAAGAGCGTGGGATTACCATCCTCGCAAAAAACACCGCCATTAATTGGAAAGACTACCGCATCAACATCGTGGATACCCCAGGACACGCCGACTTCGGCGGTGAGGTTGAGCGTGTGATGTCAATGGTTGACTCGGTGCTGCTGGTTGTGGATGCAATGGATGGCCCAATGCCGCAAACCCGCTTCGTGACCAAAAAAGCCTTCGCTAATGGTCTGAAGCCGATCGTGGTAATCAACAAGGTTGACCGTCCGGGCGCACGTCCTGATTGGGTTGTTGATCAGGTCTTCGACCTGTTCGTTAACCTCGACGCGACCGACGAGCAGCTCGACTTCCCAATCATCTATGCTTCTGCATTGATGGGGATCGCCGGTACTGACCACAACGAGATGGCGGAAGACATGACCCCGCTGTATCAAGCGATCGTAGACCACGTGTCTGCACCGCAGGTTGAGCTCGAAGCGCCATTCCAGATGCAAATCTCCCAGTTGGACTACAACAACTACCTGGGCGTGATCGGTATCGGCCGTATCAAGCGCGGTAAAGTGAAGCCAAACCAGCAGGTCACCATCATCGATAGCGAAGGTAAAACTCGCAACGGTAAAGTGGGCAAAGTGCTGGGCCACATGGGTCTGGAGCGTATCGAGTCTACCCTGGCTGAAGCGGGCGACATCATCGCTATCACCGGTCTGGGCGAGCTGAACATTTCCGACACCATCTGTGACACCTCTGCAGTGGAAGCACTGCCGGCGCTGTCTGTAGATGAGCCGACCGTAACCATGTTCTTCAACGTCAACACCTCACCTTTCTGCGGTAAAGAAGGTAAGTTTGTGACTTCGCGTCAAATCCTTGAGCGTCTGAACAAGGAACTGGTGCACAACGTGGCACTGCGCGTTGAAGAAACTGAAGATGCTGATGCATTCCGCGTATCTGGCCGTGGTGAACTTCACCTGTCGGTTCTGATCGAAAACATGCGTCGTGAAGGTTTCGAACTGGCGGTATCCCGTCCGAAAGTAATCTTCCGTGAAATCGATGGTCGTAAACAAGAGCCGTTCGAAAACGTGACCTTGGACATCGAAGAACAGCACCAGGGTTCAGTCATGCAAGCCATGGGTGAGCGTAAAGCTGACCTGAAAAACATGGATCCAGACGGTAAAGGCCGTGTGCGTCTCGACTACGTGATCCCAAGCCGCGGCTTGATTGGCTTCCGTAACGAGTTCATGACCATGACTTCCGGTACCGGTCTGCTGTACTCCACCTTCAGCCACTACGACGACGTGCGTCCGGGTGAAGTTGGCCAGCGCCAGAACGGCGTGCTGATCTCTAACGGCCAGGGTAAAGCGGTAGCGTTCGCCCTGTTCGGTCTGCAAGATCGCGGCAAGCTGTTCCTGGGGCACGGTGCGGAAGTGTATGAAGGCCAGATCATCGGTATTCACTCACGTTCCAACGACCTGACCGTGAACTGCCTGACCGGTAAGAAGCTGACCAACATGCGTGCTTCCGGTACTGACGAAGCCACTACCCTGGTTCCGGCTATCAAAATGACTCTGGAGCAAGCTCTGGAATTCATCGATGATGACGAACTGGTAGAAGTCACGCCAACCTCGATCCGTATCCGTAAGCGTCACCTGACGGAAAACGATCGTAAGCGTGCAAGCCGCGGTCCTAAAGAAGCTTAATCGCCGATTTAGTCTGCAACACTTAGGGCGCGCCAGCGCCCTGAGTTTTTTCCTCTGTCTTTTCTCATTTCTGCCGCGTGCTATACGCTTTTCCATCCGCTCTCTATTCAGCCTCTGCTTTTCCCGCTACAGTAAAATCTCACCGGCCCATCAGGAGAGGACTATGCTGTATATCTTTGATTTAGGTAATGTGATCGTCGATATCGATTTCAAACGTGTACTGGGTGTATGGAGCAGTTTGAGCGGTACGCCATTGGCGGTCTTGTCCGAACGTTTTGCTATGGGCGAATTGTTTCAGCAGCACGAGCGCGGTGAAATCAGCGATGAAGACTTTGCCGAAGGGCTGAGTGCCGAAATGGGGATTGCCCTCAGTTTCGAGCAGTTCGCTACCGGCTGGCAGGCGGTGTTTGTCGCCCTGCGTCCAGAAGTGATCGACATCATGAAGCGCCTGCGCAGCGAAGGTCACCGGGTGGTGGTGTTATCGAACACCAACCGCTTGCACTGCAATTACTGGCCGCAGCACTACCCGCAGGTGGCCGAAGCCGCCGATCATCTCTATTTGTCGCAGGATCTTGGCATGCGTAAGCCGGACGCCAACATTTATCTGCACGTACTGGATGCAGAAAATACTTCGCCGGACGACGCGGTGTTCTTTGACGATCACCCGGATAACGTCGCTGCCGCCCAGGCACTTGGCATCAAAACGGTTCACGTGACCGACCGCGACGTAGTACCGGCTTATTTTGCCCAATGACCGCAAAGGGTTAAGCTTAAGGCGTACAAACTGACATCAAGGAGTGGCCATGTCGTTTTTCCGCCGCAAGAAGCTGCCCGCTTCGATCAAACCCAGCGTCACCTTTTTACGACTGCTGATTAAACGCGTCGACAGCGATGGCCTGACCATGTTGGCGGGCCACCTGGCCTACGTCTCACTGCTGTCACTGGTACCTCTTGTGACCGTGGTGTTTGCGCTGTTTGCCGCGTTCCCGATGTTCTCCGACATCAGCGTTCAACTGAAAAGCTTTATCTTTTCCAACTTCATGCCGGCCGCCGGCAACGTGATCCAAAGTTATCTGGAGCAGTTTGTCGCCAACTCCAACAAGATGACCGCCGTCGGGACCTGCGGCCTGATAGTCACTGCGCTGTTGCTGATCTCGTCGGTGGACAGCGTGCTCAACACCATCTGGCGCAGCAAGAATCAGCGTCCTATCGTGTTTTCTTTCGCCGTGTACTGGATGGTGCTGACCCTGGGGCCGCTGTTGGTGGGGGCCAGTATGGCGATCAGTTCCTATCTGCTGTCGCTTAACTGGCTGGCGCAGACCGGCGTCAACAGCCTGGTGGATCAGGTGCTGCGTATTTTCCCGCTGATCCTGTCGTGGATATCGTTCTGGCTGCTGTATTGCATCGTGCCGACGGTTAGGGTGCCACCAAAGGATGCGTTGATTGGCGCGCTGGTGGCCGGTTTGCTGTTTGAGCTGGGCAAGAAGGGGTTTGCGCTGTATATCACCATGTTCCCGTCTTATCAGCTGATTTACGGCGTGTTGGCGGTGATCCCCATTTTATTCCTTTGGGTCTACTGGAGCTGGTGTATCGTGTTACTCGGTGCGGAAATCACGGTTACCATTGGGGAATACCGCGACTACCGACAGCAAAAGGCACAACAACAGGAACAGTCATCAGAAGGGCAGTTATGATTGCGTTAATTCAACGGGTATTAAATGCCAGCGTCACGGTGGAAGGCCAGACGGTAGGCAACATAGGCCCCGGTTTGTTAGTGTTATTGGGCGTGGAGCAGGACGATAACGAACAGAAGGCCGAGCGCCTGTGTGAGCGCGTATTGGGCTACCGCATCTTTGGCGATGAGAACGACAAAATGAATCTCAACGTCCAACAGGCAGGGGGCAGTTTGCTGGTGGTCTCGCAATTCACGCTGGTGGCCGATACGCAAAAGGGGATGCGTCCGAGTTTCTCCCGTGGCGCGGTACCGCAAGAGGCCGATCGGTTATACCAATATTTTGTTGGCCAATGCCGCGAACGCGGTATCGAAACCCAAACCGGTGAGTTTGCGGCCGACATGAAAGTCGCGCTGGTGAACGACGGGCCGGTGACGTTTTGGCTTCAAGTCTAAGAATTCTGAGAGAGAAGGCGTCTATGTATCACCTACGAGTACCGGTAACAGAGCAAGAACTGAAAGAGTATTACCAGTTCCGCTGGGAAATGCTGCGCAAGCCGTTGCACCAGCCGGTGGGGTCGGAAAAGGATGCCTACGACGCCATGGCACATCACCAGATGGTGGTGGACGAGAGCGGAAAAATTGTCGCCATTGGGCGGCTGTACATCAATGCCGATAACGAAGCCGCGATTCGTTTTCTGGCGGTAGACCCGACGGTGCAGGACAAAGGCCTGGGGACGCTGGTAGCCATGACGCTGGAATCCGTGGCGCGCCAGGAGGGCGTGAAGCGCGTAGTCTGTAGCGCCCGTGAAGACGCGGTAGATTTCTTTGCCAAGCTGGGTTTCATTAATCAGGGTGAGATCACCGCGCCGCAAACCACGCCGATTCGCCATTTCCTGATGATCAAACCGGTGGCGACGCTGGACGACATCCTGCATCGGCCCGACTGGTGCGGTCAGCTGCAGCAGGCCTGGTACGATCACATTCCGCTCAGCGAGAAGATGGGGGTGCGCATCAGCCAATACACCGGCCAGCGCTTTGTCACCACCATGCCGGAAATTGGCAACCAGAACCCGCACCACACGTTGTTTGCCGGCAGCCTGTTCTCTCTGGCCACCTTGACCGCCTGGGGCCTGATCTGGCTATTGCTGCGTGAGCGCCATCTCGGTGGCACCATCATTTTGGCCGATGCCCATATTCGTTACAGCAAACCCATCACAGGCCGACCGCGTGCAGTGGCGGATCTCAGCTCGTTGAGCGGCGATCTGGCTCGTTTGGCCCGTGGCCGCCGCGCTCGCGTGCAGGCGGAAGTCCATCTGTTCGGTGACGATGACAAAGGTGCGGTATTTGAAGGCACTTATATGGTGTTGCCGGCCGAGCCGGAAGTGCCCCTGGATCAGGGCGGCTGTGAGGCGATAGACAGTTAATACCCAGGCCCTCTCTATGCGGAGAGGGCCTATCCAGAATTAAGGCAGTTGCTGGTTGACCGTTTGGCCATCGGCGGCAGTGGCCTGCAACCTGCCCTGCAATGAAGCCTTAAATGGCCCATCGCTGTTCAACAAACCTTTCAACTGTAATTGCAGATTACCGTCGCCTTCCAGCGGTACTGCTTGCCATCCCCATTGTTGTAGCGTATTCAGCGGTACCGAACGCCCATTCAACGACAGCGTAAAAGGCTTGCCCGGCAGTTGCTCGACGGTGGCTTTTGCATCCAACAACCCCTGCGGCATAAAGGCGCTGAGCTCGGTGACGTTGATCTGCCCGTCATTGGCGTTCAGCGCCAGCGATGGTCGGCGCACGTCAATTTTGTTGAAGGTAGCTTCACTGCCGTTCAAATTCAGCGTGCCGGACCAGATGCCCCACTGGTGGTCGCGCGCCAGCAGCAGGTTGCTGCCATAACCGTCCAGTGCGGTGATCTGGAAAGGGAAGGCCGGGTTGATATCGATGATCAGGTTACGGTTGGTGGTCAGTTTATTGACATACACCTCCGCCAGCCAGTTCGGCAGCGGTTGTAACCACAATGCGCGCCAGTCTATAGGCAACGTATATTCCAACGCAGCGACCGCGACCTCATCCAGCTGCAGGCGGTTGTTGGCACGCAGCCAGTTGCCCGAGGTGCGCAATAACCCACCTTCCCAGCGGGTGGTGAACTGCTGAATGGCGATGCCGGCCGGCGAGAGTCGCATATTCATGATCGGATCAATCAGATGGAAACTGCCATTGATCAGGTCGCTGGCGTTAAAGTTCAGCGAACCGTCCTGGCTGCTCCAGCCGCCCTGTTGGAAGGTGACATTTTGCAGTGACAGGTCGAGATCGTTAAATGCCCACTCCTTGCCTTCCAGCCGTGCATCTATCAGATCAAAACGTTTGAGCGTGACGGGGGGCAGAGCGGTAAAACGTTGCCAGAACTGTTCCAGTGTCAGGGGAGTTTGCATGCGCACGCCGCTGAGCCTCAGTCGCTCTACCTGCCAACTGCCGTCGGCGGCGCGAGTGGCTACGCCGGTCAAATCCCCCTGCGCCAGGTCGGCGCCGAAATTGCTGAGCAGCAGCTGATTTTGTTTCAGCTCGCCCTGAACCAGGACCTGAGAGGCCGGGATGCCATTGAGCGTCATCGAGCCAGCGCTGAACTGGAACTGATTGTTATCACCCAGCGGATGGCCGGCTTTGGGTTGCCATGGCGTGATGCCGGCGTTGACCTGCTGCGCGTTGAGCTGCCAGGTTTCATCGTTGGATTGCAGCGCCATATTGCTCAGTTGCAGCACGTCGGCCTGTATTGGCATTGCTGCGTCCTGCTGCTGCAGATTCAGCGTGCCGTCACGCAGCGTGACGCTATGGAAATGACGAGGTTCGGTAATTTGGCGCAGGCTGAGACCGAGGTCCAGACGTTTGGCCACCAGTGATTGAGGCTGATTTTTTTTGGCCAACTGAACGTCTTCCAGGCTGATTTGGCCCGGCTGGTTCCATGAGTGCGAGATTGCCGCCACCGACAGGCGGTAGTCGCTGTTATCGCTGACCCAGCGGCTGACCCAGCCCGCGGCCCAACGGGTTTGCCCTATGACGTACAACAGTGCAACGGCCAGCACGACCAGCAGCAGCAACGTCAGCAACAGTTTTCCGATAAATTTCATCGTCTACATCCGCGTCGGTCAAAAAAGATACCCTGTTTATGCCGCAATTGGCCGGGCATCTCAAGTGCAATGGTCTGATAGGCAATAAAAAACGGCCGCAAGCGGCCGTTTGTCACAAGGCAGTTCGATGGATTATTGTTTCTCGTGTTCCTGCGGGAACAGCAGGTTCAGCACGATGGCAGTGATGCCGCCGGCAGCAATGCCTGAGGAGAGTAATGTTTTCAGCCAGTCCGGTGCGAACTGCAAGATCAACGGTTGCTGGGAAACGCCCATCCCCACGGCCAACGACAGCGCCATGATCATGATTGCACGGCGGTTCAGACGCTCTCGCGACACGATGCGCACACCGGATGCGGCGATGGTGCCGAACATCACCAGGGTGGCGCCGCCCAATACCGGCTCAGGAATGTGTTGTACGAAGCCGGCCACCGCCGGGAACAGCCCCAGCGCGATCAGCATCAGTGCCACCACGAAGCCGACGTAGCGGCTGGCGACGCCGGTCAGTTGGATCACGCCATTGTTTTGACCGAAGCAGGAGTTAGGGAAGGTATTAAACACCGCCGACAGCATGGAGTTCAGGCCGTTGGCCAGTACGCCGCCCTTAAGGCGCTTCATATACAGTGGGCCACTGACAGGTTGTTCCGACACGTCAGAGGTCGCGGTGATATCGCCGATAGTTTCCAACGAGGTGACCATAAATATCAACATCAGCGGCAGCAGCAGATTCCAGTCAAAACCCAGACCGTAATACAGCGGGGTCGGGATGATGATCGCCGCCGTCTCGGGGGTGGGCTGGCTTTCTGGCAGCATGCCCATGGCCCAGGCCAGCAGATAACCCACCGCCATGGCAATCACCAGTGAGGCGACGCGCAGGTAGGGATTGCGCTGACGGTTAAGCAGGATAATGACCAGTAATACCGCGCCGGCCAGCAGCAGATTTTTGGGGGCGCCGAAGGTACCTCCATTCATCGCAGCATAGCCGCCGCCGATGGAAGTCAAACCGACCTGAATCAGAGACAAACCGATAATCATCACCACAATGCCGGAGACCAGCGGGGTGATGATGCGCCGTGCCAAGTGCAACACGCGTGACAGCAGGATCTCGGTGCAGGAGGCGACCATCAGCGTACCAAACAGCGCAGCCATCATGGTGGGAACGTCCGTGCCGCCATTTTTCAGCGCCAGCCCGCCCATGATCAGCGGCGAAACAAAGTTAAAGCTGGTGCCCTGAATAGACAGCAAGCCCGAGCCGACGGGTCCCCAGGTTTTGATTTGTAAAATAGAGGCCAGGCCGGAGGCGAACAGCGACATGCTGATAATGTGCTGAGTGTCCTGCGCCGGCAGACCCAGTGCCTGACAAATCAACAGGGCCGGTGTGATCACGGCAACGAACATCGCCAGCAGGTGCTGACCGGCGGCGAACAGCGTTTGCGGCAGCGGTGGGCGATCTTCCAGGCGATAAATCAGTTCACTGTTGCGGGGAGTGGCGGATGCTTTTTGCGCAGCATCGAACTCGGCGGATGGCTGGGTCATGGTGTGGCATTTCCAGAAACGGCAAAGCAGGCATTTTAATGATTTGGCCCATAAAAGCAAACGGTTGCGCGTTAATGCTTTGTTAGCAGTATCGTCACTTATGTCGCATTTTCGTTCATTTTTTCTTGTGTTATCAGCGTTTTTTACTTCTAATCCTGCACTCATCAAGTTTTAAAAACTAAGCGGTTTTCTCTAACTTATTATTTATTAATTGGATCTTTTCCCTTACATGGAGTAACTGGATGTTTCATCTTGATACTTATGGCACGTTAGTCGCAGCAACATTGGTTCTGCTCCTTGGGGGCAAATGCGTCACCAGCATCCCCCTGTTGAGGAAATACACCATTCCCGCTCCTGTCGCCGGTGGTTTACTGGTGGCACTCCTGTTGTTAGCCCTGAAAAAGTTCGTTAACTGGGAAATCAGCTTCGATATGTCGCTGAAAGACCCGTTAATGTTGGCCTTCTTCGCCACCATCGGTTTGAACGCCAACCTGTCGCGGTTGCGCGCGGGTGGCAAGGCATTAATGGTATTCCTGTTTGTGGTGCTGGGCCTGCTGCTGGTGCAGAACGCTATCGGCATCGGCATGGCGAAAATGCTGGGTCTGGACCCGTTGATGGGCCTGATCGCCGGCTCGATTACCCTGTCCGGCGGTCACGGTACCGGGGCGGCCTGGAGCAAGCTGTTTATCGAACGCTACGGCTTTGAAAACGCCACGGAAGTGGCGATGGCCTGTGCCACCTTCGGTCTGGTTCTGGGTGGCCTGATCGGCGGTCCGGTGGCGCGTTACCTGGTGAAGCACTCTTCCACCCCGGAAGGCTCGCCGGATGACAGCGTCCAGCCAAGCGGTTTTGAAAAACCGGAGAGCGGCCGTTTGATCACCTCGCTGATCATGATTGAAACCATCGCGATGATCGCCATCTGCCTGAGCCTGGGGCAGTTTATCTCCGGCTTGCTGAGCGGTACGGTATTTGAATTACCCAACTTTGTTTGCGTGCTGTTCGTTGGGGTGATCCTCAGCAACACCCTGGCCTTCACCGGGTTCTATACCGTGTTTGAGCGTGCGGTGTCGGTGCTGGGCAACGTTAGCCTGTCGCTGTTCCTGGCGATGGCGTTGATGAGCCTGCGTTTGTGGGAGCTGGCTTCTCTGGCGCTGCCAATGCTGGCGATCCTGGCCGTACAGACGCTGGTGATGGCACTGTACGCAATTTTCGTTACCTACCGGGTGATGGGTAAAAATTACGATGCAGCGGTGTTGGCTGCGGGCCACTGCGGTTTCGGCATGGGGGCCACGCCTACGGCGATCGCCAACATGCAGGCGATTACCGATCGCTTCGGTCCATCGCACCTGGCGTTTCTGGTGGTGCCTATGGTCGGGGCGTTCTTTATCGATATCGCCAACGCGATTGTGATTAAGCTGTATCTGCTGTTGCCGGTGTTTCCGGCGATTGGCTGATTAAGCGGTCGTAATAACGAAAAAGGCGCCTATCTGGCGCCTTTTCTCTGCCTGAAAATCAGGCGTTGGAGTAACGTGCTTTCTCCGGTAGCCAGCGTTCAATCAGGGCTCTGGCATGCTCCGGGTACTGCTGGTGTATATGGCGGGCGACGCGTTGTACTTCCGGGATCATCGCCTGATCGCGCAGCAAATCCGCCACTTTGAACTCCGCACTGCCGGTTTGGCGGGTGCCCAACAGTTCACCGGGACCGCGGATCTCCAGATCGCGCTGGGCAATAACGAAACCGTCATTACTGTCGCGCAGCACCTGCAGGCGCTTTTGCGCCGTTTTGCTCAACGGGGTTTTGTACAACAACACGCAGTGAGACGCTACGGCGCCACGACCCACGCGCCCCCGCAACTGATGCAGCTGAGCCAGCCCCAGTCGCTCGGGGTTTTCGATGATCATCAGGCTGGCGTTGGGCACGTCGACCCCCACCTCGATCACCGTCGTCGCCACCAACAACTGCAGCTCACCCTGTTTAAAGGCCTGCATTACCGCCTGTTTCTCTTGTGCTTTCATGCGACCGTGCACCAGCGCCACTTTCAGCTCTGGCAGCGCGGTTTTCAATTCTTCCCAGGTGGCTTCGGCTGCCTGGGCTTCCAGCAGTTCGGATTCTTCGATCAGCGTACAAACCCAGTACGCCTGGCGGCCTTCTTCCATGCAGGCGTTTTTCACCCGCTGAATAATATCGGTGCGCCGGGTGTCTGGAATGGCAACGGTAGTGACGGGCGTTCTGCCCGGTGGCAGTTCGTCGATCACCGAGGTGTCGAGATCGGCATAGGCGGTCATTGCCAGCGTGCGTGGGATTGGCGTTGCGGTCATGATCAACTGATGGGCATGGAAGCCTTGTTCTTCGCCTTTCTCCCACAGTGCCAGCCGCTGGTGTACGCCAAAACGGTGCTGTTCATCGATGATCACCAGCGCCAGACCGGAAAATTGCACCTGTTCCTGGAAGATGGCGTGGGTACCGACCACCATGGAGACCTGCCCGCTGGCAATTGCCTCTTGCTGTGCGATACGCGCCTTGCCTTTTTGCTTGCCAGCCAGCCAGCCAACCTCTAACCCCAGCGGTTCAAACCACTGACGGAAGTTATTGGCGTGCTGTTCGGCCAGCAGTTCCGTTGGGGCCATTAACGCCACCTGCTTGCCGTGAGCGATAGCGCGCAGCGCTGCCAGCGCGGCCACCAGCGTTTTGCCGGAGCCAACGTCGCCTTGCACCAGGCGCATCATCGGGAAGCCTTTTTGCATATCGGCTTCGATATCGGCCACTACGCGATCTTGCGCGCCGGTGGGGGCAAAGGGCAACTGGGCGAGGAATTGCTTTTTAAGCCGGTCGTCGGGCATTAACGGCAGGGCCTGATAGCTCTGCGCACCGGCTCGTACCGCCAGCATGCTGAGGTTATGCGCCAACAGCTCTTCCAGGATCAGGCGTTTTTGCGCCGGATGCTTGCCCTGTTCCAAATCCGCCAATTGGATATCCGGCGGCGGGCGGTGCAGTGTATGCAGCGCCTGTGGCAGGCTCATCAGACCGCCGCTCAGTTCCGGCGGCAGCAGTTCGGCAATAGCGCAGGTATCCAGCAACTCCAGCGCCTGATCGGTCAGCTTGCGCAGCGTGGCCTGGCGTATGCCTTCGGTGGTGGGATAAACCGGTGTCAATGACTCTTGCAGCTCAACTTCGCTGCTTTCCCCTTGAATGCGATATTCAGGGTGAATAATTTCGGCGCCGTGGTTACCGCGTTTGACTTCACCGTAGGCGGTCACGCGACGGCCGGTGGCCAGGCTGTTTTTCATCGCAGCGTTGAAATTGAAGAAACGCAGGGTGAGCAGGCCGGTACCGTCGCTGATCTGGCAGGTTAGCATGCGCCTGCGTCCAAAACTGATGTCGGTACGCAGCACTTCACCTTCCACCGTGGCAAAAATGCCAGGCTGCAGATCGTTTATCGGGTAGAGGCGGGTGCGGTCTTCATAGCGCAGCGGCAGGTGCAGCAGCAGATCTTGAATGGTTTCCAGACCAATCTTGGCCAGTTTGCCCGCCTGGCTGGCGCCAACCCCGGAAAGCGTAGTGAGTGGGACAGCATCCAGCAGACGGCCTTTCATTTGCGTACCGTCGCCTGCATGGTCGCCCACCATTCGGCATCGGCGACCACCTGGCCCTGTTGATCGATATGAGGACGCGGCAGCTTTTTACGCTTGGCCACGTTGGCCAGCACCGGGTAGCCGCCTTCAAACAGCAGACGTTGTTGCTCTTCTGCGTCGAGCATACTGTGCTCACGGCGATACAGGCCGGCATTTTGCCGCTGGCGTTGCGCTTCGTACAGGATCAAGGCTGAGGCAACCGACACGTTGAGTGACTGCACCATACCGATCATCGGAATAATGATGTCCTGATCGGCAAGCGCCAGCGCTTCTTCGGTAATGCCGGTTTTTTCCTGGCCCAGCAGGACGCAGGTAGGGCGAGTGTAATCCACTTCGCGAAAGTCTACCGCCCGGGCGGAAAGGTTAGTCGCCAGGATCTGCATGCCCTGGCCTTTCAGATGAGTTACGGCGTCGCCGATAGTGCGATGGGTTTGAACATTGACCCAGCTGTTGCTGCCGGCGGCGGAGGAAACCAGGGTTCGCATGCGTGTAGTTGGCCACACGGCATGCACCTGATGCACGCCGACAGCGTCGGCGGTGCGGATAATGGCGGAGACGTTATGCGGTTTGTGAACCTGTTCCAGGCAGACGGTTAAATCCGGCTGCCGGGTGGCCAGCATTTCACAAATCCGCGCATAGCGTTCAGGGCTCATAAGCGCTAATTTCGGTTACGGTTAACTTTAATGACATCCGGCATGATACGGATTTTACGCATAATATTTGCCAGATGGATGCGATCGCGGGTGGTCAAGCGGATAAAGGCGCTATAAACCCGGCCGTCTTTCTCTTCGGTATTCAGGCTTTGAATATTGGACTCAGCCGCATTGATGGCTGCCGTCAGGTTGGCCAGCGCCCCCTGATGGTTAAACATGTCCACTTTGATCTCGGCAATGAATTCCTGCTCGATGTCTTTATCCCACTCTACCGCCATGAACTTTTCAGGCTCTTTCTGGTAGCCGCGGATATTGCGACAGGATTCATGGTGGATCACCAGGCCTTTACCTGGGCTGACGTGGGCGATAATCGGGTCACCCGGAATAGGTCGGCAGCATTTGGCAAAGGTGATCAGCACGCCGTCTGCACCCTTGATCGCCAGATTACGAACGCCGGAAGAGGTGCCCAGATTGGACTGATCGCCCTGCAGGTTTTTCGCGACCACGACGCTCATGGCATTGCCCAGGCCGATTTCAGCCAGCAGATCGTCCAGCGTCGCCAGCTTCATGCGATCCAACTCGTGTTGGATATTTTCCGGCGGGATCTCGGCCAGTTTGCGACTGCCGCCCAACGCATGGTTTAACAAACGGCGGCCGAGGCCAACCGAATCATCGCGCTTGAGGTTTTTCAACATCTGGCGAATTTTAGCGCGCGCTTTGGAACTGACGACAAAGTTCAGCCAGGCGGCGTTTGGTCGTGCGCCCGGAGCGGTGATGATTTCGACCGTCTGGCCGCTGGTCAGTGACTGCGACAGCGGGTATGGCTGACGATCAACCCGTGCGCCAACGCAAGCGTGGCCGATATCGGTATGCACCGCGTAGGCGAAATCGACCGGGGTGGCGCCCGCAGGCAATTCAACGATGCGGCCTTCCGGGGTGAAAACGTAAATCTCATCCGGGAACAGATCGGATTTGACGCTCTCAATAAATTCAAACGAGCTACCGGCGCTCTGTTGCAGCTCCAGCAGGCTCTGCATCCAGCGCTGTGCTCGGATTTGCGCGGTGGTGCCGGTTTCACCCTGTTCTTTTTCTTTATAAGCCCAGTGCGCGGCGACCCCCATTTCGGCCATCTGATCCATATCTTCGGTACGGATCTGCACCTCTACCGGAACGCCATGCGGGCCGATAAGTGAAGTGTGCAGCGATTGATAGCCGTTGGCCTTGGGAATAGCGATATAGTCTTTGACCCTGCCAGGGCGCGGTTTATACAGGCTGTGAGCCTGACCCAGCACGCGGTAGCAGGTATCCACCTCTTTCACGATCACCCGGAACGCATAGATATCCATAATCGAATGGAAGCGCTGTTCTTTCAGGTGCATCTTGAGGTAAATGGAATACAGATGTTTTTCTCGCCCGCTGACGCGGCAGGGGATGCCGGCTTCGGTCAATCGCCCCTCGATTTCGGCGAGAATCTTCTGGATCATCTCTTTACGATTACCGCGTGCGGCTTTCACCACTTCTTTGATTACGCGATAACGGTTCGGATACAACGCCTCGAAACCCAGCTCTTCCAGCTCGGTTTTCAGGTGGTGAATACCCAGACGATGGGCCAGTGGGCTGTAGATTTCCAGGGTTTCACGCGCAATACGCCGCCGTTTGTCGGGGCGCAGCGAACCTAAGGTACGCATGTTGTGCGTGCGGTCGGCCAGCTTGATCAACACGACGCGGATATCCTGCACCATCGCCATGATCATCTTGCGGAAGTTTTCCGCCTGGGCTTCTTTTTTGTCCTGGAATTTCAGTTTGTCGAGCTTGGATACGCCCTCAACCAATTCGGCGACGCTTTTGCCGAACAGCTGTTCCATATCCTGATAGGTGGCTGGGGTGTCTTCGATGACGTCGTGCAGCAGGGCTGCCATCAGCGTCTCATGATCGAGACGCATTTCCGCCAGAATACAGGCCACAGCAACCGGGTGAGTAATGTAGGGCTCACCGCTGGAGCGTGTCTGTCCCTCGTGAGCATCACGTGCAACGAGGTATGCCTGTTTGAGGCGCTTAATCTGCTCCTCAGGCAGGTAACGTTGAATCAGCAGATTCAGGCTTTCAAACAGGTACAAGGCAGGCTCGCAGTCTAATTAATTAACGACGACCTTCAGCAATCGCGGTAACCGCTTGAATTTCTGCGGCTTCCTGCTCTTGCTGCTCCTGACGATCGCGAACATCGAGGATCTGGCTGGTGATCAGGCCTTCTTCGATTTCGCGCAGCGCGATAACGGTGTACTTGTCGTTTTCTTCCGGAACAAGTGCATCTTTACCGCCAGTCTGGATTTGACGTGCCCGACGAGCAGCGACCAACACCAGGTCAAAACGGTTACCAATTTTCTCTACAGCGTCTTGAACAGTTACGCGTGCCATATTTGTGCTACTCCACAGGTGACGAAAAGACTGGGCATAATACTGAAACTGTCTTCAGTCTGCCAATAGTTTGCTGATTAAAGCGTCATGCCGCAGTAATTGGCGGCCTAAACGCAGGCGTTCGGCGCGAATAATGGTTTTCAGATCGGACAGGGCCAGATCGAAATCATCGTTCACGATTAAATAGTCATACTCCGCGTAGTGCGTCATTTCCGCCACGGCTTGCGCCATGCGTTTGGCGATCACTTCATCAGAGTCTTGTCCGCGTCCACGAAGGCGGCGACCAAGTTCTTCCTTCGACGGCGGCAAAATAAAGATGCTGCGCGCCTGGGGCATTTTGGCACGAATTTGTTGCGCGCCCTGCCAGTCGATATCCAGGAAAACGTCTACCCCGGTCGACAGCACCTGCTCAATGGCAGCGCGTGAGGTACCGTAATAGTTGCCGAACACTTCGGCGTGCTCAAGAAACGCATCCTGCTCAATCATTCGGCAGAATTCTTCTTTTGAGACGAAGAAATAATGATCGCCATGCTGTTCACCCGGGCGGCTGTCGCGCGTGGTGTGCGAAACCGAAACCTGCGTGTCGTACAGCGGTTGCGTCTTTAACAAAGCCTGAATCAGACTTGATTTCCCTGCGCCACTAGGGGCAGAGACAATATAAAGCGTGCCTTGAGCCATGATGATATTCGTTGATATGCCAATAACAGCGGATGTGTATTTTCTCCGCACAGTATACACGGCTAACGTGCCGGATGCAGCGTTAGCTCGCATTTTGCCCGCCGCTTTATGCTGAAAAAACCTCAAACAGGGTGGTTTGCGCAGCGTATCGCCAAATTTTGACGGTTTTCTGCAATGCGAGCGGGCTTTCTCGAGCCGCTGCGCAGAACGCCACATGGGCCATTGTCGTGCTTTCCTCTTCCGGTTTTACTGCCGGTTATCAGGGAGGTGAAAGATGCGCAAAAGTGTCATGAGAATAGGGATGATGCTGCTGTTCGGTTTGCTGTGCAGTGAGACTGTTCGGGCGCAAGCCTGTCCGGCGTGGCGCCCGGTGCGGATGCAACTGGAGATAACCGCCTTAAAAAACCAGCTTGAACGCTGGGACGTAGCTTATTACCAGCAGGGCAGCAGTTTAATTGAAGATGAAGTCTACGACAGCCTGCGCGAAAAGCTGCGGTTATGGCAGCGTTGCGCCGGGGCAGCGCCGGAGGAGGGGGCTGGCCCGCTTTTACCCGAAGGCAAGGTGCCGCACCCGGTGGCGCATACCGGATTGCGGAAATTGCCGGATCTTGCCGCCGTCGACCAATGGTTAAAGGGGCGCAGTGATCTCTGGGTTCAACCCAAAGTGGACGGTGTCGCCATCACGCTGGTTTATCACGACGGAAAACTGACGTCGGCGATCAGCCGAGGGAACGGGCTGAAAGGCGAGAACTGGCTGGAAAAAGTGCGGACTATTCCTGCGGTGCCGGTCAGTATTAAGGGGGCCCCGCCAACGTTGATTCTGCAGGGCGAGCTGTTTCTGATGGTGAACGGTCATCAACAAAAGGTCAGCGGCGGCATCAACGCCCGTGCCAAGGTCGCCGGCGCGCTGATGAAAAATAAGCCTTCGCCGCTACTCCAGCAGATCGGGCTGTTTGTCTGGGCCTGGCCGAACGGTCCGCAGGAGATGGCGCAGCGTTTACGCCAGCTTGCTGAAATGGGTTTTCCTCTTGCCCTGACTTTTTCGCAGCCGGTGAACTCCTCGGCGGAGGTGCAACAATGGCGAGAGCATTGGCATAAAACCGCTCTGCCTTTCGTCACCGATGGTGTGGTGATCCATCAGGCACACTCACCCCAGGGGCTCTACTGGCAAGCCAGGCCCGGTGATTGGGCCGTTGCCTGGAAATATCCGCCCGTGCAGCAAGTGGCGAGGGTCAATGGTATTGATTTCAATATTGGTCGCACCGGAAAAATCGCCGTGGTACTGCGGCTTGAACCCGTCAGGATGGACGATAAATGGGTGACAAGAGTTAACCTCGGCTCGCTACCACGTTGGCGAAAATGGGCGGTTGTGCCCGGAGATCAGGTAACCATCAGCCTGATGGGACACGGCATTCCACATCTCAATAATGTGGTCTGGCGTGGAACGGACCGGTCGCTGCCCAGTGCGCCGTCTGCTGAACGTTACCACGCGTTGAGTTGTTTCAGTTGGCAACCGGATTGCCGTCAGCAGTTTCTTGCCCGACTGGTGTGGTTGAGCGGCCCGCAGGGGTTAAGTTTGCGCGGCGTCAGTGAATCCACCTGGCAGACGCTGATCGATCAGGGGTTAGTGCGGAATTTGCTGGATTGGCTGTTGCTGACGCCGGAACAACTGATGGCCGCGCCCGGGATCGGCGGTAAGCGAGGGCAAAGCATTCACCGGCAATTTCAGCAGGCGCGACAACAACCGTTCGCGCGTTGGCTGCTCGCTTTAGGTATACCGCTCTCCCCGCAGCAAACGATGGCGCTGACAAACTGGTATCAGGTCCAGCAAATGTCCCCCGTGGCGTGGCGGCAAATCGTCGGTATTGGTGCAAAAAGGGCACAACAGATTGCCGATTTTCTCCAGCACCAGCCAGTCTTGGCGCTGGTCAGCACCCTGGGCTCACAAGGGATTGTGGGTTTTGCCGGCGCGCCTTGATGTGATGTTCCTCTTGGAGTCCATCAACAACGGGATTGCCTATGCTGTTATGGTGCCCTTATTAATGATCCGGATGCTGATAGTTAAACACCGGCAGACCCAGCCGAAAGCGCAGAGCAATCAGTCGGGCGCTGAGGCCGGCTACCAAAGTGATGATCACCACCATATTATGTGGCAGGCTGAAGTGTTGCAGACCGATGTACAGCCAGGCGGCGGCGAAGGAGATACCGGCGTAGATTTCTTTCTGGAATACCAAGGGAATGCGGTTGCAGAGCATATCGCGCAGAACGCCGCCGAATACGCCGGTGATCACCGCGGCAATCGCGGCAATGATGGCACCGTGGCCCATGTCCAGCGCGACCTGTGCGCCGATGATTGAAAATACAATCAGCCCAACGGCATCCAACACCAGAAAAAGACGGCGCAGGTGACGCATCAAGGGGGCCAGCCAGGTGGTGACGATCGCGGCAATGGCAACGATAACGATATATTCAGGATGTTTGACCCACCCCAGGGGGAAATGCCCGAGCAACATGTCGCGTACCGAACCGCCACCGATTGCCGTGGCAGAGGCAATAATAATGACGCCAAACATGTCCATTTGGCGGCGGCCGGCAGCCAATGCGCCAGTCATGGCTTCGGCAGTAATACCGATGATATAAAGAATGCTCAATAACATAAGATATTCACAGGGTGGGCGGGAATGAGTGTCATGGTGGCAGGGTAATAGCCGCGAGGACATAGCACCACTGAGTTTTTCTAACCGATGGCAATTCGGATTACTTTAGTTAATCCATTTTTTGTTTTATTTGCTTATCCATTGCCTTTTGTAACCTTATTTTATTCAAGAAAGCATTAGATATTTCGCATTGGTTTCTATTGCTGACTATGCTTTTTGCATGCGATCCCGAGGCCGCTTGGCGGTGAGGGATCTCTGGCTGATGATGGCGTTTACTGAGGAACATGAAGATAAATGAAAGCTACTTCCCTACTGGCGGCGGCTGCCGCTGTGACCATCCTGTTGAGCGGTTGCGTTGCGCCGGTTCAGAACACCGGGCCGCAAAAATCGGCGACCTGCCAGGTTGGCGATCCTATGGTCCAAACTACGCTTTATTTTGGCCTTAATCGCCCTGCGGGGCCAGCGATCGGTGCTGCCGAATGGCAGAGTTTTGTCGATCGGCAAGTGACGCCGCGTTTTAAAGATGGGTTATCGGTATTTGATGCCAAAGGACAGTGGTTGGGTAATGACGGCAAGCTGGCGCGCGAAAACAGCAAAGCGCTGATGCTGATTCATGCGCCGGGCAAGGAAAGTGAAACCCATATTGAGGCATTGCGCAGCAGCTATAAACAACAGTTTGCACAGGATTCCGTGATGCGGGTTGATGCGCCCGTGTGCGTCGCGTTCTGATAAGCTCCCGGCCCGCAGGCCGGGATAGTGTTTACAGTACCAGTCCGGCGATGGCTGCCGAAAGCAGGCTGACCAGCGTGGAACCATAGACCAGCTTCAAACCAAAACGAGAAACCACGTTACCTTGTCGCTCGTTAAGCCCTTTGATTGCCCCGGCGACGATGCCGATAGAGGCAAAGTTGGCGAAAGACACCAGGAATACCGACAGAATGCCCAGGCCGCGCGGTGACAGCTCCGTAGCGATTTTCTTCAGTTCGATCATTGCCACAAACTCATTGGCCACCAGTTTGGTCGCCATAATGCTGCCTGCTCGTAGCGCATCCGGTGCCGGGATACCGATCAGCCAGGCCAGTGGATAGAATACATAGCCCAGGATTTGCTGGAAGCTGATGCCAAACACGGCGGAGAACAGAGCGTTTACCGCTGAAATCAGCGCAATAAAGCCAATCAGCATGGCGGCGATAATCATCGCGATTTTGAAGCCCGCCAGGATGTACTCGCCCAGCATTTCAAAGAAGCTCTGGTCTTCATGCAGCTTGCTCAGTTTCAGTTCGGGTTCATCGTCCAACTGATAAGGGTTGATGATCGACAATATGATAAAGGTGCTGAACATATTGAGGATCAGCGCGGCTACCACGTATTGCGCATCGATCATCGACATGTAGGCACCGACGATGGACATGGATACCGTCGACATGGCGGTGGCTGCCATGGTGTACATGCGACGCGGCGAGATATCGCCGATGATGCCCTTGTAGGCGATAAAGTTTTCAGACTGGCCGAGCACCAGCGTGCTGACGGCGTTGAAAGATTCCAGTTTGCCCATGCCGTTAACCTTGGACAGCAGGGTGCCGACCAGACGGATAATCAGCGGCAGAATGCGGAAATGCTGCAAAATACCGATCAGCGCGGAAATAAAGATAATCGGGCATAACACGCCCAGGAAGATAAACGCCAGCCCGTCTTTACTCATGCCACCAAACACAAAGTCGGAACCCTGTGCGGCGTAGGTCAGCAGCGTTTCAAAGAAACCGGCAACGTGCTTGATGACGCTCAGGCCGCTTTCTGAATGCAGGAAGAAATAGGCGAGTGCGCCTTCAATGACTAAAAGCTGAATTATATAACGCAGGCGGATTTTCTTGCGGTCATTACTGACCAGTAGTGCCAGGGCGATGATCACCACCAGGGCAAAAATAAATTGCAGAATTTGCGGCATAAAGAGTCCGTACGGCTTAACGGGCAGGAAAAAACACATTTAGCCACAGCTCTCCCGGCCTTTCATTACATTACGTGATAATTAGAACAAAATACTTTCGGTAAGCCGGGTAAGTTGCCGATTGTCATCCTCTCTTACTTATCGGCAGTTTTTCATAAATAAATTCAACGCGAATTTCACGGCGAGAGTCGCTTGTGAGCCGGATTTTTACGGCTGTACTATACTTCAGCCTTTGCGATGGCTTATAAATCGCAGGGTTATTTTGGGCTTCACGACACATCGCGACATCCGGTTCTATAAAGGAGGCTTTATGGCCTTTTTGCTGAGGAGAACTGTATGAGCCAGATTTCAGGCAAGGTTGTAATTATTACCGGCGCCAGTAGCGGATTGGGCGAGGCGACAGCTCGCCATCTCGCCGCTCGGGGCGCAACGTTGGTATTGGCAGCGCGTCGCAAAACGCGTCTTGATGCATTGGCGAATGAAATCATCGCGGCCGGGGGTAAAGCGCTCGCGGTAGCGGTAGATGTCACTCACCGTAACGACGTGGAGGCAATGGTCGATGCCGCAATAACGGAATTTGGGCGCGTTGATGTGTTGGTGAACAACGCAGGGTTAATGGCGATAGCCCCGCTGAGCGCCACCCGGGTCGACGAATGGGAACGGATGATCGATATTAACCTCAAAGGCGTGCTGTATGGCATTGCCGCTGCGCTACCGGTGTTTGAGCAACAGCAGAGCGGTCACTTTATCAATGTCGCCTCCGTCGCCGGTCTGAAGGTACTTAGCCCGGGCGGCGCCGTTTACAGCGGCACCAAGTTTGCGGTACGCGCTATCTCCGAAGGCTTGCGTTATGAGGTGGGGGCACATATTCGCACCACCATTATCTGTCCGGGAGCCGTGGATTCCGAACTGAAGCTTGGCACCTCGGACCGGGAAAGCGTGAAGTTCGTTGAGGAGTTTTATCAACAGGCCATCCCGGCGGATTCCGTAGCGCGTGCCATCGCCTATGCCATCGAGCAACCGGCGGAGGTGGATATCAACGAAATTGTTTTGCGGCCAACCCAAGAGCTGTATTAAGCCGCATACCACCGCCGCGCCTTTTCAGGTGCGGTCTTCTGCGCCATAAAAAAAGCCCGCGGGTGCGGGCTTAAACGAATGAAGCAATGTATTACTCGATATTCTGGATCTGTTCGCGCATCTGCTCGATCAACACTTTCAGCTCGATGGCTGAAGTGGTCACTTCGGCATTGATGGACTTGGATGCCAGCGTGTTGGATTCGCGGTTGAACTCCTGCATCATAAAGTCGAGGCGACGGCCCACGGCTTCTTTCTTCTTCAGGATGTTGTGCGTTTCTTTTACGTGAGCTTCCAGGCGATCCAGCTCTTCGGCAACGTCAATACGCTGCGCCATCAGCACCAGCTCCTGCTCCAGGCGGGTGTTTTCCAACTGCACCTGGGCTTCTTCCAGTTTACTGACCAGACGCTCACGCTGCCATTGCAGAATGTTGGGCATTTGGGCGCGAACCTTGATTACTTCAGCGCTCACGCCTTCCAGACGCTGTTCGATCAGCGCTTTCAGTGCGGTGCCTTCGCTTTCGCGAGCAACAATGAAGTCATCCAGTGCACCATCCAGCGCTTGCATCAGCTGTGCGCTGATGGCGTCCAGATCCTGCTCTTGAGCAGACATCACGCCAGGCCAACGCAGGACGTCAATAGGATCGATTTCGCCTTCGTCGCTCTGCATTTTTACCCAGTTGGCGGCTTCAACCAGCTGCTTGGCCAGTTTTTCGTTCAGGATCATCGAGCTTTGCGCGCTCGGATCCAGCTCAAAGCGCAGGTTGCACTCCACTTTGCCGCGGGTCAAACGACCACGAATGCGTTCGCGGATCACCGGTTCCAGGCTGCGGAATTGTTCCGGCAGACGGATGTAGGTTTCCAGATAGCGTTGGTTAACGGAACGCAGCTCCCAAGCTGCGCTGCCCCATTCACCCTTGATTTCTCGCCGAGCGTAGGCTGTCATGCTGCGGATCATTGATGCGTACCCGTAATAGGAAAAGATGGAGCGATTATAGCGTTGGACCTTCGGGCAGGATAGGCATTACGTCACGAAGCCCGTATAATGCGCAGCCAATCGTTGATAAGAAGCCGGAGAGAGCCCATGCGTCCTGCAGGCAGAGCACCACAACAAGTTCGCCCACTGACACTGACCCGTCATTATACCAAACACGCAGAAGGCTCAGTGCTGGTTGAGTTTGGCGATACCAAAGTTTTGTGCACCGCCACGGTAGAAGAGGGTGTGCCGCGCTTCCTGAAAGGTCAGGGCCAGGGTTGGATCACCGCTGAGTACGGCATGTTGCCGCGTTCCACCCACAGCCGTAACGCCCGCGAGGCCGCAAAAGGCAAGCAGGGTGGCCGCACGCTGGAGATCCAGCGCCTGATCGCCCGTTCGCTCCGTGCCGCGGTAGATCTGAAAAAACTCGGTGAGTTCACCATCACTCTCGACTGTGACGTATTGCAGGCCGATGGCGGTACCCGTACCGCGTCCATTTCCGGCGCCTGCGTTGCGCTGGCCGATGCGTTGAATGCGCTGGTGGTCAACGGCAAGCTGAAAGCCAACCCGATGAAAGGGCTGGTGGCGGCGGTTTCCGTCGGTATCGTTAACGGCGAAGCGCTGTGCGATTTGGAGTACGTTGAAGACTCTGCAGCAGAAACCGACATGAACGTGGTGATGATGGAAGATGGCCGTATGATCGAGGTGCAGGGCACCGCCGAGGGCGAGCCGTTCAGCCATGATGAACTGTTGGCGTTATTGGCGCTGGCTCGAGGGGGCATCGATACCATCTTCCAGGCGCAGAAAGCGGCGCTGGCAGACTAATTTTTTAAGGCGACTCAAGAGTCGCCTTTTTTACGCCCGGCGATCGGGCGGCAGTATTAACAGATCTAACCGACCAGACGAGGAGAAGCAGTAATGAAAGCCTATCAGCGCCAGTTTATCGAGTTCGCGCTTAACAAGCAGGTATTGAAATTCGGCGAGTTCACCCTGAAATCCGGCCGCACCAGCCCATATTTCTTTAATGCCGGCCTGTTTAATACCGGGCGTGATCTTGCGCTACTCGGGCGTTTCTACGCTGAAGCTCTGATGGATTCCGGTATTGAGTTTGATCTGCTGTTTGGTCCTGCTTACAAAGGTATCCCGATTGCCACCACCACGGCGGTGGCTTTGGCAGAGCACCATGAGCGCGACGTGCCTTACTGCTTTAACCGTAAGGAAGCCAAGACCCATGGCGAAGGTGGCACGCTGGTAGGCAGCCCGCTACAGGGCCGCGTGATGCTGGTGGACGATGTGATCACTGCCGGTACGGCTATCCGTGAATCCATGGAAATCATCGGTGCCAGCGGCGCAACGTTGGCCGGCGTGCTGATTTCACTCGATCGTCAGGAACGAGGTCGTGCGGATATTTCGGCCATTCAGGAAGTTGAGCGTGACTATCACTGCAAGGTGATTTCCATCGTGACGCTGAAGGATTTGATTGTTTATCTCGAAGAAAAGCCAGAAATGGCGGATCACCTGGCGGCGGTGCGCGCCTATCGTGAGCAGTACGGGGTCTAACTCAGTATCTACGTTACCGGGCGCGTAGAATGCGCCCGGTAACGGGTTTATTGCAGCTGTGCCGCCAGCAGTGGCCAGCGGCCATCGAACTCTTGGGTTGGGCGATAGCGGAATTCAGATCGCACGTAGCGCGACAGCATCCCCTCGCAGAACGCCAGCAGCTGGCTTGCCAGCAGCGTTTCGTCCACGATAAAGCCTTTGCCTTCCCGCAGTTTTCGCTCTTTCAGCACCTGACGCAATTGCGCTTCAATGCGTTCAAACAGCTGGTTGATGCGGCCTTGCAGTCGATCCTGTTCAAACATCAGCGCATGGCCGGTCATGATTCGCGTCAGGCCAGGGTTGCGTTCGGCGAACCCCAATACCAGCAGCAAAATCAGGCGCAGACGGTTAAAGGTCTCTTTTTCATCCTGCAAAATCAGGTTGATGCGCGTTATCAGGCTGTCTTCAATAAACTCGATCAGGCTGTCGAACATCCGTGTTTTGCTGGGAAAGTGCCGGTACAGTGCAGCTTCGGAGACTCCGACGTTAGCGGCAAGTTTAGCGGTGGTAATACGCTGGCTACCGTCGCTGGACTCCAGCATCTGGGCTAATGCCTGCAGTATTTCCTCGCGCCGATTCCTTTTGATATTTTCTTTTTCTGCCATGTCTGATTAGACCCTTGCTAAAACTGCTTAGACTTTCGGAAACCCGGGCACCGGCCGTTGCAGAGAAAGCTCTGTGCGGCTTATGTGATAGCTTTTTTACGATGCTGGGGTCAGCGGCCTTAACGACCTGTATTCTCCGTGCGCCCTGGTGTGCGCTGTAATCGTAGTCGGCCAAATCTTGCCATGGAGCCGTCCTTCTCTCCGGGGTAGCAAGATTTAAGGCGACAATTCCTTGTCGTCGGTCAGGTATCAGGCAGCGCTTAGTGGCGGCCGGAGTGGCCAAAGCCACCGGCACCGCGTTCGCTGCTGTCGAACTCTTCTACCAGATTGAATTCAGCCTGAACTACCGGCACGAACACCATCTGCGCGATACGTTCACCTGGCTCAATAGTGAAGGATTTCTGACCACGGTTCCAGACGGAAACCATCAGCTGGCCCTGGTAGTCGGAGTCGATCAGGCCGACCAGATTGCCCAGTACCACACCGTGTTTATGGCCCAGACCGGAACGCGGCAGGATCACTGCGGCAAGATCGGTGTCGGCAATATGAATAGCCAGGCCCGTTGGCAGCAGCGTGGTTTCACCCGGCGCCAACTCGACAGCGCTGTCCAGGCAGGCACGTAGATCAAGGCCTGCGGAACCTGGGGTGGCGTAGGTCGGTAAAGGGAAGTCCTTCCCGATACGCGGGTCGAGGATTTTAACGTCGATTTTTTTCATCATAACGGCTGACTATCTCGTCTATTAAACGTTGGCCAAGGAGTGCCTTGTCGCTCAGCGGCAGGCGCTTTTCTCCATTCTGCCAAAAAAGGTGCAAGGCATTGGTGTCACTGTTAAACCCATGCTCTGCAAGCGATACATCGTTAGCGCAAATTAAATCCAGTTTCTTACGCGCCAGTTTTTGTCGCGCGTATTCTTCCACATTCTGGGTTTCGGCAGCAAACCCCACGACAAAAGGCCGATTTTTGGTCATCGCGGCGACGCCGGCAACGATATCGGGGTTTTTTACCATTTTGAGGATGATTTCATCACCCTGTTTTTTTATTTTTTCATCGGAAATCTGCTCGGCGCGGTAATCGGCCACGGCAGCGCAAGATATAAAAACATCCTGTTGGCCAGCACTTTGCTGGACCGCCTGCTCCATTTCCAATGCGCTGATCACATCTACACGGGTGACCCACGGCGGCGTCGACAGGTTGACCGGCCCTGCGATCAGCGTGACCTGTGCACCGCGTGCGGCAGCAGCGGCGGCGATGGCAAAGCCCATCTTGCCGGAGCTGTGGTTGCTGATGAAACGAACCGGATCCAGCGCTTCGCGCGTTGGGCCGGCGGTGAGCATAATCTTTAAATGTTTCAGATCTTGCGGTGCGGAGAAATGGCTGTTCGCCAGTTCTACGATTTCCAGCGGATCAAGCATTCGGCCAGGACCAACGTCGCCACAGGCTTGGCTACCGCTGTCAGGTCCCCAGAGCAGCATACCGCGCGCTTGTAGCGTCTGCAGATTGGCCTGGGTGGCGACGGCGCGGTACATCTGCTGGTTCATGGCGGGTGCGGCAGCGATCGGTGCCGCCGTGGCCAGGCAGACGGTGGTCAGCAGATCGTTGGCCATTCCGGCGGCGACGCGCGCCAGCAGATCGGCGGTAGCCGGCGCCAGAATCACCAGGTCCGCCCATTTGCCGAGCTCAATATGGCCCATTGCAGCTTCGGCGGCGGGATCTAGCAGATCGTCCGAGACCGGGTAGCCGGAAACGGCCTGCAGCGTCAGCGGCGTGATAAAGGCTTTCGCCGCGCCTGTCATTATCACACGCACTTCCGCGCCTCTGTCACGCAGGCGGCGTACCAGTTCTGGGCATTTGTATGCGGCGATACCGCCACTGATGCCAAGCACAATATGTTTGCCGGAAAGTCCCGTCATCATGATTGTCCGATTGAATCCGAAAGATGTGCCATTTTAGCATAACCGTCCGACAGGTGAGTGATTCCGCTGCGCCTGCAACGCGTTACATTGTGCTTTGCGCAGCACTTCGCAATGTTATCAAACACCTGTCGTGAGCTGCTTCGCTGCGTGGCATGCTGTGGCGTTTTCGGGAGGGTGTTAATGAGCAGTCAGGTAATCACCCTGTGGCAGGATACATTGGCGCCACGGGAAAAATTGTTGCGTTACGGGGCGTCGGCATTGTCCGATGCGGAGCTGCTGGCCATTTTCCTGCGCACCGGCTTTCCCGGCGTGCACGTTATGCAACTGGCAGAGCAATTATTGGCGCAGTTTGGCTCGCTGTATCACCTGATGTCGGCAGACCATTCGGTTTTTTGCAGTCACAAGGGGCTGGGTAATTCCAGTTATGCCCAACTGCAGGCGATTTCGGAGCTGGCGTTCCGCTTCTTTTCCAGTCATCTGGCACAGGAAAATGCCATGCTCAACCCCAGGATGACCCAGCATTATCTGCAAAGTTTGCTGGCGCACCATGAGCGGGAAGTGTTTTTGGTATTGTTTTTAGACAATCAGCACCGTGTTATTCGCCATCAGGAGATGTTTGCTGGTACCATCAGCAGCGTCGTCGTACACCCGAGAGAAATTGTGCGTGAAGCGTTGAAGGCTAATGCGGCCGCCATTATTCTGGCGCATAATCATCCTTCGGGTAAGGCTGAACCCAGCCACGCCGACCGTTTGATAACTGAGCAAGTGGTTAATGCCTGCCTGTTATTGGAGATCCGAGTGCTCGATCATTTGGTTATAGGTCGGGGTGAATGCGTCTCTTTTGCCGAACGCGGATGGCTTTAAGCGATTTTTTCGCGATCCTTATGGGATCTTTAGCTGTTCGGGACTTGAGCACTTACGCTTCAGAGCGTATACTACGCCACCTTTGAGAATCTTGGGTTTGGCGCAAGAGCCTATCTCAGCAGGTTTCTAACCTGATGTGTGGTTTCTGACCTGATGACGAGAGTCTCCTCAGTATGAAGTTTGCTGAGATGGGCTCTAAAAGCCTGACGAGGCGGCCATACCCTATACGAAGCTCGAGCTGATTTGATTTTTGGAGAATAGACATGTCCCGAGTCTGCCAAGTTACTGGCAAGCGCCCGGTGAGCGGTAACAACCGTTCCCACGCAATGAACGCGACCAAACGCCGTTTTCTGCCGAACCTGCACTCACACCGTTTTTGGGTTGAGGCTGAGAAGCGCTTTGTAACTCTGCGTGTATCTGCTAAAGGTATGCGTGTTATCGATAAGAAGGGTATTGAGACGGTCTTGGCCGATCTGCGTGCCCGTGGTGAGAAGTATTAAGGAACTGAATCATGGCTAAAGGTGTTCGCGAGAAGATCAAGCTGGTTTCTTCTGCTGGTACTGGTCACTTCTATACCACCACGAAGAACAAGCGTACTAAGCCGGAAAAATTGGAACTGAAGAAATTCGATCCAGTTGTCCGTCAACACGTACTGTACAAAGAAGCTAAAATTAAATAATTTTAGTGGATTAATAAAAACCCGGCCTCGGCCGGGTTTTTTGTTTTATAAAGGTAGGAAATCAACGGGAGAGCGCCAGATGCCTGAATTACCAGAAGTTGAAACCAGCCGACGCGGGATTGAACCTTATCTCGTCGGTCACAGCATTCAATATGCGGTGGTGCGGAATGCCCGTCTGCGCTGGCCGGTTTCCGAGCAAATTCTGGCGCTGAGCGACCAACCGGTGCGCAGCGTGCAACGCCGTGCCAAGTATCTGCTGATTGAACTGGACCACGGTTGGATTATCGTTCACCTGGGCATGTCCGGCAGCCTGCGCATGCTGGCAGAGGAAACCGAAGCCGGCAAGCACGACCACGTCGATCTGGTGATCAGCAATGGCATGACACTGCGCTATACCGATCCCCGCCGTTTTGGCGCCTGGTTATGGTGCGAGGATCTGGCGGCCAGCAACGTGCTGGCGCACCTGGGGCCGGAACCGCTAAGCGAAGCCTTTAACGGCGCTTACCTGTACGAAAAGTCACGCAGCAAGCGCACGCTGATCAAACCCTGGTTGATGGATAACAAGTTGGTGGTCGGGGTAGGCAACATCTACGCCAGTGAATCGCTGTTTACCGCCGGGATCTTGCCAGACCGTCCAGCGGGCTCGCTGAGCAAAGCGGAGGCGGAGTTATTGGCGGAGACCATCAAGGCGGTGTTGCTGCGTTCAATCGAACAGGGGGGCACCACGCTGCGCGATTTCCTGCAGTCAGACGGTAAACCGGGTTATTTCGCGCAGGAGTTGCAGGTGTACGGCCGTGCGGGGGAGCCTTGTCGCGCATGCGGCACGCCGATTGAGTCTGCCAAACACGGGCAGCGCAGCACATTTTTCTGCCGTCGCTGCCAGCGCTGATTAGTGTTCGGCGAGCTTTTCGAACAGTGCCTGAGTGACTACGGCCGGCAGGAAAGGTGAGATATCGCCGCCGTGCCGTGCGACTTCCTTCACCAGGGTGGAGGAGATGAACGACCACTCTTCGGAAGGCATCAGAAACACGCTTTCCAATGTCGGCATTAAATGGCGGTTCATGTTCGCCAACTGCAATTCATATTCAAAATCAGAGACCGCACGCAAGCCGCGTACCAGAATATTGGCATTCTGATGGGCGGCAAAGTGTGCCATCAGTTCACTGAACCCCAGCACTTCCACGTTATCCAGGTGCGACGTCACCTGGCTGGCCAAGGCTACGCGCTCATCCAGCGTGAACAGCGGCTTTTTGCTCGGGCTGGCGGCGATGGCCAGGATGACGTGATCGAACATCAAAGATGCGCGTGTCACCAAATCCAGGTGGCCGTTAGTCATGGGATCGAAAGTACCGGGATAAATGGCTTTACGGGTCATGATTCACTTCTCTGAATAGTTGCGGCCCAATGCCCAGAGTGCGGCATATTTATTGAAGGTATATTGCGCGTTGACCACGGCTAACAGCAACCCCTGTTTACCGTCCAGGAAGCCGGCACGCAGCAGCCAGGTTTTGCAAAAGGCGCCAAGGGTGTGGGTCAGTATCGACAGATAGCTGCAGCGCTTGCCGGCCTGGTGGCGTTGAATGGCCCACTCTTCGGCATAACGCAGCTGTTTGCGTTGAAAGGCAAAGAAGTCACGGCAGGTCAGGTGCAGCAGGTCGCCGCTAAGGGGCACCACTTTCGCCCCGTCAGTATTGAGCGACTCGTGCACCAGATTGTCGTTATAGCGATAACGCCGATTGGCATACAGGCGGTTGACGCGATCGGGATACCAGCCGCTGTGGCGCATAAAGCGCCCCAGGAACAGGTTGCGGCGTGCGCAGCTGTAGACCTTATTCTCATCTGGCGCGGCCAGCGCTTGTTCAATCGACTGGCGCAATTCCGGCGTAACGCGTTCGTCGGCGTCAATCATCAAAATATAGTCGTGGCTGGCGTAACTTTGAGCCAGTTGGCGCTGTTTGCCGAAGCCCTGCCAGTCGGTATGGGTGAATACTTTGGCACCCAGGCTTTTGGCAACGGCGACGCTGTCATCCTGGCTGCCAGAGTCGAGCATGATGATTTCGTCTGCCCAGGCAACGGAGTGCAGGCAATCCGGCAGCAGCCCGGCCTCGTTCTTGGCGATAATCACCACCGACAGGCTTTTACGGTCGCTCATTTAATGGCTCCGAGGCGGCAGGTGCGGTTCCAACAGTTGCAGCAGGCGTTGCAGCGCTCCCTGGTTTTGATACAGCACTTCCACCGCGTGGCGGCCGTAATAGCGACGATAGTCTTCATCGGTGAGCAATGTAGCCACTTCCTTGACCAGCGATTCCTCGTCGGTCACGGTGATCAACCCTTCCGCTTGCGACAGTTTGGCGCAAATGTCCTTGAAGTTGAAGGTATGTGGCCCCATCAGCACCGGAATGGCGTGTGCCGCGGCTTCCAGCGGGTTATGCCCGCCGCGTTCCACCAGGCTGCCGCCAACGAAGGCCAGATCGGCAATGCCATACAGCAGCATCAGCTCGCCCATGGTATCGCCGATCACCACCTGAGTGCCGCCGGAAGGGATTTCACCGCTGCTGCGAAGGGTGTAACTGAAACCAGCTTTTTGTACCAGATCTTTGGCCGTCGCGAAGCGTTCCGGGTGGCGAGGCACCAGGATCAACAGCAGGTCAGGGTGTTTCTCCAGCAGTTTTCGGTGTGCAGCCAGCAGAATGCTTTCTTCGCCTTCATGGGTGCTGGTGGCGATCCACACCGGGCGACGCGGCGCCCATTGACGGCGTAATGTGACCGCGCGTGCGGCCAGTTCCGGAGTAACGGAAATATCGAATTTCAGGCTACCGGTAACGGTAAGCTGTGAGCGTTTCAGGCCAAGCTCGATAAAGCGCTCGCCATCTTCCTGATTTTGCGCGGCGATCAGCGTAATACGGCGCAGCATATCGCGGACAAAACCGCCGATTTTTTTATAACCGGCGGCTGAGCGGGCAGAGAGGCGGGCGTTGGCGATCACCAGCGGAATTTGGCGCTGATGCAATGCGTTAATCAGGTTGGGCCACAGCTCGGTTTCCATGATGATGACCAGCTTGGGATTCACTTGATCCAGGAAGCGGCGCATCGAGCCAGGCAGATCGTAAGGCAGATAAACGTGGTGAACGTCTTTACCGAAGGCGGACTGCACGCGTTCTGAACCTGTCGGGGTCATCGTGGTCACAGTAATCGGTAAATAGGGGTAGCGGTGGCGTAGCGCGCGGACCAAGGGGATGGCGGCCAGCGTTTCACCCACGGAGACGGAATGCAGCATGATCCCGCCCGGCACGACTTTACCGGCGCAGAAGCCATAGCGTTCTGCCCAGCGTTTACGGTAGGCTGGAGCTTTGCGGCTGCGCAACAGTAAGCGGAGCCAGATCAGGGGTTGGATAAGGTAGAGTAGTACCTGATATAAACGCAGCAACATTCTATCAATTTCATTTATATGGGTTATTCAGAATAGTACCATAACTGGAAGGGAAAGGCGCTAATTTGGTAACCTTGGGTGTCAGTTTCAGACAACAGGCGAGAGATTTCGCTGATAGGCTTGGAATGAAGAATATTTTAATTATTCGCCGTGACAATATTGGCGATCTTGTTTGTACAACCCCGTTGATCGAAGGGGTGAAAATTGCCTATCCGGACGCCAAACTTTATCTGTTAATCAATAAAGTTAGCCAGGATGTCGTTAAAAATAACCCGCATCTGGAAAAAGTCTTTGTCTATAAAAAAGCAAAGCATAAGGCGAAAAATGAAACCACGCTGGGGGTTTATTTCGAACGGCTGATGATTTTTCTTCAGCTGCGTAAAATAAAATTCGACGCGGCCATCCTGGCCAATCCGGTACCCTGCAAGTACAGCCTGCGATTGGCAAAAATGGCCGGGGCCAGCAATATCATTGGTGCAGATTTAGGCACGCCTGATATTCATCATCCTTTCCGCAAGGCGAATTTCAGCGGAAAACATCAGGTAGAACATACCTTCAGCTACCTCTCGGCTATTACCGAACAATCCATCCCTATCCCGCCGGTGCGGGTGTTTCTGACCGCGGAAGAGCGTCAACAGGCAGCGCAGCGGTTGCAAGCCAGCTTACCGTCGGTCGAGCGGATTTGTGCCGTTCATATCAGCAGCCGCAGTCCTAAGCGGCGCTGGCCGATCGAACGCTATGCTGAAATTATCAATCGCTTACTTGCTGAACCCAACACGGGAGTCCTGATTTTTTGGTCGCCTCAGGGCACGCTGACGCCGGATGATATTGGCGATCAGAAACGGGCCGAGCAACTGTTGGCGCTGTGCCAGAACGAGCGTGTGGCGCTGTACCCAACGGCGTCGGTGCGGGAATTACTGGCCGGTTTTGATTTATGCGACAGGGTGTTGTGCAGCGATGGTGGGCAGATGCATCTGGCTGCCGCGTTGAATAAAGATATGGTGGTGTTCTTTGGCGATACGGATAAAGAATCCTGGCACCCATGGTCCGGCCGCTATCACATTTTGCAGACCGAATCGGGTGACTGTATTGATGTGCCCGTTGATGATGTGTGGGAAAAAATACAGGCGTTCAATTAATTAAAAATAAGGCAGGGTTTCCCCTGCCTTAATTATTTTTTGAGCGATAAATATTGCTGACAAATAGGCTGTAACCCATAGCTCAGCAGCTGTTGGTGATTAATCTCCGGGGGCGAGGCATACATTTCCGCCATTTTTTCCGCCAGCGATTTTTCATTGAGCTCCGCCAATGCGTTTTCCATTCCCGCTTTTTCCAGAATTTCCGCAGGACCGCCCGGGCAACGGGTGCTGACCACCGGCGTATCGCACAGCAGCGCTTCAACCAGTACGTTGCCAAAGCCCTCACTGTCGGAGCTCAGCACCAGCAGGGATGCGTGGCGAATAAACGGGTAGGGATTGGCCTGGAAGCCGAGAAACAGCACGCGCTCGGCAATGCCCAACTGGTTCGCCAGTTGCTTCACCTGTGCGATATGGGATTCGCTGCCGGTGCCGATCAGCGCCAACGGCGCCTGTATACCCGATTGGGCATAGGCTTTCAGCAGGCGATCGTGCCGTTTGTGCGGATGAAAACGCCCAACGTGCACCAGGTAATCTTTGCCCGCCAACTCGCAGGGCTCTGCCGCCTGCTGCTCGATGCTGGCAATGTCGAACGGATTATTGATCACTTCCAGTCTGCTTGGCTGGATCGGCAGGTTCCGCTGTAAATCGTCCCCGACGGCCTTTGATACCGCAACGATATTTCTGCCTTGGTAAACCGCCGCGATTTTTCGCTGTTTCAACCAGCGATCCAGCCCCTTGCGGTGGCCCAGATAAGAGGTTGAAAGGATGCCGTGAATGCAAAACCACAGGCGATCTGACGAGAGCAGTTTGCTGCGGCTGACGATGCGATCGGTTTTATGCAGGTTGGAGAACACCAGATCATAGGTGCCCTGTTGGCGTTCGTTATCTGCGATGGCCTTGTCCAACGCGGCGGCGCGGCGAGACAGCTCGGTCAGTTTACGCCATGGCGAACGGCTGCTGTCCGCCACCACCTGGTAGTGAATGCCGGTAGGGATAGGGTAGTTACAGACATCGCGCAATGAAATCAGGCTGACGTCATTGCCCATTTGCTGCATGCCCTGGCACAGCGTCAGCACCACTTTTTCTGCGCCGCCGCCGGGCAGGCCGTCGATAATCATCAGAATACGCATAGTTAATCCAGCAGCCGGTTATAAAGGGATATCAGCTGTTCCGACAGGTGTGCCGGGGTAGCCGACATGATACGTAATCTTGCGGCTTCACCCATGGTGGAACCCTGAGCCTGACGTGGCAACGCGGTGATCGCCTCGATCAGCGCCGGTACGTCGAGGGCATCGGTCACAAACCCATTTTGCCCCTGAGTGATAAACTCGGCACCGCCACAGGTGGTGCTGGTGATCACCGGAAGGCCACAGGACATGGCTTCCAGAATCACATTGGGGAACGGGTCGTACAACGTCGGTAATAACAGCGCATCGGCGGCCTGGTAGAAGGGCAGCGTTTGTTTCTGCACTCCCATAAACCGCACCCGTTCGCTGCAACCGAGCGACTGCGCCAGCGCCTGATAGCGTTTTTCGGCCTTATCCTTGCCTACCACCAGCAGATAGCTGTCGGTGGCTGCGACGGCGCGAATGGCGGCGGCCAGCCCTTTGCGTTCAAAACCTGAGCCGACAAAAATCAGGCAGTGCGCCTGTTGCGGGATCTGGTATTGCTGACGTAGCTGCTGTCGCTGTTCGGCATTGGCGGGCAGAAATTTTTGATTATCAATGGCGTTGTAGATCACCGTAATTTTATCGGCGGGAACGCCGAAATCATCGATGATTTCCTGTTTAATCATTTCGGCGTTGCAGATGACCGCTTTCAGCTCCGGAGCGGCGTACATCGCCCGTTCCGCACACATAACGTAGCGGTGGTAGCGGTTGGAGAACAGCCACTTGCGGCGCCATTCCGGCAGCAGGCGCGCCCGCTGCAATAACCAGCGGCGATGCACGCCATCGCCGGCGCGATAAATATCGCAGCCCGGAATCCGCTCATGGCTTTGCACCAAATCGAAGCGTTCCTTTTGCCACAGGGCTCTGGCCGCGTCGGCAAAGCCGCGTTCACGGCTGATGCGGCCAAATTTCAGCGGATTGCACAGGTGAATGTGCCAGTTCGGGTTGGCATCACCCTGCCATTCGCGGGTGATGACGTTAAGATCCAGGTCCTGCTGTTCCAGCGCCTCCAGGGCGCGTGAGACGAAACGCTCAGCTCCACCGTCCGGGCGGTATTTTTGGCGAACGATCGCCAAACGAAATGCTTTCATGCCAGCGTGCTCCGCGCGGCTGCAATCACCGCGTCTGTAGGAATAAGGTCCAGATAACGTTCATCGGTGCCGGTATCAATGGCGTCTGGATCGGGCAAGGTGCCATAATCACCGGCCCATATCACATGGCCAATGACCTGCCATGGACGCCAGAACACCAGCTTGGAAGGGCCAAACAGCGCGACGCAAGGGGTCTGCAGCGCGGCGGCCATGTGCATAGGCACAGAATCTACGCCGATAAACAGTTTTGCGTGGTCGATCAGGGCGGCCAGTTGCCGCAGCGTCAGTTGCCCAGCCAGGGACACTACGCCCTGTGGCGGACAGAGCGCCAGAATGCGCGCCACCATTTCGCGTTCTTTTGGATCCGGGCCAGAGGTGATCACCAATGAGTGACCGTCGGCCTGCAACGCGCTGATGGTGGCGGCCATTTTTTCTTCGCTCCAGCATTTGAAGAACCAGCGGGAAGTGGGTTGCACCACAATGTAATCGCCGGTAATGCCCTGTTGCTGCAACAGTTGCTCGCAGGCTTGCCAGTCCTGCGATGGATAGCTCATGGTGACCTGCTGACTGACGCCTGGCAGGCCAAGCGGCTGTAACAGCGACAGGTTTTGTTCAACGGTGTGCAACCGGGCATGATCGCTGACCGGTACCAAATGCGTGTGGCAGTGCCGCCATAAGAAGCCCTGACGCTTCGGGAAATCGAACCCCAGCCGGATACGTGCACCGGTCAGCCGGGCGAGAATAGCGCTGCGCCACTGATCGGCCAGGTTGACCACCAGATCGTAATGCCGGGCCTTAAGCTGTCGGATCAGATTCAGTTCATGACTCAGGTGCGCTTTCGTACCCTGTTTTTTCCATTGACGATCGATCACGAAGACGTTCGACAAGGCCGGATGGCTGACCAGCATTTCCTGGGTTTCTTTATACAGCAGTACGTCGATCTGCGCCTGCGGGTAGTTTTGCTGCAGGGTATTGATGACCGGCGTGATCAGCAACATGTCGCCGTGGTGGCGAAGTTTAACGATCAAAATACGCTGTATCGAGGTATCAGGAGCAAGGGCTGGCGCGTCGTTCATCATGAGTCGCTTTCAGGGAAACCAATCTTTGATTCTAAATGACCCGATCGCATGTGGCTACTGTTGCACGGTTTTCTTGCCGTGAAGAGAAAAAATCGCCTTGGGAAGTGACAAAATGCCTTCAACGTTGTCAAAACCAGGCACTAAAGTCGTTTGCCCTGGCGAAACGCCCTGCGTAACATAATGCATTCTGTTGATATCAGGCCCGATATTTATGACCAAACCGGCATTTCTCATCACCATTGATACCGAAGGCGACAATCTGTGGCAAAACCACGATCGCATTTCGACCGATAACACGCGCTTTTTGCCGCGCTTTCAGGCGCTGTGTGAGAAATATGGCTTTAAGCCGGTGTACCTCACCAACTATGAAATGGCGATGGATGCAGAATATGTCGAGTTCGCTCGCGATGTGATTGCCCGCGGTACCGGCGAAGTGGGAATGCATCTGCATGCCTGGAACAGCCCGCCGCTGACGCCGTTGACCGAAGACGACTGGCGACACAAACCCTATCTGATCGAATACCCGGCCGAGCAAATCCGCGCCAAGGTCGATCACATGACCAAACTGTTGGAAGACAGCTTCCAGACAAAAATGCTCAGCCATCGCGCCGGGCGTTGGGCGTTTAACGAATACTATGCCGCCTTGCTGCTGGAGTATGGTTATCAGGTGGATTGCTCGGTTACGCCGCGCGTTAACTGGCAGTACTCACCGGGCAACCCGCAGGGTAACGGCGGCACGGACTATCGCCATTTCCCATCGCAGGCCTATTTTATCGATCCGGAAAATATCGCCAAAGCGGGCGCGTCGTCGCTGCTGGAAGTGCCGATGAGCATTCAATATAAGCATTCTGCGCTGATGAATACGCTGAAGCAGGGTTACGATCGGCTGCGTGGCAAACAACGTTCGCCGTCGGTTAACTGGCTGCGCCCAAGCGGCGGCAACCTGGAAAAAATGAAGCTTGTGGCTGAGCGTTGTTTGGCGCAGGGGCATGATTACGTGGAATTTATGCTCCACTCTTCCGAGTTTATGCCGGGTGGCAGCCCAACCTTTAAGACCGAACAGGATATTGAAGTGTTGTACCGTGATTTAGAGCAGCTGTTCGCCTGGCTGCAGCAGCGTACGGTTGGCATGACGCTGGCCGAGTATTATCAACTTAAAGTGAACTGAGATGTCGAAAAAATGGAAAATTAAGGTCGCGGATTGGTTTTTGCGACGTTATACCGCAAAGTCCGGCCGTTTCCAGGATAAGGCGACTTTCGACAGTCGGCTTCAATTTGACAATATCGTCATCTATTCCACGACGGCGTTGGGCGACTTTATGTTTAACACGCCTGCGCTGCGGGCGATGCGTGAACGCTATCCGAACGCGCATATTACTCTGGTGGTTCACAAGAAGAATCAGGAGCTGGTGGAAAACGGCCGCTACTACGATCGCGTGGTGTATTGGGACAGCAAAATCAAAAGTCTACGTCCGCTGTTGAAATCGCTGCGCGAACATCAGCCGGATTTGGCGCTGATCCTGCACTCACATCTGCCGTACGACATTATCAGCGCCGTCTTATCCGGGGCTAAATACATTATCCGGGATAACTACAGCTCCGGAATTTGTGGGCTGGAACCTTGGTTGACCAACTATATCTTCCATTACTACGGCCATTTTATTCGCCGCAAGTTGGAGCTGATTTCCATTTTGGGTTGCCGCAGCGACGATCCCACCATGGAAATTCCCGCGCCGTATCAACCGGGCGTCAAAAGCAGCGAGCACTGTACGATAGGCTTTCAGTTGGGCGCGTCTACCGAATCGCGCTGTTGGCCGGTATCGCATTTTGCCCGGTTGGCCGATGAGCTGGTGGCCAAGCATGCCAATGTGCGCATCGTACTGATTGGCGGGCCTTTCGACGAAGGGAAAGCGCAGCAGTTTCTGAGCCAGGTTAGCCCTCAAACCCGGGAGTGTGTAGACAACCGCATCGGCAAAACGGGGCTGCAGACGTTGCTGACGCTGATCGACAGCTTCCATGTGTTGGTTACCGGCGATACCGGCCCACTGCATTTAGCCGTGGCGCTGAAGGTAAAAACCATCAGCCTGTTTGTCACCGCGGATTCGCGTTCTACCGGACCGATTCAGGATCCGGAGCTGCATCGGATCATTCAGGTTTCCCGTACCGGCTATACTATGCCGCTGGAGGCTGAAAGCCCGATGGGCGTGATCCAACCACAGCGTATTTACGCTGAGGTGGTGGATCATTTATCGCTGAATAAAGAGTGAGTTAGCGCTTTTTCAGTTGCCAGCGCATTTTTGACAGCCAGGTGTCCACACGTGCGTACCGCATTTGCCGGATCTTTTTTCGCGGTACGCCGCTGTTGCTGCAGACTTCAGTCAGGCGTTTGAAGGCACGTAGTGTTTCCGGCTCATAGTGATAGTAACCGTACTGCGCTTTTGACATCGCTCTGATTTCTGAAAAACAGTTCCCGAGCATCAGAGCCGCCAGCTGGCGCAGTGGCTCGTCATCTCGGTGCTGTTCGACAAAACTCAACATTTTCCCCGTCGCAAAAAGCATGTCCTCAATATCCTTGGGTTTGATATTGCGGGTGATCCCCTGACTGTTATCTCGATAGAAATAGAGCACGTGGTCGAGATGCGCAATTTTGCGCGTCTTGAAATATTGAAAAGGCGTGAAAATGACATCTTCATAGCGTCGACCGTCTTCGAATCGGTCACCTTCCAACAATGAGCGTCGATAGACACGGCTCCACAGGTGCCACATTGAGTGGGAAAATAACGGGGTGAGACAGGCCAGGCCCTGGCCAGCAAAGTCATAAGTGCTGCTGCGGATCGCGGTGCCAACAGGCTGTACCGGCGGACTGTCAGCAAACTTCTGATAATTAAAATCGATCAGGTCGTCTTCGTTTGCCAGCAGCAATGGCCGCAGAATGGCCAGATAGTCGCTGCTCAGCAAGTCGTCGCCGTCGAGGAAGGTGACATAGCGCCCGGTAGCCAGCTGCAAGCCGACGTTGCGGGCGTGGGCGATACCGCTATTTTCTTGCGAAATAAAGACCACCTGGGGATGCCGGCGTTCGGCTAACAGTTGGCGCACCAGCGAGGCGGAATTGTCGGTCGAGCCGTCATCAATGATGACCACCTCGATATCATCGCCGATCTGGTTAAACAGCGAGCTCAGGCTGGCAACGACGAAATTTTCGTTGTTGTAAAATGGCACGATAACGCTGAGCAGAGGCGGCGATGAGTTCATGAGGTTAATCCTGAGCGACCGACGTTTTTTTCACTGAAAGCACGCTGGCAACGATCGCCAGGCAAAAAATCGCCGTACCTTCAGTGCTAAAGAATATGACGTCACTGAGCCCATAAACAAACAGGCTGAAGGTCACACCCAGCAACAGTGCATTGCGGTGAGGCTTTAATGAGGAAACAAATAAGCCGATGTACAGCGCCAGTAAAAACAGGGCCCCCCAGACGCCTTTGAGCGAGTAGGTTTCCAGCAGCTCATTGTGCATATGAACATTGATATAAGGCATTACGCCATACAGTTCGGGCTGCTTGGCAACTATAGCTTTGATTTCCTCTCCGCGCTGTTCTGCCGATTGTCCCAACGGGGCCAGGTTTCCGGTACGCACCCCGATTATTTGCATCGTAAGGCGTGACATAATGGAATTGTCGATTTCTGGATTATTCGCTTGCTGCATGTTGGTTTTAAAATCGGCAATACGCTGTTCAATTTGTGGTTTAAAGATGAACCCGCAGGCGACCAACAATAAAGGTACTGAAGCTATCAGCAGGATTTTGTGCTTATGGGAAATCAGGTTTTTCGTCGCCAGTATCGACAGGCCTACCGCGACCGGGTAGACCAGCATTGCCGCTCGGGTGCCGGTCAGCACCAGCGTGGATAAGGTGACCAGAAAGCCGATGATATAGAGCGGAATGCGGTATTTCGTTCGCAGCATCAGAATTGCCTGCAGCATGACCAGATTGATGGCGGTAATCAAATAGGCGGCAACGGTAGCGCGATCGAAGTTAATCTCTACGCGGCCAATATCCAGCCACAAGCCCTGATAAAGGGAATAACCGTTGACCGCAATACCCGTCACCAACGCAATAACAATAAAGGCGCGTTGCATGCAAAGGCGTTCATTTAACGCAATCAGCAGAATAAAGGCGGTGGCGATCTGCAACTTGCCGGTCGACATGTATGAGCGGTAAATATTGATGTAATCGCCCGGTTGTTTAAAGTGCTGCAACCAGAAAATGCTCCCCATGCCTACGCAGAAAAACAGAACGGGTACGATAAGGTTTTTTTTGTTTTTAAAGTAATACTTCAGGTTTAAACACACGGCGATAAATGAGATATAGCTGGCGACATAAAAAAGATTGCGCCCGGTGTCGGAACCGAAGGGGATAGTACAAAACGCGATAGCGCATCCCAGATAGATCAGATAACTGAAGACAGGGTGCGGTGTGGTTTCTTTGAGTAGTTGCATGGGGCTGGGTTTCCGGCTCGCATTAATGTTAAGCAGTAAATGATTTCAGCGCGTCGTCAAATTCTGTTTTGAACATAGCGTAGCTGAAATGTTCAACCGGGTAACGCTGCGCATTTTGACTCATACTTTGATATGTTTCCGGCACTATCAGCTTTTCCACTGCATCTGCGCACTCAAGATGTGACAGCAGTTTCGGCATGACCAAGGTATCGCTGAGCGGATCATAGACATCGTGAGGGAAATCCACCTTGATACCCGTTAGCCGTTGATGTTCTTCAATCGTTACCGAGGGGAGCAAGCCAATACCGCAGTGCCCATCTTTGATCACCTCTGGCTGACCATCGACCTGCGGGAATATGACCGGCACGCCGAAATACAACGCTTCCATACAGGATAAGCCGAAGGGTTCGGTGATCGGCGTACTCATATAGATATGTGTGCGGTTGAAGAAATCCGCAACGTTATCCTGAAAACCGCTGAAGATGACCCGGTCGCCCAGCTCGAGCTTTTCCGCCAAGGCTTCAAATTCTGCCCTGTCGGGTCCCTTGCCTGCAATTTCCAGAGTGACATCATGCCCGCGGCGCAGCAGTTCCTGCATCATCAGTAACGACACGCTGATGCCTTTCAGGCTGACCAGGCGAGAGGCGGTGCCTATTCTGATCGGCTTGCTGAGTGGTTTCAGGCTATCGCTGATACCGGAGGGCGTTTTCAGTCGGTTGATCACCACGTGATTCGGACAGGGCAAATTAAAGCGCAGTTCCATCACCCGTTTTGAGGCAAATGAAGCCGATATCACCCCGTCCAGCATGGCGAGAAAACGCAAGGTTTTGTGATTCTTCGGGTAGCGCCATGAACAACCGTGATCGTAGTAAACCAGCTTACCGCGTTTCGGTTTGGCGGCCAGACCGGGTACCAGATCCCAAACGATGACCACGTCGGCATTGGCCTTTTCGATTTTACTTTTCAGCAGGTATTTGCGCAAAAACTGCGGGCAGCGCAGTGGCAAAGCGTTCACCAGCCGGTTGGCAAAGGTAACTTTTTGGTCAGGCATTTGCCGGCGGATCTCTTCACCGACCTCGCTACTGATGCAAATCACCTCGTTACTGCCGTCGGTGGTGTCGTTGATATACTGCAGGAACAGGCGTTCGACGCCACCCATCTTCCCTAAATTGATAACGTGCAGCTTTTTCATCCAATAACCTTTTGCAACTCGGCCCAGACTGAACCGGCGGAGAGCGTCGCCATGCTTTTTTCTGGGGAAATCAGAGAATGTTGATTCTGACCGTAACCACCGATCAATCCTGGATCGGTGGGACCAAACAGCGTGATATTCGGCCTGTCTAGCGCGGCGGTCAGGTGGCTAAGGCCGGTATCAACCGAGACCACGCATTTCGCACCGGCCAGCACTTCGGCCACCTGCTGCAGACTGAGCTTGGGTAAAACCTCGACGTGCGGGAAACCTTCCGCCAGACGCAGTGCGCGTTGACGCTCGTGCTCTGCGCCCCACGGTAGTTTGATCTTCAAACCGGTTGGCTCAGTTAACGCGATCAGATCGCGCCAGTGTGTTTCCGGCCAGTGTTTCTCATCGCGAGTGGTAGCATGCAAAAACACCAGATACTGGCCGGCATCGGCCGGCAGATGGCTGAGAAAGCGGGCCGCAATGGCGTAATCGCCGACGCTGTCGGGTTTTTCATAGCCCAGGCTTTTGGCAAACAGCTCGCGCGTACGCTCAACGGCATGTTGCTGTTTGTCGATATCGTAGCGGTGGTTGTAGAACCAGCTGGCGAAGGGCTCACGGGCGCTTTTGCTGTCCTGACCGTGTTTGCTGCCTTTGGCGATGCGAGTGATCAGCGCGGCGCTTTTGATTAGCCCCTGGGCGTCGATCACCGCGTCGTAATTTCGCTCCTGCACCACGCGTTTAAAGTCGCAGCGTTGCTGGCGAGTTTCACTGCCAAACCAGTTTTTGCGCCAGCGGCGAATCGCCACTGGGATCACGCGGTCCACCGCCGGATGCCAGGTGGGGATTTGGCTGAAGCTTTCCTCAACCACCCAATCAAAGCGAATACCGGGAATGGCCTGCATGGCGTCGGTGAGCGCAGGTAGCGTGTGGAGTACATCTCCCATGGAAGAGGTTTTTACAATCAACACCTGCATGCTTATTCCTCGCTGGCGGTAAGTAACGGCGTCAGCGCGTCCAACACCTGCTGTGGCTGAATATCGATCAGGCTTTGATGGTAACCCTGATCGGCATCGCCTTTGCGTATCTTATGGTAACCGCTAATTAAGCGGATCACTTTGGCCTTGTCGGACAGCGGCGGCGTGAAGTCCGGGCTGCTCGGGCCGTACAAGGCTATCAGCGGTTTATTCAACGCCGCCGCAACGTGCATCAAACCTGAGTCGTTACTGACCACGGCCGAACAGGAGGCCAACAGGATCACCGCTTGCTCCAGCTGAGTTTCCCCAGCCAGGTTCATGCAAAAGCCGCGGGCGTCGTCATCCAGCGCAGCGCGGATCTGTTCGCCCGCTTCGTTATCCTTGGCGGAACCGAACAGGGCGATTTGATAACCCTGATCGATCAGCTTCTGTGCCAGAGCGGCATAGTGATAATGCGGCCAGCGTTTGGCCGGACCGAACTCGGCGCCGGGGCAAAAGCCGATGATCGGCCGATGATCGGTCAGGTTGAAGGCGGCGGTAGTTTCGGCAATCTCTTCGTTGCTGACCTGCAGTTGCGGCCACAGTAGCGGCTGCGGCAGATCTTCTGCGCGTTGAATGCATTGTTTGTCATAGGCTAGCGCGACATAACGCTGCACCATCAGCGGGAAGGCGGCCTTGTCCAGAACGCGAATATCATTCAACAGGCCATAGCGCATTTCTCCGCGCCAACCAACGCGCCGTGGCACTTGGGCAAAGAAGGGCACCAGCGCAGATTTGAAGGAGTTCGGCAGCACATAAGCGCGATCGTATACGTTAGCGCGCAGGGCATGCCCGAGACGTCGACGCTCCCCGAGTGCCAACGCGCCGTGGCCTAACGGCATCGGCAGGGCCTGGTTGACCTCCGGCATACGCGCCAGCAATGGACGGCACCAGGCCGGCGCCATCACATCAATTTCTGCCGTCGGGTGCTCGGCCTTCAGGGTGCGGTAGAGACTTTGCGACATCATCATATCGCCAACCCATGAAGGGCCGATAACCAGTATTTTCATACCCTACGTTTGTTCCTTCAGCTTAGGCGGTGCGGTTTAACCAGGCCATGTACTCTTTCACGCCTTCGGCGACCGTTTTGAACGGTGCGTCATAGCCGGCGGCGCGCAGCTTGGTCAGGTCGGCCTGGGTAAACGCCTGATAACGACCTTTGAGTTTTTCCGGGAACGGGATGTTTTCCACTGCGCCTTTCTGATGGAAGTCGACTACCGCGTCGGCCACCGCCTGGAAGGTTTCCGCACGGCCGGTGCCGCAGTTGAAGATGCCGGAGACGCCGCTTTTCCAGAACCACAGGTTCACTGCCGCTACGTCGCCGACGTAGATGAAATCACGCTTGAAGTTCTGGCTGCCGTCGAACAGTTTCGGGTTCTCGCCGCGGTTGATCTGGCTGTTCAGGTGGAATGCCACGCTGGCCATGCCGCCCTTGTGGCCTTCGCGCGGGCCGTAGACGTTGAAGTAACGGAAGCCGCAGATCTGCGAGTCTGCCTCAGGCAGAATTTCACGTACGTACTGGTCGAACAGGAATTTCGAGTAGCCGTAAACGTTCAGCGGCTCTTCAAACTGGCGCTCTTCGATAAACTCTTCACGACCGCCGTAGGTGGCTGCAGAAGAGGCGTACAGGAACGGAATTTCGCGATCCAGGCAGTAGTGCAGCAGATCTTTAGAGTACTGATAGTTGTTGTCCATCATGTACTTGCCGTCCCACTCGGTGGTGGACGAGCAGGCACCTTCGTGGAAAACCGCGTCGATTTCACCCAGATCGTCACCGGCCACGATATTGGCGATGAAATCTTCTTTGTCGATATAGTCGGCGATGTCGAGATCGACCAGGTTGGCGAATTTGGTGCCGTCTTTCAGGTTATCTACCACCAGGATATCGCGATACCCTGTGTCATTCAGCGCTTTAATGATATTGCTGCCGATCATGCCGGCGCCACCAGTGACGATAATCATTGGGTTACCCCTGTTATTCTGCCCGGTGGGACACGGTGTCCCACGCTCAATGCCGCTTATAATAGCATTTCATGCCGCTGCAAACATCGGACGGGCTCTGAATATCCCGTGATGTCGAGCACTGCAGTACTTTGCCGTGATATCTGCTGCAATTTTCATATTCTCTCCCGCTGATTCTCGTCAGTTTGGTTACAAATCAGTAAAATATGTTGAAAACAGCCCAATCCTGGAGATAACCGAATGTCCGCGTCTTTTTATCAGCAGTTGGAACAACAACTTGAGACCACCCGTAGCGAGGGATTGTTCAAAGAAGAGCGCATTATTACTACCGCTCAGCAGGCTGATATCGCCGTAGCCGACGGCAGCCATGTGATCAATTTCTGCGCCAACAACTACCTGGGCCTGGCTAACCACCCGGCGATGATCGCGGCGGCCAAGGCCGGTATGGACAGCCATGGTTTCGGCATGGCGTCGGTGCGCTTTATTTGTGGCACCCAGGATAGCCATAAACAGCTGGAAAAAAAGCTGGCCGATTTCCTCGGGATGGAAGACGCCATCCTGTATTCCTCTTGTTTTGACGCCAACGGGGGGCTGTTCGAAACCCTGCTGGGTCCGGAAGACGCCATTATTTCTGATGCGTTGAACCATGCTTCGATCATCGACGGTGTCCGCTTGTGTAAGGCGAAGCGCTATCGCTACGCCAACAACGATATGACTGAATTGGCCGCACAGCTGAAGCAGGCCAAGGCTGATGGCGCACGGCACATCATGATCGCCACCGACGGCGTGTTCTCAATGGACGGTGTGATCGCCAACCTGAAAGGCGTGTGCGATTTGGCGGACCAATATCAGGCGTTGGTGATGGTGGATGACTCCCACGCGGTTGGTTTCGTTGGCGCCAACGGGCGTGGCACCCACGAGTATTGCGAAGTGATGGGGCGCGTCGACATCATTACCGGTACCTTGGGCAAGGCGTTGGGCGGCGCTTCAGGCGGCTATACCGCGGCGAAGAAAGAGGTTGTGGAGTGGCTGCGTCAGCGGTCGCGCCCTTATCTGTTCTCCAACTCGCTGGCGCCGGCGATTGTCGCAGCGTCGATCAAAGTATTGGAATTGCTGGAAGAGGGCGATGCACTGCGCGATCGCCTGTGGGCCAATGCGAGCCTGTTCCGTGAAAAAATGACCGCGGCGGGCTTTGAGCTGGCCGGGGCCGATCACGCCATCATCCCGGTGATGTTGGGTGAAGCAAAACTGGCGCAGGAATTCGCCAATGCGTTGCTCAAGGAAGGCATCTATGTAACAGGTTTCTTCTATCCGGTGGTGCCGAAAGGCCAGGCACGCATCCGTACCCAGATGTCTGCCGATCATACCCCGGAGCAAATTGAGCGTGCTGTTGCGGCGTTCATTCGTATCGGTAAAGATCTTGGCGTTATTGCATAAGGTAAAACCATGAAAGCATTGTCAAAACTGAAAGCGGAAGAAGGGATTTGGATGACCGATGTGCCTCAGCCGGAGCTGGGTCATAACGACATCATGATTAAAATCCGTAAAACCGCGATCTGCGGTACCGATGTTCATATCTATAACTGGGATGAATGGTCACAGAAAACCATCCCGGTGCCTATGGTCGTCGGCCACGAATACGTGGGTGAAGTGGTTGCCATCGGCCAGGAAGTCAAAGGGTTCAACGTCGGCGACCGCGTTTCAGGCGAAGGCCATATCACCTGCGGCCATTGCCGCAACTGCCGGGGTGGCCGCACGCACCTGTGTCGCAACACCACCGGTGTGGGCGTGAACCGTCCAGGGTCGTTTGCTGAGTATCTGGTGATCCCGGCGTTCAATGCCTTCAAGATCCCGGATAATATCTCCGATGAACTGGCGTCAATCTTCGACCCGTTCGGCAATGCGGTGCACACCGCGCTGTCGTTTGATTTGGTGGGCGAAGACGTGCTGGTTTCCGGCGCTGGTCCGATTGGCATCATGGCCGCTGCGGTATGTAAGCACGTTGGCGCTCGCCATGTGGTGATTACCGACGTCAATGAATACCGTTTGGATCTGGCGCGTAAAATGGGCGTGACCCGTGCGGTGAACGTCAGCAAAGAAAACCTGAACGACGTGATGGCCGAGTTGGGCATGACCGAAGGGTTTGACGTTGGGCTGGAAATGTCTGGTGCGCCACCGGCGTTTCGTTCGTTGCTCAATGCGATGAACCACGGTGGGCGTATTGCCATGCTGGGTATTCCACCGTCGGATATGTCGATCGACTGGAATCAGGTGATCTTCAAAGGGCTGTTTATCAAAGGGATTTACGGTCGTGAGATGTTTGAAACCTGGTATAAGATGGCGGCGCTGATTCAGTCTGGTTTGGATCTGACGCCTATCATTACTCACCGTTTCTCGATCGACCAATTCCAGCAGGGCTTTGATGCCATGCGTTCCGGCCAGTCCGGGAAAGTGATTTTGAGCTGGGATTAACAGTAAAAAGGGCCGGAATTCCGGCCCTGATTTTATGCTTTAGGTTTGTCTGGCGTTGAGTCCGTCCAGCGTTGCCACTGACGTTTAATGAAGGTCACGGCCGGCGACTGGGTCACGCTTTCGCCGATCACACTCATGACCTTGCCCGCGTTGACTTTTTCCTTCGGCAACTTGACCTTACACTGTTTGATCCCGCCATTGAACGGGTTCTTCGGCTGCGGTTTCTGCGGCTTGATCGGTGGTGGAACATAGCTGCCGCCACTACCGCCGCCCTGTGGTTCGTTCAGCAGCGAGCTGGGTTTCACCAGCACGATGTCGCTTGGCAGCGTAGGCAGCATTTGCTGCAGCACTTTCACCGTCGCCGGCCGCGGGTGGCCAATGGCAATAGCGGAACCGTTGCGCCGTGCCAATTCGACCGCCCGGTTGAACTGGCGGCGAATATCGGCTTCGCTGGCCGTATCGTCCAGGAACACCTTACGCTTGATCACCTTCACATGGGTGCCGGCCGCCGCTCGGGTGGCCTGGCTGTTGCCGATGGTCATGCTGTCGAGGAAATAGAGCTGATAGCTGTCGAGCGCCTGCATGACTTTCTGCATACCGGGCAAGCTGGAGGTCATGGCGCTGCCCATGTGGTTATTCATACCTACCGCATAGGGTACATTATTGACCGCATTGCGGATAATGCGCTGGATCTCTTCGCTGCTCATGGAAGGCTGTAGTGTGTCACGCTCCAGCGGTTGCTTACTGAGCGGCGCCATCGGCATATGGATCAGTACTTCCCGGCCCTGACTGTGGGCGCGAGTAGCCATTAAGCGGGCATGGGGGGCGTTGGGCAGCACTGCAACGGAGATGGCCGTCGGCATTTGCAGCACCGCACCTTCTTCGTGCGGGCGATAGCCCACGTCATCGATGACGATGGAGAGTTTCCCTGCCTGTGCGGCGCAGACCTGCAGCAGACAGCCAATCAAGACGGCAGTACGGATTTTGTTATAGCGCAAATCTATCTTCCCAACCACGGTAGTGGGTTAACGGCCTGACCCTGGCGACGAATTTCGAAATAGAGCGATGGCGTTCCCTGGCCTCCGCTGGTGCCTACCAGGGCTATCGGTTGGCCGGCGCGCACCTGTGCCCCGACGTTGACCAGTGCACTTTGGTTGTAGCCGTACAGGCTCATGTCACCCTTACCGTGTTCGATGACGACAACCAGGCCATAGCCCTGCAGCCAATCGGCCAGCAGCACGCGGCCGTCGGCGATAGCTTTCACTTCGCTGCCTTCGGCGGCGGAGATCACCATGCCTTTCCAGCGTAGTTCACCTTGCAGCTGTTCACCGAAACCATGCAACGTGCGGCCGCGGACCGGCCATATTGCCTGCCCATTCGGTCTGCCAAGGCCGCCGGTACGGGCCATCAATGAGCGGTCGGCTTCGCTTGGCTTATAGCTGGTGCCGGTTTTCTTCGCCTGCTGTTCTTTGACGCGAACCTGCTCGCGAACCTTGGCGGCCTCACGCGCTTCGCGTTCCGCTCGGGCACGGGCTTCTCGTTCGGCCCGGGCAATCTTGTCGCGCATGCGGGTTTCGTTCTGGCGCAGTTCCACCAGACGCTGCTGATCTTTTTCCAGCGAGGCTTCCAGCGCGGTCAGCGTTTTCTTACGTGCACCGCGTGCCTGCTCCAGCTTCTGCTGCTGCGTTTGTTGTTCCTCTAGCAGCGATTTCTGTTGGCCCTGCTTGGCCACCAGCGTGGTTTTTTGCTTTGCCAGCTCGGCGCGGGTTTGCTTCAGTTCTTCAATGGTTTGCTGACGCGCGTCGTTCAGGTAGCCGAAGTAAGCCAAAATACGCTCGCTACGCTGGCTCTCTTCACCGCTGAGGATCAATTGCACGGCGCTGTGCTGGCCCTGGCGGAAGGCGGCATCGAGCTGTTTGGCGAGGATTTCCTGCTGGGTGGATTGCTGCTTTTGCAGCTTGGCGATTGAGGCATTCAGGCCGGAGATATCTTTCCCCAGTTGGCTCAATGTGCTTTGGGTGTCACGCAGCAGGCGGCTGGCCTGCGCGATGGTTTTTTCTTGCTGCTTAAGCTGATCCTGCAATGAGCTGCGCTGTTGCTGCTGCTGCTTAACCGCCTTTTCTTTCTCGGCGATGCTTTGCTGGATGTCTTTGAGCTGGGATTTATTGTCTTCCGCCGCCTGGCTGGCTAACGGCAACAACAAGACGCCAGCGTAAAATACGCTGGCGCACAGGGTGGTTAACTTCCTTGGCGCGGTGCGTTCAGGCAGCGGCTGGCTGCCTGGGTTTGCGCTTCGGGTTACCCTTGATAGTGCAAAAAACGCCTTTTCCCTCATAGGGAAGGATTATTCCACGATGAACAGCGGCTTACCAGTCATCTCTTGCGGGATTTCCATTCCCATCAGCGTCAGCATGGTCGGCGCGATGTCCGAAAGCTTGCCGCCGTTGACTGCGCGGGCAGGCTTGCCGATGTAAATCAGCGGTACCGGAAGGCTGGTGTGGGCGGTGTGCGCCTGACCGGTCGCCGGATCGCGCATTTGCTCGGCATTACCGTGGTCGGCGGTGATCAGCAGTTGCCCGTCGACGGCTTTCACCGCTTCGACGACCTGGGCGATGCAGCCGTCCAGCGTTTCCACCGCTTTCACTGCCGCGTCGTAAACCCCGGTATGACCCACCATATCGCCATTTGGATAGTTGCAGATGATGGCGTCGTACTTGCCGCTGTTAATGGCGGTCAGCAGTTTGTCGGTCAGTTCGGCGGCGCTCATTTCTGGCTGCAGATCGTAGGTCGCGACCTTCGGTGAGTTGATCAGCACACGTTCTTCCCCGGCAAACGGCTCTTCAACGCCGCCATTATAGAAGAAGGTGACGTGGGCGTATTTTTCGGTTTCCGAAATGCGCAGCTGGGTTTTGTCGTGCTTCATTAACCATTCGCCGAAGGTGTTGTTCAACGATGCCGGCGGATAGGCGCAGGGAACTTTGATGTCGGCCGCGTATTCGGTCAGCATCACGAAATCACCAAAGTTGATGACTTTGGCGCGTGGGAAACCGTCGAAATCCGCATTTACGAAGGCACGAACGATCTGGCGTGCGCGATCGGCGCGGAAGTTCATGAAAATCAGTGCGTCGCCGTCGTGCAGTTCGGCCGTGGCCTCCCCGGCAGTCTGGAGAACGGTCGGCTTGACGAACTCGTCGTTCTCGCCGCGCTGGTAAGCGGCCTGCAGGGCAGCAACGGCGTTGTCGGCGACAAAGTCGCCCTTGGCCTGGGTCAGTAAATCATAAGCCAGTTGAACGCGATCCCAGCGGTTGTCGCGGTCCATGGCGTAGTAACGGCCGATCAGCGATGCGATACGCCCGCAGCCGAGGCTGGCAAAGGCATCGCTAAAGCGTTGCAAGGAGGATTCAGCACTGCGTGGCGGGGTATCGCGACCGTCGAGGAAGGCATGCAGATAAACGGCTTTTGCACCGCGTTGCGCGGCCAGTTCAATCATGGCCAGAATATGGTCTTCGTGGCTGTGCACGCCGCCCGGCGACAGCAACCCCATGATATGCACTGCTTTGCCGGCCTGCACGGCCTTATCGACCGCTGCCGTCAGCGTTGGGTTAGCGAAGAAATCGCCTTCTTTGATTTCTTTATCCAACCGGGTCAGATCCTGATAAACGATGCGCCCGGCCCCCAGGTTGACGTGGCCGACTTCCGAGTTGCCCATCTGACCGTCAGGCAGGCCAACATCCAGCCCGGATGCGGCGATCAGCGTGTGTGGCTGCTGTTGCCACAGGCGATCCATCACCGGCGTTTTGGCGTTCACAATGGCGTTGTCCTGTTGCTCCTCACGGTGGCCGTAACCGTCCAGGATCACCAGTACCATCGGTTTTTTGTTGCTCGACATTGCATTAACCTCATTATGAATTTTAAGTTGTGAATAGCCATCTGCCCGATGCCGGAGTGATGGCTATTCACCCTAAAAACCGGCCGATTTTACAACGCCGACGGTTAAAAAGAGCCCAGAGAGATCAAAGTTGCGGTCAACAAGGGCGGCTTTTAGGCTGTGGCGCAGAGAATTTCTCAGCGTAGCCCGCAGTTTCTGCACTAGCACTTGCTTATTGGCTGTATTTGCTGCACTCGGCAGGTATACTCTGGAACCTTGAGTTATTTTTTCCTTAAACTGACGGGAGTTGTTACACCCCATGCTGCAAGAAATTATGCAATTCGTTAGCAAGCATCCCATACTGAGCCTGGCTTGGATCGCCCTGCTGGTTGCGGTGATCGTCATGACCTTCAAGAGCAGTTTCTCCAAGGTGAAAGAGATCACCCGTGGTGAAGCCACCCGACTGATTAATAAAGAAGATGCCGTTGTGGTGGATACCCGCAGCCGTGATGATTTCCGCAGAGGCCACCTGGCCAACGCGATTAACCTGACCGCCAGCGAAATCAAAAGCGGCAGCCTGGGCGAGCTGGAAAAACACAAGGCTCAGCCAATCATCGTGGTGTGTGCCAACGGCACGACTTCACGTGAGCCGGCAGAAAACCTGCACAAGGCGGGCTTTGAAAACGTCACTACGCTGAAGGACGGGATTGCCGGCTGGAGCGGGGAAAACCTGCCGTTAGTGCGCGGTAAGTAATTGTTTAACGTAGTTGAGGTGGTAATCCATGGCTAACATTGATATCTACACCAAAGCGACCTGCCCGTTCTGCCATCGCGCTAAAGCGCTGCTGAACAGCAAGGGCGCCGCGTTTAACGAAATCGCCATCGATGGCGATAATGAAAAACGCGAAGCGATGATTGCGCGCAGTGGGCGCACCACCGTGCCTCAGATTTTCATCGATGGCCAACATATCGGCGGCTGCGATGATTTATATGAACTCGATGCTCGTGGTGGTCTGGATCCGCTGCTTTAAGCGGGCCGCTACCGGTTACTGAGTGTCAATAAGGACGTTTAACCAAGGGTATTACACACATGTCAGAACAAAACAGCACAGAGATGGCTTTCCAGATTCAGCGCATTTACACCAAGGATATCTCCTTCGAAGCGCCAAAAGCGCCGCAGGTTTTCCAGCAGGAATGGCAGCCAGAAGTTAAACTGGATCTAGATACCGCTTCCAGCCAGTTGGCTGACGAAGTGTATGAGGTTGTACTGCGCGTAACCGTGACGGCGTCTCTGGGCGAAGAAACTGCGTTCCTGTGTGAAGTGCAGCAGGCGGGCATCTTCTCCGTAGCGGGCATCGACGGCACGCAGCTGGCGCATTGCCTGGGCGCATACTGCCCGAACATTCTGTTCCCGTATGCGCGTGAGTGCATCACCAGCCTGGTTTCTCGCGGTACATTCCCGCAGCTGAACCTGGCACCGGTTAACTTTGACGCGCTGTTCATGAACTATCTGCAGCAGCAGGCGGAAGGCGAAGGTGCCGCACCACATCAGGATGCCTGATGAACAGCGTCAATGCTTCAATGACAGTGATCGGTGCCGGCTCGTACGGCACCGCATTAGCTATTACGCTGGCGCGTAACGGCCACTCCGTGGTGCTCTGGGGCCATAACCCCGAGCAGATTCAAAAAATGCAGCACGATCGCTGCAATCAGGCCTTTCTTCCCGACGTCACCTTCCCCGATACGCTGTTGCTTGAAGCCGATTTGGCCCGTGCGCTGGCGGCTAGCCGCGACGTGCTTGTGGTGGTGCCAAGCCATGTATTCGGTGATGTGCTACGCCAGTTGAAACCGCACTTGCGGTCGGATGCCCGTATCGTTTGGGCGACCAAAGGGCTGGAGGCAGAAACCGGTCGGCTGTTGCAGGACGTGGCGCGCGAAGCACTGGGCGAAGCCATTCCGCTGGCGGTGGTCTCCGGACCGACGTTCGCCAAAGAGCTGGCTGCCGGGCTGCCTACCGCCATTGCGTTGGCCTCTACCGATGCGCAGTTCGCCGATGACTTGCAGCAGTTGCTGCACTGCGGAAAAAGTTTCCGCGTCTACAGCAACCCCGATTTTATCGGCGTGCAGTTGGGCGGGGCGGTGAAAAACGTGATTGCCATTGGCGCTGGGATGTCAGACGGTATCGGGTTTGGTGCCAATGCCCGTACCGCATTGATTACCCGCGGCTTGACGGAAATGACACGCCTTGGCTCTGCGCTGGGTGCCGATCCCTCGACCTTCATGGGCATGGCCGGGCTGGGCGATCTGGTGTTAACCTGCACCGATAACCAATCGCGCAACCGCCGCTTCGGTATTATGCTGGGGCAGGGAAAAGGCGTGCAGGAAGCGCAGGACAGTATAGGTCAGGTGGTCGAAGGCTATCGCAATACCAAAGAGGTATTGGCGTTGGCGCAGCGGCACGGCGTTGAAATGCCGATTACCGAACAGATTTACCAGGTGCTGTACTGCCATAAAGATGCCCGCGAGGCCGCGCTAAGCCTGTTGGGGCGGACCAGAAAAGACGAAAAACACAACGCTTGACCTATAAAATAGAATGCGGGGCGGCATGCTGACCCCGGCAACTGAATTGGGCTGCCTGATTGCTATGCGATGAGGCAGCCTGTTTTGCAAGGCGGAGAGGAACCTGATGTCGTCAGAAGAGTTAGAGCAGGTCTGGAATAGCATTAAATCAGAGGCGAGAGAGCTGGCTGAGTGTGAACCGATGCTGGCTAGCTTTTATCATGCGACGTTGCTCAAGCACGATAACCTGGGCGGTGCGCTCAGCTATATTCTGGCAAACAAGCTGGCAAATCCCATTATGCCGGCCATTGCGGTGCGTGAAGTGGTGGAAGACGCCTACTTAGCCGACCAGCAAATGATCGCTTCGGCCGCCCGTGACATCCTGGCCGTGCGCCTGCGAGACCCGGCGGTAGATAAATATTCAACGCCGCTGCTGTACCTGAAAGGTTTTCATGCGCTGCAGGCCTACCGTATCGGCCACTGGCTGTGGCTGCAGGGGCGGCAGGCATTGGCGATATATCTGCAGAATCAGATTTCGGTCGCTTTCGGCGTGGACATCCACCCGGCGGCCACGATTGGCTGCGGCATTATGCTTGACCACGCTACTGGTATCGTGATCGGTGAAACTGCCGTAGTAGAAAATAACGTGTCTATTCTGCAGTCGGTTACCCTTGGTGGTACCGGAAAGACCAGCGGCGATCGCCATCCGAAGATCCGTGAGGGCGTAATGATTGGCGCCGGGGCTAAAATTCTCGGCAATATCGAAGTGGGTAAAGGCGCTAAAATCGGTGCTGGCTCGGTGGTGCTGCAGTCTGTACCTGCGCATACGACCGCCGCGGGCGTGCCTGCACGCCTCGTCGGCCGGCCAGAAAGCGATACGCCGTCGATGGATATGGACCAGTACTTCAACGGTACTAATCACGGCTTTGAATACGGTGACGGGATTTAATCCGGTGAGTTGACGAATAAAATCGGGGGAGCTTTGGCTCCCCTGATTTGTTTCTTCGCAGGGTTAACCCTGTTTAGGGAAGTTGGTGATGTCTTTAACCATGTCGTCGATCGCTGCTTTGACGTCTTCCGCTGTTACCGGTGAGCTGTCGTTGCTGACGGTTTTACCATAGGCTTTACGAGCGACTTCCAGCACCGTTTTGCCGGTGTCCTGATCGATCAATTCACCTTCGATATACAGCGTGGTGTTTTGGGTTCTGTGACCGCTGGCTGCCATGGTGCTGGCAACCACAGCCGCGACCGGTACCACCTCATAGAATTTCATATCTTCGTTTTCTGCAGACACTGCGGTGATGGCGAGTTTAGCCACCAGCACGCGTGACCCGGCCGGACTATTGAGTACGGTAAAGCGATCTTGAAGCGCGGTTTTAATCCGCTGAGAAGCGTAAGCCTTTATTTTATTCAGCGTATCTTGGCTAACGCGCGTCGTCGGTTTTTCAGCAGGGAAATAGACTACTGGCTCAAAATACAGGCCGCGGTAGTTGGACTCTTTGTAGCTTGGGTCGATCCAGCGCAGCGTTTTGTGGCCGCTTGGTGATGTGGTTTCCTGCAGTTTGCTGTAGTCAGACAGGAATCCCGAGTACTGATCCGTTTTGGTTACTTTGGACGAACAGCCCGCCAGTAACAGGCCCGCTGCCAAAACCGCCATGGCAACGCCCAAACGTTGTTTTTTCATACGATTTCCTATGATGAATGTCGATTACCCTTACAAAACATAGCTTATTATCCTCCGGGGCAGTGAATGTTTTCGGCGCTCGCCGTGCCCTGTTTCTGCATTCTTTTGACAGTATCGTGATACGCCGCTGGTTTTAGGCACTCAGCGTTCGCGAAAGTGAAAGCAGTGCCTTTTCTGCTTGCTCCCGCGTCGTCTCCAGCGCCATTTGCCACTGCGGCAACAGCGGCCAGAGATCTTGCTGGTTTTCGGCCTGCAGGCACCAGACAAAACGATCGTGCCAATCTCCGAGTGCGCTTTGTGCCGTTTTCAGGCTGGCGACGGTTTCAGGCGTGATGAGGGAGAGTTGAGAATAGGCTTCGGCAACATAACGCAGACGCTTAACCAGCAGGCGCAGTTGGTGCCGATCGTAATGTATGTCGGCCAATGCCAGGCGTAGCTGTTTTACCTGGAGGCGCAGGCGGAGGGCAACACGACGTTTGATGTGTCGGGGTTGAGTTCGGCGGAAGGTTTTTGGCCAGATATGTAGCAGAGTGGGAAAATGGGTCAGCAACGGCTGTGACATCAGCGCGAGTTTGCGGCGGTGCAGCTCGGTTTTGCGCGTATTGGCCTGCCATGCCAACTGATGCAGTTCCAGTTCGGCGATCAGCACTTCCAGATCGCGTATCGGCGTAGTGATTTTTCCCAAGTCAGCAGCCGCGCTGCTGAGGCCAGTTACGCCGGGGATACCGCGTAATGGTCGCAGCAGACTTCTGATACGCTGCAGGTTGATGCGTACGTCGTGCAAGGCCTCAACGTCTGAGGTGTCCTGCAAACGCAGCAGCGCCTGATTCAGCGCGCGCTCGAGCCTGCGTATCTGCGCAATAATGCTCTTAGCCAAAGCCATGCGATGTCCCCGGAGAGGCAACCTTTCAGTATTATCGTCTCCGCAGGAGCGGTTGTCATTGATTAAGACTTAATCAGCGCGCCCGCGTAGTCCAACTGCCGCCAGGCTTCGTACACGACTACCGCGACAGCATTGGACAGGTTCATGCTGCGGCTTTGTGCCTGCATGGGGATGCGGATTTTCTGCTGTGCCGGCAAGGCGTCAAGGATCCCGGCGGGCAGACCGCGAGTTTCCGGTCCGAACAACAGGTAGTCGCCGGCCTGGTAGCTGACTGCGCTGTGTGCCGGGGTGCCTTTGGTGGTCAGGGCAAACAGACGCTGCGGATTTTCGCTGGCGATAAAGGCGGCGTAGTCGGCATGACGTCGGATACTGGCGAATTCATGGTAGTCCAGCCCGGCGCGGCGCAGGCGTTTATCGTCCCACGGGAAGCCCATTGGCTCTATCAGATGCAGTTGAAAACCGGTATTGGCGCACAGACGGATGATATTGCCGGTATTGGGTGGAATTTCAGGTTCGAATAAAACGATGTTCAGCATGTAAAAAGCCCCTCATGACGAGGGGCGCAGAATAGCAAAATCTTACCGGCCTGTCTTAGGCTATCAGCGTTGGTGGAGCGGTAACCACAGCACCAGACGCAGGCCGCCGAGCGGACTGTCTTCCGCTTTCACCCAGCCACGGTGCTGGTTAACCGCTGCCTCTACGATGGCCAGGCCCAGACCTGTCCCGCCGGATGCGCGATCGCGTGCTTCATCGGTTCGATAGAACGGTCGGAATATTTGCTCGCGATCTTCCGCGCTGACGCCGGGACCGTCGTCGTCGACCACAATGGTGATGCCTTGGTTGTCTGCGCTGAACGCCACGGCAATATGGGTGTTCGAATAACGCAGGGCATTACGCACGATATTTTCCAGCGCGCTATCCAGCGCACCGGCGTTACCGTACAGGGTCCACGGGCCGGGAGGGGAGGTGATCTCCAGCTGTTTGCCCATTTGTTCGGCTTCGAAGCTGGCGTCGTCCAACACGTCGGCCCACAGTTCGTTGGCCAGCAGCCGTTCACGCACCAACTCACTTTTCTGTTGCCCACGCGACAACACCAGTAAATCGTTAATCATCGAGTCCAGGCGCTGTGCTTCGGTTTCGATGCGTGCCAGCTCGTGCCCTTCGCCGTGACGACGGCGCATTAATGCCGTGGCCAGCTGCAGGCGGGTCAGCGGCGTGCGCAACTCATGCGAAATATCGGAGATCAGCCGTTGCTGAGCGGTCATCATGCGTTCCAACGCGCTGACCATTTGGTTAAAACTGGCGCCGGTCGCCAGGAACTCTTGTGGCCCGGCCTCCAGCTCAGGATGCTGTTTCAGGTTGCCACGTGCGACATCGTCCGCCGCATTCTTCAGCTTGCGCGCCGGTTTTGCCAGGCTCCAGGCCAGCCATAGCAGCAAGGGGGCGCTGATCAGCATAGTGACGATCAGCAGCAGCAGCGGCCGGTCGAACATCAGGTTGATAAAATCGGATTGTGGGCTGTTGGCAGGGCGGATCAGGTACAGCTGGTAGTTGTCTTCACCATCCCGCACCGAGAAAGGGCCGACCAGTTCGACACGGCCATATTTCTTCTTCTTCGGATGATCGGCGTTATCGGATTGGCCGATAAAATTGCGCACCAACTGCATTTCGTTGCGCTGCATGTTGCCAATCACCCGGCCTTCGCTGGTGACCAGCAGCAGGCGCTGCCCTGGCGGGGCCCATTTTTCAATGGCGCGGAATAAGCGTCGCCACCACATCAGATCGTTGGCCGGATCGTTTTGCAACTCGGCCTCGACGTGTTGTTCCAGCATCAGCCCCTGCCGCTGTTCGCTGTCCAGCAGCGAGGTCATTTGGCGGGAGTCTAACTTGGGCACCATCAACACCAACATCAGCACCAGAGCCAATGTGAACCAGAAAATGGCGAAGATGCGTGCCGTCAAACTGTTGATCATGTTGCAGATACCATTAAGTAACCCCGACCACGCAGCGTTTTGAACCACGGATGACCGTCTTTGCGGTTCGGCAACTTACGTCGCAGGTTGGAGATGTGCATATCGATAGCGCGATCAAAAGGCGTCAGCCGTTTACCCAGTACTTCCTGGCTCAGCAGTTCGCGTGACACCACTTGACCAAGGTGCTGCGCCAGCAGGTACAGCAGGGTAAATTCGGTGCCGGTGAGATCCAGCGTTTGGCCGTCGAAACTGGCTTCCTGGCGACCCGGATTGAGCTGCAGGCCGTCTACGTCCAGCGTTGGTGCGCCGGTATCGACATTCTGCTGTTGTTCGCTCCAGTTGGAACGGCGCAGAATTGCACGGATACGTGCCACCAGTTCGCGATCGTTAAAGGGTTTTGGCAGGTAGTCATCGGCGCCCAGTTCGAGGCCCAATACGCGGTCAAGTTCACTGCCGCGGGCGGTCAGCATGATGACCGGCGTCTGGTGGTGCTGACGCAGCTCTTTCAACGTATCGATACCGTTTTTCTTCGGCATCATGATATCGAGCAGCAGCAGATCGATGGAGCTGTCCAGTAGCGACAACGCCTGTTCGCCATCGTAAGCAACCACGATGGTAAAGCCTTCCATTTCAAGCAGTTCTTTTAACAGCGAGGTCAGCTCGCGGTCGTCGTCAACTAACAGAATTTTATTCATTATGTTTTACCTCCTGACGCAAAATACGTCATCAACTGTTGGCATTCCATGACTTTACGTAGTTTTACATGCACTGACGCATGTTTGCAGGTGCAGCAGTACACTGCTCCTCGTTGATTCGCAAAGTGAGAAAGCACGAGGAGTTGAAATGCGTAAGGTGACCGCATTAGTTATGGCATCAATGCTGGCAATAGGTTCTACCGCTGCGTTCGCTGCCGACACTACATCGGAAACTGCACCGACTCCCGGAAACGATGCGACCACCAGAACACCTGGCCAACACCACATGTTTGACGGTGTCAGCCTGACTGAGCAACAGCGCCAGCAAATGCGCGATTTAATGCGCCAGGCGCGCCACGATCTGCCAGGTGTCAATGTAGCTGAAATGGAAGCCATGCATAAGCTGGTGACCGCAGACAAATTTGATGAAGCCGCCGTGTATGCCCAGGCGGAACAGATGGCCCAGCAGCAGGTTAAGCGTCAGGTCGAAATGGCCCGGGTACGCAACCAAATGTATAACCTGCTGACGCCACAGCAAAAAAGCGTTTTAGACCAGAAACATCAGCAGCGCATGCAGCAGATGGAGCAACAGATTTCTGGTTTGCAGCAAACTTCTGCCCAGAAGTTAAGTACGACTGAGTAGTCCCCTGTTTTTTCCTTGCCATAGACACCATCCCTGTCTTCCCCCGCCATGATGGCGGGGTTTTTTTTATCCATCAATTACAGCTTGATAGCCCGCCAGGCAACTCTGCAAAGTTAAACCACAGAGTATGGACCATGACGACGCTTAGCGCCGGTCGCACGGATTGTTTGCATCGATATGGCGACATCCCTTCGCGATATGCACTGCGTTGGCGACGGTTATCTGAAGGGCTTTTTTGCTCACCATTCCGTTATACTGGCCCTCTGAACGTTTAACCGGGATGGGTTATGGAACCGCAATATGCGCGTTTGGTTAAATCCGCCGCGTTAGCGGCCACCGTTTTGGCCTCAACGCTGTTACTGATCAAAATTGTCGCCTGGTACCGCACCGGTTCGGTGAGCCTGTTGGCCGCGCTGGTGGATTCGCTGGTGGATATTGCCGCGTCGCTGACCAACCTGCTGGTGGTACGTTACTCGCTGCAGCCGGCCGATGAGGAACATACCTTCGGGCACGGCAAGGCCGAATCGTTGGCGGCGCTGGCACAAAGCATGTTCATTTCTGGCTCGGCGCTATTTTTGTTTCTCACCGGTTTTCAGCATCTGTACTCACCGGAAACCTTGCGTGACCCTGGCATCGGTATTGCCGTGACGATAGTGGCGTTGGTCAGCACCCTGCTGTTGGTCACCTATCAGCGTTGGGTGGTAAGAAAAACTCGCAGTCAGGCCGTCCGAGCAGATATGCTGCATTATCAGTCAGATGTCATGATGAATGGTGCTATTCTTATAGCGCTTGCGCTAAGCTGGTACGGTTTTCACCGGGCAGATGCGCTGTTTGCACTGGGAATCGGCGTCTACATTCTTTATAGCGCGCTGCGAATGGGTTATGAAGCCGTGCAATCGCTGCTGGACCGGGCATTGCCGGACAACGAGCGCCAGGCGATTATCGACGTGATCTCCTCATGGCCTGGGGTCAAAGGCGCGCACGATCTACGCACTCGCCAGTCCGGTCCGACGCGTTTTATTCAGCTGCATCTGGAGATGGACGATGCGTTACCGCTGATGCAGGCGCATATTCTGGCTGAACAGGTGGAACAGGCGCTGTTGCACCGTTTCCCGGGGGCTGATGTTCTTATCCATCAGGATCCTTGTTCTGTAGTGCCCGCGGGCCGACAGGGGCGTTGGGAGCTATAATTAATGCAGGACAACGGGAACTCGCACAGCGGATAGATAATGGCATTAGCTCCGCGTGCCATGACGCTTTTTTACCGCAATATTGCGTGACTTGAATCAATTCAGCTGGGTGTTTTTGCTATAATATCCAGCAATAAAGCCGTAAAGCTGGTTTTCTGCAGCCGGAGAGGTTTCAAGACAATCGGCGAATACAGAATTCTTAAGAAATTGCATCTACAGTTCAGAGGTAGTCATGATCAAGAAAATCGGTGTACTGACGAGTGGCGGTGATTCGCCGGGTATGAACGCTGCAATCCGCGGCGTTGTGCGTGCTGCACTTTCGGAAGGTCTGGAAGTTTTTGGTATTTACGATGGCTACCTTGGCTTGTACGAAGATCGCATGGAACAATTGGACCGCTATAGCGTGTCCGATATGATCAATCGCGGCGGCACTTTCCTCGGTTCAGCCCGCTTCCCTGAGTTCAGAGACGACAGCGTACGCGCCAAGGCAATTGAGAATCTGAAAAACCGCGGTATTGATGCGCTGGTGGTGATCGGCGGCGACGGTTCCTATATGGGCGCCAAACGCCTGACGGAAGAAGGTTTCCCTTGTATCGGCCTGCCAGGCACCATCGATAACGATGTGGCCGGTACCGACTACACCATCGGCTTCTTCACCGCGCTAGAAACCGTCGTGGAAGCTATTGACCGTCTGCGCGATACCTCATCTTCTCATCAGCGTATTTCCATCGTTGAAGTGATGGGGCGCTACTGTGGCGATCTGACCCTGGCGGCGGCGATTGCCGGCGGTTGTGAATTTATCGTATTGCCTGAAACCGAGTTCAACCGCGAAGACCTGGTCTGCGAAATCAAGGCCGGTATTGCCAAAGGCAAAAAACACGCGATTGTGGCGATCACCGAACACATCTGCGATATCGATGAGTTGGCTCGCCATATCGAACAAGAAACCAAGCGTGAAACCCGTGCGACCGTGCTGGGCCACATTCAGCGCGGCGGCTCGCCGGTAGCTTATGACCGTATTCTGGCTTCCCGCATGGGCGCTTACGCGATTGAGTTGCTACTGCAGGGCTACGGCGGTCGTTGCGTCGGTATCCAGAACGAGAAGATGGTGCACCACGACATCATCGATGCGATCGAAAACATGAAGCGTCCGTTCAAGGGCGACTGGCTGGATACAGCGAAAAAGCTGTACTGATCCCGCATTAATTCAGCTCGAGAAGCCTCCGCACGCGGAGGCTTTTTTTATGCCCGTGGTAGTTATATTCCATAATCGTCTAGCCCAATATTTTTTATTCTTTAATTGGCGGGAAAGTTTCTGGCAGGCTCTGATGCTAAATCAACCGATTGAGGTTGTGATTAATTTTCCTGGGAGAGCGAGTCGATGCGTATGCGTAAATGGGGTGTAGGTCTGACAATAATGCTGTTGGCGTCCGGCGCCATGGCGAAAGATATCCAACTGCTGAACGTTTCGTACGACCCGACACGCGAGTTCTATCAGGAATATAACACCGCATTCGGTAAATATTGGCAGCAGCAGACCGGCGATAAAGTGACGGTACGTCAGTCACATGGTGGCTCCGGCAAGCAGGCGACCTCGGTGATTAACGGCATTGAAGCCGATGTGGTCACGCTGGCGCTAGCCTATGACGTGGATGCCATTGCCGAACGCGGACGGATCGATAAAGATTGGATCAAACGCCTGCCGGACAACTCGGCACCTTATACCTCGACCATTGTATTTCTGGTGCGTAAAGGCAACCCAAAACAAATTCACGACTGGCCAGATCTGATTAAGCCGGGCGTCTCGGTGATCACCCCGAACCCGAAAACTTCCGGGGGCGCACGCTGGAACTATCTGGCGGCCTGGGGTTACGCACTACACCAGAACAATAACGATCAGGCCAAAGCGCAGGAGTTCGTTAAAAACCTGTATAAGAACGTCGAAGTGCTGGATTCCGGCGCACGCGGTTCAACCAATACCTTCGTTGAGCGTGGTATTGGCGATGTGCTGATCGCCTGGGAAAACGAAGCTTTGCTGGCGGAGAAAGAGCTGGGTAAAGACAAGTTTGAAATTATCACCCCAAGTGAATCGATTTTGGCGGAGCCGACCGTCTCGGTGGTGGATAAAGTGGTTGATAAGCGCGGTACCCGTGATGTGGCGACGGCTTACCTGAAATATCTGTATACGCAGGAAGGACAAACCATCGCGGCGAAAAACTACTACCGTCCGCGTGACGCGGCTGTGGCGGCCAAGTTTGCCGAGCAATTCCCGAAACTGAAGCTGTTCACGGTGGATGATACCTTCGGCGGCTGGACTCAGGCACAGAAGGTACACTTCGCCACCGGCGGTGTGTTCGACGAAATCAGCAAACGCTGATGCCTTGATGACAATAATAAAAAACCCCGGCAAGCCGGGGTTTTTTATTTAGCAGCCAGAGAAAGAAATCAGGCTTTTTTAGCAGCGGCAGCGGCTTTGACGATCACAGCGAAAGCATCGGCTTTCAGTGATGCGCCGCCAACCAGCGCGCCGTCGATGTCCGGCTGGGTGAACAGCTCGGCGGCATTTTTATCGTTCACAGAACCGCCGTACTGGATGATCACTTCTGCAGCTACTGCAGCGTCCTGTTTGGCGATGTGATCGCGGATAAATTTGTGTACTGCCTGAGCCTGCGCAGGGGTGGCGGATTTACCGGTACCGATAGCCCAGATTGGCTCATAAGCGATAACGGCGCCTTTGAAGGCTTCTGCGCCCTGAGTTTTCAGCACGGCGTCGATCTGGCGTGCACAAACTTCTTCGGTTTTACCCGCTTCGTTTTCTGCGTCGGTTTCACCGATGCACAGCACTGGGATCAGGCCGGCTTTTTTCAGCACGGCAAATTTCTCGGCGATCGCTGCATCGGTTTCTTTGTGGTAAGTACGACGCTCGGAGTGGCCGATGATGATGTATTGCGCACCGATATCTTTCAGCATGTCGGCGGAAACTTCACCGGTGAATGCGCCGGACAGGTTCACGTCTACGTTTTGAGCGCCCAGAGCAATGCGGCTGCCGGCCAGTGCGTGTTTCGCCTGGTCCAGGTACATCACAGGCGGTGCGATAGCGACGCCACAACCGTCAACGCTGCTCAGCTCATTGCGCAGAGCGGCGATCAGTTCGTTAACCATGTGAGTGCTGCCGTTAAGCTTCCAGTTACCCATAACTAATGGATGACGCATGTTTTTTCCTCCAACAAGGGAACGCGAGAGTCGAAATAACCACTGCCGGACCGGCAGTTTACCTGCCCAACAGTATAGAGATGATTAAGCGCGAAGGCTTTGCTTTTTGTCATTAAATAGCCTGCCGTTACGGCTCGGATAACGTCAGCTTAACCGGTTCAACAGCGAAAGTTACTCCTTTATCGCCGTTGTCTGCCACTACATAGCGGATCGCGCCGACCTGCTGTTGGTAAAAGCGCTGGCCTTTGCCTTTTTCCAGCAGGTTGGCCACTTTACTCAGGCTTTTTTCCACCGTCAGTGTCGGTTCAAACTGGCGCATCAACGCGGCCATATAGCTGACGGCAATGGTGCGAGCGGCTTTTTCTTCGTTGCTCTGCTGTAGCGGCAGGTGGGTAATTTGCAGCGTTTTGATTTTTCCGGTGCCTTTTTCCAGCGCGGTTGAGGCATAGAGATTTTCGTTTAGCTTGCTGGCAGCGCGCGTCAACAGCGGCGTATCGTCTTCGGTCGTGGCAATAGCGCGGAATTCGCCGATCGGTAGCGTCGGGTTATCGCGGTTATATTTTTCGCGGAACTTCACCACCGTCAGATCAAACGTTGGCGCTCCGGCCAGCAGGTAGGGCGCGGTAGGCGAAGCGTTGGCGGGGGCATCCGGCGGATCGGCCCAGGCGCTGCCGATGCCCAGCAACAGGCAGGCAATGGCGATGGTTTTTCTCAGCATGGTATACACGGCATCAATGACAAAGATGGCTCCGATTAAAGCGAGAACAGAGGGGGGTGTCAAAGATCCCGCGCCATTATCGCTCGCTGACAAGAAAGCTGTGCGTTACTCCGCGTAATGCAGGGCAGAAATCTTCGCCCGGCAGCGCCTATGTTACACTGCACGGCAGAATATGGGCAGGCAAACAACGCAGGATTCAATGACAATACAACAGTGGTGTTTTTCGTTTAAGGGCCGAATTGGGCGGCGTGATTTCTGGATTTGGATGGTGCTGTGGGTAGTGCTGATGGCGGTGGCTTTTTCACTCGCCAGCAATAAGCTGGTGGATATCCAAACCATCGCCTTTTTTATCGTTGGGCTGCTGTGGCCAACGGCGGCGGTGCTGGTGAAGCGTTTGCATGACCGCAATAAAGCCGGTTGGTGGGCGTTGTTACTGATTGTGGCTTGGTTGCTGGCGGCGGGTAACTGGCAAATGCTGGCGCCGGTTTGGCAGTGGGGCGTGGGGCGTTTTATCCCGACGTTGATCATTGTGATGATGATGATCGATTTGGGCGCGTTTGTCGGCACGCCCGAGGATAATCGTTTTGGTCCGCCGGCCAAACCCGTTAAGTTCGGCGCGGATTAAAACCAGAGGCTATCAATTACCAATAGTGTTCGCTGGTGATATGGCCCGGTTTGCGGCGCAGGTGCTTGCGCATCTGGCGCTGATCTTTCAGCGTTTGCTGGGTATCGCGCACCATTTGCGGGTTACCGCACAGCATGACGTGGTCAGTTTCGGCATCGAGGGTCAAGCCTACCGCCGCTTCCAGCCGGCCGTCCTCAATCAGCGCGGGTACGCGTCCCGTCAGCGAGCCGGGGACTTCTTCACGGCTGACGATGGTTTGAATGCGCAGTTTGCCATTGTAACGCTGTTGCAACTGCTGCATCAGCGGCAGGTAGCTGAGATCGCGCGCAAAGCGTGCGGCATGCACCAGCACCAGGTTTTTGAATCGCTCCAGGCCTTTGCCTTCCTGCAGAATCGACAGGTAAGGGCCGATGGCGGTACCGGTGGCCAACATCCACAGGGTGTCGCATTCCGGCACCTCGTCCAGCACGAAAAATCCGGCGGCCTCTTTGGTCACCATCACGTCCGAACCCGGCCGTAGCTGATTGAGCCGTGGGCTCAGTTTGCCTTCCGGCACGGTTACCAGATAAAACTCCAGATTCGGATCGCTGGGGGCGTTGACGTAAGAATAGGCGCGCTGCACGCGTTCGCCGTCAACTTCCAGCGCCAGCTTGGCAAACTGCCCGGCAATAAAGGGATCTATGGGGGCGTCGACGATAATGCTGAACAGCCCGTCGGTCCATTGTTTGACTTGCGTAACCTTGCCATTAACCCAATCAGCCATACTCTAAAGCTCCAATGGTCGAATCAAATAAGCGCAATGTCGTGAGCCGGAAATAGCATGCGCAGTACGCTCTATACGATAGCCGTGGCCAAACAGGCGGTGAAACAGCTGCAGCTCCGAGTTGCACAGGCTGCTGCAGGCGGTGGCCGCTACGCCGATGGGGCAGTGGTTTTCCACCAGCAGCACGCCTTGCGGATGCTCAAGCAGTTCGGCCATGTAGCCATCGTGTTGCCGCAGACGCACTAACCGGGCGAGTTTCGCCTGATGACAAGTCTCTTCCGACAGCTCTTCGGCATAGCGCTGATAAAGTTTTTCTTCGCGCGCACTGAGTAACTGTTCAACCGCTTCAGTGCCAAACAGCTGATGGGCGGAATCCAACAACGTCGTCGCCAAAGTATCGTGACCATCGGCGAACCGGCTGTGTCCCTCATGGGTCAGCGACCAGTAGCGCGTCGGACGGCCCACTTTGGTGCGCGCTTCCTCATAACAAACCAGCTCACGTTTTTCCAGGGATTGCAGATGCTGACGAATGCCCATGGGGGTGATATCCAAACGCTCGGCCAGCATTTTGGCGGAGTGTGGCCCCAGGGTTTTTAACTGCAATAAAATCAGCTCTGGTGTCTTCATTGTCCAAATCCCTATGGTGTTATTTTATTTCAAGATGATGAAAATAATTATCGATTAAATGCTAAAGCTAAACTACTGAAAATTTACCCTTTTTAACCCTTAAGCGGTAGACGTACAGTTTAATTTACGAGGCTGGTTGCCTTTGCTGCCACTGTGACGTGGATCAATATCTGCCTGAAACTCGCTAAAAAAATCAGATTTGTTAGCTTATGCCGCCATAGAGGGCTGCTCGCCGTTCTGGCTGAATGTGGGGCCATACCGGGACGCTGTGACGAGTTAAAACGTTAACGAAGATAATGAGAAAAATAGAAAACTTTCACCTGCTGGTGATGCTTATCCTGTTGGTGGCCGTCGGTCAGATGGCACAAACCATTTATGTTCCTGTTATTGCTGATATCGCCAAGGATCTGTCGGTGCGCTCCGGCGCAGTGCAGCGCGTGATGGCGGCGTATCTGATGACCTACGGGTTCTCGCAGCTGATTTACGGCCCGTTGTCGGACCGCATTGGCCGCCGTCCGGTGATCCTGGCCGGGATGATGATCTTCCTGATGGGGGCCCTGGGGGCACTGCTGTCCAACAGCCTGACGATGCTGGTTGTTGCCAGCGCCATTCAGGGGATGGGCACCGGCGTGGCGGGGGTGATGGCGCGTACCATGCCGCGTGACCTGTATGCCGGCACTTCGCTGCGGTATGCCAATAGCCTGCTTAACATGGGCATCCTGGTGAGTCCGCTGCTGGCGCCGATCATCGGCGGTGCGTTGGCGATGGTCTTTGGTTGGCGCGCCTGTTATGCCTTCCTGTTGGTATTGTGCGCCGGTGTAGCCTTCTCCATGTTCCGCTGGCTGCCGGAAACCCGGCCGCCGCAAACCGAAAAGCGGCGTATGCTGGCAAGTTTCCGCAAGCTGCTGGCTGACGGCACGTTCAGTTGTTATCTGGTCATGCTGATTGGTGCGCTGGCGGGGATCGCCGTATTTGAAGCCAGCTGTGGCGTGTTGATGGGTGGCGTGCTGGGTCTGAGTGGCCTGACCGTCAGTCTGCTGTTTATTCTGCCGATCCCGGCGGCGTTCTTTGGCGCCTGGTATGCTGGTCGCGACGGTAAAACCTTCCATACTCTGGTGTGGCATTCGGTTATCAGCTGCCTGTTGGCGGGTCTGATGATGTGGATCCCGGGCTGGTTTGGGGTGATGAACATCTGGACGCTGATTGTGCCGGCTGCGCTGTTCTTCTTCGGCGCGGGGATGATGTTCCCGTTGGCCACCACCGGTGCGATGGAGCCGTTCCCCTATCTGGCCGGCGCGGCGGGGGCATTGGTCGGTGGTATGCAGAATATGGGGTCTGGCCTGGCGACCTGGCTTTCTGCCATGCTGCCGCAAACCGGGCAGTTCAGCCTCGGTCTGCTGATGTTTGCCATGGCGCTGCTGATATTGCTGTGCTGGTGGCCGCTGTCGAATCGAATGCAGCATCAGGGCCATACCGCATAAAGCGTGTAGGGAGTTTGATGACAAAGTGGTCTGTGGACCCGAGATACTCGGGCCTAGCGCACCAGAGGGGCCATTATGGGACACATCCCTGTGTCCCACCCTACGGGCCGACTGGAAGTCGTTCCCATTTGCTCCCGGCAAATGGGTCGGCGGGCAAGCCGCTACGACCCCATCGGCACGCTCTCCCTAATAACGGGCTTTGTCAGCAGTCGGAGGGCGCCAATCGGCGCCCTGTTTCATTACAGCAGGAACTCGTGCAGCGCCGGGTCTTTGCGATCCAGATAATGGGTCGAACGAATGCGGCGGATAGTGCGTGATTTACCGCGGATCAGCAGGGTTTCCGTGGTGGCCATATTTCCCTGGCGGCTGATGCCTTCCAACAGGTCGCCCTTGGTGATGCCGGTTGCGGAGAAAATAACGTTGTCGTTGCGCGCCATGTCATCCAACACCAGCACTTTGCCGGCTTCGATGCCCATCGCTTTGCAGCGTGCCAACTCTTCTTCGCCAATACGGCGATTTTCGGCGCTGTCGCCTTTCACCTGATGGCGTGGCAGCAGGCGAGCCTGCATATCGCCATCCAATGCGCGGATCACCGCGGCAGAAATTACCCCTTCAGGCGCGCCGCCGATGCCGTACATCACGTCGACTTCGCTGTCAGGCATACAGGTCAGAATAGAAGCTGCTACGTCACCGTCAGGAATGGCAAATACGCGAACCCCGAGTTGTTGCATCTGGGCGATAACGCCGTCGTGACGCGGCTTGGCCAGAATGACCACGGTCAGTTGAGTCAGCGGTTTGCCCAGGCAGGCCGCCACCCTATTCAGATTTTCCGCCAGCGGCAGGTTAAGATCGATAGCGCCGCGTGCCGCCGGGCCAACCACCAGTTTTTCCATATACATGTCCGGCGCGTGCAGGAAGGTGCCGCGATCGCCGACCGCCAGCACCGCCAATGCATTGGGCTGGCCCATGGCGGTCATGCGGGTACCTTCAATCGGGTCGACCGCGATATCCACCGCATCGCCCTGACCGCTGCCGACCTGCTCGCCGATATACAGCATCGGTGCTTCATCAATTTCGCCTTCGCCGATCACGATGCGGCCATCGATATCCACTTTGTTGAGCATAATGCGCATTGCGTTGACCGCGGCGCCGTCGGCGGCATTCTTGTCGCCGCGTCCCAGCCATTTGTAGCCCGCCAGTGCGGCGGCTTCGGTAACACGGGAAAATTCGATGGCTAATTCACGTTTCATGGCAAAACCTGTCTGTGAGAAAGGAAGAAAATATCGGCAAAGTTTATCACAGCGGGCGACGGCGGGGGCGGGGCAAAAAAAACGCGCCGCCCGAAGGCAGCGCGTGATCAGGGTAACCAAGCAAAACAGCGTTAGTCGTGCTCTTCCCACGCTTGTGCGCGGGCAACCGCTTTTTTCCAGCCGCTATAACGGAAGTTACGCTCGGTAGTTTCAATGCTTGGACGGAACTCGCGTTCGATAACCGCCTTGCTCTTCACTTCATCCAGGTCATTCCAGTAGCCGATAGCCAGGCCTGCCAGGAATGCGGCACCCAGCGCAGTCGATTCACGCACTTCAGGGCGCTCGACACGGGTACCGAGGATGTCTGACTGGAACTGCATCAGGAAGTTGTTGGCGACCGCGCCACCGTCCACACGCAGCGATTGCAGACGGGTATTGGAGTCTGCCTGCATGGCATCCAGCACGTCGCGCGTCTGATACGCAATGGATTCCAGCGTTGCACGGATGATGTGGTTGCTGTTCGCTCCGCGGGTCAGGCCGAAGATCGCGCCACGGGCATACGGGTCCCAGTAAGGAGCGCCCAGGCCGGTGAAGGCCGGGACCACATACACGCCGTTGCTGTCTTTCACCTTGGTGGCGAAGTACTCGGAGTCGGCCGCATCGCTGATCAGTTTCAGTTCGTCGCGCAACCACTGGATAGAAGCACCGCCGATGAACACAGCACCTTCCAGTGCGTAATTCACTTCGCCGCGTGGGCCGCAGGCGATGGTGGTCAACAGGCCGTGGCTTGAGCGTACCGCTTCTTTACCGGTGTTCATCAGCAGGAAGCAGCCGGTACCGTAGGTGTTTTTCGCCATGCCCGGTTGAACGCACAGCTGGCCGTACAGCGCCGCCTGCTGGTCACCGGCGATACCGGCGATAGGAATACGCGTACCGCCTTTACCACCGATGTTGGTCTGGCCATACACTTCAGAAGAAGGGCGGACTTTAGGCAGCATGGCGCGTGGGATATCCAGCGCTTCCAGCATGCGGTCATCCCAATCCAGCTCATGGATGTTGAACATCATGGTACGTGAGGCGTTGGTGTAATCGGTCACATGCACCCGCCCTTGGGTCATTTTCCACACCAGCCAGGTATCGACGGTACCGAACAGCAGCTCGCCGCGTTTGGCGCGTTCGCGGGCGCCTTCAACGTTGTCGAGGATCCATTTTACCTTGGTGCCGGAGAAGTATGGGTCAACCACCAGGCCGGTGTTGTGACGGATGTACTCTTCCAGGCCGTCACGCTTGAGCTTTTCGCAGATGTCGGCGGTGCGGCGGCATTGCCAGACGATGGCGTTGTAAATCGGTTTGCCGGTCTCTTTTTCCCAGACGATGGTGGTTTCACGCTGGTTGGTGATGCCGATACCGGCGATCTGATCGGAATTGATATCGGCTTTCGCTAGCACTTCCACCAGCGTGGAGCTCTGTGATGACCAGATCTCCATAGGATCATGCTCAACCCAGCCGGCTTTTGGGTAAATCTGCGTGAACTCGCGCTGGGATACCGCAACAATGTTGGCATCGTGGTCGAGCACTACGGCACGTGAACTGGTGGTACCCTGGTCGAGAGCGACAATGTATTTTTTTTCTACAGTCATGATCTTAGTCCTGCTGTTGTTAACCGTTTTAAAACTGTGCCAATCACGCTTTACGCTGCTGGGCCTTGGCGGCGGGTTGTTCTTCGTCTACACAAACGTCACACGGCAGATTGCGGCCAATGAGCATGCGGTAGCCGAAGGCACCCAGGCAGGCACCGATGATTGGACCAAAGATTGGCACCAGGAAGTACGGAATATCACGTGCACCGGTGAAGGCCACTTTGCCCCAGCCGGCCAGATAAGCGAACATTTTCGGACCGAAGTCACGCGCCGGGTTCAGCGCAAAGCCGGTTAATGGTCCCATAGAGGCGCCGATCACGGCAATCAGAATACCGATCAACAGCGGGGCCAGCGGGCCGCGCGGGATGCCGTTGCCGTCATCGGTCAGCGCCAGGATCAGGCACATCAGGATTGCGGTAATGACCGTTTCAACCAGGAACGCCTGGCCAACGGAAATGTGCGCATTCGGGTAGGTAGAGAAGATGCCGGCCAGGGCCAGGCTTTCGTCGCTGCCGCGTACCATATGATTGGCCGCTTCGAAATCGAAGAACAGGTTGTAGTACAACCCGTAGACCAGGGCTGCTGCACAGAAGGCTCCGGCGATCTGCGCGACAATGTAAGGCAGTACTTTGCGTCCGTCAAAGCAGGCGAACAACCACAGCGCAATGGTCACGGCCGGGTTGAGGTGCGCGCCGGAGATGGCAGCGGTCAGATAGATGGCCATGGCGACGCCCAGGCCCCAAATGATACTGATTTCCCATTGGCCGAAGCTGGCGCCTGCCAGTTTCAGCGCGGCAACGCAGCCTACGCCAAAAAAGATCAACAGACCGGTGCCGAGGAACTCAGCGATGCACTGGCCTTTTAGGGTCGGACTGGTGGTTTGGCTCATAATGTTGTTGTCCTGCAAAACGGCGGTTATAGGTTTATAGGCTCGGAAGGTGTATCGATCCGTCCTAGGGGTACAGTTTTTTTCATCTCGTCCAATTATTAATTGAGGACGTGATGTAAATTTATCGTTAACGAACATAAACGAGAAATAGCGAAATCAAAATGTGTGTGCTTCGTCATAAAATTGAGCGAATTCGCGTCGTTTTGTGTTCTTTCTGCTCCATAAAACTGTGATCTGACCAGTGCTTTTATCCCCGACTGTTAACAAATCAATTTATGACCGAGAGGCATTTTCGGTTTTTGCTGATGGTGGGGGCAGGAAAATTGCAACAGACTGCGCGATGAGCCGGATGTTGCTAGACAGCCGGGGACAGGCTACTTACAATCGTTTTTATCGAAAGAAGCGTTTTATCGAGACAGGCGCGTTATTTTCAATAAAAGCGTGTGTCACTTGGCGCGATGCATATTCGCAGCAGTTGCAACCTGAGTTGCGGCCGTTACCTATAGATGTACGCCTTGCTATCATGAGGGGACTGAAGAATGTCATTTGAAGTATTTGAGAAATTGGAATCAAAAGTTCAGCAGGCGATCGATACCATCACCCTGCTGCAGATGGAAATTGAAGAGCTGAAAGAAAAAAACAATACTCTGTCTCAGGAAGTTCAGGCTGCCTCCGGCAACCAGGAATCGCTGGTACGCGAGAACCAGCAACTGAAAGAAGAGCAGCACGTATGGCAAGACCGCCTGCGCGCGCTGTTGGGCAAAATGGAAGAAGTCTGATTCCGTATTGCACGATCGAAAAGGGCGCCTGAGGCGCCCTTTTTCATGTCGGAAGATTACTCGATATCGAGCGGGTCTTCGGACAGAATAATACCGGTGTTGTCGGCATACAGATGATCGCCGGAGAAGAAGGTCACGCCGCCAAAGTTTACGCGGATGTCGCTTTCGCCGATGCTTTCACTGGCGGCGCCGACCGGAATGGCCGCCATCGCCTGAATGCCGATGTCCAGTTCTTCCAGATCGTCCACCTGGCGTACCGCACCGTAAACCACGATGCCTTCCCATTCGTTCTGGGTAGCCAGGCGCGCCAGTTCTGCGTTGATCAGGGCACGGCGAACCGAACCACCGCCATCAATCACCAGAACACGGCCGCGACCGTTTTCTTCAAGCAGCTCGAATAACAGGCCGTTATCCTCAAAGCATTTCACCGTAGTGATTTGCCCGCCAAATGAAGTACGCCCGCCAAAATTGGAGAATAGAGGTTCAACAACGTTTACCTCTTCATGATAGATGTCGCAAAGTTCGGAAGTATCGTATTTCATAGGATTTTACGTCTGTTTGCCGCTGGAATAACCAGTATATCCCTTTATCCGCCCTGTTGGCAAAATCATCAGTTCGATGGCTAACTGAGCACCACGCCAATCGCGAACAACACATTGGCCAACAGCGCCGCTTTGACCATATGTTCCAGCATCGGGCGCATGCCTGCCGGCGTTGGATCGCGTAACACGCGCAGGCCGTGGCGCACCAGTAACGGGATAGCCAGGACAAACAGCCAGCCCCACGGGCTATGTAGGTTAAGCAGCGTGAACAGCGCGAAGCAGGCTACTGCGCCGATCAGCAGCGCCACGTGGTAATAGCGTGCATTCTGTGGCCCAAGGCGTACCGCCAGCGTATTTTTGCCGTTGGCGCGGTCGCTTTCGATATCGCGCAAATTATTGATGTTCAGCACCGCGGTGGCCAGCAGGCCGCAGGCCGTGGCCGGCAACATCACGATACTGTCGAACGCATGGGTTTGCAGGTAGTAGGTGCCTGCCACGCTCAGCCAGCCAAAGAACACCAGCACCGAAATGTCACCCAGCCCCAGATAGCCATAGGGTTTGGTGCCGACGGTATAGGTAATGGCGGCGACGATAGACAGCCCGCCCAGCACCAGGAAGCCCACCACGTCGCTGGGTTGTTCGCAGGCCACGGCGATCAATGAACAGCCGGCAATCGCGATCAACACTACCGTCACCACCAGCGCGCGCTTCATTTGTGCCTGGGTGATCATGCCTTTCTGCATGCCGCGCAACGGCCCGATGCGATCTTCTTTATCGCTGCCTTTTACCGCATCGCCATAGTCGTTCGCCAGGTTGGAGAGGATTTGCAGCAGGCCAGCAGTCAGGAGTGCCAGCAGCGCCACGCCGGGTTTCAGGCTGCCTTGCCAGGCGGCAATGGCGGAACCGACGACGATCGAGGCAAAGGCCAGCGGCAGGGTGCGCGGTCGTAAACTTTCAAGCCAGGCTCTGGCCGGGGAGGTGGTAGTTGATGAGCTCATTTTTCGCTTCAGAGTTAGTGGCTGTGTCCGTTAGAAATAATTGTGGGAGGCAATGCCTCCCACAGATGACTGACTGGACATGATTGAGCGATTATAGGATAAAACGACTCAAATCTTCATCCGCTACCAGTTCATCCAGATGATTACGTACGTAATCCGCATCAATTGTAATGGATTGACCATTAATTTCACTCGCATCATAGGAAATATCTTCCATCAGACGCTCAAGCACGGTGTGCAAACGACGCGCGCCGATGTTTTCGGTGCTTTCGTTAACCTGCCATGCGGCTTCTGCGATGCGGCGGATGCCATCGGCGGTGAAGTCGATATTGACGCCTTCGGTACCCATTAGCGCTTTGTACTGCTCGGTCAGCGACGCGCTTGGCTCGGTCAGGATGCGCTCGAAATCTTCGGTGGTCAGCGCCTGCAATTCAACGCGGATCGGCAGGCGGCCCTGCAGTTCCGGGATCAAATCTGACGGGCTGGCGGTCTGGAATGCGCCGGAGGCGATAAACAGAATGTGATCGGTTTTCACCATGCCGTGCTTGGTGGAGACGGTACAGCCTTCCACCAGTGGCAGCAGATCGCGCTGAACGCCTTCACGTGACACGTCCGGGCCGGAGCTCTGGCCACCGCGCTTACAGATTTTGTCGATCTCGTCGATAAACACGATGCCGTGCTGTTCAACCGCTTCAATCGCCTGTTCTTTCAGCTCTTCCGGGTTCACCAGTTTGGCCGCTTCTTCTTCCACCAGCAGTTTGAAGGCTTCTTTAATCTTCAGCTTGCGTGGTTTCTGCTTTTGGCCGCCGAGGTTCTGGAACATCGACTGCAGCTGGTTGGTCATCTCTTCCATGCCCGGAGGAGCCATGATCTCCACGCCCATCGGCGCGGCAGCCAGATCGATCTCGATTTCTTTATCGTCCAACTGGCCTTCACGCAGTTTCTTGCGGAATGCCTGACGTGCAGCAGAAGGCTCTTGATGCTCTTCCGCCTGGCCCCAGTTGTTCTTGGCCGGCGGGATCAGCACATCGAGGATACGCTCTTCGGCCAGCTCTTCGGCACGGGTGCGGTTCTTGTCGATTGACTGCAGGCGCACCATTTTGATCGCGGCATCGGTCAGATCGCGGATGATGGAATCCACTTCTTTACCGACGTAGCCCACTTCGGTGAACTTGGTGGCTTCAACCTTGATGAACGGCGCGTTGGCCAGCTTCGCCAGACGGCGGGCGATTTCGGTTTTACCGACGCCGGTCGGGCCGATCATCAGAATGTTCTTTGGTGTGACTTCATGGCGCAGCATCTCGTTGAGCTGCATCCGGCGCCAGCGGTTACGCAGGGCGATGGCAACGGCACGTTTGGCTTTGTTCTGGCCAATGATGTAGCTGTCCAGTTCGCTGACGATCTCGCGCGGGGTCATTTCAGACATAGTATTCGATCCTTACGCTTTGGAAGGCAATTCTTCAATGGTGTGGAAATGGTTGGTGTAAATACAGATGTCGCCGGCGATGTTGAGGGATTTATCAACAATTTCGCGGGCGCTCAGTTCGGTATTTTCCAACATCGCACGAGCGGCTGCCTGGGCGTACGGACCGCCGGAGCCAATCGCAATCAAATCGTTTTCAGGCTGGATCACGTCACCGTTACCGGTGATGATCAGCGATGAGTTTTCATCCGCGACGGCCAGCAGCGCTTCGAGCTTGCGCAGCATGCGGTCGGTACGCCAGTCTTTCGCCAATTCAACGGCTGCTTTCACCAGGTGACCCTGGTGCATTTCCAGCTTGCGCTCGAACAGCTCAAATAGCGTGAAGGCATCCGCGGTGCCACCGGCAAAACCGGCAATCACTTTATCGTTATACAGGCGACGTACTTTCTTGACGTTGCCCTTCATTACCGTATTGCCCAAGGTGGCCTGGCCATCGCCACCGATCACTACCTGGCCGTTGCGGCGTACGCTTACAATTGTTGTCACGAGCAGACCCTCGTTGAAGACGGAAAGAAGCCCTCGTAGCATCTGCTTGCGCAGACACTACGAGGCATATTGAGAGTATAGATGGGGGGGGATTGACGCTTTTCAACCCCCAACGGAGAGGGGAATGCAACTTGACATGCCTACGCCCTTCAGGCGCGACAGGGTTTTGTCCGCAGCAGCCCGGCTGCTGTATGGGCCAAGAACCACGCGATTCCAGCCTCCGCCGGCGGTGATACGGCTTTCGATGCCTTCAAACGCCAGGCGCGCACGTACGGATTCTGCCTGATCGGTGGCGCGGAACGAGCCGCACTGTACCATCCACTTCTGCTTCGATTCTGGCTTGGTTTCCGTTTCCTGCTTGGCCGTTTCCTGTTTCACTTCCGGTTTCGGCTGCGGTTTTGGCTCAGGATGCTTAACCTGCGCAGGCGGCGGTGTGACCGGCTGCGGTTTGGGTTGCGGCTTAGGCTGTTGCTGCACCGGCTGTGTCGTCGCACCGTTGTTAAATGGATTACGCGGCTGAGTCACCTGCGGCTGCTGTTGGACCTGTTGCTGCTGGATTGGCTGCTGTTGCATCTGCTGTTGCTGCTGGCGGTTGTTACGCGCAGCGGCTTGTGAAGGGTCGTTATACGGCACTTCATTGAGCTGCGTCGGGCGCTGTTGCATATCCGCCTGCATTTGATCCAGCAGTTGGCGCTGCTCGGCGGTCAGCTGAGTCTTGGAGTTGGCTTCGCCGCCGGCCGTCGGTTCGGTCGGGGTTTGTACGCCAATCTGGCGATTCTCCAGCTCTTTGATATAACGCCAACGTTCTTCCGGCTTCGGCGGTAGGCCATTGCCCGGACGATTGGTGTGCGCAGGCAGCAGCGGCACGTCATCCGGCTTGTTGTGCGTAATGAAATAGAGGCCACCGACAAATATCACCAGAAGTGCGACGGCCAGCGCCAACACGGTTTTGGAGACCTTCGGAGAACTGCGTTTTTTACGGCTGGGGGTTTTTCGCTTAGCTCCTGCTGCGCGCCCACGGCTTACATAGTCTTTTTGTGCCACTATTATTCCGCTGTGTCCTGATGAGGGGATAAGTCCGTCATGTTACTGAACCCTAAAATGTTTGACTAGCGTTTAGGGGCAGCCGTGCTGCCTCTGATAATCAATTCACTGTCCAAAAGCCGGGAGCCGCTGGCCACGTTCTGTCCGTGCAACTGCTCCAACAGCAACAGCATTGCCTGCTGGCCAATCTGGTAGCGCGGTTGAGCCACCGTGGTTAACGGCGGATCGCAATACTGCGCCAGTTTAATGTCGTCAAAGCCGACGATGGAGAGGTCCTGCGGTACCCGCAGCCCCATTTTTTTCGCCTGCGACAGCACGCCAATCGCCATTACGTCGCTATGGCAGAAGACTGCCGTCGGTGGTTTTGGTTGCGCCATCAGCGCCGCGAGCGCCTGCGCGCCAGCTTCGTAGGTGAAATCACCTCGGGTAATATAGCTGCTTTCGACGCTAATGCCATTACGACGTAGCGCCTGAATGTAACCTTGCAGCCGATAATGGCTCAACGGCATCTGTTCAGGCCCGGCGACACAGGCGATTTGCTTGTGTCCGAGCTGATGTAAATAATGCACGGCCTCGAAGGCGGCGGTCAGGTTATCGATGTGTACCGTCGGCAGTTCCAGCTCCGGGGCAAACTCGTTGGCCATCACCATCGGCGGCAGATTGCGTTGTTCTTCCTTGCTGGCGTCGAACGGCAGGTTGGAGCCGAGCAGCAGCATGCCATCGATTTGCTTGGTGATAATCAAATTGACGAAAGTGCGTTCCTGTTGGTTTTGCTGCGCGCAGTCGCCAATCAGCACCAGATAACCCTGTTGTGCCGCGGTTTGCTCGATCCCCTGGATCACATCGGCGAAAAAGGGATCGCAAATGTCGGGGACGATCACCAGGATGGTGCGGGATTCGTTGCGTTTGATATTACGGGAGAGGGCATGAGGAGAATAGCCTACGGCCAGCACGGCCTGTTCCACTTTCTGACGCGTCGGCGTTGACACCTTTTCCGGATTCATCAACGCACGCGACACGGTTGCCGTTGAAACGCCCGCCATTTCGGCAACGTCTTTCATGGTTGCCATGGATAATTCTTTCTTGTGTTCCAACGCCTTTCTCCTTGCGTTAGCCCCATGCCAACGCGACTACTTCAGTTTGCTCACAAATTCTGGCGTGCGGTGGAGTTGTTATGATTTAGCGCCATCCGCGCTTAAACATTCGGTCACGGTAGTGCAGCGGTGACAAAATTGCCTTCACAGACATTCTAAACAGAATATGTCCTGCCTTTGTTACCTAATTTGCATAAAAAGTGTGACCTGAGGAGGTTTTTTAGCGTTCGCTCGCAATTTCAAGGGTAAACGTTTGCCTGGCAGGAACTGAATCAGACTTTTCTGGGTTCAGCTGTCTATCGGGTCGATGTCCAGCGTCCATTTCACCTTGCGTGCCTGCGGCAGGGTACCGACTAACGGCAGGGTGCTCTTCATCAGCCGTTGTAACACCTGCCGTGAAGGGTGCTGCAACAGCAACTGCCAACGAAAACGGCCGCCGCGTTTTGACTGCAGCGCGGGAACCGGCCCCATCACCCACAGTGAATCGTCCTTCAGCGGGCTGGCTTCCAGCAGATTGCGCAATTGCTGCAGGAATTGCGGAGCCTGTTGGTTGTCGTGATCTTCCGAACGGACAATGATGTGGCTGGTATAGGGTGGCAGGAATACGCTGTTGCGCTCTGCCAGCGTCTGTTTGGCAAAGGCGTCGTAGCCCTGTTGCAACAGAATTTGCAGCAGCGGATGTTCCGGATGGTGGGTTTGCAGCAACACTTCGCCGGCTTTACCTGCCCGGCCGGCACGACCGGAAACCTGGGTATACAACTGGGCAAAACGCTCGGCGGAACGGAAGTCGGCCGAGAACAGCGCACCGTCAACGTCCAGCAAGGCCACCAGCGTGACATCCGGGAAATGGTGCCCTTTTGCCAGCATCTGGGTACCGATCAAAATACGCGCACCGCCGCGGTGAATATCCGCCAGGTGCTGTTCCAGCGAGCCCTTGCGGCTGGTGGTGTCGCGATCGATGCGGGTGATGGGCGTTTCCGGGAACAGCGGCGCCAGTTCGTTTTCCAACTGTTCGGTGCCGACGCCCACCGACACCAGGTGCGTCGAACCGCACTGCGGACACTGGTGCGGTACCGGGCGCTGGCTGTCGCAGTGGTGGCAGCGCAGTTGACGTTGGTTTTGGTGGAAGGTGTAATAATGATCGCAGCGCTGGCATTCGGCAATCCAGCCGCATTCGTGACACAGCAACGCCGGGGCGTAGCCACGACGGTTAAGGAACAGCATCACCTGGTTACCGGCCTTCAAATGGTGCTGCATGCTTTTCAGCAACGGCTGCGACAACCCCACCTTCAGCGGCAGGCCTTTCAGATCGATCAGGTGCTGAGCCGCCGGTTTGGCGTTGCCCGCACGCTGGGTGAGTTTCAACTGGCGATATTTGCCCAATTGCACGTTATGCAACGTTTCCAGCGCCGGCGTCGCGGAGCCCATCACCATCGGGATGTTTTCCTCGCGGGCGCGAAACACCGCCAGATCGCGTGCGTGGTAGCGCCAGCCTTCCTGCTGTTTATAAGAGCTGTCGTGCTCTTCGTCGATGATGATCACGCCCAGGCGTGCAAACGGGGTAAACAGCGCCGAGCGGGTGCCGATGACAATCGCCGCTTCGCCGCTGCGGGCGCGCAACCACACCGACAGCCGTTCGCTGTCGTTAAGACCGGAGTGCAGCACCTCTACCGGCGCATTGAAGCGTTCGCGAAAGCGGGCGATGGTTTGCGGCGTCAGGCCGATTTCCGGCACCAGCACCAGCGCCTGTTTGCCGGCAGCCAGAATGTTTTCCAGCACGCTGAGATAGACCTCGGTTTTGCCGGAGCCGGTGACCCCGGCCAGCAGCCAGGCGGCGAACTGAGTATCTTCGCTGCGGATGGCACCCACGGCGGTTGCCTGCTCGGTGTTCAATCGTAACCGTTCGCCCAGCACTTCAAAGCCGGGCCGCCAGTCTTGCGTTGCTACCGTCTGGGCCCGTAAATCGACCAGCCCCTTGGTGCGCAAGGCCTGCAAAGCGCTCTCGGTTAACGCCAGTTCATTGACCTGGTGGCGATAAACCGGGCGTTGCAGCAATGCCGCCAGCGCCTGCTGTTGTTTGGGGGCGCGCTTCAGGCTTTCCGGCGGCGTGGCGCGGCCCTGTTCGGTCGCGAACCATTGCCACAGCGGGGCCGTTTCCGCCGCTTTCCCCTGACGCAGCAGGATGGGCAGCGCGTGGAACAGCACTTCGCCGATCGGGTAATGGTAATAGTCGCTGGCCCAGCGAAGAATGCGCCACAGGCTGGAGGAAAATAAGGAGGCGTCGTCGATCACGCTGTCGATCGGTTTGAGCTTATCCAGCGGCAATTCGCTGGTTTCGCTGCAGCCGGTGACGATACCGATCGCCCGCTGCTTGCCCCAGGGAACGCCTACGCGCGCGCCGACCGCAGGCTGCAGGCCTTGCGGCAGCAGATAGTCGAAGGTGCGGGCGAGGGGTACCGGCAAAGCAACGTGAACAACAGGCATTGAGGTCATCCAGAGTAAAAAAACAGTCCATCAGTTTACACGGCGCATCGGCAAATGTACGGTTCCGATTGCGTGGTACTTTTAATTCTGTATAATTTGCCGCCTTTGGTATAATTCGATACCAAATTTTATTATCAACCACGTGTGGTGTCTGGCGAAACAGGGCTGGATAGCGACACGGCCTTAACTGAGGTTTCCCATGAAACAAGGTATCCACCCAAAATACGAAGAAGTTACTGCTAACTGCTCTTGCGGTAACGTGATCAAAATCCGCTCTACCGTGGGTCACGATCTGAACCTGGACGTTTGTGGCGAATGCCACCCGTTCTACACTGGCAAGCAGCGTGACGTTGCTACCGGTGGCCGCGTTGACCGCTTCAACAAGCGTTTCAGCGTGCCAGGCGCTAAGAAATAAGATTTCTTATCGTCAGATGAAAAAGGCGCCTTCGGCGCCTTTTTTCGTTTCTACCGTCTGCTTTCGCAGACCGGCGCTTAGTATTCCCAGGTATCGGGATCCACACCCAATTCACGCATCAACAGCTTCGCGGCTTCCGGGATTTCATCGCTGCGTTCTTTGCGCAGGTCTTCGTCGTTCGGCAGCGGCTGGCCGGTAAAGGCGTGCAGAAACGCTTCACACAGCAATTCGCTGTTGGTGGCGTGGCGCAGGTTATTGACCTGGCGACGGGTCCGTTCATCGGTGAGGATTTTCAGGACCTTCAGCGGAATGGATACCGTGATCTTTTTGACTTGCTCGCTTTTTTTACCGTGTTCAGCGTAAGGGCTGACATACTCGCCGTTCCACTCAGCCATGGGACACCTTAAATTTGTCAGAAAAATTACAAAATTCTAAAAACCGGCCAATTATGCCCGATCTTCACTGTTCTCACTAAATAAATGTCAATTATACGCGACCAGGGTCACTGAATGCGGACGATCAATAGGTGTCGCCTATGCATTCCGGGTTAACATCGTATCGTCATATCAAACCGGCATAATTTTAGCGGGTATTAGGGCATTGCTCAATCTATACGCAAAGAAGTTTAGATGTCCAGATGTATTGACGTCTATCCTCGCTGCGATTAATCTTTAGGCCTCATTCATCCGAATCCCGAGAGCCGAGCGACCCTATGACGCGTAAACCTGCCACGATTGCCGTACGTAGCGGCCTGAACGATGACGAACAGTACGGCTGCGTTGTTCCGCCGATCCACCTTTCCAGCACCTATAATTTTACCGACTTCAATCAGCCTCGCGCTCATGACTACTCGCGCCGCGGTAACCCGACGCGTGACGTGGTCCAGCGTGCGCTGGCGGAACTGGAAGGCGGTGCCGGTGCGGTGATGACCAGCAGCGGAATGTCGGCGATCCATCTGGTGACCACCGTATTGCTGCAGCCCGGCGATCTGCTGGTGGCGCCGCATGATTGCTACGGCGGCAGCTACCGGTTGTTCGATAGCCTCAGCAAGCGTGGCGCTTACCGCGTGCTGTTTGTCGATCAGGGGAATGAAGAGGCGCTGCAGCAGGCGTTGGCGCAAAAGCCCAAGCTGGTGCTGATTGAAAGTCCAAGTAACCCGCTGCTGCGGGTGGTGGATATTGCGGCGATATGCGATGCGGCACACGCAGTGGGGGCCTTGACGGTGGTGGACAACACCTTCCTCAGCCCGGCGCTGCAGCAACCCATCGGGCTGGGTGCCGATCTGGTGGTGCATTCCTGCACCAAATATCTTAACGGCCATTCCGACGTGGTCGCCGGCGCGGTGATCGCCAAAGATAAAGATCTGGCGGTGGAGCTGGCGTGGTGGGCCAATAATATCGGCGTGACCGGCGGCGCGTTCGACAGCTATTTGTTGCTGCGCGGCATGCGTACCCTGTCGCCGCGTATCAAGGCGGCGCAACAAAACGCCGAAGCTATTGTCAGTTATTTACAGCAGCAACCCTTGGTGAAAAAGCTGTATCATCCTTCTCTGCCACAGAACCCTGGGCACGAGATTGCACGTCGTCAGCAACGCGGTTTTGGCGCGATGCTCAGCTTTGAACTGGACGGTGATGAAGCGCTATTGCGCCGTTTTCTGTCTGCCCTTGAGCTGTTTACTCTGGCAGAATCGTTGGGCGGCGTAGAAAGCCTGATCTCGCATGCAGCGACCATGACCCATGCAGGTATGGCGGCAGAAGCCCGTGCGGCGGCCGGTATTTCCGAGAGCCTGCTGCGTATCTCCGTGGGTATTGAAGACAGTGAAGATTTGATTGCCGATCTGGAACGTGCCTTCCAGGCGGCGGCAACGAGGTAAGCATGAATGCAATTGCGGTAGCAGGGCCGGTGAGCGGGCGTCAACTGCACAAGTTTGGCGGCAGCAGCCTGGCGGACGTGAAGTGTTATCTGCGGGTGGCCGGGATCATGGCCGAATACAGCCAGCCAGGCGACATGATGGTGGTGTCGGCTGCCGGCAGCACCACCAACCAACTGATTAGCTGGTTGAAGCTTAGTCAGAGCGATCGCCTTTCTGCGCATCAGGTTCAGCAGACGCTGCGTCGTTATCACAGCGATTTGATTAGCGGTCTGTTACCGCCGGAAACCGCTGAACCCATGATCGCCGAGTTTATTCAGGATCTGGAGCGTCTGGCCGTGTTGCTGGACGAAAAGCTCGACGACGTCATCTATGCCGAGGTGGTTGGTCACGGCGAGATCTGGTCGGCGCGCCTGATGGCGGCGGTACTGAACAAACTGGATATGCAGGCGGCCTGGTTGGACGCGCGCGATTTCCTGCGGGCGGAACGTGCTGCCCAGCCGCAGGTTGATGAAGGCCGTTCTTATCCTCTGCTGCAACAATTGCTGGCACAGCATCCGGGCAAACGCCTGGTGGTGACCGGTTTTATTTCACGCAATGACGCCGGTGAAACCGTGCTGTTAGGGCGTAACGGCAGTGACTACTCCGCCACGCAGGTCGGTGCGTTGGCCGGTGCGGAGCGCGTGACCATCTGGAGCGACGTGGCTGGGGTCTACAGCGCCGATCCCCGCAAGGTGAAAGACGCCTGCCTGCTGCCGCTGCTGCGCCTGGACGAAGCCAGTGAACTGGCGCGTTTGGCGGCTCCGGTGCTGCACACCCGTACTTTGCAGCCGGTATCCGGCAGCGATATCGATCTTCAACTGCGTTGCAGTTATCAGCCGGAACAGGGTTCAACGCGTATCGAACGCGTGCTGGCCTCGGGCACCGGTGCGAAGATCGTCACCAGCCATGACGACGTGTGTTTGATTGAGCTGCAGGTTGCCAGTCAGCATGATTTTAAACTGGCGCAGCAAGAGTTGGATTTGGTGCTTAAGCGCGCGCAGATCAAACCGTTGGCGGTAGGGGTTCATCCGGACCGCAGTCTGGTTCAGCTGTGCTACACCTCCGAAGTGGTGAACAGCGTCCTGCACACGCTGCAAAACGCGGGGCTGCCGGGTGAGCTGCAACTGCGCGAAGGCTTGGCGCTGGTGGCGCTGGTAGGTGCCGGCGTTTGTAAAAACCCGCTGCACAGCCATCGCTTCTATCAGCAACTGAAAGACCAGCCGGTAGAGTTTATCTGGCAGGCTGAAGACGGCATCAGCATGGTGGCGGTGCTGCGTCAGGGGCCAACCGCGCTGCTGATCCAGGGCCTGCATCAGACCCTGTTCCGCGCTGAAAAACGTATTGGTCTGGTGCTGTTCGGCAAAGGCAATATCGGCGCACGCTGGCTGGAGCTGTTTGCCCGCGAGCAGAAAAACATCTCCGCCCGCAGCGGCTTCGAATTCAGCCTGGCAGGTGTGGTGGACAGTCGCCGCAGCCTGCTCAATTACGACGGGCTGGACGCCAGCCGCGTATTGGCCTTCTTCGAGGACGAAGCGCAGGAACTGGACGAGGAGTCGTTGTTCTTGTGGATGCGCGCGCACCCGTTTGACGATCTGGTGGTGCTGGACGTGACCGCCAGTGAAAATCTGGCCGAGCAGTATCTGGACTTCGCCAGCTACGGTTTCCATGTGATCAGCGCCAACAAACTGGCGGGAGCGTCGTGCAGCGCCAACTATCGCCAAATTCGCGATGCCTTTGCCAAGACCGGCCGCCACTGGCTGTATAACGCTACCGTCGGTGCCGGTCTGCCGGTCAACCATACGGTACGCGATCTGCGCGACAGTGGTGACAGCATTCTGGCCATTAGCGGCATCTTCTCCGGTACGCTGTCCTGGCTGTTCCTGCAGTTCGACGGCACGGTGCCGTTCACCGACCTGGTGGATCAGGCCTGGCAACAGGGGCTGACAGAACCGGATCCCCGCGTCGATCTCTCCGGTCAGGATGTGATGCGCAAGCTGGTGATCCTGGCGCGCGAAGCGGGCTACGACATTGAGCCGAATCAGGTGCGGGTGGAGTCGCTGGTGCCTGCGGGCGCAGAGCTTGGCTCCGTGGATCAGTTCTTTGAAAATGGTGATGCGTTGAACCAACAGATGTTGCAGCGCTTTGAGGCCGCCAGTGAAATGGGGCTGGTGTTGCGCCATGTTGCGCGTTTCGATGCCAACGGCAAGGCGCGGGTCGGTGTTGAAGCGGTCCGCCCTGAACATCCGCTGGCGTCGTTGCTGCCTTGCGATAACGTATTCGCTATCGAAAGCCGCTGGTATCGTGACAATCCGCTGGTGATCCGTGGACCCGGGGCCGGGCGCGACGTCACTGCCGGCGCGATCCAGTCAGACCTTAACCGTTTGGCGCAGCTGCTTTAATTTTCTTGTGGGCGCGCATTCGTCGCGCCCCTCGTTTTTCCTGCCATAATTCTCTGTGTTGCGAACATGAAATTCCTTCTCTTAACGGGTGAGGATTAATCATCGTATTCCCCTCACTTTCCTGTTGACTCTTTAGCCAACATACGGCATTTTCTATCTAGACGTCTAAACGTATAGACGCTTATCAAAACAAGCAGAACAGCGATCGATAAGAGGCGGGCAGGGTATGAGTTTTTTCCACGCAAACCAGCGGGAAGCGCTGAATCAGAGTCTGGCGGAGTTAAACGGCCAGATTAACGTATCATTTGAATTCTTCCCGCCGCGCACCAGCGAGATGGAAGACACCCTGTGGCAATCCATTGACCGCCTGAGCAGCCTGAAGCCAAAATTTGTTTCCGTGACCTATGGCGCTAACTCCGGCGAGCGCGATCGCACCCACAGCATCATCAAAGGGATCAAGGATCGCACCGGTCTGGATGCGGCCCCACACCTGACCTGCATCGATGCCAGTCCGGCTCAGCTGCGTGAGATTGCGACCGATTACTGGAACAGCGGCATCCGTCATATTGTGGCACTGCGTGGCGACCTGCCACCGGGCAGCGGCAAGCCGGATATGTACGCGACCGATTTGGTGGCCTTGCTGAAGGAGGTCGGCGATTTCGATATCTCGGTTGCCGCTTACCCTGAAGTGCATCCGGAAGCGAAAAGCCCGCAGGCGGACCTGATTAACCTGAAACGTAAAATCGATGCCGGCGCCAACCGGGCGATTACCCAGTTCTTTTTCGATGTGGAAAGCTACCTGCGCTTCCGCGATCGTTGCGTCGCTACCGGCATTGATGTGGAAATCGTCCCGGGCATTCTGCCGGTATCCAACTTCAAGCAGCTGCAGCGTTTTGCCACCATGACCAACGTACGCGTACCGAGCTGGATGACCAGCATGTTTGAAGGGCTGGATGACGACGCGGAAACCCGCAAAATGGTCGGCGCCAATATCGCGATGGATATGGTGAAGATCCTCAGCCGCGAAGGGGTAAAGGATTTCCACTTCTATACGCTCAACCGTGCCGAGATGAGCTACGCCATTTGCCATACGCTGGGTGTGCGTCCGGTCGCGGCCTGATTCACTCTATTCATCATCATCGGGAAGGGCGCTGGGTCAATACAGCGCCCTTTTTGTTGGGCGCAATTTCCTCCAATACCGCTACCGCTGCTGGGCAACCCGTCGAGATGCAGCATCCGTCAGCGGGGGATAAAAAAAAGGCCCCTGCAAGCAGGAGCCGTGCTTTTGGCGCTTAACCTAGCCGGTATTGCGCATCCCGGCGGCAACGCCGGCAATGGTGACCATCAGCGCCTGCTCAACGCGGGCGTCCGGGTGCTCCTGCTGGCGCGAACGGTGCAGCAGCTCAGCCTGCAGGACGTTCAACGGGTCGGTGTACACGTTACGCAGCGCAATGGATTCGGCGATCCACGGCAGGTCTTCCATCAGGTGCGCGTCATTGGCGATGGTCAGCACCACCTTGATGTCGCTTTCCAACTGATCGCGCAGCTGCTGGCCCAGTGGCCACAGCGATTTGTCCACCAGGCGTTGGTCGTAATATTCCGCCAGCCACAGGTCGGCCTTGGCGAACACCATTTCCAGCATCGCAATACGGGTGGAGAAGAACGGCCAGTCGCGGCACATGGCTTCCAGCTGATCCTGCTTGCCGGCTTTTACCGCTTCCTGCAAACCGGCACCGGCGCCCAGCCAGGCCGGTAACATCAGACGGTTCTGCGTCCAGGCGAAGATCCACGGAATGGCGCGCAGGCTCTCTACGCCGCCGTTTGGCTTGCGCTTGGCAGGGCGGGAGCCCAGCGGCAGTTTGCCCAGCTCCAGTTCCGGCGTGGCGGCGCGGAAATAAGGCACAAAATCCGGGTTTTCGCGCACGTAGCCACGGTACATTTTGCATGAGGTGTCTGACAGCTCATCCATCAGCGTACGCCACTCTTTTTTCGGCTCTGGCGGCGGCAGCAGGTTGGCTTCCAGGATGGCACCGGCATACAGCGCCAGGCTGCTGATGGTGACTTCCGGCAAACCGAATTTGAAGCGGATCATCTCGCCTTGCTCGGTCACGCGCAGGCCGCCTTTCAGGCTGCCCGGCGGTTGCGACAGCAGTGCCGCATGCGCAGGTGCGCCGCCGCGGCCAATCGAACCGCCACGGCCGTGGAACAGAGTCAGCGCTACGCCAGCCTTTTCGCAGGTTTTGATCAGTGCGTCTTGAGCGCGGTATTGCGCCCAGGAGGCGGCCATCACCCCGGCGTCTTTCGCCGAGTCGGAATAGCCGATCATCACCATCTGTTTGCCCTGGATAAAGCCGCGATACCAGTCAATATTCAGCAACTGGGTCATCACGTCGTCGGCGTTATTCAGGTCGTCGAGAGTTTCGAACAGCGGCGCGACCGGCAGCGGGAACGGACAACCGGCTTCTTTCAGCAGCAGGTGAACCGCCAGCACGTCCGAAGGCGTGCGCGCCATGGAGATCACGTAGGCGGCAATCGAGCCTTCTGGCGCCTCGGCGATCACCCGGCAGGTTTCCAGCACTTCCTGGGTGTCGGCGCTCGGTTCCCACTTCAACGGCACCAGCGGGCGTTTGGAATTCAGTTCACGGATCAGGAACGCCTGCTTGTCGGCTTCTGACCAGCTTTCGTAGTCGCCAAGGCCCAGGTAGCGGGTCAGTTCGGCGATGGCTTCGGTGTGGCGCGTGCTTTCCTGGCGAACGTCGATGCGTACCAGCGGCACACCAAAGCAGCGCACGCGACGCAGGGTATCCAGTAATTGGCCGTTGGCGATGATGCTCATACCGCAGGCCTGCAGCGACTGGTAACAGGCGAACAGCGGTTCCCACAGCTGTTCGTTATTCACCAGCAGATCGTGCGGCTTCAGCACGCGCTCGCCTTTCAGGCGGCCTTCCAGATAAGCCTGAGAGCTCATCAACTGGCTGCGTAGCTGCTTCATGATTTCGCGGTACGGCTCTTGAACCTCGTCACCACCGGCCCGTGCGCGCAGTTCCGGAGTACATTCGGTCATCGACAGTTCGGACACCAGCACCTGAATATCGCGGGTGAACAGATCGCAGGCTTTCCAGCGGCTCAGCAGCAGCACGTGGCGGGTGATCTCGGCCGTGACGTTCGGGTTGCCGTCGCGGTCACCGCCCATCCAGGACGTGAAACGCACCGGCACCGCTTCCGCCGGCAGGCTGTAATCAATGGAGTTTTCCAGCTGTTCGTTGAATTCGCGCAGGAAGGCAGGCACCCCTTCCCACAGGCTGTTTTCCACCACCGCAAAGCCCCACTTGGCTTCGTCAACCGGGGACGGACGGTGTTTGCGGATCTCGTCGGTATGCCACGATTGAGCCACCAACTGACGCAGGCGGCGCATGATCTTGTTGCGCTCGTAGTCGGCCAGATCGTTATGGTCGAGCTGGCTGAGGCAGGTGTTCACCTCTACCAGTTTGTGGATCAGGGTGCGGCGGGTGATTTCCGTCGGGTGCGCAGTCAGCACCAGCTCGATAGAAAGTTGAGACACCGCATTCTGCAGCTCTTTGGTGCTGAGCTTTTTGTCTTTCAGCCGGGTGAACAACTGGGCCAGCGCTTCCGGGTTGCTGGCGGCTTCACCGTTGGGTGAAATGCTGTGGTACTGCTCGGCGGTATTGGTCAGATTGAGAAACTGACTGAAGGCGCGTGCGACCGGCAGCAACTCGTCGTTGGACAGGTTTTGCAAGGTGGAAAGCAGCTCCTGACGGTGCGCTTCATTGCCTGCACGTGAAGATTTGGAAAGCTTACGGATAGTTTCAACGCGATCGAGAATATGCTCGCCCAGCGCTTCTTTGATGGTATCGCCGAGCAATTTGCCGAGCATACTGACATTACTTCGCATTGCCGAATATTGTTCGTTCATATAACCCCTGACCCAGTTCTGTATTTACCCTTCATCTTTCAAGCCACAGCGGTGTTGGCTGCGCGCTCTCACCCCGTTCACTTGGTTGATCCAAGCTCCCGGGGATTCAAGCGTTCGCTGCCTAGCTGCAACTTGAAATCTATTGGGTAGATGATTTTTATCTTGTAAGTAAGTTTCACATGTCAGGCGAAGAGCGCCTGTTTCATCTCGCCACGTTCCTGTCCAATCGTCAATTGACACTATTTTTAGCAAAAAAACATCAAAATCGGCGCATTTTCTGAAATTTAATTACGGCACGCCGGTTATCAGTCTGGCTTATTTCATTGGTTTAATACGTATTTTGAGGTAGGGGAAATGATAAATCATAACCCCTACTTTGTATCAGGTTTATTGACGGCAGAAATGATCGACCAGTTGGCCCAGCAGTTTGCGCGTGGGTTCGATAAAGCCGGTATCGATGTATTCATCCGGCTGATGCGCCTGGTCGATAGAGCCGGGGCCCAGCACCAGGGTCGGACAGACCTGCTGGACGAACGGCGCCTCGGTGCAATAGTTGACCACCTGTGTACGGGTGCCCAGCAGTTTCTCAATCACCGCCACCATCTGATGATCGGTCGGACACTCGTAGCCCGGTACCGAGGCATGCAGTTCTTCAATGCTCAGGCGGCCCGGCCAGCGTTGGCTGATGGGTTCCAGCGTTTGGTGCATCAGTTCGTTGATATTGTCGAGCGTCATGCCCGGCAGCGGACGGATATCCAGATGCAGTTCACAGCAGGCGCAGATGCGGTTAGCGGCATCGCCGCCGCTGATATGGCCGAAGTTCATGGTGGGATAAGGCACGGCGAATGCCGGGTTGTTGTAGCGCTCCTGCAGCGTTTTACGCAGCTCCATCAAACGGCCGATGGTGTCATGCATCAGATCGATGGCGTTCACGCCGCGCGCCGGGTCGCTCGAATGGCCAGATTGGCCGACAATGCGAATGGCGTTGGCCATATGGCCTTTGTGCGCACGCACCGGCTGCAATGAGGTCGGTTCGCCGATAATCGCGAAGTCAGGGCGGATGCTGGTCGAGGCGGCGAAGTAACGTGCGCCGGCCATCGTCGTTTCTTCATCTGCGGTGGCCAAAATGTACAGCGGCTTGGTCAGCTGGCTGGCATCGATGTCACGCACCGCATCCAAAATAAAGGCAAAGAAGCCCTTCATGTCGGCGGTACCCAGTCCATACAGCTTATTGTCGTGCTCGGTCAGGGTGAAAGGATCGCGTGTCCAACGGCCTTCATCATAAGGCACGGTATCGGTGTGGCCCGCCAGCAGCAGGCCGCCACTGCCTTCGCCAATGCTTGCCAGCAGGTTGAATTTGTTGCGGCTGTCCGGCACCGGCTGCACGTCGACGCGGAAACCCAAATCGGCAAACCAGCCGGCCAGCAAGTTGATTAACGCTTCATTACTCTGATCGAGGGCACCATCGGTGGCGCTGATCGACGGAGTGGCGATCAACGCCCGGTACAGCTCAATAAATGGAGGTAATTTCATCTTCACTGTTGACAGCCTTTGGTTAGGTTGGTATCAATATTCATGCAGTTATTGTGAATAAAAATACAGTAAGCTGGAGCGTAAGGGAACCCGATTCCCGGATGATTATAAAAACATCAACGCTCGACCTCGTGGGTGAACGGCGAAACAACGCTGGTGAGCCTGGAAACCTGAGTCGAAAACGACCAAACGCAAGTCAAGAAGGTGAAAGGCCCCATGTTGAATACGCTGATTGTCGGTGCCAGCGGTTATGCCGGAGCGGAGCTCACGGCGTACCTTAATCGTCACCCACACATGAACATAACCGCTTTAGCGGTTTCAGCGCAAAGTGCAGATGCAGGAAAATTGCTTTCCGATTTGCACCCTCAGTTAAAAGGCATCGTTGATCTGCCGTTGCAACCACTGGTTGACGTTGCGAAAGCGGCTGAAGGTATCGACGTGGTGTTTTTGGCCACGGCGCATGAGGTCAGCCACGATATCGCGCCGGCGTTCCTGGCCGCCGGTTGCGTGGTGTTCGATCTTTCCGGTGCATTCCGCGTAAAAGATACCGCTTTCTACAGCCAGTACTACGGTTTTGAACATCAGCATGCCGAGCTGCTGGAGCAGGCGGTATATGGCCTGGCGGAGTGGCAGAGCGACGAAATCAAACGGGCGCAGCTGATAGCCGTGCCAGGCTGTTACCCAACGGCAGCGCAGCTGGCACTGAAACCGCTGATCGACCAAGGTTTGCTGAACCTCGACCAGTGGCCGGTCATCAACGCCACCAGCGGCGTTAGCGGCGCGGGCCGCAAGGCCAGCGTTACCACCAGCTTCTGTGAAGTGAGCCTGCAGCCGTACGGAATTTTCAACCACCGCCATCATCCGGAAATCGTCGCGCACCTGGGAGTGCCGGTCATCTTTACGCCACATTTGGGTAACTTCCCGCGTGGTATTCTCGAAACCATCACCTGTCGCCTTAAAGCCGGCGTGACCGCGCAGGACGTGGCCGCCGTTTATCACGCTGCCTATGACGACAAACCGCTGGTGCGGCTGTACGACAAAGGCGTGCCAGCGCTGAAGTCAGTGGTTGGGTTGCCGTTTTGCGATATCGGCTTTGCCGTGCAGGGCGAACACCTGATTGCCGTGGCGGTGGAAGACAACCTGTTGAAAGGCGCAGCCGCTCAGGCGGTGCAATGCCTGAATATCCGTTTTGGGTTCCCGGAAACCCAGTCATTACTTTAATAAATCACCAGCGTGGGATGTAAACAGCGATGAACCCGTTAATTATCAAGTTAGGTGGCGTGTTATTAGACAGTGAAGAAGCGCTGGAGCGTTTGTTTACCGCGCTGGACAGCTACCGCCAGCAGCATCAGCGCCCACTGGTTATCGTCCATGGCGGCGGTTGCGTGGTGGACGAACTGATGAAGCAGCTTTCCCTGCCGGTGGTGAAGAAAAATGGGCTGCGGGTCACCCCGGCCGATCAGATCGACATTATCACCGGCGCACTGGCCGGTACGGCCAACAAAACCTTGCTGGCATGGGCGATCAAACACCAGATTAATGCCGTAGGCCTGAGCCTGGCGGACGGCGGCAGCGTCACCGTCACCCCGCTCGATCCGGCGCTTGGCCACGTAGGCAACGCGCAGCCGGGGTCGCCGGCGTTGCTCAATACCCTACTGGGTGCCGGCTACCTGCCGGTGATCAGCTCTATCGGTATTACCGCCGATGGGAAGTTAATGAATGTAAACGCCGATCAGGCGGCGACCGCGTTGGCCGCCACGCTGGGTGCGGATTTGATCCTGCTGTCGGATGTCAGTGGCATCCTCGACGGAAAAGGGCAGCGCATCGCAGAAATGACGGCGCAAAAAGCGGAACAACTGATTGCCCAGGGCATCATCACTGATGGTATGGTGGTGAAGGTGAATGCGGCGCTCGATGCGGCCCGCACCCTCGGTCGCCCGGTAGATATCGCCAGTTGGCGCCATGCCGATCAGCTTCCTGCACTGTTTAACGGCGTGTCGATTGGCACCCGGATCCTCGCTTAAATTTAGAATTAAAAAGGAAAAGACCATGCAAAACCAAGGCATCAAAAAAATCGTTCTGGCGTACTCTGGCGGCCTGGATACTTCGGCCATCATTCCCTGGCTGAAAGAAAACTACGGCGGCTGCGAAGTGGTGGCGTTCGTGGCAGATATCGGCCAGGAGCGCAGCGATCTGGAAGGCGTGGAGCAAAAAGCCCTGCAATCCGGTGCCTCTGAGTGTCACGTTGTTGATCTGCGTGAAGAATTCATCAGTGATTATGTTTACCCCGTGCTGCAAACCGGTGCCCTGTATGAAGGCAGCTACCTGCTGGGGACCTCAATGGCCCGTCCGATCATCGCCAAGGCGCAGGTTGAGCTGGCGCTGAAGGTCGGTGCTGACGCGCTGTGCCACGGCGCAACCGGTAAAGGTAACGACCAGGTGCGTTTCGAAACCACCTATACCGCACTGGCGCCGCACCTGAAAGTGGTAGCCCCTTGGCGCGAGTGGAACCTGCGTTCCCGTGAAGCGCTGCTGGACTACCTGAAAGAGCGCAACATCCCGACCACGGCGTCGCTGGAAAAAATCTACAGCCGTGACGAAAACGCCTGGCATATCTCTACCGAAGGCGGCGTGCTGGAAAGCCCGTGGAATGCACCGAATAAAGACTGCTGGGTCTGGACCGTCGATCCGCAGGAAGCTCCGGATCAGCCAGAGCAGGTGACTGTCACCGTCGAGAAAGGTCGGGTAGTGGCGGTAAACGGCGAAGCGTTGAGCCCGTACAAATGCCTGGAAACCCTGAACGTGCTGGGCGCCAAACATGGTGTGGGCCGTATCGATATCGTGGAAAACCGTTTGGTGGGTATCAAATCCCGCGGTTGCTACGAAACCCCGGGCGGCACCATCATGGTGGCGGCACTGCGTGGCGTTGAGCAGTTGGTTCTGGATCGCGATAGCTTCAAATGGCGTGAGCAGCTGGGCCTGGAAATGGCTTACGTAGTGTACGATGGCCGTTGGTTCGCGCCGCTGCGTCGTTCACTGCAAGCATCTGCTGAGGCACTGGCCGAAGAAGTGAACGGCGAAGTGGTGCTGCAGCTGTACAAAGGCCAGGTAACGGCCATTCAGAAGAAATCTGCCAATAGCCTGTACTCTGAAGAGTTCGCCACCTTTGGCGAAGACGAAGTTTACGATCACAGCCATGCCGGTGGCTTTATCCGCCTGTTCTCGCTCTCTTCACGCATCCGTGCGCTGAACGAGAAAAAGAACAAGTAACTTTATTGATTATTCGGCGTGACTTGATAAGGGCGCAGCGTGCTGCGCCCTTATTCGCATAAAATTCAGGAGTAAGGTATGGCACTTTGGGGCGGACGGTTCAGTCAGGCGGCAGATCAGCGGTTCAAGCAGTTAAATGATTCTTTGCGCTTCGATTATCGCCTGGCGGAACAGGACATCGTAGGGTCAGTGGCCTGGTCGAAAGCGCTGGTGACCGTCAACGTATTGACGGCGACCGAGCAGCAACAGCTGGAACAGGCGTTGAGCGTGCTGTTGGAAGAGGTACAGGCCGATCCGCAGGCGATTGTCAGCAGCGATGCGGAAGATATTCACAGCTGGGTGGAGCAAAAGCTGATCGACAAGGTCGGCGATCTCGGTAAAAAGCTGCACACCGGCCGTAGCCGTAACGATCAGGTCGCGACCGATCTGAAATTGTGGTGCAAACACCAAATTGGTGAACTGCATCAGGCCATCGTGCAACTGCAACAGGCGCTGGTGGAAACCGCCGAAGCCAACCAGGATGCGGTGATGCCGGGTTATACCCACCTGCAGCGTGCGCAGCCGGTGACCTTCGCGCACTGGTGTCTGGCCTATGTTGAAATGCTGGCGCGTGATGAAAGCCGCCTGCAGGATACGCTGAAACGCCTGGACGTCAGCCCGCTGGGCAGTGGCGCACTGGCCGGTACTGCGTACCCGATCGACCGTGAGCAATTGGCCGGTTGGCTGGGCTTTGCGTCGGCAACCCGTAATAGCCTGGACAGCGTTTCGGATCGTGACCACGTGCTGGAACTGTTGTCTAACGCCTCCATCAGCATGGTGCACCTGTCGCGCTTTGCCGAAGACCTGATCTTCTTCAACAGCGGCGAAGCGGCCTTTGTCGATCTGTCCGACCGCGTGACTTCCGGCTCCTCGCTGATGCCGCAGAAGAAAAACCCGGATGCGCTGGAGCTGATCCGCGGTAAATGCGGGCGTGTACAGGGTGCATTGACGGGCATGATGATGACGCTGAAAGGCCTGCCGCTGGCGTACAACAAAGATATGCAGGAAGACAAGGAAGGGTTGTTCGACGCGTTGGATACCTGGATGGACTGTCTGCAGATGGCGGCGCTGGTGCTGGATGGCATCCAGGTGAAACGTCCGCGTTGTAAGGAAGCGGCAGAGCAGGGCTACGCCAACTCGACCGAACTGGCGGATTATCTGGTCGCCAAAGGCGTGCCATTCCGTGAGGCGCACCATATCGTCGGTGAGGCGGTCGTAGAGGCGATTCGCCAGGGTAAGGCGTTGGAAGCCCTGCCGTTGGCTGATTTGCAGAAATTCAGCGCGGTGATTGGCGACGACGTATACCCAATTCTGGCACTTCAATCATGCCTGGATAAACGTTCGGCAAAGGGCGGTGTTTCTCCTCAGCAGGTCGCCAGTGCGATCGCCGCAGCGAAACAGCGTTTGGCTTGAGTGGCGTAAGGGCAGCCCGGTGCTGCCCTTTATCGATTATCCCGCCAGCCGTGCGCAAAGATAGCGGTTCAGGCTGACACCTTCCTCTATAGCGTTGATCGCCAGACGTCGATGTTGTTCCGGTGTCATACGCAATACCAGTTTGCCGCTGAAAACTCTCTCGGCTAGCGCCTGTGGCGGTGTTTCACCCTGTGCCAACAGGTCATTGATCATCTCACTAACCAGTTTTTCAATACCTTCAAGCGCTGCGGTACGCGTTGCGGCCAGCCACGACAGGGAAGGAAATTCTGTGCAGAGGCCGACATATTCGTTGTCCTCTTCCGACCAGGTGATGCGATAAGTGTAATGCTCATGCTTTTCCATGTTCATCCTCCATTTTGACCAATGCGGCAATGACCTGTTTAACCTGATATACCTTTGCCGTGCCTCCATTTCCGCGTTGTATATTAATCCGGGGATCGCCTTGCCAGGGCATGCGGTAAACGTGATGACTGCCGCCGTTCAAACGCGGTGGGCCGAACCAGCGCGTACAAATTGTTACCAACTCAGTGAATCTGATGCTGTTCTGCCGTTGTTGCAGATCTTCAATGGCACTCCTGATTCCTTTCATGCATGCATCTTATTTTAGTATCATTATTGATATCATTTCAATGTGGCGACATAAAAATGACCTGACATGCGCTGAGCGGCAAGCAGCAAGCGACAAGAGTGGAATTCGAAGCGCAAAAAAAAACCGGGCACGAAGGCCCGGTGGGGATAGATAGCAGGGGGAAGAACTACTCGCCCGGACAGCGTTGGCAGCGTTCCGCCTCGGCTTCGCCCAGTTTCAGTTTTGACTGCAAGTCACGCAGTGCGGTACGCAGGCCTTCTTCGATCACCGGGTGATAGAACGGCATGTCCAGCATCTGGTTGATGGTCATTTTCTGCTGATGTGCCCAGGCTAACAGGTGAGCAATGTGCTCGACGTCCGGCCCCATCATTTCTGCGCCGAGGAAACGCCCGGTACCTTGTTCGCCGTAGACGTGCAGGATGCCTTTATTACGCAGCATCACCCGTGAACGGCCCTGATTTTCGAATGACACTTCACCGATTTCGAAACAGCCGCAGGCGCTGAATTTTTCATTCAGCTCGCGGAAGGTGGAACCGACCATGGCAATTTGCGGATCGGAAAATACCACCGAGATCGCACTGCGGCGCAGGCCCGGGGTCACTTCCGGGAAGCTCCCTGCGTTGGTTCCGGCAATGCGCGCCTGATCGCTGGCTTCGTGCAATAACGGCAGCTGGTTACTGGCGTCACCGGCGATAAAGATATGCGGCACGTTGGTTTGCATCGTCAGACGATCGGCCTGAGGCACGCCCCTGGCATCGAGCACCAGACGGGTGTTCTCAAGACCCAGATTATCGACGTTCGGTCGACGACCGGTGGCAGCCAGGACGTAATCCACCATGATCTCCTGCGGTAAGCCGTTCAGACCCTGATAGCGGATAAAGACCTTGTCGCCTTCGCGCTGCATCATGTCCACTTTCACATCGGCATCAAGATAGAACTCTTCGCCCAACGCTTTGGCGGCATAGTTGCGTACCGTACTGTCGGTTAGCGGCCCAACGGCACCACCAACGCCAAATACTTTGGTTTCGACGCCGAGGCGATGCAGCGCCTGACCCAACTCCAGGCCAATTACGCCGGGCCCGAACACGGCCACCGAGTCTGGCAAATCAGTCCAGTTGAACACGTCATCATTGACAATCAAGCGGTCGCCCAGCGCATTCCATGCTGCCGGCCAGCTTGGGCGGGACCCGGTGGCGATAACGATGCGTTGCGCCACAATGCGGGTGTGATCGTCCACCTGCAAAGTATTGTCGTCGATGAAACGGGCGTAACCCTGAATTTTGTCGGTGGCCGGGATTTCGTCGACACCTTCCAGCACGAAGCCGACGAAACGGTCGCGCTCGCGTTTAACACGGTCCATGACTTCACGGCCGTTAATGGTAGTTTTTCCGGCGGGATACACGCCAAAACCCGGTGCCCGCTCGATTTGATGCACCGCCTCGGCGGCGGCAATCAGCAATTTTGATGGCATGCAGCCAACGCGGGCACAGGTGGTGCCATAAGCTCCGCCTTCGATCATCACCACGCTTGGGGTGGCAAGCTTGGCGGCGCGATAGGCGCCCAGACCGGCGGTGCCGCCGCCGATGACCGCGACGTCAACATTCAACTGTTTCATATCCGCTCCTGAAAGCTAAAAAAAGGGCGGGCCGAAGCCCGCCAAAAGTTCACGTTGGCTTTGTTATTACTTATAAATCAGGCTGACAGGAAGGTTTCCAGGTCATCGCTACCGCCGATATGACGGCCGCCGATGAAGACCTGAGGTACGGTTGCGCGGCCGGTGACGGCGCGCAGGCTAACGGTGGTGGCGTCCTGACCCAGTACGATCTCTTCATACTGGATGCCACGCTCCTGCAGCATTTGTTTGGCTTTGGCGCAGAATGGGCAGCCCGGTTTGGTGAACAGGGAAACCGACTCCTGCACTTTGAATTCCGGCGCCAGGTATTTCAGCATGGTGTCGGCGTCAGACACTTCAAACGGGTCGCCCGGCTTGTTAGGTTCGACGAACATTTTTTCCACCACGCCGTTGCGTACCAGCATGGAATAACGCCATGAGCGCGGGCCAAAGCCCAGATCCGCTTTCTCGACCAGCATGTCCATGCCTTTGGTGAACTCGCCGTTGCCGTCTGGAATGAAGGTGATGTTCTCTGCGTGCTGATCGGCCTTCCAGGCGTTCATAACGAAGGTGTCGTTCACTGAAACGCACAGAATGCTGTCAACGCCGTGCTGTTTGAATACGCTGGACAGTTCGTTGTAGCGCGGCAGATGGCTGGAAGAACAGGTTGGGGTAAACGCGCCCGGCAGTGAAAACACGATGACGGTTTTGTCTTTGAACAGGTCGTCGGTGGTGACGTCAATCCATTGGTCGCCCTGACGGGTGTGGAAGGTAACCTGAGGGACTTTTTTGCCTTCTTGACTGGTAAACATGAATTAACCCCTTAATTAGGAAAAATAATTTTTAGCTGTTAGCGCGGTATCGCTTCGTTGGGTGACATTATTGACGTCGGGGCTTGATAGATCTAATCGCTCATTGCTATCTTATCTATCGCCATGAGCTATCGTGGTCTGGAGGGAAACAATGAATATTCGTGATTTAGAGTACCTGGTCGCTTTGGCCGAGCACCGGCATTTCCGCCGTGCCGCCGATTCTTGCCATGTTAGCCAACCCACGCTGAGTGGGCAGATCCGTAAGCTGGAAGACGAACTGGGTGTGATGCTGCTCGAACGTACCAGTCGCAAGGTGTTATTCACCCAGGCGGGCCTGTTGCTGGTGGAACAGGCGCGTACCGTGCTGCGCGAAGTCAAAGTTCTGAAAGAGATGGCCAGCCAGCAAGGTGAAGCCATGTCGGGGCCGCTGCATATCGGCCTGATCCCCACCGTCGGGCCTTATCTGCTGCCGCAGATCATACCTACGCTGCATAAAACCTTTCCCAAGCTGGAAATGTACCTGCATGAAGCGCAAACCCAACAGCTGCTGGCGCAGCTCGACAGCGGTAAACTTGACTGCGCCATTCTGGCGCTGGTGAAAGAAACCGAAGCCTTTATTGAAGTGCCGCTGTTTGACGAACCGATGAAGCTGGCGGTGTATTCCGATCACCCATGGTCGCAGCGTGACCGCGTGGCGATGCCGGATCTGGCCGGTGAAAAGTTGTTGATGCTGGAAGATGGCCACTGTCTGCGCGATCAGGCGATGGGCTTTTGTTTCCAGGCCGGGGCCGACGAAGATACCCATTTCCGGGCGACCAGCCTGGAAACGCTGCGTAATATGGTTGCGGCGGGCAGTGGGATTACGTTGTTGCCGTCACTGGCGGTGCCGCCGCAGCGTGAGCGCGACGGCGTGTGTTACCTGGACTGTTTCAAACCTGAACCCAAGCGCACCATTGCGCTGGTGTACCGCCCCGGCTCCCCATTGCGCAGTCGTTATGAGCAATTGGCCGAGGCGATCCGCGAGCACATGCAAAGCTACATGGGCACCACGTTAAAACAGGCGGTTTAAGCCGTTCAGCGCAGCCACCCGGTAGGCTTCGGCCATGGTCGGATAGTTGAAGGTCGTATTAACGAAGTATTCGATAGTATTGCCTTCACCTTTCTGTTCCATGATCGCCTGGCCGATGTGGATGATCTCTGCCGCACGCTCGCCGAAGCAGTGGATCCCAAGGATCTGCAGGGTGTCGCGATGGAACAGGATTTTCAGGCTGCCGACGTTCATGCCGGCAATCTGCGCGCGGGCCAGATGCTTGAACTGTGCACGACCCACTTCATACGGCACTTTCATCGCCGTCAATTCCTGCTCGGTTTTACCGACGGAGCTGATTTCCGGAATGGTGTAGATACCGGTCGGGATGTCTTCAATCAAATGTCCGCTGGCTTCGCCGGAGGAAATCGCCTGTGCGGCAATGCGGCCCTGATCGTAGGCGGCAGATGCCAGACTCGGGTAGCCAATCACGTCACCCACGGCATAAATGTGCGGCAGCGCGGTCTGGTACATGCTGTTCACTTTCAGCAGGCCACGGCTGTCTGACTCCAGACCGACGTTCTCCAGCCCCAGCGAGTCGGTATTACCGGTGCGGCCGTTGGCGTACAGCAGGCAATCTGCCTTCACTTTCTTGCCGGATTTCAGGTGAACAATCACGCCGTCTTCGGTGCCTTCTATCTTCTCGAACTCTTCGTTGTGGCGGATCACCACGCCGTTGTTCCAGAAGTGATATGACAGCGAGTCCGACATTTCCTGATCGAGGAACGCCAGCAGACGATCGCGGGTGTTGATCAGATCCACCTTCACGTTCAAACCGCGGAAGATAGATGCATATTCACAGCCGATCACCCCGGCGCCATAGATGATGACGTGACGCGGTTCGTGGTTCAGTTCGAGAATGGAATCACTGTTATAAATACGCGGATGGTTAAAATCGACGCTCGACGGGTTGTACGGGCGTGAGCCGCAGGCAATAACGATGTGATCGGCGCGGATGGTGTCCTGGGTGCCGTCCATATAGCTGACGCTAACGGTGTTGGCGTCGATAAAGCGCGCATCGCCGGCAAACAGCTTGCACTGGTTGCGCTCATAGAATCCCTGACGCATCCGGGTCTGCTGATTTATGACGTTATCGGCGTGGCGTAAAATGTCAGGGAATGTCGCGCTGAGCGTGCGTGAATTGTTATAAAGCGGGTTCTGGTTGAATTCGATAATGCGGCTAACGGCGTGGCGGAGGGCTTTGGATGGGATGGTGCCCCAATGGGTACATCCACCGCCTACGTTGTTGTACCGTTCTATCACGGCCACGCGGGCGCCCTGCTTCACCAACCCCATAGCGGCACCTTCACCACCTGGGCCCGAGCCAATGACTATGGCATCAAATTGATAGTGCTGTTGCATAGGGGAGAGACCTGTCTTATACAAAATTACAACGGTATCTTAACATCATAGCGCTGAGTGCCCAATCACCATTAGGCTTTTTGAGGCAAAGCACAAATGGTGCAGGCTGAAACTGTGACAGGGCGCGTTTGTATAAATGCTGTTGCAATAAAATTTGCTATATTGCCGGGTCTACGGCGTTAGACTGAGAAAATGGATCTTATCTGGATATGCATATGGGCGTCAGAGCACAACAAAAAGAACGGACTCGTCGTTCCCTCATCGAAGCGGCCTTCAGCCAACTGAGCGCTGAACGCAGCTTTGCCAGTCTGAGCCTGCGCGAGGTCTCGCGTGAAGCGGGCATCGCGCCGACGTCATTTTATCGCCACTTCCGTGATGTGGACGAGCTGGGGTTAACCATGGTGGATGAGAGCGGCCTGATGCTGCGTCAACTGATGCGGCAGGCGCGGCAGCGTATCGCCAAGGGGGGCAGCGTGATCCGCACCTCGGTCTCCACCTTTATGGAGTTTATCGGCAATAATCCCAACGCCTTCCGCCTGCTGTTGCGTGAACGTTCCGGGACCTCGGCGGCCTTTCGTGCGGCGGTGGCGCGTGAGATCCAACATTTTATCGCCGAACTGGCGGATTACCTCGAGCTGGAAAACCATATGCCGCGCAGTTTCACCGAAGCGCAGGCGGAAGCTATGGTCACCATCGTCTTCAGCGCCGGTGCTGAAGCGCTGGATATCGACATCGATCAACGGCGTCGGCTTGAGGAGCGCTTAGTGTTGCAACTGCGGATGATTTCCAAAGGCGCTTATTATTGGTATCGCCGCGAACAAGAAAAAACTTCTGTATCCCACGTATAAAAAGGTAGAAAGCGATGGAAAAACCAGGCCGTGAGAATGGCACCTTACTGCTGGCGTTGATTGCCGGCCTTTCAATCAACGGTTCGTTCGCCGCGCTGTTCAGCTCGGTGGTGCCGTTTTCGATTTTCCCGATTATTGCTTTGGTGTTGGCGGTGTATTGCCTGCATCAACGGTATCTGCACCGCGCGATGCCGGATGGCATACCTAAGCTGGCGGCGGCGACCTTCCTGCTTGGGGTGCTGCTGTACAGTGCGATAGTGCGTGCCGAATACCCGCAGATCGGCTCTAACTTCCTGCCGGCGATTATTTCCGTGGCGCTGGTGTTCTGGATTGGCATGAAGCTGAAGGCGCGCAAGGCGCTGGATGAGAATACCCCGGCGTAAGGGGAAAACCAGGGGCGCAGCAAGCGCGGCGCCCCTGTGAGATTAAACGCGTTTTTCCAACAGTACGCCGCATTCCATGTGATGGGTATACGGGAACTGATCGAACAATGCCAGACGGCTGATTTGATGAGTTTCCTGCAACGTCTCCAGATTGGCGCACAGCGTTTCCGGGTTGCATGAGATATACAAAATTCGCGGATAAGCCTGCACCATTTTTACCGTTTCATCATCCAGTCCGCTGCGCGGCGGATCGACAAAAATGGTTTCGCAGTTATAGCTGCTCAGATCGATACCCTTCAAACGATTAAACTCGCGTACTCCGTTCATCGCCTGGGTAAAGTCTTCCGCCGCCATACGGATAATCTGTACGTTGTCGATATGATTGGCGGCAATGTTGTACTGCGCCGCGGCAACGGAAGGCTTGGCGATTTCAGTGGCCAGCACCCGCTCGAAGTTACGCGCCAGCGCCAGGGAGAAGTTGCCGTTGCCGCAATACAGCTCCAGCAGATCGCCTTTAGAGCCGGCGGTCACGTCCAGCGCCCATTCCAGCATCTGTATGTTCATCGCCGCATTCGGCTGGGTGAAGCTGTTTTCCACCTGACGGTAAATCATGTCGCGGCCGGCGACCGGCAGGACTTCATCGACGTAATCCTGATCCAGCATGATTTTCATCTTCGACGCACGACCAATCAACTGCAGGTCAAAGCCCTGGGCGCGGAGATCATCCCGCAGCTTTTCTGCCTGCTGCTGCCAGGCGTCGTCCAGCTTACGGTGATACAGCAGCGAGGCGATGATTTTGCCGCTGCGGGTCGACAGGTAATCAATCTGGAACAGCTTGCGGCGCAAAATAGGATCCGGCTTGATGGCGGCGATCAGTGCGCTCATCAGGCGGTTAATCAATTCGCTGGCGGCAGGAAACTGCTCGACGCGGATGCGTTGCTTGGTCTGCTGGTCAAACATGATGTGGTACATCTCGTCTTCATCATGCCAGATGCGGAATTCTGCGCGCATGCGGTAGTGTTCGACTTGCGAGCGGAACACTTCCGGCTCGGGTGCCGTGAACGGTGACATCAGCGTCTTCAGCCGGGCAGTTTTTTCCGCCAGTTGGTCATCGTAACGTTCAATAGGCAAATTCTCGGGCGTCATGTTTCTTCTCGTCAGGCAAATTTGATCAGCGGGGATTGTAGGGAATCAGTCCGTGAAGTCCAGTTTTGTCGTGTTTATTATTTGTAACATTGATAGCAGTCTAGACATCTATTTACATTGATCGTAGCATTGTCGTCCGGCCTCAAGCAGTGAGTGAAAAGGGAATCCGGTGTGAATCCGGAGCTGACGCGCAGCGGTAAGGGGAAGTCACGGCGATAGCGTTTTACGCAGACACTGTCCATTGCAGGACGGGAAGTCATCGCCCGGTGCTGGTAGCTAAGAGGCCGCCCGCAACTCCCAAGCCCGAAGACCTGCCGGTGTTACGTCGCAATGTCCGTGGCCGTCGCGAAATACCGGCCATGATCCTGCGGCATCCGCCAATTAAGTTTGGATGCTTTTTCATGACAATTACAAAAAATACGCTGCTGGCGGTGGTTTCTTCCGTCACGGCTTTTTCTGGCTGGGCGCAAGACAACACCACAGCGAATAACAGCGAAAATCTGGTGGTTTCCGCCAACCGCTTCCCGCAGCCGGTTTCTTCCGTGCTGGCACCCACTTCCGTCGTCACCCGTGATGAAATCGACCGCTGGCAGGCAAAAAGCCTGACCGATGTGATGCGCCGCCTGCCGGGTGTAGACGTGGGGCAGAACGGTGGCCTGGGGCAAAAAAGCTCGCTGTTCATTCGCGGCACCAATTCCAGCCATGTGCTGGTGCTGATCGACGGTATCCGTCTTAATCAGGCCGGTATCAGCGGCTCTTCCGATCTCAGCCAGATCCCGATTTCGCTGGTGCAGAAAGTTGAATATATTCGTGGCCCGCGTTCGGCGGTTTATGGCTCCGATGCCATCGGCGGCGTGGTTAACATTATTACCACCCGCGAAAAGAACGGCACTACGCTTTCCGCCGGTGTGGGGTCTAACGGCTACCAGGCCTATGACGCGTCTACTCAACAACAGCTGGGCGACAGCACGGTTGCCACGGTCGCCGGTAACTACACCTATACCAAAGGTTATGATGTGGTGGCCTATGGCAGCACCGGCATGCAAAGCCAGCAGGATCGCGACGGCTTTATGAGCAAGTCGTTGTACGGCGCTGTTGATCATCAGTTCAACGAGGCTATCAGCGGTTTTGTTCGTGGTTACGGTTACGATAACCGCACGGCTTACGACGCGTATTACTCTTCGCCTACCAGCGCGCTGGTTGATACCCGCAAACTCTATAGTCAAACCTGGGATACCGGCCTGCGTTATAAGGAAGGCATCTACGCGACGCAGTTGATTGGCAGCTACAGCCACAGCAAGGATTATGATTACGATCCTCGTCGCGGCATGTATGACAGCTCAGCCAGCCTGGTGGACTCCGAGCAGTACAACCTGCAATGGGGAAATACTCTTCAGGTAGGTCAGGGTACGGTCAGTTCGGGGATTGACTGGCAGCATCAGCAAATCAAGCCAGACTCCACCACGGTTAACGGTGAAAAAACCCAACGCAACGCCGGTGTTTATCTGACTGCGCAGCAGTTGGTCGGGCCGGTCACTCTGGAAGGAGCGGTTCGCGGCGACGATCATTCTGAGTTTGGCTGGCATGGCACCTGGCAAACCAGCGCGGGCTGGGAGTTTATAGAAGGTTACCGTTTCATCGCTTCCTACGGCACGGCATTCAAAGCCCCTAATATGGGTCAGCTGTATGGCAACTTCGGTAATAATACCGATCTGAAACCGGAAGAAAGCAAACAGTGGGAAGGGGGCTTTGAAGGTTTGACCGGGCCGGTAACCTGGCGCGTGTCCGGCTACCGCAACGATATTGATAACCTGATTGATTCCACCGGCGAGACCAACTACGTCTATTACAATGTTGGCAAGGCCACAATTAAAGGTATTGAAGCTACAGCTTCATTCGACACGGGTCCGTTAACCCATCACATTGGTTACGACTATGTCGATCCGCGTAATGCCAAAACCAATGAAGTGCTGCTGCGCCGTGCCAAACAGCAGGTGAAGTATGAGCTGGATTGGCAGGTCTATGATTTTGACTGGGCAGTGACCTATCAATACCTGGGTGAGCGTTATGATAAAGACTATAGCACCTATCCAGAGCAAAGCGTCAAACTTGGCGGTGTCAGCCTGTGGGATCTCGCAGTTTCGTATCCGGTCACATCTCATCTGACAGTTCGTGGTAGAATCGCCAACCTGTTTGATAAAGATTATGAGACGGCTTATGGCTACGCTACTCCAGGAAGAGAATACTACCTCACTGGAAGCTATACCTTCTAACACCCCTGCTATGGCCCGTCCGACGGTGCTGGTATTTGATTCCGGCGTCGGCGGGTTATCGGTGTATCAAGAGGTTCGGCAACTGCTGCCGGACCTCCACTATATATACGCCTTCGATAATGTGGCGTTTCCCTACGGCGAGAAATCCGAAGAGTTTATTGTTGAGCGCGTGCTGGAGATTGTCAGCGCGGTGCAGCAACGGCATCCTCTGGCGATAGTCATCATCGCTTGTAACACGGCCAGTACGGTCTCCCTGCCGGCCCTGCGTGAACGCTTTACCTTCCCGGTTGTCGGTGTGGTGCCTGCCATCAAGCCTGCTGCCCGCCTGACCGCCAATGGTGTGGTGGGCCTGCTGGCTACCCGCGGTACCGTACAGCGTACTTATACCCATGAGCTGATCGCCCGTTTCGCTACCGATTGCAAGATCGAGCTGCTTGGCTCCTCTGAGCTGGTGGAACTGGCAGAAGCCAAGCTGCATGGTGAAGCCGTACCGCTGCCGGCGCTGAAGAAAATTCTCCATCCATGGCTGAGCATGCGCGAGCCACCGGATACCGTGGTACTCGGTTGCACCCATTTCCCTTTATTAGCAGAAGAGCTAATGCAGGTGTTGCCTGAGGGAACTCGACTGATCGATTCCGGCGCGGCGATTGCCCGTCGTACCGCATGGCTGATTTCGACGCAGGAAAATCTGGTGTCGACGCAGGAAGAGAATCTGGCGTATTGCATGGCGTTAAATGAAGATACTGACGCTTTATTGCCCGTTCTACAGGGATATGGCTTTAAATCGTTGAAAAAACTGCCTCTTTAAGGCTGTTTTGGTTAAATGTTCAACGGTCGGAAAAAATATTGAAATTAGGGGTTGCGGCCTTCTGAGAACTCCCTATAATGCGCCTCCACTGACCGGGAACAACGACTCCTCTAACGAGAAC
>NZ_JBXALO010000014.1:0-107676 GCF_058799515.1 Serratia sp. GW822-FHT06D09
CAGCCAGATTGGGTGCGGCCTGCGCGCAGTGCCCCGGAGTGTACACGCAGTACACGAGGAGGCCGAGCACAGCCCAAGCTCAAGCTGGCGGTGCTCGGTAGACGATCACAGACTCGGGAATCAAGGGCGTAGCGAGCGCCAGCCAGATTGGGTGCGGCCTGCGCGCAGTGCCCCGGAGTGTACACGCAGTACACGAGGAAGCCGAGCACAGCCCAAACTCAAGCTGGCGGTGCTCGGTAGACGATCACATTAAATAGCTTCTTCGTCTTGTTCGCCGGTCCTGATACGCACTACGCGCGCCACGTCGAAGACAAAGATTTTACCGTCGCCGATTTTACCGGTCTGCGCGGTCTGCATGATGGTTTCCACGCAGGTATCGACGATATCGTCGGCCACGACGATCTCAATTTTCACCTTCGGCAGAAAATCGACCATGTACTCAGCGCCACGGTACAGCTCAGTGTGCCCTTTCTGACGGCCGAAGCCTTTCACTTCGGTCACGGTCATCCCGGTAATGCCAACTTCAGCCAGCGCTTCACGGACATCATCCAGTTTGAACGGCTTGATAATAGCGTCGATCTTTTTCATCTTCTTTCCTTTACCAATTTTTGCGGCCAAAGCCGGATGTGATTGGGTAGCGGCGGTCTTTGCCGAAATTGCGGGCGGTGATGCGCGGCCCGACGGCGGCCTGACGCCGCTTGTATTCGTTAATATCCACCAGGCGTATCACCTTGCGAACGATCGCCTCGTCGAAGCCTTCGGCCACCAGATCGGCAACCGATTTATCGCGCTCGACGTAACCTTCCAGAATCGCATCCAGAATGTCGTACGGCGGCAGGCTGTCCTGATCGAGCTGATCCGGCGCCAGCTCGGCGGACGGTGGACGATCGATAACGCGCTGCGGGATCACGTAAGAGACGGTATTGCGGTATTCGGACAGCTTGAACACCAGCGTTTTAGGCACGTCCTTCAACACGTCGAAGCCACCGGCCATATCACCATACAGCGTGGCGTAACCTACGGCCATCTCGCTTTTGTTGCCGGTGGTCAACACGATGCTGCGACGCTTGTTGGACAGCGCCATCAACACCACGCCGCGACAGCGCGCCTGCAGGTTCTCTTCCGTGGTATCACGCTCGGTCCCAGCGAACATTGGCGTCAGCTGGCCCATAAAGGCGTCGAACATCGGCTCAATCGAAACGATATCGAATTCAATGCCCAGGATTTCCGCTTCTTCCCTGGCGTCGGCAATACTGATGTCCGCGGTATAACGGAACGGCATCATCAGCGCCTGCACCTTGTCTTTGCCCAGCGCGTCGACGGCAATCGCCAGCGTCAACGCCGAATCGATACCGCCAGAAAGCCCCAGCACGGCACCCTTGAAGCCGTTTTTGGTCACGTAATCGCGCACCGCCAGCACCAGGGCTTCATAGACCTGCGCCAACTGCGGCAGCTCGGCGGCCGGAGCGGTCATCGGCACCACGTCCAGCTCGTTGAATTCCAGCAGGGTCACCTGCTCGGCAAACGCCGCCAGGCGATGGGTCATGTTGCCAGCCGCGTCGAAGACTTTCGAACAACCGTCAAAAATCAGCTCATCCTGTCCGCCAATCTGGTTCAGATAGACCAGCGGCAAATGGGTGCGCTGGCAATGACCGGCCATCAGGGTTTTACGGATGTACGGTTTTTCGCGGTTGTAAGGCGAGGCGTTGATCGACAGAATCATTTCGGCTCCGGCGGCCTTGGCGGCATCCACCGGCTCCGGGAACCACAGATCTTCGCAAATCAGCAGGCCCAAACGGTAGCCTTTCAGCTCAACCACGCAGGTGTCGTTACCGGCCTGGAAGTAGCGCTTCTCGTCGAATACGCCGTAGTTCGGCAACTGCTGCTTGAAGTAACGCGCCAGCAATTGCCCTTCAGAAAACAGCGACAGCGCATTATAGAGTTTGTCGCCTTCGCGCCACGGGTGGCCGACCAGGATCGCCACGTCGGTGGAGGCCTGCTGCAAACGCAGAAGTTGCTCGTCACAACGTTGGTAAAAATCGTTGCGATACAGCAGGTCTTCCGGCGGATAGCCGGACAGCGCCAGTTCGGTGAACATGACCAGATCGGCTCCCGCCTTCTGCTGCTGTTGCACGGTTTGCAACATTCGTTCGGTGTTGCCTTCGATGTCACCGACCAACAGATTCAACTGGGCCAGTGCGATGGAAAGTGATCTGCTCATTGTTTAGGGTCCCGCTTAATACGTTCCATGGTGCTTTGCGTTTGGTCATGCCAGCAATTGAGAACGGAGTGTAAATCATTCCGCCGCGTTTGTTGAGAACCTGCGTGCGCAGGCCGCGGCGGAAAACATCATTCTTTAAAGTCGTTGGCGTCCAGTTCATGGCGCGACAGCAATTTATAAAACTCGGTACGGTTACGGCCCGCCATGCGCGCGGCCTGGGTGACGTTACCCTTGGTGATCTGCAACAGTTTGCGTAAGTAATGCAATTCAAACTGATTACGCGCCTCGACAAAGGTCGGCAAGGCGGTGTTTTCCCCTTCCAACGCCTGCTCTACCAGCGCTTCGCTGATAACAGGTGCGGAAGTCAGGGCCACGCACTGCTCGATCACATTCACCAATTGGCGCACGTTGCCCGGCCAGGTGGCGGTCATCAGGCGTTTCATGGCGTCCGAAGAGAAGCTGCGGACAAACGGCTTGTGTCGCTTGGCAGATTCGCGCAGCAGATGATTGGCCAGCAGCGGAATATCCTCGGCCCGCTCGTTCAGCGCCGGGATCTTCAGGTTCACCACGTTGAGGCGATAATACAAATCCTCGCGGAATTCATTTTTCGCCATCGCCTTTTGCAGATCGCGGTGGGTGGCGGAAATAATGCGTACATCGATGTCCAGATCGCGGTTACTGCCCAGCGGACGCACTTTGCGTTCCTGCAGCACGCGCAACAACTTCACCTGCAGCGAAAGCGGCATATCGCCAATCTCGTCGAGGAACAGCGTCCCGCCTGCCGCCGCCTGGAACAAACCTTCACGGCTGCTGACCGCGCCGGTAAATGCCCCTTTGGCATGACCGAACAGCTCGGACTCCAGCAGTTGCTCCGGCAACGCACCGCAGTTAATGGCGATAAACGCCTTCTTGCCGCGCGGGCTGGCACCGTGGATCGCCTGTGCCAACACTTCCTTACCGGTGCCACTATGGCCGTTGATCAAGACGCTGACGTCTGACTGCGCCACCATTTTCGCCTGCTCCAGCAGGCGCAGCATAATAGGGCTGCGGGTGACGATATCCTCACGCCAGCTGTCGTCACCGGCCGGTAATGATTGGGACAGCGCTTCGTCGATGGCTTTGTACAGCGCATCGCGGTCCACCGGTTTGGTCAGGAAGCTGAACACTCCCTGCTGAGTGGCCGCCACCGCGTCCGGGATCGAACCGTGGGCGGTCAGGATGATCACCGGCATGCCCGGTTGGTGTTTTTGGATCTCGGCAAACAGCGCCATGCCGTCCATTTCATCCATCCGCAGATCGCTGATCACCAGATCAATCTTCTCGCGCCCTAACAGGCGTAGCGCTTCCTGGCCACTTTCGGCGGTGGTGACATGAAACCCTTCGCTGGTCAGGCGCATGCCCAACAGCTTGAGCAGGCTGGGATCGTCGTCAACCAATAACAAATTGGCCGGTTTGCGTGCTGTCATTGCGCGTGAGACTCCTTATTAGCGGGGGGCGGCGCGTAAGTATCTTCCGGCTCGACCGGCAGGGCGGTGCCCTTTTCCGGCTCGGCGTCCGATTCTTCGGCCTTGGCCGGCGCCACTTTCTTGCCCGCTGCGTCGGTTTTTGGCTGTGTCCCGTTGTTATCCGGGATTTCACTTTGCAGCTGCTTGCGTGAAGAGAGCTGACGTTCGATATCGGTCAGGTTTTCCAGCTTGCGTGACGTGTCCTGCAGCTGCGCTTGTAGGCGTATTTGATTCTGGCGTAGCAGATCTATCTGGCTGTCGGAGCTTTCCTGCAGGTGCTGATAACGTGCTTTTTCATCAAACAGGGTGACCTGCAGTACCTGCTGTTGACGCCACAGCTGCAGCAGCGGGCGCAGCGAGCTTGGGAACTCCAGGCGATAGCTGTTCAGGCGGTCAATTATCTGGCGTCGCTCGCCCGAAGTCGGTTCGGCGCTGCCCAGCAAAATGCTCTGTTTGAAAATGCCGTCCCAGCTGTTGCCGGGTAGAGTTTTCGCCAGCGCACGTGCCTGGGTAGAACCGATACGATCGGCACAGTCCATAGCGCGCAGCCAGTACAGTGAATTATTCAACGCATCTTTATCATCCAGCGCCCACAGACTGTCACAGGCCGCAATGCGGTAATCCACCACTTTGGTGTCCGGGATCGCTTCCTGCTGCGGTTGATTCAGACCACCGCTGACTGCGCGATCGACACAGCCTGCCAACAGAAACGGCATAAAAAGCACGCTGCCTAAAAAAGAAAATCGACGCTTGCCGAGTGGCGTACCCAGTGCGGCACGCGGTGAACGTTCGGTCTGCGTAAGACGAAGGCGTTTAGACCATGTGTACATTATTATTCATTCTCGGCGGTTAATGGCAATTCAATACGGAAACAGACATCTGCGCCGGCGACTTCAACCAGCTGCAGTTCACCGCGCATCCGGCGGATACAATCCTGCGCGATGCTCAGCCCCAGACCGCTTCCTTTTACCGCCCCTTTTCGCTGGTGGCTACCCTGGAAAAAAGGCTCGAAAATCATGGTTTGCTCGGCCTCGGGGATTGGCGTGCCGCTGTTGGCGACATCAATCTGCACCCGTTGTCCAACCTGACGGCTGCGGATCCAAATGTTACCGGATTCCTTGCCGTAGTGCACCGCATTGGAGTAGAGATTATCCAGCACGCGCATTAATAGAGTAGGCTCTGCCCAGCATATTTCCGCATCCAGTTGGATCTCGGTGCGGATCATTTTTGCCCGGGCCGGCAAACTGTGCGCAGCCACGACCATCTCGACCATTTCGGTCAACTCGACATTTTCATGTTCCGCCGGGCCATCGGCCAGTTTGCGGTTGTAATCCAGCAGTTGTTCAATCAGTTGCTGCAGGTGTCGGCTGCTTTGATCGAGGATGGTCACCACCTCTTTTTGATCGGAGGTCAGCGGCCCTGCCACTTCATCTGCCAGCAGTTCGGTGCCTTCACGCATGCTGGCCAGCGGCGTTTTCAGTTCATGCGAGATATGGCGCAAGAACTCATGGCGCTGCGACTCCAGCCAGGCCAGGCGCTCGCTCAACCAAATAATGCGCTGCGCCAGCGAACGTAATTCACGCGGCCCCTTAAAGGAAGCCGTACTGCCCAAGGCTCGCCCTTCCCCCAAACGGTTGATCATTCGCTCCACCGCCTTGACCGGGCCGATAATCATGCGGGTGAACAATACCACCAGCATCACGCTGACTAAAAACAGCATCAGCGCCTGCCAGCCGAAGAACTGGCCGCGCTCGGCAATCGCCTGCTGTAGCTGCTGACCACGTGAAAACACCACGGCACGCGTCGCCTGTACCATCTCGGCATTGGAGCGTGAAAACGATTCTAACAGCGTGGAAGCCTGCGGATCCGGACCGCTGCTTTGGCATTTAATCGCTGCCAGTTGAGTCAACAGATCGCGCAAGGTTTGATAGTAGCGTTCATCCGGCAGGATTGGGGCATGGGCATCCAGCATTTGCGAATACTGTTTGCGCTGATTCTGATAGAGGCGCGCCAGTGTGGGATCCACCAGCACGCAATATTGGCGATAGCTACGCTCCATTTCCAACGCCACGCTGGTCATCGCCTCGCTGCGTCGTGCATCCACCAACGTAGTGCGGTTGATGTCCGCCGCCTGGGCGCTGAGGTGATCCAGGCTCTGGTAAGCCTGATAGGCCAACACCAGCAGCGGCAACAGCACCAGCAAGAACGCCATCAACACCAGTTGACGTAGCGAACGGGGAAATAAACGCCATCTTTTCAACGAAATCATCTCATTGTCTCTAGTCTGCTTCGATGCTAACCGAGTCGCCGATGAGAGGAAAGCCCGGCGTTCAGCGGAGCGTCAGGAAATAAGGAGAATCAGGCCATAGGTAGGGAGTACGGGTCAGAACTTATCGGTAAAGAGTGGTGAGCATGCTTTGGTATTTGACGTTGGGGCAAGACTGCCCCATCGCAAGAAAGTGTGGATGCCCTTAATTTCTCGTCCCCAGGGTGATGTAGCCCAAGGGCTGGCATCGAACAGGACGAATAGCATCCGTAAGTATCCGGAATTGATGAACACTCATCACAGTTGGATACAGGCGGTGCCTCACTCCACGTGTCGCCCGATGCTTGATAAAGCGCTTACGCGGCTATTATCGGTTTAGTTGGACGATAGGCACCATTTCTTTGGCATCATTCGGGGGGCTTATGAGGCAACTGTTCCGTCTATTTACGGGGCCGTCATAAAAAGTTGAATGAGCAACTGAGCAGAATAATGCACTTAACGTGCCAACTTTTCAATAAATTTATTAACCAACTGAATTTAAAATAAAAAAAACAAAAACCCATGCCAAAGCACTCTCATTTTCAGATGTGCTGGCGAAGAAAAAAACACCGTCCTGTCGCCAAAAACCGACAACTTAAGCCAATTAATTTCTGGTCATTAAAAATCAATAAGTTACGTGTCTCTTTTTAGAGACAATGAAAATACCCTCTGTCGCAAAATGCAGACAATCGCCATCGTCTTAACCATGGACATAAATAAATTGAAAAGGGACGCAATCTCTTGCGTCCCTTTCGGCTAGCACAGCGTTATCGCTTAGCCCAGCTGCTTACGGGCGTTGCGGAACATGCGCATCCACGGGCTGTCTTCACCCCACTCTTCCGGATGCCATGAGTTGCTCACGGTGCGGAACACACGCTCCGGATGCGGCATCATTACCGTCGCACGCCCATTGGCGCTGGTGACGGCGGTGATACCGTTCGGCGAACCGTTCGGGTTGGCCGGGTAGCTTTCCGTTACCTGACCGGCATTATCGACAAAGCGTAACGCCACCAGACCATGATGCTCCAGCGCCGCCAGATGTGCCGTATCGCGCACTTCGACGTGACCTTCACCATGCGATACCGCAATCGGCATACGCGAACCCGCCATCCCCTGCATGAACAGCGACGGGCTGGCCGCCACTTCCACCAGGCTGAAACGGGCCTCGAAACGGTCTGACAGGTTACGTACGAAACGCGGCCAATGTTCGGCTCCGGGGATCAGATCGCGCAGGTTCGACATCATCTGACAGCCGTTGCACACGCCCAGTGCCAGGGTCTGCGGACGGTGGAAGAAAGATTCGAACTCGTCGCGCACGCGCTCGTTGAACAGAATCGACTTCGCCCAACCTTCGCCTGCGCCCAACACGTCACCGTAAGAGAAACCGCCGCAGGCCACCAGGGTATGGAAGTCCTGCAGGTCACGGCGCCCTTCCAGCAGATCGCTCATGTGTACGTCCACCGCATCAAAACCGGCGCGATGGAATGCCGCCGCCATCTCAACGTGGGAGTTAACGCCCTGCTCGCGCAGTACCGCCACTTTAGGGCGAGCCCCCTTGGCGATATAAGGTGCTGCAATATCTTCTTCAGGTGCGAAGCTCAGTTTGACGTTCAGGCCAGGATCGCGTTCATTCTGCTTGGCCTGGTGCTCCTGATCGGCACATTCAGGGTTATCGCGCAGGCGCTGCATCTGCCAGGTCGTTTCCGCCCACCAGGTGCGTAACGTGGCACGGCTTTCGCTGTACACCGGTTTGTCGCCCTGGGTAATCACAAAGCGATCGCCGGCCTGTACGCTGCCGATGTGGTGCACATTGTCCGTCAGGCCATGCTGAGCAAACGCCTGTTGGACCGCTTCAAGCCGATCGGCCGTCACCTGAATCACCGCGCCCAACTCTTCGTTGAACAGCGCTGCCAGCGCGTCGTCGCCCAACCCTTGAATATCTACCTGTACACCGCAGTGGCCGGCAAACGCCATTTCCGCCAGCGTCACCAACAGGCCGCCATCGGAGCGGTCGTGGTAGGCCAGCAGTGCGCGGTCGGCGACCAATTGTTGCATCGCGTTGAAGAAGCCTGCCAGTTGCTCGACGTTACGCACATCGGCCGGTTTGTCGCCCAGTTGACGGTAAACCTGCGCCAGCGCAGTGGCACCCAGCGCGTTATGGCCGTTACCCAGGTCAACCAGCAGCAATGCCGTGTCGCCCTTGTCGGTACGCAGTTGTGGCGTCACGGTGTGGCGAACATCTTCCACGCGGGCAAAACCAGTGATCACCAGAGACAACGGCGACGTCATTTCGCGCTGCTCGTTGCCTTCCTGCCAGCGGGTTTTCATCGACATTGAGTCTTTGCCCACCGGAATGGTGATGCCCAGCGCCGGGCAAAGCTCTTCGCCCACCGCTTTTACCGCTTCATACAGGCCGGCATCTTCACCCGGGTGACCGGCTGCCGCCATCCAGTTAGCGGAAAGTTTGACGCGCTTGAGCGAGCCAATCTCGGTCGCCGCCAGGTTGGTCAGCGCTTCGCCCACCGCCAGGCGGCCAGAAGCGGCAAAGTCCAGCAGGGCAACCGGCGCGCGTTCGCCGATCGACATCGCTTCACCGTAGTAACTGTCCAGGCTGGCGGTGGTAACCGCGCAGTCGGCTACCGGGATCTGCCATGGCCCGACCATCTGATCGCGTGCCACCATGCCGGTCACGGTACGGTCGCCGATGGTGATCAGGAAAGTTTTCTCGGCAACTGCCGGCAGGTGCAGAACGCGTTTTATCGCATCGGCCAGAGTAATGTTGTCGCGCTGTACCGGCTGGCCTTTAGCCTGCAAACGAGTCACATCGCGCGTCATCTTCGGCGTTTTGCCCAGCAGCACGTCCAACGGCATGTCGATCGGCTGGTTGTCGAAATGGCTGTCGTTCAGCGTCAAATGCTGTTCTTCGGTGGCTTCACCGATCACTGCATAAGGGGCACGCTCACGGCGGCAAATCTCGTCGAACTGCGCCATCTGCGCCGGGGCAATCGCCATCACATAGCGTTCCTGTGATTCATTGCACCAGACTTCCAGCGGGCTCATGCCCGGTTCGTCGTTAAGGATATCGCGCAGTTCGAAACGGCCGCCGCGGCCACCGTCGCTGACCAGCTCCGGCATGGCGTTAGACAAACCGCCCGCTCCCACATCGTGGATAAACAAAATCGGGTTCTGTTCGCCCAACTGCCAGCAGCGGTCGATCACTTCCTGGCAGCGGCGCTCCATTTCCGGGTTGTCGCGCTGTACCGAGGCAAAATCCAGATCGGCGTCGGACTGGCCGGAGGCCATAGAAGAGGCTGCGCCGCCGCCCAGACCGATGTTCATCGCCGGGCCACCCAGCACCACCAGTTTGGCGCCGACGGTGATTTCACCTTTTTGCACGTGATCGGCGCGGATGTTGCCGATACCGCCCGCCAGCATGATCGGTTTGTGATAACCGCGCAGCTCGACGCCGTTATGGCTGTTAACCTGTTCTTCGTAGGTACGGAAGTATCCCACCAGCGCCGGACGGCCAAATTCATTATTGAACGCCGCGCCGCCCAGTGGGCCGTCGGTCATGATATCCAGTGCGGTTACGATGCGATCCGGCTTGCCAAAATCCTGCTCCCAGGGCTGCTCGAAGCCGGGAATGCGCAGGTTGGAAACAGAGAAGCCCACCAGACCGGCTTTGGGTTTGGCACCGCGACCTGTAGCGCCTTCGTCGCGGATCTCGCCACCGGAACCGGTAGCGGCACCCGGCCACGGGGAGATCGCCGTCGGGTGGTTATGAGTTTCCACCTTCATCAGGATATGGGCCTCTTCCTGATGATAGTCATACTGACCGCTTTGCGGCGCAGCGAAGAAACGGCCAACCTGCGAACCTTCCATCACGGCGGCGTTGTCTTTATAAGCCGACAGCACGTAATCCGGCGTCTGCTCGAAGGTGTTTTTGATCATTTTGAACAGCGACTTCGGCTGCTGTTCGCCGTCGATGATCCAATCGGCGTTGAAAATTTTATGACGGCAGTGCTCCGAGTTGGCCTGCGCGAACATATAGAGTTCGATATCCGTCGGGTTGCGCCCCAGCCCGGTAAAGGCATTCAGCAGATAGTCGATTTCATCTTCGGCCAGCGCCAGACCGAGCTTGAGGTTGGCCTGTTCCAGCGCGCTGCGCCCTTCCCCCAGCATATCGATCGCCTGATAAGGCGTCGGCTGATGCTGAGCAAACAGCTGTTCTGCCTGTTGCAAGCTGCTGAAAACGGTTTCCATCATCCGGTCGTGCAGCAATGCGGCAAGCTGTTGCCACTGCGCTTCAGTCAGCGTCGGTGCCTTGACGTAAAACGCCAGACCGCGCTCCAACCGCACCACCTGCTTCAAACCGCAGTTATGGGCGATATCGGTGGCTTTGGAAGACCAGGGAGAAATGGTGCCCGGACGCGGTGTCACCAACAGCAGGCGACCTTCAGGGGCATGTTCGGCGAGAGAGGGACCGTACTTGAGCAGGCGCGTGAGCTTGCCGTGTTCTTCGGCATTGAGCGGTGCGCTGACATCGGCAAAGTGGACGTACTCGGCGTAGATATCACTGACCGGAAGTTGGGCGTCCAGACAGCGGGACAACAGTTTGGTAACACGAAAAGCCGACAAAGCGGGCGAACCACGCAGTATTTCCATAATCAAAGTTCTCTCGTCTTCGAAGCAACTGACTTCAGCACTTCATTGGGCGCAACAGGGGGAAAACGCGCGCCATTATAGAGAATCTGCGCGACAGACGAAACCGTTTGCGTAGCTATTATTGATAAAAGCTGTTCGCGCCATCGAATTGTCATAACGTATCAATAAAGTTGCACGCTGGCGTTTTGTTGCGCAAAATGCCCCGGCACTGGTGATTTAACCATAAGAAAATGCGGGATGACAATCGGCAGTGCACCTGTGCCACCACTGGATAACTATTTGAAACGCCTTAAAATAAACTACATTCTAATCGGTGTTGTCACCCTGCTTCTGGCGCTCGCCCTGTGGCCCAATATTACCTGGCGCGGCGGCCAGGGCGGGCAACTCGAAGAGATCAAATCCCGCGGCGAGTTGCGTATCAGTACGCTAAACTCGCCGTTAACCTATTTCACTACCAAGCAGGGGCCAAGTGGTCTCGACTACGAGTTGGCGAAACGTTTCGCCAACTATCTGGGGGTGAAGTTGGTGGTGATCCCGCATAAGAACATCAACGACCTGTTCGACGATCTGGACGATGACGATGCCGACCTGCTGGCCGCCGGCCTGATCTACAATCAGGATCGCCTCAGCCGCGCCCGAACCGGCCCGGCTTACTATTCCGTTTCCCAGCAGTTGGTTTATCGCCTGGGCACCGCACGCCCCAAAAGCTTTGCCGATATTAAAGGCAAGCTGGCGGTCGCCTCCGGCTCGGCACACGTCAGCACGCTGAAACAGCTCAAACAAAGTAAGTTCCCGGACCTCAGTTGGGAAGCTTCCAGCGATCTCACCTCCAAAGAGCTGCTCGAGCAGGTCGCCGACGGCAAACTGGATTACACCCTCGGCGACTCCGTGACCATCGCCCTGCTGCAGCGCATCCATCCGCAGCTGGCGGTGGCTTTCGACGTCACCGATGAAGAACCTGTCACCTGGTACCTGAAGCGCGGCACCGACGACAGCCTGTACGCGGCCATGCTGGATTTTTACAGCCAGATGGTGGACGACGGCACGCTGGCGCGGCTGGAAGAGAAATACCTCGGCCACGTGGGCAGTTTCGATTACGTTGATACCAAAACCTTCCTGTCGGCGATAGATTCGGTACTGCCCACCTTCCGTTCGCTGTTTGAAAAATACGCCAGCGAGATCGACTGGAAGCTGCTGGCCGCCATTGCCTATCAGGAATCGCATTGGAACCCGCAGGCCACTTCACCCACCGGCGTTCGTGGTCTGATGATGCTGACGCGGGCCACCGCCGACGGTCTGGGGGTTAACGATCGCCTCGATCCTGAGGAGAGCATTCAGGGGGGCGCACTCTATTTACAGCGGCTGATGGCCAAGGTGCCCGACACCGTGCCGGAAGATGAGCGTATCTGGTTTGCGCTGGCGGCCTACAACATGGGCTGGGGCCATATGCTCGACGCCCGCAAGCTGACCAAAATGCAAAAAGGCAACCCGGACAGTTGGGTCGACGTCAAACAGCGCCTGCCGATGCTCAGCCAGAAGCGCTACTACCCGCAGTTGACCTACGGCTATGCGCGCGGACGCGAAGCCTATAACTACGTGGAAAACATCCGCCGCTATCAGGTCAGCCTGGTGGGGTATCTGCAAGAAAGGGAAAGAAAGGCGGCGCAGGAAGCGGCCGAACAGGCGGAGCTGGGGAAAGGCTATCCGGCAGTGGCGCCGGAGTTGGCACTTAACTTCTGATTATTCGGGATCCTTATCTGCCTGCGCGCGTTGCGCTTGCTTCAACGCCTTTTGCTGTTCGCGGCGCATGCGGAAAAAGTTGCTCAAGGTAGCCGCGCATTCCTCGGCCAGCACGCCGGAGAGGATCTCCACCTGATGATTCATTCCGGGATGGCGTAAAATATCCACCAGCGATCCCGCTGCCCCGGTTTTCACATCGGCAGCACCGTAAACCAATCGACGAATGCGGCTATGCACCATCGCCCCCGCACACATCACGCACGGCTCCAGGGTCACGTACAAGGTCGCATTCAACAGGCGGTAATTCTGCAACACGGCCCCGCCCTGCCGCAGCGCCATGATTTCTGCATGCGCGGTCGGATCGTGGCGGCCAATCGGCCGGTTCCAGCCTTCGCCAATCACCTGATTGTCCAGTACCAACAGCGCTCCGACCGGCACCTCTCCCTCTTCCTGCGCACGCAGGGCCAGCCGCAATGCCTGACGCATCCAGTATTCATCGTTATATTCAGTCATTGCATTATTCCTCGTGCACTTTGCGGCGGGCATTATACACAGTAGCGGCGCTGCATGCTGCGCCCGTGTTAACCGGGGAAAATATAGCCGTCCCTTCTCAGCGGCGGAGAAATGACTCACTGCGGCTTGAAATACAACGGGTATATACTGATTGAATCACGGTGTTTTTCAGGGACAGGAAACATGAAACTCAGCAAGAAAAACGCCACCGTCGTGCGCAAAGCGCTGGACGGCTGGGTAGATGAAGGTGCGCTGACGGCGCAACAGCAGCAACAGCTGCTGCAACACGTTGAGGTACAACCCTTCGACTGGCGACGGCTGGCACGTTATGCGTTTCTCGCCGCGCTAGCTTCGCTGGTGATTGCCATCAGCAGCCTGTTCGCTGACAGCGAATTGCTTTATCGCCTGGGGGAATTATTCCGCTTTGATGCGCCAGTACGTATGGCGATCGCCGCCGTAGTGGCCGCGCTTTGCTATGTCTGGGCGCTGAGACGCCGCCGTCGGCATCCGGAGAAACGCTACGGTAATGAAGCCGCCTTGTTCGTTGCCGTGCTGTTCACCGCCTGCGCCCTGTGGCAAATGGGCGTCTGGCTGGATAACGGCAGTGGCCGGGTCTCGTTGCTGTTGACGTTCGCCGCGCTGCTGTATGGCGTGATTGGCTGGTGCAGCCGTTCCGGGCTGGTGTGGTGGTTTGCCCTGCTGTCGCTCGGCAATGCTTTTGGTGCCGAGACCGGCTATCTGTCCGGCTGGGGGGCTTATTGGCTGGGCATGAGCTTCCCGATTCGCTTTATCGCCTTTGGCGTGGTGCTGATCGCCGCAGCATTGCTGTTGCAACCACTGCTCGCTCGCCGTGGGCTGGAGCGAGTTTCGCTGGCGATGGGCTTGCTGTATCTGTTCATCGCCCTATGGTTGCTGTCGATTTTCGGGAATTATGGCGATCTCGACAGCTGGTATAACGCACGTCAGATTGAACTGCTCCACTGGAGTCTGTTGTTCGGCCTCGCCGCCGTCGGGTGCATCTGGCTGGGGCTGAAACGCGACGACGCCATGCTACGCGGGTTTGGGTTGACCTTCCTCGGTATTAACCTCTATACCCGCTTCTTCGAATTTTTCTGGGACGCCATGCCCAAGGCGATTTTCTTTGTGGTGCTCGGCCTGAGCCTGTGGGCGCTGGGACATTACGCGGAAAAAGTCTGGCAATGGGGCCGTAAACCGCATGACCAAACCGATGATTAAGGCTCGCCGGTTTTAACGGTAAGAGTTACTGCTGGGTTTGACTCTGATCGGGCCAAACCCACAAAGTATAAGTGGTTAAACTAAAACTAAATCAATCACCTGACCTAATCTCTGTGATGTTGCGATAGATCATGATGACTTAATAATTAGCGGAGTAGTGTTTGGGGCAAGCAATAAAGCTTTTATCCAGGAGTGACTTATGGCTGCCTCAACTTTCTTTATCCCTTCCGTCAACATGATTGGCTCCGGCTGTCTGGACCAAGCGGCAAAAACCCTGAAACAGCAGGGATTGCGTCAGGCGTTGATCGTGACCGACAAAGTGTTGAATAACATTGGCGTAGTCGCCCAGGTTCAACAGTTGCTCGCCGCGCAGCAAATCGAAAGCTGCGTTTATGACGGCACTCACCCTAACCCCACCACGCTGAACGTGAAACAGGGCCTGGCCCTGCTGCAAGAGCATCAATGCGACTGCGTGATCTCCCTGGGGGGCGGCTCACCGCACGATTGTGCCAAAGGCATCGCGTTGCTGGCCACCAACGGCGGCGACATCAAGGACTATGAAGGCGTAGACCGCTCTGCAAAACCGCAGTTGCCGATGATCGCCATTAACACTACCGCCGGCACCGCCTCTGAAATGACCCGCTTTTGCATCATCACCGATGAAGCACGCCACATAAAAATGGCGATTGTCGACAAACACGTTACGCCGATCCTGTCGGTAAACGATCCGCATCTGATGGCCGGGATGCCGAAAGGCCTGACCGCCGCCACCGGCATGGATGCCTTAACCCACGCGATTGAGGCCTACGTTTCCAGCGCCGCCAACCCGATTACCGACGCCTGTGCGTTGAAGGCCGTCACCATGATCGCCGAATCGCTGCGCGACGCCGTTGCCGACGGCAGCAATATGCAAGCGCGCGAAAATATGGCCTATGCCCAATTCCTGGCTGGGATGGCCTTCAACAACGCTTCTCTCGGTTATGTGCATGCGATGGCGCACCAGCTCGGCGGTTTCTACGACCTGCCGCATGGGGTGTGTAATGCGGTGTTGCTGCCACACGTGCAGGAATTTAACGCCAGCGTTTGTGCGTCTCGCCTGAAGGATATCGCCGCCGCCATGGGGTTGGATGTGAGCTACCTTAACGATCAGCAGGGTGCCGCGGCCTGTATTGCCGCCATTCGGTTACTGGCACAAGACGTTGGCATCCCGGCCGGGCTGCGTGATTTGCAGGTGAAAGAACAGGATCTGGATACGTTGGCCACCAACGCGCTGAAAGACGCTTGCGGCTTCACTAACCCAATACAGGCCACTCACGCGCAGATTGTCGCCATTTTCCGCGCGGCAATGTAAGTCATCAAAAACGGCAAAGGGCGGAAATTCCGCCCTTTGGTTATTCCAACTGCTGCAGCTCACCCAGTTTACTGACTCGCCAGCGGTGCTCGCAGAAATACAACAGCGGGTTATCCTGCTTGCTGTCGCTATAGCCGCTATACAGCTTAAGCGGCGTGCCTAGACGTTGTTCCAACTGCGTCACCTTCTGGACACCCAGGCAACGTAAAGCCAGCACCCAACCACCGTAACGCCGCAGGATGCGGCTGCCCACCAAGTGAATCTGCGGCAGAAAGGCCGAATCCTGATACACCTGCTCCACCAGCCGTTCCGGTGAACCGGTAATCAACCATACCTGTGCATCATGCGCCTCGAGGTACTGCCGCAAACGCATTTGCACCACCGGGAAAGCGGTCACCTTATTGCGGAAATAAGTCACAAAACGCTGCTCCAGCGCCTTTAACCTGACCTCCGAACGCCCAAAGGTGATCGACCACAGCAGTACGCTCATTGGCCAACGGGCTGCACGGCCCATCACCAGCAGCGCCAACCCGACAACCGGCAGCAGCGGCACCACCAGCAGCAGATTCAACGGCAGATGGCGCAGCAAAAAACGCAAGAAACTGCCAAACATGTCTTCCTGATGCAGCGTGCCGTCCAGATCAAAGAACACCACGCGGCGGCCTTCCCCGGCCTGCTGGCTCTGTTTCTCGCTCAAGGGCTACTCCTCAGGATCGTTGAATCCCATTATCCAGGTGAAAATAAATCCAGCGGCAATGGTAATCACCAGGCCGGTCAGATACAACATCACCTTACCCGAGACGATGGTTAACGCCAAAGGTAAACCCGAGATGCCAAAGGTGATCACCGTTGCCACTTTCCAATAGCTGATCAGCGCCCCGCCCACCGCACCGCCGAGACAGGCGGCAATAAAAGGTTTGCCCAGCGGCAGAGTGACACCAAAAATCAAGGGTTCGCCAATACCGAGAATGCCGACCGGCAACGCCCCTTTGATGACCTTTTTGAGGCGCGCATTGCGGGTTTTCATTAATACCGCCAACGCGGCCCCAACCTGCCCAACCCCGGCCATCGCCAAAATAGGCAATAGCGGGTTGGAACCATGCGCCTGAACCAGTTCGACGTGGATCGGCACCAGGCCCTGATGTAAACCGGACAGCACCAGCGGCAGAAACAGCCCGGACAGCACCGCGCCCACCAGTAAGCCACCTTTATCGATCGCCAGATTGGCGCCGTGGGCAATCACGCCTGAAATATAACCGCCCAACGGCTGCAGGATCACAATAGCCAGGGATGCGGTCACCAAGGTGGTGATCAGCGGGTTGAGGATCAGCTCAATCGACTCCGGCAGCCAGTTGCGCAGGCGTTTTTCTACCCAGCACATCAACGCCACCACCAACAGCACGGCAATCACCCCACCGCGCCCCGGCTGCAGCGCTTCGCCGAATAAAGTAATCTGCGCCAATGCCGGGCTTGAGAGAATCCCGGCCATCACACCGCCCATCGCCTGCGAACCGCCAAACACCCGTGCGGCGTTAACCCCCACCAAAATATTCATGATGGCAAACACCGCGCTGCCGAAAATGGCCAGCAGCCCGAGCACGTTGGGGTAATTCACCGCCAGTTCGCCGGCAATGTCCGGCCGCTTCAAGAGGTTGATGATGCCGGTAATCAGGCCTGAGGCGATGAAAGCCGGGATCAAAGGGATAAAGACATCGGCCAGCTTTTTCAGCGCACCGCTCATCGGCGCGGCATATTTCTGCTTGGCCTGCGCCTTGTTGCGGGCGATGTTGTCCCCGGCAGCCGCAACCGCAGGGGCCCCCGTAAGCAATGAGCGCATCGCGTCCACCACTTTGGCGGCGGCGCCGGGCCCGACAATGAACTGATGCTGTTCGCCCTGTTTGATGTAGCCCTTGACGCCTGGCAACTGCTTGAGCGCCGCCAGATCAAGGCGTTGCTCGTCGCTAACCTCGACGCGTACCCGTGTCATGCAGTTCTCCAGCCGCAGGATATTCCCTTCCCCACCAATGCCTGCCAGAATCTGTGTTGCCAGTGCCGTTGTTTTGTCCATCGCCCGCCCCAGGTGTCGTTAGCGCGTCAACGCCGCGCGTAAATAGCCGTCGTGCTGCTTTAAGCGCAACTGCGCCTCTTCAGCGTCGACGCCGGCCAGAATCATCAGGATTGCCGGTTTAACCTCAAAACCGGTCTGTGTCAGCGCCGCTTCGGCCTGACTGCGTTCAGCACCGGTGGCCTCCACCACGATGCGGCAGGCACGATCCACCAGTTTGACGTTGGTGGCTTTTACATCCACCATCAGGTTTTGGTAGACCTTCCCCAGTTTAACCATCGCCCCGGTCGACAACATGTTCAGCACCAGCTTCTGTGCGGTGCCCGACTTCAGCCGAGTGGACCCCGTCAGGGCCTCTGGCCCCACTACCGGCGAAATCGCCACCTGCGCCTCATGGGCGATCGGTGAGTCCGGATTGCAGGAGATTGCCGCCGTCGGGCAGCCCAGTTGTCGTGCATAGCGCAGCGCACCAATCACATAAGGCGTGCGCCCGGACGCCGCCAGCCCCACCACCATGTCGGTCGCGGTCAAATCCAGTGCGATAAGATCGGCTTCACCCAACGCCGCATCATCCTCCGCGCCTTCTACCGCTTTGAGCAACGCACCTGGACCGCCGGCAATCAACCCGATGACCATGCCGTGCGGCACGCCGAAGGTTGGTGGGCATTCAGAGGCATCCAACACGCCAAGGCGGCCGCTGGTCCCGGCACCGAGATAAATCAGCCGACCGCCGGCCTTCAATGCGGCCGCTGCCAGGTCCACTGCCTGTGCGATAGCCGGCAACACCTTTTCTATCGCCTCCGGCACCTTGCGGTCTTCCTGATTGAAGCAACTCACCATTTCCAACGTTGTCATCTCGTCGAGTCGAAGCGTGGCCGGGTTGCGGCTTTCGGATACTAATGCGCCTAAATTCATCTCTTCACCTTTGAATTTTTAATTCACAAACTGAAATCATTATTTGAATATTTTATTCAACAAAGCGAGCGCTTTTTGCTATTTTAAAGTCTCGCTCACAAAAAATTTTCACCGCGCGTTTTCGCCTCCCACGTGGCAGAATGGCCGCTGGCCTCAAGGGAAAAATGAATGAGTACCCTTCTTCGTATTCGCCAGATGTATCCAACCCTGGCTCAAAATGACCGCAAGCTGGCGGACTTTCTGCTGCATAACGCGGAGCAGGCACGCCATCTCAGTTCGCAGAAGCTGGCTCAACTGGCCGGCATCAGCCAGTCGAGCGTGGTGAAGTTTGCTCAGAAGATGGGCTACAAAGGCTTCCCGGCGCTAAAGTTGGCGCTGAGTGAAACGCTAGCCCAGCCGCAGAAAGAACCTGTGGTCACGGTGCATAACCAGATCCTCAGCAGCGACTCGTTGAAAGCCGTCGGCGAAAAACTGTTGGTGGAAAAGCAGGCTGCACTGCGCGCCACGCTAGATATCAACAGTGAAGAGCGCCTGCATCAAGCGTTGGAAATGCTGCGTCAGGCGCGGAGGGTCATTTTATTGGGGATCGGCGCTTCCGGATTGGTCGCCAAGGACTTCTCATACAAGCTGTTGAAAATCGGCGTTATTGCCGTAGCCGAGCAGGATATGCACGTTCAGCTGGCGGCGGTTCAGGCGCTGGATAAGCGGGATTTATTGCTGGCAATTTCGTTCAGCGGTGAACGGCGGGAAATCAATCTGGCGGCGGAAGAAGCCCGCATTGCCGGCGCAAAAGTGCTGGCGCTCACCAGTTTTTCACCCAACGGCCTGCAGCAACGTGCCGATCACTGTTTGTATACCATTGCCGAAGAGCCCAATACCCGCAGCGCTGCCATTTCTTCCAGTACCGCTCAATATGCCCTCACCGACCTGCTGTTTATGGCCTTAATTCAGCACGATCTCGATCGCGCCCCCGAACGCATCAAACACAGCGAACAATTAATGAAAAAACTCGTCTGAGTCGTATAATGTCCGGGCCACAAATATCCAGGTATAAAAAACCTATCTAATAATAGAGTACGTGGCTCTTATTGTTCAAATTCCGAGCAGGGTTTGAACTGGCATGGACAGCAATATATTGACAACTGAGCTTAATGAAAACACACACAGCCATTCTAAATAAACTCCACACTTCCGTAACACTTTACGCACTCCGAGATTTATTACTTTTCGTTGTCACTTCGTTGATATTAATAAAATCGATGGGCTACGGCGGCGGTAAAGGGGTTGATATTATTTTTATTTCCCTTACGCTATTATTATTGTCTATTTCTCCTCTCACTCGGTATTTCCTGGTCATTCCCTACATTATACTTTGTGCTATCTATGCCCCTGTCGGCATGATATATGGCCCACCTTCCGTTGCAGTGGTCTCGGCGCTGTTTCAAACCAACAGGGTCGAGGCCGTTGAATTCCTGCATGCCATACCGACAGGCTGTTATCTGTTACCCTTCGCTACACTGATGATGCTGTTTCTTCTCGCCCGCTATTGCTGGCGTCAACCGCTCTCGGCGCGTAAGGCTATGCCGTTTTTTCTGATTTTAATTGTGGTACTGTTTGCCAGAATACTCAGTGGAAACGCCGGAAATATTAAGTTGATAGATTTCTTTTCCTCATTGATGTCCTCATACCAAAGTTATAATCGGCAAATGATAGAAATCAATGCCGGCATGCTGGCCGAGCCCCGCTGGACTATTGATAGCGTAAATAGTAATCAGACTAACTATGTCATTATAGTGGGTGAGAGCATGCGCAGGGATTATATGTCCTTATTTGGGTACCCGACGTCAACGACCCCATTTTTGGATCGCGTAAACGGCACCTTTTACAGTAATTATATTTCTACCGCGCCGAACACCTTCGAATCCCTGCCGAGAACTCTGGCACTGAGCGACGGAAAAATCAGCTATATCTCAGATAATATTGTCACGTTGGCAAAAGCAGCAGGATTACATACTTATTGGTTTTCCAATCAGGGACTGCTTGGTCAATTTGATGCACCGGTATCCAAAATAGCCATGTTCAGTGATGAATATCAGTTCCTGAAAAAAGGAGATTATCAATCGCGTAACACCGATGATGATGAACTGCTGCCATTGTTACAAACCGCGTTGGCTAACAACTCACCGGGGAACCTATATGTTCTGCATATTATGGGTTCGCATTCTGACTTTTGCGAACGACTCGGTGGTGAGCCGCCGGTTTTCACCAGCAGCAATACTGAGCTCGCCTGCTACCTTTCCACCTACCGCAAGACGGATAGGTTCATCGAACATACTTACCAAATGCTGCAAGATACCCATTCACCGTTTAAATTAATCTATTTCTCTGATCACGGTCTCTCTCAGCGAACTATTGATGGCAAAGTGTATCTGCGACATAGCGGCGATACACGACAGAATTACGAAGTCCCGCTCTTGGTGCTTTCTGATACCGATCGCCAACGTATCTTTGTTGACGAGCCACACAGTGCCTTTGAGTTTATCCGTCTTTTTGCCCGGCAGGCAGGCATAGTCGTGACTCATCCAGAACTGAATACGCGAGTAGCAGGGCCTGGTAAGCGGCCGACTTTCAATGGTCAGGAAATGGTTGATTTCGATCAGTTGGCCAATGACCCGCCAGAGTTATTATGACGGCCATCTCAAGGGGTGAGCGCTCTGCAGCAACGCATTGGCGGGCGCCGGTGGAAAAACGCCCAATAAAATGGGTTTTATGATAGATTGCGCGCCTGTTCGTGTGCACCGATTAAAAGATAACTGAAATGGCACTGCTGATTACCAAAAAATGCATCAACTGCGACATGTGCGAACCGGAATGCCCAAATCAGGCCATTTCGATGGGCGATGATATCTACCAGATCGATACCGATCGCTGTACCGAATGCGTCGGTCATTACGATATCCCAACCTGTCAGCAGGTGTGCCCGATCGACAACACCATTATCGTCAATCCAGAGCACCGCGAAACCAACGAACAGCTGTGGGACAAATTTGTGCTGCTGCATCATGCCGATCGGCTGTGACACAGAAATTCAGATCGACAAGGGCGCCAACAGGCGCCCTTTTTTTCATGGCCGATCGCCGGCTTACCCTTCGATAATCACCGTCGCGCAAGCATAACGGCGTTCATCTGCCAGCGAAACGTGAATGGAAGTGACCCCCATTTGCTGCGCCAGCTCGGCGGCGCGAGCATGCAAGCGGATATTCGGCTTGCCGAGACCGTCGTTGAACACTTCAAACTGATTAAACGCCAATCCGTTTCGTATCCCGGTGCCGAAGGCCTTGGCGGCAGCTTCTTTCACTGCAAAACGCTTGGCGAGAAAGCGCACCGGCTGCTGATGCTGCTGATACACTTCCCATTCGGCATCGCTCAGTACGCGACGCGCCAGGCGATCGCCGCTGCGCTCGACGACCGCTTCGATACGCGCCATTTCAACGATATCGGTGCCCAGCCCCAGCACGGCCATTAGCGGCGCGCTTCACGCATCAGCAGTTTCATATCCGTCACCGCCGCCGGCAGGCCGCACATGACCGCCTGGCCGATAATGGCATGACCGATATTCAGCTCATGCATTTCCGGCAGGGCCGCGATCGGCTGAACGTTATGGTAAGTCAGGCCGTGGCCAGCGTTAACCTTCAGGCCTTTCTCTGCGGCGTAGGTGGCGGCAACGGCGATACGATGCAGCTCGGCTTTGACCGCCAGTTCGCCTTCAGCTTCCGCATAGGCGCCGGTATGAATTTCAATGTAAGGGGCGCCCACCGCGACCGCTGCATCAATTTGGCGATGATCGGGATCGATAAACAGCGAAACCAGAATACCGGCCTGCGCCAAGCGTTCAACGGCGATGGCCATTTTTTCCTGCTGCCCGGCAACGTCCAGCCCACCTTCGGTAGTCACCTCTTCGCGCTTTTCCGGTACCAGACAGCAAAAGTGCGGTTTCAGCTCAACGGCGATATCCACCATTTCATCGGTCACGGCCATTTCCAGATTCATGCGCGTCTGGATGGTCTGGCGCAAAATGCGAACGTCGCGATCGGTGATATGACGACGGTCTTCGCGCAGGTGCACCGTGATCCCGTCAGCCCCTGCTTGCTCGGCAATAAATGCCGCCTGAACCGGATCCGGATATTGGGTTCCGCGCGCGTTACGTAACGTGGCGATGTGATCGATATTGACGCCCAGCAGCAAATCAGCCATGACAACCCTCTAAAAAACGATTTTCAGTGGCGGTAGTTTACACGCGGGTGCAGTAGCGCAAAAGGAGAAAAGGTCAGGCGTCGTCGACCGGCGTATCCGGCTGTTTACGGACAAACTGACGGAACAGCTCACGGCTCTTGAGCGGCTTACCGCCCAGGTAGGGTTTAAGCGCCATACGGGTAAAACGCTTGGCGGCACGCAAGGTTTGCACATCAGGGAACTGACGCTCCGCCAGCGCGCGTAATTCGCGGCCGGTAAAGCTGTAGTGATCCACCACCAGGCTGGCGATAAAGCCTTTTTCCTCACGGTAGCGGTAGGTCATACCATCATCGACCGGCAGACCGCTGCCGGCGCAGTGCAGGAAGTCCAGACCGTAACCCAGGTGATTCAGCAAGGCCAATTCGAACTGGCGCAGTGCCTGCTCCGGCGAAACGTTTTCTGCCGCCAGCGCCTGCAAACATTGCAGATAGTCGAAGAACAATACCGAGTAATTGGCTTCCTGCTCAAGCACCCGTGACAGCAGCTCATTCACGTAGAGGCCGCTGTACAGCATCATGCCGCTGAGAGGTAAACCTAGGGACACCGCTTCGGCGTTACGCAGCGTTTTGACTTCGCCACGACCGCCCCAGCGTACTAACAGAGGGGTAAAGGGCTGCAGACAACCCTTCAGATTAGAACGACGGCTGCGCGCGCCTTTTGCCAGCAAGCGCACCCGTCCATGGCCTTCCGTGAACATATCCAGCATCAGGCTGGTTTCACTGTACGGTCGTCCATGCAGGACGAAAGCGCGCTCCCAGCCGTCCATTGGAGAGGTTATTTCAGATCGTCGGTATAGCCCAGGCTACGCAACGCACGTTCGTCGTCCGCCCAGCCCGATTTCACTTTCACCCACAGTTCCAGATGCACTTTGGTTTCAAACATCTGTTCCATGTCCTGACGGGCTTCGATACCGATGGTTTTGATCTTCGCACCTTTGTTGCCGATGACCATCTTCTTCTGGCCTTCGCGCTCAACCAGGATCAGACCGTGCACGTTGTAACCACCGCGCTCGTTCGGCACAAACTGTTCGATCTCAACCGTCACCGAGTAAGGCAACTCTTCACCCAGGAAACGCATCAGCTTTTCACGGATGATTTCCGACGCCATAAAGCGCTGGGAACGGTCGGTGATGTAATCGTCCGGGAAGTGGTGTTCCGCTTCCGGCAATACCTTGCGCGCGATAGCGGCGATGGTATCGACATTCATGCCTTTCTCCGCAGAGATTGGCACCACATCGAGGAAGTTCATCTGTTGACTGAGGAACGCAATGTGCGGCAACAGCTTGGACTTGTCGGTGACGTTGTCGACTTTGTTGATCGCCAGCACAACCGGGCATTTCAGGCTGCGCAGTTTGTTGACCACCATTTCATCGTCGGCGGTCCAGTTAGTGCCTTCAACTACGAAGATCACCAGCTCGACGTCGCCGATTGAGCTGCTGGCGGCGCGGTTCATCAAACGGTTGATGGCGCGCTTTTCTTCGATGTGCAGACCCGGGGTGTCGACGTAAATGGCCTGATAGGCGCCATCGGTGTCGATACCCATAATGCGGTGACGGGTCGTCTGCGGTTTACGCGAGGTGATGGAGACTTTTTGCCCCAGCAGTTGGTTCAGCAACGTGGATTTGCCCACGTTGGGACGACCGACTATCGCAATAAAACCACAGTATTGTTTTACTTCGCTCATTCAAGCTCCAGATTTTTCAGCGCTTGTTCCGCTGCCGCCTGCTCGGCTTTACGACGGCTTGAGCCGGTACCCATCACGGGTTCGCTCAAACCACTCACCTGACAGTGGATAGTAAACTCCTGATCGTGCGCCTCACCGCGAACCTGCACCACCAGATAAGAAGGTAATGGCAGATGACGACCTTGCAAAAACTCCTGTAAACGGGTTTTGGGGTCTTTCTGCTTATCACCGGGGCTGATTTCGTCCAACCGGCTGCGATACCAGTCCAAAATCAGTCGTTCAACAGTTTGAATATCGCTATCCAGGAACACGCCGCCAATTAAAGCTTCCACCGTATCCGCCAGGATTGATTCGCGGCGGAATCCACCACTTTTCAACTCACCCGGCCCGAGGCGAAGACACTCGCCCAGATCGAACTCGCGCCCCATCTCCGCCAGCGTATTGCCGCGCACCAGCGTGGCACGCATGCGGCTCATATCACCCTCGTCTACGCGAGGAAAACGATGATAGAGCGCATTGGCGATGACAAAACTAAGAATAGAGTCACCCAGAAACTCAAGACGTTCATTGTGTTTACTGCTGGCGCTACGGTGAGTTAACGCTTGCAGTAAGAGCTCCTGCTGTTGAAAAGTGTAGCCCAGCTTCCGCTGTAGCCTATTTATTACGATGGAGTTCATGAGTTACCAATAGATCAAGAATGCGTCAAAAACTTGCAGCATACGGAACAGGCCTGCTTCGCCGAAAGCCAATCCAAAGCTGTTTCGTTTGCAGTGGCTCCCAACAGGGAGCCAACTTTTTATCGCTCGAGCCGGTATTCTACAACGAGTGGAAATATAATGCTGCGTTTATAGACGCCTGATTAATGAATTCCACCGATGCGGCTAAATCTTACGCCGGTAGGCCATTCGCCTTCCTGCTTTTCAAAACTCATCCAGATAGCCGTGGCTTTACCCACCAGATTTTTCTCCGGTACGAAGCCCCAGTAACGGCTGTCGGCGCTGTTGTCGCGGTTATCACCCATCATGAAGTAATGACCCGCCGGCACAACCCATTCCGCCAACTGTTTACCCGGCTGCTGGTAGTAAGCGCCCACCTGATCCTGCGTGCCCGGCACGGTCAGAATATGGTGAGAAACCGAGCCCAGCGTCTCCTGGCGTTCACGCAGACGGATACCGCCCTGCGGCACGTTGTCGCTCAGCGGGATCTGGTAAAAGCCATTGCTGGCTTCGCCCATACCGCTGCGGCTGAACAATTGAACAAAGTCGCTTGGCTGCGCATCGTTGTAAGTCACCGCTAATGCGGTATCGCATGACTGACCGCTATTACAGGATGGCTGAACGGTTACGCGCTTATTGACCGGATCGTAACTTACACGGTCGCCCGGCAGGCCGACTACGCGCTTGATATAATCCAATTTAGGATCCAACGGATATTTAAATACCGCAATATCACCGCGTTTCGGATGGCCGGTTTCAATTAGCGTGGTCTGGGTAATAGGATCTTTAATGCCGTAGGCATATTTCTCCACCAGAATAAAATCGCCAATCAACAACGTCGGCATCATCGAACCGGACGGAATTTGGAAAGGTTCGTAAATAAACGAACGCACCACAAAGACCAGCAGCAACACCGGGAACACCGACGCGCCGGTTTCAATCCAACCCGGTTGTTTCGCCACTTTGGCCAGCGTTTTGTCGTCCACGGCACCCGCAGTCTGCGCATTCACCGCCGCAATCTTGGCGCGGCGGGCGGGCGCCCATCTAAAGCGCTCAAAGGCCCAAATGATCCCGGTTGCCAACGTTGCCAGCGCCAGGATCAGGGCAAACATATTCGCCATGCAAACTCCCTAGTTACGCGAACTTATCGCTTACTTACTGTCTTTGCCAACGTGCAGAATGGCCAGGAACGCTTCTTGCGGCAACTCTACGTTACCGACCTGCTTCATACGTTTCTTACCGTCTTTCTGTTTCTGCAGCAGCTTCTTCTTACGGCTGACGTCGCCGCCGTAGCATTTTGCCAGAACGTTTTTACGCAGCTGCTTCACCGTGGAGCGCGCGATGATATGGGTGCCGATCGCCGCCTGAATGGCGATGTCGAACTGCTGACGAGGGATCAGCTCTTTCATCTTCTCCACCAGCTCGCGGCCACGGTATTGCGCATTGTCGCGGTGGGTAATCAGCGCCAGCGCATCGACACGCTCGTTGTTGATCAGCACGTCGACACGCACCATGTCAGAGGTCTGGAAGCGCTTGAAGTTGTAATCCAGCGACGCATAACCGCGTGACGTAGACTTCAGACGGTCGAAGAAGTCGAGTACCACTTCGGCCATCGGGATTTCGTAAGTCAGCGCAACCTGATTGCCGTGATAAACCATGTTGGTTTGCACGCCGCGTTTTTCGATACACAGCGTGATGACGTTACCCAGGAATTCCTGCGGCATCAGCATGTGACATTCGGCGATCGGCTCACGCAACTCTTCGATATTGTTCAGTGGCGGCAGCTTGGACGGGCTATCAACGTAAATCGTCTCTTTGCTGGTAGTTTCCACTTCATACACTACCGTCGGTGCGGTGGTGATCAGCTCCAGATCGTATTCACGTTCCAGACGTTCCTGGATGATCTCCATGTGCAGCAGGCCGAGGAAGCCACAACGGAAGCCGAAGCCCAGCGCGGTGGAGCTCTCTGGCTCATAGAACAGGGAGGCGTCATTCAGGCTCAGCTTGCCCAACGCATCGCGGAAGGACTCATAGTCGTCGGAGCTGATCGGGAACAGGCCTGCATAAACCTGCGGCTTCACTTTTTTGAAGCCCGGCAAGGCTTTGTCCGCCGGCTGGCGCGCCAACGTCAGGGTATCACCCACCGGCGCACCGAGGATGTCTTTGATTGCACAGACCAACCAGCCTACTTCGCCACAGTTCAACACGTCGCGATCAACACGCTTCGGCGTGAAGATACCCAGACGATCGGCGTTGTAGGTTTGGCCGGTGCTCATGACTTTAATCTTGTCGCCCTTGCGCATGGTGCCGTTTTTAACGCGCACCAGGGAAACTACGCCCAGGTAGTTATCGAACCAGGAGTCGATGATCAGGGCCTGCAGTGGCGCATCCGGGTCGCCTTGCGGCCCCGGGATATCGCGCACCAGGCGTTCGAGCACTTCCGGCACGCCAACACCGGTTTTGGCGGAACAACGCACCGCGTCGGTCGCGTCGATGCCTACGATATCTTCAATTTCCTGCGCGGCGCGGTCAGGATCGGCAGCCGGCAAGTCAATTTTGTTCAGTACCGGCACCACTTCCAGATCCATATCCAGCGCGGTGTAACAGTTAGCCAGAGTCTGAGCTTCTACGCCCTGCCCGGCATCGACCACCAGCAGCGCGCCCTCACAGGCGGCCAGTGAGCGCGAAACTTCGTAAGAGAAGTCAACGTGCCCCGGGGTGTCGATAAAGTTGAGCTGATAGGTTTGACCGTCCTGCGCCTTATAATCCAGCGTAACGCTCTGCGCTTTGATGGTAATGCCGCGCTCGCGCTCCAGATCCATAGAATCGAGCACCTGCGCGGCCATTTCACGTTCGGTCAAGCCACCGCAAATTTGAATGATGCGGTCGGACAGCGTCGACTTACCGTGGTCAATGTGGGCAATAATGGAGAAATTTCGTATATGCTTCATTATAAAAGTTTTTCTGCCTTGGTATTTCTGAATTACTCGCCTATAGAAACCCGCATGGACCTAAAGCGACAGTGAATGGGTTCGGCCGTCTTGCGCCTGAATCGCTGCATTCTACATGTCACAACACTGAAAACCTAGCGATCGGTGCAGTGAAGGCATTCTATTATGTGCACTTTAATGTTACAGAGCGCTCCGGGTTATGAAAGCCGATGTTAACAAAACTCAGCGTGCTCACAACACCGAGTTGCAACAGCCGTTGCCCTCCGCATTTCTTTCTCCGCCATCGGCGGGATCCGGCAGTAATACATAACCGCCAATAACGCAATAAACCCTCTCCGAGTTATTGATTAAATAATATCTGGATCAATATCTTAGAATTGCAGTCTCCCCTTCGGCTTTAGGAAAAACCCCATATACGCCTCCCGGTAGCTTCTATAGAAATGAAGGTGAACACCGTGACAAAACATAATTCAGGGCACTACATCGGCATGCCCACCGGGGTTCACCAGCATATCTCTACGTATTGATTGGAAGGTGCAAAATGATCGATAAAGGGCAAATGCTGAGCCGGCACGATTTTTCTAAGGTCAATTGGGGCATTCTGACGGCAGCGGCGCTGCTGTTAACCATTGGTGCGGCGCTGCTGTTGCTGCCGCTGCTGAGCAATATGGATGAAAATGCAATACTGACCCTACTGCAAACCGGCGCAGCCACTATTGTACTCGGCTGTATTCTTCTGGCGCTACGCCACTATCTGCGGCCAGCGGTGACTTACCGTCTGTACGAACATGGCGTTAGGGTGATAAACCAACATAGTCACAAAGAACGCTTTATCCCCTTTGAAAAAATTGGGGATATTTATCGTTTTCGCGGCGGGCGCCTGTTTGGCGGGCTATTCGACGTAATGGCATTTCGTGCCTCGGCTGAACACCCCTGGTACCCGGTGTTCAGCAACCTGTCTCACTCCTGGCGGCTGGCGGATACCATTATTAATCAGCAGATCCAGCAACGTGGGCCGCTGGCGCTGAATGCGTTGTATCAGGGGGAAGTGCTGTCGTTTCACTATCTCAGCTGCGGAGCTCGCTGGCTGAATCATTTATTGCCCGGAAACCGACAAGGAAAACAGGTTCAAACGCTACAGTTGAGCGCAACGGCGGTTATCATGGCACAAGGATCAATCCCGATTGAACAGATCCGTGAACTCGAGAATAATCCACGACGTGGCACCATTCGACTGCTGGATAACCAGGGGAATGCGTTGTTTACGATAGGGTATTTTTCGCTGCTCAGCGCAGACCTGTTTGTCGCACTGTTAGAGCATATGATCTACAGCCGCATCCCCGCCTACCATAACCGGCGGTGACGCGGCCGAAGTTTTAACGCAGAGGTTCGTTTTCCGTCTGCAGGCGCATGGCCCCAGGCGGTAAACCAATTTGCAAAACGACAGGTTGGTAATTGGCTTGCTCGCCGAGACGATGAGCCAGACCACGCGCCAGAATAAAAGCCAGGCCACCGCCAAGCAAGGCACCGAGCGCGGCAGAAGCGTCAGTACCCAGCCAGTATTGCAACAGGCTGCCACCCAGCATCATTCCCACCAGCGGCGTCAGATAAACCAGCATCGCTGAACGCAGCAAGCTGCCTTCTGCAATGCCTACTTCGACGCGTTGACCCGGCTCGAGCGGCTGCTCAATGCGTACCTGCAGTTGGTGTTCGGTTTCCGGCACCAATTCGTTTAACGCGCGCGCACCGCATCCAGAGCGAGCAGTGCAGCTGCCGCATCCGGCTTTCGGCTCACAACGCAACAGCGCCACGCCCTGTTGCCACGAAACGACCGTGGCCCACTCTTTCATCATTGTGGTGATACCTTGAAGGAAATACTGTCTGCAATGCGTTTGGCCGTTGCCGGCGGTAATTCGCCAACAATGGTAATTTCATTGCCGTTACGCACTTCGGTTTGAATCGTGCGTCGACCCTGACGATAATACTGCTGGCCCGCACCGCTGCCCGCAGGGCTGATATTGACCGAGAAGCTGAATAAACCATCGCTGTAAAGCCGTGACTCTACCGGCTCTGTCACATTCGGCAGTTTACGGCGATTACGCGCCACCTCGTCCACCCCAGCCGGTAACCAGCCCGTGCTCCAGCTCAGCTTGATTTTATCTACCGCAGGCAGCGACAGCAATGGTGGCAGGTTAGCTTTGATCAGCCCTTCCATCACGCCCTGCACTTGCGGCCCGACCACGAACGAAATCACCCGATATTGCTCCAGCGTTTCGCCGTCGCGATCGATCAGATCCACCCGCAGTGGCAGCTTGGTATCTTCGTCCATCCAGACTATATAGCTATAACGCGAGCCATCACGCGCAACCACGCGGATCACTTCGCAGGGACGATCGGAAATACGGGTGCTGCCAACGGAGATGAAATCGTAATATTTCGCCAGGCGGCTGAAATCGGCATAAACAATCGCCGGCAACGCATCGACGATATGATCGCCGGACAGCGTAAAGGGTTCCAAACCGGGTTCGAAATAGCTGATCCCGCCGCCGCGTTGTAACACTTCACGACGTGGACCATCCATATGCAGCAATTGACCGAGCGGCAATTGATCGATCACCGCATGACGATAACGCAGCGATTCAATCCCCTGCTTGCTGATGCTGATATAGGCGAGTTCATAATTGAGCGAACGGCTGGCACTGCTCATCTGTTGCAACAACGCCCCGGACGCAGTGGGCTGCGCCGGGGCGATGCTTGAGTAGAGCAGGCTGCCCGTCAATAGACAGACGGAGAACCAAATTTGCTTCATTACTGCTGTTGCATTCCTAAAGACTGAGTTCCGGGAACCTGAACGGCAGCCTGTTGTGGTGTGCTTTGCTCAAGCTGCAGCTGATCAGAATGCAAACGACGTTGCAACTCATAATCTTGCAGCATAGCGTTAATGCGTTTGCGCTGTTCCTGCACCTGCTGCTGTTGTCCGCTGCCGGTAGAGAAACTGTCTGCCGGCACGCCGAGGCTAACCGGTGACGCCTGCCCCATGATTGGCAGGGTAGTGAACGCTGGTGATTCAGCGGCAGCCGATTGCTCAGCCGGCTGGTTGTACTGCTGAACGCCGACAATCACCGCGAGCGACACGCAGGCCGCCATGCCAATCTGTGTGATCTGGCTGGCCCAAGGACGAACTTTGTCCCAGAACGGCATTTTTTGCCAGGTGTGCGGTTGCGGCTGAGACTCCGGCACGGCAGAAGGAACCAGACGTGCGGGTTCTTTCTCAAGTGCAGCAGCAACACGATCTGCGATATCGAAATGCATGACTTGCCCGATATCACCCCGTAGTGTGTCACGTATCAGGTGATAGCTCTGCCAGCTTTGTTGAAGCGCCCTGTCTTTAGACAATGAACTCAGTAGCTCGCTGTCGAGCGATTCTCCATCCATCAGAGCGGAAAGCTTTTCTTTCTGCATGCCTAAGTACCCTTCCTGTGTCCGCCATTGCTAACGTTGAATCAGCGGTTGAACTTTATTATCGATAGCCTCCCTGGCGCGGAAAATACGCGAACGTACGGTTCCGACCGGGCAATCCATGATGGCCGCTATCTCTTCGTAGCTTAGACCATCCAGCTCCCGCAGGGTAATCGCCATGCGAAGATCCTCAGGGAGAGACTCAATGGTACGGAAAACTATCTGTCTCAGCTCTTCTGACAACATTAAGTTCTCAGGGTTCGAAATTTCTTTCAGTGCACCCGCACTTTCGTAATTTTCTGCGTCGTTGGCATCCACATCGCTGGATGGCGGACGACGGCCCTGAGCAACCAAATAATTCTTTGCCGTGTTCACGGCGATTCGATACAACCAGGTATAGAAAGCGCTATCCCCACGGAATGATTCCAGTGCGCGATAGGCTTTAATAAACGACTCCTGCACCACATCCGGCACATCGCCCTGCGGTACATACCGGGAAACCAGACTCGCAACTTTATGCTGGTAACGAATTACCAGTAAGTTAAACGATTTCTGATCGCCCTTTTGGACCCGCTCAACCAGAACTTGATCCGTTAACTGCTCGCTCATCCGAGGTAAACTCTCCCCAAATCCGTCTCCACGCGTAAAATTGTACTGCCAGCCATACATTATTTTCCTGAGCAAGCACTCGCTTGGAGTTCATACAGAACGCGAAGTTCCGTATTGCCATTGTTTTTTATGTTGATGTCACCCATCCGTGGCTTTTGCCCGGACAATTAGGCTAACATGAATTTCACTCTTCTTCTGCACACATCATACGTTATGCAACCATCATCTGAACATGTTAGCGATGTACTGATCGTCGGCAGCGGTGCTGCGGGCTTGTCACTGGCGTTGCGCCTGGCGCAGCATTGCAAGGTTACCGTACTCAGCAAGGGGCCACTCAACGAAGGCGCCACATTCTATGCCCAAGGCGGGATCGCCGCGGTTTTCGATGAAACGGACAGTATTGCCTCACACGTTGATGACACTTTAATTGCCGGAGCCGGCCTGTGTGACAGAGACGCCGTTGAGTTTATCGCTGGCAATGCCCGCCACTGCGTGCAGTGGTTGATTGACCAGGGGGTCTTGTTCGACACCGAAGTCAACGCTCAGGGCGAAGAGCATTACCACCTGACGCGGGAGGGGGGGCACAGCCACCGCCGTATCCTGCATGCCGCTGATGCTACAGGTAAAGAAGTAGAGACCACACTGGTAGGGAAAGCAAGCGCCCACCCCAATATTTGCGTGATGGAACGCCGCAATGCGGTCGATCTGATCACCTCCAACAAAATCGGCCTGCCGGGCACCCGCAGAGTCGTCGGCGCCTACGTCTGGAACCGCGAGCTGGAGCAGGTAGAAACCTATCGTGCCAAAACGGTGGTGCTGGCAACCGGTGGTGCAGCCAAGGTGTATCAATACACCACCAACCCGGATATCTCTTCCGGAGACGGCATCGCCATGGCCTGGCGCGCAGGCTGCCGGGTCGCCAACCTCGAATTTAACCAGTTTCACCCGACCTGCCTGTTCCACCCGCAGGCACGTAACTTCCTGCTGACCGAAGCCTTACGCGGTGAAGGGGCTTATCTGAAGCGCCCGGACGGCAGCCGCTTTATGCCCGATTTTGACCCACGAGGCGAACTGGCACCACGCGATGTCGTTGCCCGCGCCATCGACCACGAAATGAAGCGCCTGGGTGCGGACTGCATGTATCTGGATATCAGCCATAAACCGGCTGAATTCATTACTCAGCATTTCCCAATGATCCATGAAAAACTGCTGACGCTGGGTTTCGATCTGACTACGCAACCTATCCCTATCGTACCCGCCGCGCACTACACCTGCGGCGGCGTAATGGTCGATCAGCATGGCCGTACCGATCTGGATGGGCTGTATGCCATTGGCGAAGTCAGCTATACCGGCCTGCATGGCGCCAACCGCATGGCGTCCAACTCGCTGTTGGAGTGCTTGGTTTACGGCTGGTCAGCAGCAGAAGACATCAAGATGCGTCTGCCGTTTATCAAGTTGGCGAAACAGCTGCCGCAGTGGGATGAGAGCCGGGTGGATGACGCGGATGAACGAGTGGTCATTCAGCACAACTGGCATGAGTTGCGGCTATTTATGTGGGACTACGTGGGTATTGTGCGCACCACTAAACGGTTGGAGCGTGCACTGCGCCGCATCAATACGCTGCAGGCGGAAATTGATGAGTACTACGCCAACTTCCGTATCTCCAACAATTTGCTGGAGCTGCGAAATCTGGTGCAGGTGGCGGAATTGATCGTACGCAGCGCCATGGCGCGTAAGGAAAGTCGTGGGTTGCACTTTACGCTGGACTACCCCGATATGCTGCCGGAAGCGCTGCCGACCATACTGCAACCCTAGCAGCGACACCGCAAGGGCGCCCACTGTGGCGCCCTTTTCATTTCAATAGAACAAGTAGAAATCGGTAATCAAACGGCGGAACGCCTCGGTGTAACTGCCATCAGCCAGCTTGATCGCCAGGCTTTGCGCCGCTTTTTCTTCCGTCGGTTGACGGGTCAGGGCCAGCAGCACGCGATGTAACGGCGTATCGGCGCGATCGCTGACGTTCAGCCGTTGCGCAGTATGCCATCCACGGCGTTGTGCATTACTTTCAAAGGCCTCACCAATATCATGCGGCAGCACTACGCAAAAAGTCCCCTGTGGGGCAATCAACCGTTCCGCGCTTTCCAGCAAAGCATCGTGGGTAAGCGTTTCAGTATAACGCGCGTTGTGACGAGCCTGGTCCCGGCAGGCGACAGCCGGCTCAAAATATGGCGGGTTGCTGACGATCAGGTCGTATTGGCCGGCATGGTGCTGGGCATAATGATGAATGTCCTGCGCATGCACCTGGATACGCTCAGGCCAAGGCGATTCCTGAGCGTTGTCACGCGCCTGCGCGGCGGCAGCCTCGTCCAGCTCCACGGCGTCAATCAGCACGGACTCGGCTGAACGCTGTGCCAACATCAGCGCGATCAGTCCGCTACCGCTACCGATATCCAGCACGCGTTGCGCCTGTGCCAAGGGCGCCCATGCGCCGAGCAGCACGCCATCGGTGCCCACCTTCATTGCACAGCGATCGTGAGCAACAAAAAACTGCTTAAAGGTAAAACCACCGCGACGCGGGGTGAAATTTGCTTTCGATTGAGTACTCACAATAACCACCTGAAGACAAAACTGGCGTAGCATAAGGCAATCTGATTTTTGGGAAAAGAGATGCTTTCCGCTTAAATAGGTGAAGAACGCGGCCAACCCGTCTATAATCGGCGCCCCAAGTAGAGGTAGACCATGACAGTAACCAATTTTTCCGAACTCGAACTCGATGAACGCCTGATAAACGCCCTGCGCGATAAAGGCTACGAACGCCCAACCGCCATTCAAGCCGAGGCGATCCCGCCTGCGATGGATGGGCGCGACGTATTGGGTTCGGCGCCAACCGGCACCGGCAAGACCGCGGCATTTTTGCTGCCGGTATTGCAACATCTGCTCGACTTCCCACGTAAGAAGTCCGGCCCACCGCGCGTACTGATCCTGACTCCGACGCGCGAGCTGGCGATGCAGGTAGCCGATCAGGCTCGTGAACTGGCTGCTCATACTTCGCTGGATATCGCCACCATTACCGGCGGCGTCGCCTATATGAACCACGCGGAAGTCTTCAGTGAAAACCAGGACGTGGTGGTCGCGACCACCGGCCGCCTGCTGCAGTATATTAAAGAAGAAAACTTCGACTGCCGCGCAGTAGAGACGCTGATCCTCGATGAAGCCGACCGCATGCTCGACATGGGCTTCGCGCAGGACATCGAAACCATTTCCGCCGAGACCCGCTGGCGTAACCAGACCCTGCTGTTCTCCGCGACGCTGGAAGGCGATGCCATCCGCGAATTCGCCGAACGCATTCTGAAAGAACCGGTAGAGGTCGAAGCCGATCCGTCACGCCGCGAACGTAAAAAGATCCTGCAATGGTACTACCGCGCCGACGACGTACAGCATAAAACCGCCCTGTTGGTGCACTTGCTGCAGCAACCGGACGTGCAGAAATCCGTTATCTTCGTGCGCAAACGTGAGCGTGTGCATGAGCTGGCCGGCTGGCTGCGCGAGGCAGGCATCAACACCTGTTACCTCGAAGGCGAAATGGTGCAGGCCAAGCGCAACGAAGCGGTAAAACGTATGATGGACGGCCGTGTGAACGTGCTGGTCGCAACCGACGTTGCTGCGCGAGGTCTGGATATCCTGGATATCACCCACGTGTTCAACTTCGACATGCCGCGCACCGCAGATACCTATCTGCACCGTATCGGCCGTACCGGTCGTGCCGGGCGTAAGGGCACCGCAATTTCGTTGGTTGAAGCACACGACCACCTGCTGCTGGGCAAAGTGGGCCGTTATCTGAACGAGCCGCTGAAAGCACGCGTGATCGATGAGCTGCGTCCATCAACCAAAGTGCCAAGCGAAAAGAGCAACGGCAAGCCTTCGAAGAAGGTTCTGGCCAAACGCGCGTCAGACAAAGAAAAGAACAAAGAAAAAGCCAAGGTAAAAGTACGTCATCGCGATGCGAAAAACGTAGGCAAACGCCGCCAGCCAAAGGCCAAGCCTGAGGGCAGCGGCGCGAAGTAATACCGCCGCAGTGAATAAAAACCGCCTCCTTTTCCGCAGGCGGTTTTTTTATGCTCCGTTACTGCTGTCCGTATTGCGCCGCCTGTTGATGGGCCTTCAGCCAGGCGTTCAGTTGACGATAGCGATCGCGCATTTCTTCATTCTGCAATGCCGTCGGCGTCTGCGATAAATAGAACTGGAAGGCCACGCCTTGCTGATTGCGCGCTTTGGCGTCCGCCCCCGCCTGCAGCAGCATCAGCGCCAACTGCGGCGCATTGATTTTCGCCGCCAGGTGCAAAGGCGTATCCCCCAGCCGATCGCTAAGGGTGACATCGGCACCGGACACCAACAGCAGCCGTACTTGCTCCTCCCGCCCCGCCAATACTGCCGCTGCCAGCGGCGTAGCACCGGTCACCGCATTGCGCGGGTTCAGCGGCACTCCATGTGCCAACAGCAATCGCAGATACTGCGGGTCCTGCACCGCAGCGGCGGTATGCAACGCGCTATTGCCATCCAGGCCCGGAGTGATCGCATCGGCCCCCAACGCCAGCAGCGAGCTTAGGCTTTGCGTTTGCTGCGACAGTATGGCCCATTGCAGCAAAGTGACCTGACGGTCCCCCTGTTCATGCAGGCGCGCCTCAGTTGCCTGTTCGGCAATCCCGTTGGTGTCACCACGCGCCACTGCCTGAGCCAGTGCCAGATTGCTGCGCCCGTTAAACGGAGACATTTCCTGATTCATCTGTTGTTCCTTAGCCATCATCAGCAAACCGGCGATCGCGATTACCGCCAACGTGGCGACCATTAACGTCTGCCATAGGCGCTGCCGTTCAGGCATTGGCCTTCGTCTCCCATGGCTTTTGCTCCGCCATCGAGCCGATCACCTTATCAATCCCATGAGCAGTCAGGCTGCGATCCAGGTGTTTGCTCGGGCGCCAGTCGTCAATACCGCTCAGGGTGTCGTTATTGGCCAGCGTGATTTTATGCCCGATGGCATCCGGGATCAGCGAAGTGGATTCCTGCGTGCCGGTCAGCATATCGTATTGCTCGCTGTAACGGCGGATACCACCGGCTTGTGCATCCTGCTTCGCCGCTGCCGGATCGATTCCCATACGATTCAGCGTATAGTCGGAAACCCCGGCAGCGTTAAAAGTCACCGCCACCGTGCCCGTTGCCAGCGCAGCCGTAGCCGCCAGACCGCCGCCAAGCGAATGACCGGCGATCACCAGCGCATCACCAAAGGCTGCCTTGGCGCTTTTCGCAAGGGATACCGCCTGATTGTACTGCACATCGTCATAGCCGGTCGCCTGGCGCACGTTGCTCAACCAGTCGCGCATATCATTGGTGCCGGCGAAGGCCAACACATACTGCTGATTATCACTGTAAATCCCGGCCTGAAAACCCGATGCCGCATCCTGCAGACTGGCAGGATCAATGCCGACCCCCAGCAAAGCATCGGCACTCAACCGATTGAATCCCTCGATGCCCTGACTGCCGGTGCTGTAAACGTCTTTAGCCAGTAACGCCAGCGTATAGTCCCCCTTCTGTGGCTGCTGACCGCGTGTCACGCCCTGATTCGCCGCCGCCGGCGCTGCTGCCGACAAATCGCTAACCAGCGTGTTCAGCAGGTTCTGGGCATTCAGGCTATTCTGGGAAAGCGTGGCCGCGGGCGCCTTTGATGCCGAGGGTTCAGTAGGCTGGGAAGGATCCAAACGCTCTGGCAGCGTACGCGTTGCCGGGGGCTGAATCGCCGCAGGGCTGACCGCAGAGGTAAAACTCAAAGACATACTCATGCCGACTCCTTGTCGATAGACTTATCAATGCCGCACCTCATTGGGTGCTGATGTAGCTATCGGCAGGTCGGAGCAGTTCTGTAATGAGAAGAATTATCTTTGCGAGGAATGTGATCCGGATTCACTTTCTGGCCGTTGCAGCAAGAAAAAAGGGAGCCGAAGCTCCCTTATTAAGCGTGTGTAAAATTACAGACTTTCTGTAAAAGTACGTGTAATCACGTCACGCTGCTGTTCTGGCGTCAGCGAGTTGAAACGCACTGCATAGCCGGACACGCGGATGGTCAGCTGCGGGTATTTTTCCGGATGCTTAACCGCGTCTTCCAGAGTTTCGCGACGCAACACGTTCACATTCAGGTGCTGACCACCTTCTACGCGAACGGTCGATTGCATTTCCAATGGCACTTCACGGTACTCGATCTGGCCCAGTTCGCTGACCGGTACCACCTGATCTTCCGCATAGTTGGCTTTAGCGCAAACGCAGCGGGCTTCTGATGTTTCGTCGTCCAGCAGCCAGAAAGAGTTCACCAGCGCCTGGTCGTTCGCTTTAGTGATTTGAATACCAGTAATCATTTTGTTGCCTCCGTACAAGGGCGAAAAATTCTACTTCGAAAGAAAACCCAATGTTGGTTTCGGCCATTTGGTAAAACCATTGTTGTCTTGTTGTTCTGTATACCAGTCTGGCCGGGGCAATTCTTTGATTAAAGTCAATTTTCACGGGGTACCCACAGAGCGAGAATGGGCAAGTTTATGTTTTATGTCAATTTTCCCTGTAGAGCACATCGCAATTATTTTTGTAAATTTTAAAAAATATTTATATGCAGGAGCGCGGCGGAAAAAGAAAAGCAGGTTTCGCTGCGTGGCACTAAACGGTAAGCTATGCCCAGTGAATTGTTAACGAAAACAAAGGAGAGCGTTTATGTCCACCTCCCTCACCTGGCATGATGTTATCGGCAAGGAGAAAGAGCAGCCCTATTTTCATGAAACGCTTGCCTTTGTTGCCGCTGAACGCCAGGCCGGTAAGACCATTTACCCACCGCAAAAAGACGTGTTCAACGCCTTTCGTTATACCGAGCTGGCGGACGTGAAGGTGGTAATCCTCGGTCAGGATCCCTATCACGGCCCGAATCAGGCCCACGGGCTGTCCTTTTCAGTGCTCCCTGGCGTACCCGCGCCCCCTTCGCTGGTAAACATGTACAAAGAGCTGGCGACGGATATCCCGGGCTTTGAGCGCCCCAGCCATGGCTACCTGCAAAGCTGGGCGGAACAGGGTGTGCTGTTGTTAAACACGGTATTGACCGTTGAAGGCGGCCAGGCGCACTCCCACGCCAAACTGGGCTGGGAAACCTTTACCGACAGAGTGATCGCCGCGCTGAATGAAAACCGCGAAGGCATCGTGTTCCTGCTCTGGGGATCGCATGCGCAGAAAAAAGGCAACTTTATCGATCGCAACCGCCACCACGTGTTGAAAGCGCCACATCCATCGCCGCTTTCCGCCCACCGTGGGTTCTTGGGCTGTCGCCACTTCTCGCAAACCAACCAACTGTTGGAACAGCAGGGGCTGGCGCCTATCGACTGGCTACCGCGACTGCCGCAGGCATAACCCTGACGCAAAAAAGGCACCCGCAGGTGCCTTTTCCTTATTGAATTCGGCTTAAGCCTTGGCTTTGGAAACCGCCACCATCGCCGGGCGCAGCAGGCGACCATTCAGCGTATAGCCTTTCTGCATCACCATCATGACGTGGTTCGGCTGGTGATCGGCAGATTCCATCAGGCTCATTGCCTGGTGCACATCCGGGTTGAACGGCACGTTAATATCACCAACGATTTCAATCCCGTACTTACGCACAACGTCCTGCAGGGACTTCAGCGTCAGCTCGATGCCTTCAATCATCGCCGTCAGTTCCGGATTGTTTTTATCCGCCAGTTCCAGCGCACGCTCCAGGTTATCCAGCACCGGCAGCAGATCACCGGAGAACTTCTCCAGCGCAAATTTGTGTGCTTTTTCGATATCCAGCTCGGTGCGGCGGCGGACGTTTTCCATTTCCGCTTTGGCACGCAGCAGGCTGTCGCGTTCATGCTGCTGGGCTTCGGCCAGTTGAGCTTCCAGCTCAGCAATGCGCTCATCCCGCAGATCGACGCCCTCAGCCGCTTCCGGCAAGACTTCCTGCTGTTCCATTTCTTCCGAGACTTGCTCGTTTGGCGTCTTCTGTTCTTTACTACTCATGAATATCTCCGCGTTTTAGCATTAATCTCGCAACTTGGCTTATTATGGGGATCAAAACCGGGGTTTCAAGTCAACCGGTCACAATGTGGGGCATAAACTGGTCCCGGTGAGGAAAATCACAACAATGAATAAAAAATTCGCCTGTATTGGCATTGTTGGCCACCCGCGTCACCCTTCGGCGCTGGCAACGCATGAGATGTTGTTTCACTGGTTAGTCGCCCGAGGCTATTCAGTGATGATTGAACGCCAAATCGCTCAGGATTTGGGGTTAAAAGATGCGGTTACCGGCAGCCTGGCGGATATTGGCCAAAGGGCCGACCTGGCGGTAGTGGTCGGCGGCGACGGCAATATGCTCGGCGCAGCCCGCGTTCTGGCCCGCTACGACATCAAGGTGATCGGCGTTAACCGCGGCAATCTCGGTTTTCTGACCGATCTTGACCCCGACAACGCACTGCAGCAACTGGCCGACGTGCTGGAGGGCGAATACATCGATGAACAGCGCTTCCTGCTGGAAACCATCGTGCACAAAGAGAACCAACAGTGCCGCATCAGTACTGCTATCAACGAAGTGGTACTGCACCCCGGTAAAGTGGCGCACATGATCGAGTTCGAAGTGTATATCGACGATCGCTTCGCCTTCTCGCAACGCTCTGACGGCCTGATTATCGCTACCCCGACCGGTTCGACTGCCTATTCGCTTTCTGCCGGCGGCCCGATCCTGACGCCATCGCTGGAAGCCATCGCGCTGGTGCCGATGTTCCCGCATACCCTCTCGGCCCGCCCGTTGGTGATCAACGGCAACAGCACCATTCGCCTGAAGTTTTCGCAGATCGGCAGCGATCTGGAAATCAGCTGCGACAGCCAGATCGCACTGCCTATCCAGGAAGGCGAGGAAGTATTGATACGCCGCAGTGATTTCCATTTGAATCTTATTCATCCAAAGGACTACAGCTATTTCAACACGTTAAGCACCAAGCTGGGCTGGTCTAAAAAATTGTTCTAAAAATTTCGCCAGCCCCTTTACTGTATATAAAACCAGTTTATACTGTATGAAACTACAGTTATGTGTTTATACACAGGAAGGTTCCCATGCTGGCGCAATTGACCATCAGCAATTTTGCTATCGTTCGTGAGTTGGAAATTGATTTTCAACCGGGTATGACGGCGATTACCGGTGAAACCGGCGCCGGTAAATCTATCGCCATCGACGCGCTGGGGCTGTGCCTCGGCAACCGCGCCGACGGTAACGTCGTCCGGCTGGGAGCCGCCCGTGCCGATATCTGCGCCCGTTTTTCACTGGCAGATACCCCTTCTGCACGCCAATGGCTCGAACAGAACCACCTGGACGACAGCAATGAGTGCCTGCTGCGCCGGGTCATCAATGCAGACGGCCGCTCACGCGGCTTTATCAACGGCACTTCCGTACCGCTTTCGCAACTGCGCGAACTCGGTCAGTTGCTGATTCAAATCCACGGTCAGCATGCCCACCAGTTGCTGCTCAAGCCCGATCACCAGAAGCAACTGCTCGACGCCTATGCCGACGAACCTGCCCTGTTGGCGCAGATGCAACAGGCTTATCAGCGTTGGCACCAAAGCTGTCGCGAACTGGCCCATCATCAGCAACAGTCCATCGAACGCGACGCACGCCAACAGTTGCTGCAATACCAATTGAAAGAGCTGAACGAGTTTGCGCCCGTGGCCGGTGAGTTCGAACAGATAGATTCGGAGTTCAAACGCCTGGCCAACAGCGGCCAATTGCTGACCATCAGCCAGCAGACCCTGCAATTGCTGGCTGACGATGAAGAAAACAACATGCTGAGCCAGCTTTACACCGCCAAACATCTGCTGGTTGAGCTGGCCGGCATGGATGACAAACTCAGCGGGCTGCTGGACATGCTGGAAGAGGCGTCGATCCAAATCAGTGAGGCCAGCGACGAACTGCGTCACTATGCCGATCGCATGGATCTGGACCCCAACCGCCTGCAAGAACTTGAACAGCGTCTGTCGCGCCAAATTAACCTGGCGCGGAAACATCACGTTGCGCCAGAGGAACTGCCACAGCTGCACCAACAGATGCTGGATGAGCAGCAGTTGCTGTCGCAGCAAGAGAACGACCATGAACACCTTAACGAGGCTGTCACTCTGCATCATCAGCAAGCGCTGCTGTTAGCGGAGCAATTGCACCAGAAGCGCCAGCACTATGCTGCAGAGCTGACCACGTTGATTACCGACAGCATGCAGGCCCTCTCCATGCCGCACGGCAAATTCAATATCGACGTCCGCTTCGAGCCGCAGCATTTGAGTGCTGAAGGGGCCAGCCGCACCGAATTCTGTGTGTCCACCAACCCAGGTCAACCGCTGCAAGCGCTGGCGAAAGTGGCATCCGGTGGCGAACTGTCCCGCATTGCGCTGGCTATCCAGGTGATTACCGCTCGCAAGATGGAAACCCCGGCGCTGATTTTCGACGAAGTGGACGTCGGCATCAGCGGCCCGACGGCCGCCATTGTTGGGCGCCTGTTGCGTCAACTTGGAGAATCTACCCAAGTCATGTGCGTCACCCACCTTCCACAGGTGGCCGGTTGTGGGCATCAGCACCTGTTTGTCAGCAAGCAGACTGACGGCACGGAAACCGAAACGCAGATGTCACCGTTGGATAAACGTGCTCGTTTGCAAGAATTGGCGCGCCTTCTTGGCGGCAGCGAAGTCACCCGAAACACCCTGGCGAACGCAAAAGAACTGCTTGCTGCATAGAAAAGCTCAACTTTTTTACTTTCCTGAGGTCATATTGGGGCCCTGTAAAGGTTTCCAACTGCTGCAAGGTCTATTATCATCGGCATCCTATGCCCTAAAGGAATGTGATTACTATGCGCTGTAAAACGCTGACTGCCGCCGCTGTGGTTCTTGTGATGCTGACTGCAGGCTGTTCTACTTTTGAGAAGGTGGTTTACCGGCCTGACATCAACCAAGGGAACTACCTGACGTCAACCGACGTAGCTAAAATCCAAAAAGGTATGACCCAGCAACAGGTCGCTTATACATTGGGAACCCCAATGCTGCAGGATCCGTTCGGTACTCAGACGTGGTTCTATGTGTTCCGCCAGCAGCCGGGTCATGAAAATATCACCCAGCAAACTCTGACGCTGACCTTTAACAGCGCGGGCGTATTGACGGATATTCAGAACAAGCCTGCGCTGACCAAATAATCAGTACAGGAACTGTCGTCCGGCCCGTGAGGGACGAATCAAGTTCTTCATGACAGTCACAGGCTGCAACTCGGAAGATAAAATTCTGATTAAAAATAAGGCGCACTCAGCGTCTTATTTTTTTGCCTTCTCTGCCCGTTGACGGCGCAGCTCTTTGGGATCGGCAATCAATGGGCGATAGATTTCCACCCGGTCGCCATCATTGAGCACATCGCCCAACTTGGCCGGTCGGCTATAAATGCCCACCTTGTTACTTTGCAAATCAATGTCACTGCGCAGTTCCAGCAATCCGGAGGCCACAATCGCCTGCTCAACATTGCTGCCCTCTGCCAGTTTCACGTTGCGCAGATACTGACGCTCCGGCAAGGCATAAACCACCTCAACCCGTATCTCAGACACTGTAAACCTCTTTCGCCCGCTGGGTGAATGCCTGCACCATATTGCCAGCCAACTCTTTAAATACCTTGCCGAACGCCAACTCGATCAGTTTGTTGGTAAATTCGAAGTCCAGGTGCAGCTCAACCTTACAGGCTTCCGGACTGAGCGGCGTAAAGTGCCAGCCCCCCATCAACTTGCGGAACGGGCCATCAACCAGTTGCATATTGATGCTCTGGTTATCCAGCAGCGTATTGCGCGTGGTAAAAGTTTTGCTGATACCGGCTTTGGCAACGTCCACCGCGGCGGTCATTTCATTGTTGGACGCGTTAATCACCCGGCTACCGGTACAACCTGGCAGAAAATCGGGATAAGAATGAACATCGTTAACCAACTGATACATCTGCTCGGCGCTGAACGGCACTAACGCAGACCGACTGATCTGGGGCATATCATTTCCTGTGAGACACAAAACATACAAATCATACCATTTATCTATCGGCAAACAAAAAATCTGCTATGCAAGACAGGAGCCAAAAATGCGAAAAATTGCGCAGGTGCTGAGCGGTAAAGGATTTCTTTCGCTGACGCATCCAGTATAATGAACGCACTATGACAAAGAAAAAAGCTCACAAACCTGGTTCAGCCACCATTGCGCAAAACAAGCGAGCACGTTTCGAATACTTCATTGAAGAAGAAATCGAGGCGGGCCTGTCCCTGCAAGGGTGGGAAGTCAAATCGTTGCGTGCCGGCAAAGCCAACCTCAGCGACAGCTACGTGACCTTCCGTGACGGTGAAGCCTATCTTTTTGGCGCCACCATCACGCCACTCAGCGTGGCTTCATCGCATGTGGTCTGCGACCCGACACGTACCCGCAAACTGCTGTTGAACAAGCGCGAGCTGGACTCGCTGTTCGGCCGCGTTAACCGCGAAGGCTATACTGTTGTTGCCCTGTCCATGTATTGGAAAAATGCCTGGGTCAAGGTCAAAATCGGCGTAGCCAAAGGCAAGAAAGAACACGATAAGCGCGATGATATCAAAGATCGTGAGTGGCAGACGGCGAAAGCCCGTATCATGAAGCACGCCAACCGATAAGCCTCTGGCTTAACGGGTTAAACTTCTGGTATACTGCACAAAGTTACTTGGGGCTGATTCTGGATTCGACGGGATTTGCGAAGCCCTAGGAGCATGCCGAGGGGCGGTTGGCCTCGTAAAAAGCCGCAAAAAAATAGTCGCAAACGACGAAAACTACGCCCTAGCAGCTTAATACCCTGCTAAGAGCCCTCTCTCCCTAGCCTCCGCTCTTAGGACGGGGATCAAGAGAGGTCAAACCCAAAAGAGATCGCGTGGATGTCCTGCCTGGGGCTGAAGCGTTAAATCCAATCAGGCTAGTTTGTTAGTGGCGTGTCCATCCGCAGCTGACCGGCGAATGTAAAGATTGGACTAAGCATGTAGTGCCGACGGTGTAGTAATTTCGGACGGGGGTTCAAATCCCCCCAGCTCCACCAAAATCTTCAATCGATGATTACCAGAGTCATCCGATAAAGTCTAAAGAGCCCGCATGGCATAAGCCCTGCGGGCTTTTTTGTGCCTTCAATTTGTCCCGCGAAGTCCGAAGAGAACTAATTAAATCCGAACCTTTTAGGCCCATTGATAGGCCCAACGAAAAGCTCTATTGTTTTCGTTGGGCCTAAACGCATGGAGACTCCCCATGGCAAGAAAAACCAAGCCGTTAACCGATACGGAAATCAAAGCCGCCAAACCTAAAGACGCTGATTACCAACTTTACGATGGTGATGGGTTGACGCTCTTAATCAAATCTAGTGGAAGCAAACTCTGGCAATTCCGTTACCATCGGCCTCTAACAAAGCTGAGAACCAAGTAAAGCTTTGGTGCCTACCCTGCCGTCTCGCTTTCCGATGCACGTAAACTCAGAGCTGAATCTCGAGCCTTATTGGCAAAAGATATCGACCCACAAGAGCATCAAAAGGAGCTGTCAAGAGGCACTCAAGAGGCCAAAACTAACACGTTCATGTTGATTGCCGAGCGTTGGTGGAACGTCAAGAAAGCCAGTGTCACAGAGGACTATGCTCATGATATTTGGCGCTCACTTGAAAGAGATGTTTTCCCCGCAATTGGCAAGATCAATATTACGGATATTAAAGCTCATACATTGGTTCAGGCAGTCCAACCGGTTCAATCCAGAGGTGCGTTAGAAACAGTCCGTCGTCTTTGCCAACGTATCAATGAAGTCATGATTTATGCCCAAAACACAGGCCTTATTGATGCAGTCCCAGTGTCAATATTGGAAAAGCCTTTGAGAAACCGCAGAAAAAGAACATGCCGAGCATCCGCCCTGATCAGCTACCACAAGTGATGCAGACAATGAGAAATGCCAACATTATTTTGCCTACTCGATGTTTGTTCATGTGGCAACTTCTGACCATCTCACGGCCAGCTGAAGCGGCGGAAGCTCGGTGGGATGAGATCGATTTTGATGCTAAGGAATGGAAAATCCCAGCAGCTCGAATGAAGATGAACCGAGATCATACGGTTCCATTATCAGATGAGGCAATAGCAATTCTGGAGATGATGAAGCCACTAAGTGGTAATCGAGAATTCATCTTTCCAAGCCGTATTAAGCCGAATCAGTCTATGAATAGCCAAACAGTAAACGCTGCACTTAAACGTGCTGGCTTTGGTGGTGTGCTCGTCTCTCATGGCTTGAGATCTATTGCTAGTACTGCCCTTAATGAGCAGGGTTTTCTGCCTGACGTTATTGAAGCGGCATTAGCCCATGTGGATAAGAATGAGGTTCGCCGTGCTTATAACCGTACAGATTATCTTGAGCAGAGACGACCAATGATGCAGTGGTGGGCTGATTTTGTGATGGCTGCAGACAACGGCAGTATGATTGAAGTAGGTTCTAGAAGATTAAAGCTCGTAGGATAAGAGCAATCTTTTGTCATCAAAATTCAACAAAAAAAGAATCGCATTATTAGTCCGCTATTCTTTTTTTATCGTGTTTTCTCCCTTCGAGGAAAAAGAAAAACCATCAATATCGTGAGCGGTGTTTAAATCCATTAGCACTCTATAAACATCGATAACAAAATTTCTCTCGGCTAGCGGGGCGGGGTCAGCCCACGTGAACAGTTTTCACGCTCACAACACTTTATCCACATATGAGGTAAAGCCTCCAGCTTGTTTTTACTTTGAACATACACTTGAGGAGAAAGCTTCACCCGTCATTTCAACTGTTCCCCCTTTTAGACTTTGGATTAAATCCTCACTTATCTACAAAGCTCAGAGCAATGCATCGCAGTATAAGTATTTTTGGTTTTTTTGACTTTTTATTGAAATACTGGTTTTTTATACATTGAAAATTAGCAGATCAGACACATCTAATATCTATCTATTCGAGGGGGTGACCAATGTCTGATATAAGTGCGGTGGATAATCACAAAGTGCGCATACTTAGTCTTAATGGTGGTGGTGCCAGAGGATTATTTACTATCAGCGTCCTTGCAGAGATTGAGAGAATACTCGCCAGCAAGAATTCTGAACAAGACATCAAAATTGGTGATTATTTTGATCTCATAACTGGAACATCAATAGGCGGGATACTGGCTCTCGGCCTTGCTACAGGCAAAAGCGCTCGCGAACTGGAAAAAGTGTTCAACGATAAAGCGAATGACATTTTTCCAACAAGGTGGTCCCTGACCAACTTGCTTAAGTCACTTTGTGCACCTATTTACAGTAGCTCTCCCCTCCGAGAAACCATTGAAACGATGATAGGTGCTGAAACCAAGTTCAATGATTTGTCCCGACGAGTTATGATCCCAGCAGTGAATCTTTCTACAGGAAAGCCTCAGTTTTTCAAAACACCGCATAACCCAGCTTTCACGCGCGACGGGCCGTTAAAATTGATTGATGCCGCACTCGCGACCTCCGCTGCTCCAACGTACTTTGCCCCACACTATTGCGAAGATCTACACTCGTATTTTGCTGATGGAGGTTTGGTTGCTAACAACCCAAGTTATATCGGGCTGCTGGAAGTATTCAGGGATATGAAATCTGACTTTAATGTTACTCACAAAGACATTCACATCCTCAATATTGGTACTGTCGGTGAAGAGTATTCACTTAGTCCTAAGCTACTGAGCAAAAAATGGTGGAACGGATACTGCCGCCTGTGGGGAATGGGTAAAAGACTTGTACTGACAACCATGACGGCTAACCAGCATCTTCATAAAAATATGCTTTTGCGTGAGCTTACGCTCAATGGCGCACTCGATAACTACACCTACTTAGATGAAGTTATTCCCAATGAAGCAGCCAGTGATATCACTCTGGATAATGCCACTGAGAGTTCACTGCAAAATTTAAGTGCAAGGGGAAAGCAACTCGCTAATACTCAGTTCGCTCAGAACCCGAAACTAAAAAACTTCTTCACTACACCAGCAAAACCCTTTAAGCGCACAATCGTGCCGGAGAAACTGTGATGCGTTGGGATTTTAACAATTACTACAGTCACAATGTGGATGGCTTAATCAGTAAGCTCAAACTGAGCAAGAGTGAATCAACGAAACTGAAAGAGCTACGACAAATAGTCCGTGAAAGAACGAGAGATGTGTTTAAGGAAGCCAGAGCGGTTGCTATCGATGTCAGAACGTACGCACTTAGTCTCGAGGGAGTGAGATTAGAACTGGCGCAAACTAATGTTCGCTACCTCTCTGGTGCTGATCAAGCGGAAGTCGCGCGACTTATTTTTGAAATGGATGATGAAGCCCGTGATGACTTCATCAAACTACAGCCCCGATTCTGGACTCAGGGAAGCTTTCAGTATGATACGTTAAACAGGCCTTTCCATCCAGGTCAAGAAATGGATATTGATGATGGCACTTACATGCCCATGACCGTCTTCGAATCCGAACCGCGCATTGGTCATACCCTGCTACTCCTTCTTGTAGACACTTCCCTGAAATCGTTAGAAGCCGAAAACGATGGATGGTGGTTTGAAGAAAAAAACACCTGTGGCCGTATCAAAATTCCTCGAGAGAAAACACACATCGATGTGCCGATGTATGCAATCCCGAAAGAACAATTCCAGAAAAAACAAACAGCAGCCGATTCTGCACACCTCATAAAGAGTGCTGATGCAATGTTTGAGTCTTTATCAGCGAACATAGATATGCGCGAGGCATACTTAGTAGAGTCTGACAAAGTCAATTTAGCACTACGTGATGGTGAAAGAAGGTGGTCGATCAGCGATCCTAAAATCGTTGAAGACTGGTTTAACGACAGTTGTAAGCGAATCGGCGGGCACCTCCGTTCAGTTTGCCGCTTTATGAAGGCCTGGAGGGATGCTCAATGGGACGTTGGGGGACCATCATCAATCAGTCTGATGACTGCAGTGGTAAACATCCTCGACAAAGAGGATCACAATGGTTCTGACCTCACAGGGACGATGAAACTCGTTGCAAAGTTACTGCCTGAAGAATTCTCTAATGGTTTAGAAAGCCCCGACGACACTGATGAAAAGTTACTATTCCCTGCTGAGTGCGATCATAACCTTCACCAAAGAACCATCGTTGAAACTATGAGAAGCTTGTATGGTATTTTCCTTGATGCTGAATGTGCAAGCAGTAGAGATGATGCATTACAAAAAATGAATGAAGCCTTTGGAGAGCGAGTAACCAATGCTTCGCTGATCACATCAATAACTGCGGCCCCTGCATTTCACGATGCTCCATCTAAGGAGCCTGCACCGACAAAAATTAACAAAACGATGGTAAGCGGCTGATGGAAGAAGGGCGTCTCCATAAAGTGATGATAGGCTGCGGGTATCGCTATACGCGAGCCCGCAATCTCCCTGAGAAAGCAATTCTATATAGTCAGAATCCCCGCAAGGGCTATTATACGAAAGAATACGAGACTGTAGCCGGTAACTTTAATGTTGCTTTAGTGCCCCACTCTGACCCTTTTACTGAATTACCAATAGCTTACATTTTTGAACTTCCCGAGCAGTTCAAAGACCGTCTTATGCCCCATGTAAGCCTTGAAGGGTTTCTATGTTACGTAGAACAAATGGAGGCAGACTGGGATTCCAATAACTTAGAGGAAACGTTTAGAGAAGTTGATGCACAAATACGCCGAACACTAGTTAACTCAGTATCAGCAACTGTAGAAGGGCTGAACGATAAGAGAGAATTGGAAGGTGAATTTGCTGCCTATTGGCGACCCAGCGATAGCCTGTTTATATTATCAAACGCAAACAGGGGGGCCAGACTTAAAACCCATCTGTCGCAATCACTTATGCCTGATGGTGCGACCAGACTGGAGTACATAACGGTCGAGGAGTCGTCACCGGAGGACATGGAAAGTGTTATTTCAAAATGGCTTAAGCAAAGGTATCTCCCCCGGAATTCGTTAAAAGAATACCTTATTAATACACACTACATTTCTGTAAACCCCAGCCGCCTTGCTGGCATGAAATGGCCCCCGGCCTCATTTCGAGACTTACTGGATTGGCTTGCAAAAGCGGATCACAATGCCAGAAATAGGGTCATCGACCACATCAAAGCGGAAGGAAAAAAAAGATACATTTTTCTCTTTGATATTTTTAACCAAGATATCTTCGCTATCTACATTGAGTTCTGCACAAACTCTATTGATTTTAGAAGACATAAAAGATCAGCCAAAAACTCAACGGTCAAACTAGCCAAAATATTGGGAGGAAAAAACGTTTGTATAACATATCAAAGACTGGGGATTGTTCGTGCGGACATTGAGACACTACTAAGTAGAAATTCCCAGCGGGAAGGAGCAGCAAACCTGTCGGAAAGGTGTATAGCTCTGGTTGGATGTGGAACAATTGGTGGGTATCTTGCGGAGTTATTACTTCGGAACGGGGCTGGACTTGGTAAAGGTTTCCTACACCTTTATGATGATGATTTATACAAACCCAGTAACTTTGGACGCCATACCTTATCATCGCATGATTTTGGATGGTCTAAATCCATTTCACTAGCGAGAAGACTCCAAGACTCTGTGCATTTAAAGACGAAGATTGTCGGATTTGAAAAACAGTTTTGCCTCAGCACGGATGTAATGCAGAAATACGACATTATTATTGATGCTACAGGTCGCCCACCAGTATCTAAGCGCATGGCGTCTTTAGTAAGGAATATTTCACCAGAACAAAGACCAATTATTATTCATGCATTCAATGATGGCAACGGACGGGCATCAAAAGTTTTCATCGATGATGGTCGTAGTTGTTATGGATGCATGATTTCTAATCCCGAAAAGTACCGCAACGGGATTGATTCTCGATTTTACCATCTCGATATATCAAGTGAGAAAAGCAAAAGCTGTGGTAGCACTTACACACCATACGATGCTGCGGTTAGTAGCATAACTGCATCTTTGGCACAAATGGCAGTGCTAAGTACTCTGGAACCAAAGATAAAATGGACTTACAGTGAACATGTACTTGAGGGGGGACGTTCGCTCAAACCTCAATTTTTGCCACGTCAATCTAATTGCCCTATTTGTAATGAACATAAATGAATTAGTGTTTGTTGATAATTTTGAAAATCATGTTGTTATCATGAGTGACGTCGTGCAGCTACTCAATTCATATCGACAAATACATTATGCCAGTACCGAGGCAGGAGGGGTTCTAATAGGAGAACGCAGAGGAAAGCACATTGTGATTACTCACATTTCAGAACCTGGTCAGGATGATATCAGGAGTCGTACTCAAATGGTGAGAAAAGGCAATCATCATCAACAAAAAGTTAACGAATTATTTGAAAATTCTGATGGCTTTCTTGTTTATTTAGGTGAATGGCATACCCATCCTGAGGATTTACCTCAGCCATCTAATATTGATATAAAGTCATGGCTAACAGGTTTGATTGCAACTGAACCTATGTTTATGTTGATTGTAGGACGGAAAGGAGTATGGCTGGGGAAGAAGTATGGTAACGATATAAAGCCTCTAAAAGAAAAGCCTACAGCCACCAGGATTAAAAGCTAGGCTACAATGATTAACCTAATTTTAGATCTTCAAATATATAAAGCATTTCACATAGCAAATTAATCAAAAAAAATAACTCAATGCATGTTCCATAGCAATAAAAATCATGACCGTGAAATTATAATTATATTAATTTATTTTTTAATAGATTAACACACTCCTTAAAGGATTGATGTCTACCTTTTTTTAATTATATTTCCTTTCAAGTGCACAAAACAAATAATGACCACTGACAAATGTGTTATTAACTGAATCCATAAGGCTAAATGCCTCATATTCCATATCAATAAATACATTTTTTGGTCCATTATTAATAGATACACCTACATTAGAAAGAGATTCTATCATTTTACGCTGATGTGTTTGATATTTATACTTCCCTGTTAAAGTTGAAATGTGAAAGTTTGCATCTTCAACAACACCCTTTATTTCATTTAAATGGTCAAGATATATTTGACTGTACATTAAATTTCCAGACTTGGATTCTGGGAAAATAACATTATACCACATATGTATATCTATTGTGTCCGGGGATATTTTCTTCCTCTTATTAATTTCTGAATTGACAAAATCTCTAAACATAGAGAAATGCGCAATGTGATTAGTGATGTTACTATTTCCTATGCCAGTAACATATGTTCTTAACGCAATAATCGCTCCACCAAGCACCGCAATTAATGTGACAAGCCATCCAAAGAATTGAGCGAGCGCAACAACACCGGTAATTTTAGTTGCAAAAAAGTCAATACATTTACTTTGCAAACAAAAATCTAATTTATTAAGATTTAGTCCATAAATCGTTCTGAAAAATGAAAAGCATAAGATCCCCACTAATATTAAACAGATTACAACCACAGCAATTATAAACTTATCCGTGCTGGATATTTTATTTTTCAACATCAGGCTTAACCTTATTCAATCTTATTCTAAATTCTTTTGCCAAAATGGAAAATGAGCTACTTCTATTAATAAGAGATATATTATGCCCTACCAATTGAAAATCTCTGAAATATTTTTCACTTTTATTAAACCCCTTTGAATAAAGATACTCCAACCGTTTTAGTTTTTTCTTGCACTCTTTGATATCCCTATAAGATGGCATTGGTCGCACCTTTCTGATTTTCCCCATAAATACAGAATGCTTTTCATGGCCAAGCCGTCCTAATTTATTAATTCTTCCCATACATCTATTATATTCAACCCTGTATGCCAGAGATGTCTTATTATTATTTTTTGATGAATTATTTATTAGATTGTGCAAAGAAGCACGAATCCGCTTTACCTCATCAGAAGGAAGTCTTGGTTTGCTGTGATCGATTCTCAGACCATGCACTAAAAGGGGCTTTGTAGAAATTTGATGAACACATGACTTATCAGGATTAATAGGCAGATCTTTTTCAGCAAGCATATCTTCAATATGCTTTCTTATTTGAGAAAAATCAAAATCATAAACTTTAGACGACACAGTTATATCATCGACCAGCCTCGTATATGTTAATCCCTTCCTTCTGGCTCTTCGACATACTTTAGTTTCAATATCATGCAGGCACAGTGAAGCAATATAGCTAGAGGTCAAGGCCCCCTGCACAATAAAATCTCCAGCACAACAAATATCGACAATATACTCATTAGCCTCTGACTTTATGCTAAAGAAATCATTGAAGATATCGCTAACTAAATCGCGGTGTATATTATCAAAAAAGTTTCTTATATCTATCTTAAGAATTGATTTCGCTGAACAATGTTGCTCAGCACAAGTAATATAATCCCTTTTTAAGGATTGCTCTTCATCATTGTCATTTGGTACTGATCCAAATAAAAAATCAGGCCACACAACAAGCTCACGAAATATTCTGGAGTTGATTCTTCGCTGTAATCTTTTCAATTTATGATGAGGCCGATAAACAACTCTCAAACTTCCATCAGCTTTAGGTTTTTCTAATTTAAAATATCTTTTATCTAATGGTATATTTCTAATTTCTTCCAGCTCAGGAAGTGAAAAGCCTAAAGTCTTAGAAAGTGCATTCAATGTTGAAATGCCAGAACTACTTTTATTAATTGGGATATCAGAAGGCATATTAAACCTCAGAGGCAAAGTTACTTACGGTCTCCCCATAATCAAGGGTGCAGAAAAACAGAGATGCATACACCAAACATTGCTAGCAACAGCCTCTGTGTTCTACGACCGTAAGTAATGCCCGACAGCTACGGCGCCAGCCGTCGATGGCGACGGTGGGGCCTCGGATCGAGTCTGGTAAACCAGACGCCTCCCTAAGGAAGCAAAGCTAGCAATTTGTATAACATGGTTGCAGCATTCAAAGCGAAGCGCTTGAGCTGTATGAACATTATCAGCGTTTACAGATAGAAACAATATCCGGCAGCACAAAATGCAGCAATATAGGTAACTTTTAATGTCATTTCCGTACAGTCCCAGCCAATGAAGTACCCATCATTGTGCCCTCCAGTTCGGTCCTGAAGGAATAGCATAATGTTCCTGAGGGAGCTACGTGGACAGCGAAATCGTGTACAGGAAGCAAACCAAGCCCTGCTGAACCAGTTTATAGTGTTGCAGGGGGCATTTTCGAATGCCCCCTCATTTGAGAAATTATTTACCAGTAAGGTTAGGCACTTATATGAAAATCATACGAAGTTTCATAGGGAAAGATTAGCGTGCTCTGATATCATTTGGCCCGATATAATCAAGCTCTACGTTCAACTTATCTCCAACCTTAACACGCAGTAGACCTTTTCTTTCTGTGTTGATTGCAGCTGCGATGCTTCCTAAAGGGAAGCCATCCTCAGCGAGGATGTAATTAACTCCATTCATTTGATGAAAATGAAGCGGTGTTCCAGGTTGAGGAACAGGAGCCTTCCAGTTGACTATACTTGTATATTTACGAAGCATCCATGTCTGGTCTTCTTCGGGGTTTATCTCTTTGGCAAAATCAACCCACATTGCGTGAGTTTCGGGTGTCGGCCAGTCTGCAAATTCACTCCAGTAACTCACAAGGTGTAGTGGCACACTAAATTATCCCCAGTCAGCCGTAACCAGGTAACACCTTCCTCTTCCTTTATCAGGGACTCAACTCATGCATATTTCAACTGTACCGGCCACGGTGCCGGTTTCGCCACGCCTGTCGCCCGTTCAGGTCTGGCAGCAACTGTTAACGTACCTACTGGAACATCATTACAGTCTTACGCTCAGCGACACACCATTCCATGATAATTCAGCCATCCAGGAACATATCGAGGCGGGTATCACACTTGCTGATGCGGTGAATTTCCTGGTGGAACGCTATGAACTGGTGCGCATCGACCGTAAAGGATTCACCTGGCAAGAGCAGACACCATTCCTGACCACTATCGATTTACTCAGAGCCAGGCGAGCTACCGGATTAGTGCACACATAAATAGAGCAAGTCTTTCTCCCTATCTCGCTTTATTTTTCTCATCAAAAAGGGGTGAAAAAACTTTTAGGCACCTGTATAGGCACCAAAGAAAAGTTGAATTAGAGATTACCTAAGTTATTTCAATGAATTACAACACCAATTCAGACTCCGCCAGCCGGTGACCCCAGATAGATCCGGTGGCAATAACGAAAAAGCCCGCAATTCACGTTGCGGGCTTTTTTGTGTCTGTAGCGCACCACTGGTCGTTAGTGATCCAGATAGAGATAATGCAGCCAGCTGGTCATGCGCAGCAGGACTTTGCGCATGATGGAAAGATGCTCAAAGTGCTCGGTGTAGACCGCAGCCTGTGCGGTAACCCCATCGGGCAATTTGTCCAGCGCGGGAACAGGGTCTAAATCGATCATCACGTAAACACCCTCCTGCTGAGCGCCAACGTTTAGCCCTTGCATAACACCACTGGCCTGATAGCTGCCGTCGGGGACGACCGGCAGCACCCGCGTGACCGAGCCGCCATAGATTTTCCCCGGCAAGCCGTTAAATACCACCTCGGCTTTATCGCCCTGGGTTAAACGCAGGATCGAGTTTTGACGGAATACCGCCACCACCTGCCGTTTTTGCTGCGGAATAAAAATCATCACCGGCTTGAACGGCAAGCGCACTGCGGTGGTGCCAGGCCGAGCCAGCACCTGGGTAACATAACCCTCGCTGGGTGCTCGAATGGTCGTTTGTTCCAAATTGTAGGTCGCTTCCGCAATCTGTGATTTCAGGCTGGCAATGCGGGCGTCCTCACCATTGTAGTGGCCCGAAAGCCGCTCCTGCGCCTGCTGATGCTGAGCTTTGGCAGCCTGCAGCGCTGCAGATTGCGCTTGATACTGCTGCCGGGCATGACTGATGTCTTGTTCCGAGAAAGGGTTAACTGCCATTGCCGCGCCTTTGGCGTAACGCTGATAATCCTGGCGCGTGCGTTCATACTCGGCATAAACCCGCTGTACATTGGCCGAGGACTCATTTAGCGTAGCCTGTCGTGTTCTTACATCCGCCTGCGCGCTGGCAAGATCTGCCTGCAGCTTGTTCAGCCGGGCACGGTAGCGGGTATCATCCAGGCGAAACAGCACATCGCCCTTATGCAATAGCACATTGGTCTTATCCGTAACCTCGACAATCACTCCCGATACCTGGGGAACAATGGGCACCGAAACAGCGATTTTCTGCGCCCGGTAGGTATAAGGATGGTTGTAATTCATCCCCAGAATCAAAGCTCCTACGATAAAAATGCCGCCCAATACTGCGGTCGGCACGGTCCATTTATTGATGGGGATACGGAACAGTTTGAAAACGCCGTAGCTCAGCGCTACGTAGCTGAGAATAATTAAGAGATCCATACCCTTTCAACACCCTTTATTGGACGACGAGCTTTCATCTGCAACGGGCATCTGCATTCGCTGTAACTCGCTTTGTAACTGATGAATTCGCGCTTGCAGCACTTCAGGGTGTTCGGCTTTCTCGCTCATGCCCCATCCCCGCTCTGGCCGATATAACGTCGCCCAAATCCACAGCAGTGGCCAAATAGCATGCAGGGTAAACAGGCTGACCCAGCCTGCCACGTGAATGGCATCCTGATGGGGATGTTGCCGTTTTTTGGCCAGCAAATAAGGAATGTCGTGAATAATTATCACGCCGTAAAATAAAATCAAAAACACGGCGATCAATACGCCTAAAGCAAAATAATCTAGAAACATGCTACACCCTGGCTGGTAACGCTAAATAACACATTGAGGCTTATGTTGTCTTATACTCTTTGATATCTTTGGCAATGATATCAATGGCATTTTTAACATCGTCTACGGTGAGTTTTGCCTTTTCATTATTCAAATTATTTCCGGACGCTTTGCGCACCACTTTGATAACCGGCTGATTAGTCGAAGCATCGATAAACTCGCCTTCCATATACACAGAGCTCTCCATGGTGCGGTGACCGGTTACGCTCTGTGTTGCCGCCACCAGTAGCGTGATTGGCAATACCTCATACACCTGAAGCCCTTTTTTATGGGTATCGATAGCCGTTATAGCCCCTCGGAAAATAAGCGTATTTTCACGTGGCACATCTTCTAAGATAAAATGGGATGCCATAGACTGCTTAAACTGCTGGTTGGTGTAGTTTAGGATATTATCAAGTGCGCGCTGGCTTACCATCTCAGTGGGTTTCGGACGCGGGAAATAGATCATCGGCTGATAAACCAAATATTTATATTTAGAATAGTCAACGTTAGTTTGTTTCCAATATAAAACGTCCTTACCGGAGGCCGATTTCCCCTGGGTAATATCATTGTAATTATTCAGGAACGTAGAATACTTTTCTTTTTCGGTGACCTTGGATGAACAAGCGGCCAGAATGAATACCAAGGGCAAAATGGCCGCACGTTTTTTTCTCATCATAGCTTCCAATATTAATTTAATAAGCAATAAATAATTAATCGAAATAGTACCCGCTAGTGACTGATAAGTCATATGACAATACAGGCAAAAATGTATATCATTTTTGATATACAAAATCAGACTGGCGCGTAGAGTGAAATCAAAAGACTTCAAGATCGACGAACTCAGGATCGTTCGCTGCATTGCCGAAACGGCCAGCGTCAGCAAGGCCGCTCAGCGGCTAGACATGCCACAGTCAAATGTGTCGCGCACCCTGACGGCGCTGGAGCGCCGGCTTGGCCTGGAGATCTTCTTACGCACCCCGCGCAGCTTGTCGCTAACCGAGTTTGGCGAACAATTTTTACGCCGAGCCACTCAGCTGTTAGATGAGCATAACGATCTGCTCGATATATCAGGTACCTATAAACGCAGTCTGAATGGCATGGTGACGCTGGGCGCACCTATTGGTATCCATTCATTCCTGACCCGTTATCTGCTGCCGCCGCTGTTACGCGAATCGCCGGAGCTGATCGTCGATTTGGTTACCCGCAATCCGGATGAACGTGAGAAGAAGTACGGTGCGGTATTCGACAGTGACTGCGATCTGTTGATCAGTTTCTTCCAGCCGCAAAATGAAAGCCTGATCGCCAGGCCCCTGACCCGTTTTCGCGTCGGGTTATTTGCCTCACCGGACTATATCGCGAACGCCCCTCTTGTCGAGCCAGAGGAGCTGACTGCGCATCGCTGCATTACCTTGCGGGTGCTGGGAGGGAGCCACAATACCTGGAGCTGTTATAGTTCTCAGGGCCAATTGATGCAGGTAGCAGTCACCGGCAGCAGCATATGCGACAATATTCTGCCGGCCATCGAGCTGGCAAAACAGGGGCTTGGCATCGTCTATGCCCCTTATTACTCCGTCGCTTCTGCGCTGGAATCGGGGTCACTGATGCCTTGTATTGAACGTGAGCGCTGTATCGATATGCAAGCCTTTCTTATTTATCGCCAGCGTGGGGTGTTACCCCACAGGGTTCAGGTGATGATGGACAGCATCATGCATAATATGAAACTGCATGAGCAGCGCCTGATTTAGCGATAACGGCCACAAACACTAAAAGCAAAACCCCGCCGAAGCGAGGTGATGCTGTTCGTCTTTCCGAACCGTCGACAGTTACTCGTTTACCGGTCTTTCCCGATCGTCACTTCGCTCGCAACCTGGTCGCGTCGCCAGAGCAGACAGGCACGCAAGCCCTGAAGGCGGCACAGGCTTACGAACATGTAGCTTAAAATCGGTATCCACCGCCCAGTAAAGCCTGGCTGGAGATATCTTTATCCACCATTGGGCTATCGGTGATTTCACTGCTCAGCTGCACGGCACGCACTGACGCCAAGGCATACCAATGTTCGTTAAACTGGTAGTTGGCGCTCAGCTCCACATAAGGGCTCCAGCTCTCTCCGGCCGAATACGTTGAGAAACCGCTGCTTTTTGCCTCCGCATGGCCAATGCCATAGTAGTAATCGTTCTGGTTACCGTTGTTGTAGACCGCGCCAATACCGGGAACAAGGCGTAGCTTGCCCGCCTTGATTGGATACAAAAAGGCCACGTCCCCTACCACACCGTTACTGTTATCAAGGGTATCACCAGCCAGCGAGGCGCGAATAACCCCCCATTTCTCTTTATGGGTGAAGGCCATCCCGGCCATTACTGTGCCATCGCGCTTATCCAGCTTTTTCATTTGGCTGTTATTGCTATCATCCGGATCAAAACCCAGGGGGGAATAATAGGTGATGATCGAAATCTGATCCTTTGGCATATTCAGCAGATAATACCCCGCCGCCAAAGAGTGAATATAAAAGTTCCCTTTCTCATAGTTTAACGTGGGCAATCCCTGGGTTTTAGCATCGGTATCAACATAACCATAATCATTCACCATCGCAGCTGCCCCTAAGGACCAGCTCGCTGCAACTGAAAAAGGCGAATAAATAAGGTAAGCGAAAATTAGCGAAAGAGAAATACTAAACTTACTCCCCCTAATGCGAGGAGTTAGAAAATCTGAGCACGGTTTCATTATTATCATCCATAGTGGGAGCATCAAACGCCGTGCATACTACTCCACCAGGGTAATTGTCTGATAGCGGCTTAAGTGTCCAAAAATGCACACCAGGCAACAAATTGATTTTTAATTATATTCACCCTATTTTACCATTCACAGCCCGCCACCACCCACCAGACAGAGCTGCATAATTGCATAGCTACAAGGCATAATATAGTATGCGGAAAAATTCGACCCTGGCTTCACCGTAATAAATTTACGCCCCTGGAACATGACATTATGGAAACAGACGTTCTCTTCACTCTTGGGAAAAGAAACTCAGCCACTTTATTTAATAAAGATGATAAGCCGATAGAGCATATCTTGGCGATTAAGCACGCCTTAATGCCCTATGGTAAAAAATGTTCTTTTCCAGCGGGCAAAAAAATTCGCTTATTTCACAATGGCATTCGGCATTGGTTCTTGCTCCAGTCCGGTGAAATGTCCGCATGCCGCGACAGTGATGGTTTGAAAATAGCCAACTTTAGAGAACCCTCGCTCGCCGGTATCGCGGAAACCTTCTTCCCTAAAGAGTTGATATTTTTCCTGGCCGAATCACCGGTTGAACTGGTGATGTACCAGGAAAGTGATGTGCTGGAAACGCTGGCACGGGAAAACCTTTGGCAAAACTTAGTGCATATACAAGCCTATGTCATCCAAGTTCTGAGCATCCGCGACAGGTTATTGTCAGGCAACGATGCCTACGAGGTTGTCTGCAATCACTTGCTGATGCTAATGAATGAAAAAGAAGCCTTTCGCTTATCCACTACGGTCCCACGCTATATTCAGCAACGAACGCAGCTCTCGCGCAGTGGCATCATGAAAATATTATCTGACCTGCGCAAGGGAGATTATATTACCGTCGAAAAAGGTATTTTGCTGGCGGTTAACCGGCTGCCAAAGCGTTATTAACTGGCTATCAGAGCCAGTTAATCCTCTTACAGATCCCGCGTATACACTCGCGAAGCCTCGCCCCAGGGATGGTAACCCAACCCATTAAAGGCAAACCCCTGTTTCTCGTAGTAGCCTTCCAGATCGGTACACAAATGCAACTGTGGGAAACCCAGCTGGTGAGCCTCATCCGCTACATGGTTAATCAACAACCTGCCGTAACCGCGGTTACGGTGGGCCTCCTCCACATACAGCGCGCACAGCCATGGATAGAGTTCACCGCGGCTAATGAAATCATTGGTGATTAATCCTGCGCCCCCCAGGATCTGACTGTTATCCACCAGCAAATACCACTGCGGCAATGGATTAGCCGCACCGATGCAACGAGTGATGGCATCCTCATACATCATCAGCGTTTCTTCCGAAGCCCATTGCTGTTGGAAATAACCGATCGCTTGCTGTTTAAACTCGGGGGACTGACGCACCGAAATAATCTTCATATCTTTTCCTGAGGTGATTTTTCATTCTTTTTCTGGCGTAAAATTATGCGGTAACCCGTGGAGGTTAGCACGACCTTTATCATGGAAATCAGCAGGGTGGGCAGATAATATGGCGACGCTGCCCCTTAACCGGCAGCGATTTCACCAAAACAGGAGTCATTATGACGCAAAATATTTATGACAATCAGGCCTTCTTCGACGGCTATGCCCAGCTCAGCCGCTCGGTTAACGGGCTGGACGGCGCACCGGAATGGCCGACTATCCGCAGCATACTGCCGGATTTGCACGGCAAGCGCGTAGTCGATCTCGGGTGCGGCTACGGGTGGTTCTGCCGCAGCGCTCGTGAACAAGGCGCCGTAAGCTTACTGGGGTTGGACGTCTCAGAAAAAATGCTCGGTAAAGCGCAGTCGATGACCCAGGATGCCGGCATTGAATACCGCCAGCAGGATCTGGAGCAGCTTCAGTTGCCGCAGGCGTCTTTTGATATCGCCTACAGCTCACTGACGCTGCACTACATCGAAGATCTGGCACGGTTGTTCGCCACGGTTTATCAGGCGCTGGCGGCTGGCGGGCAGTTTATCTTCACCGCCGAGCACCCCATTTATACCGCACCACAGCATCAGGGATGGTGGGTCGATCAAAACGGGCAGAAGTCGTGGCCGGTTAACGGCTATCAGCAGGAAGGTCAGCGGATTTCAAATTGGTTGGCAGATGGGGTCATCAAGCAGCACCGCACGCTTGGCAGCTACGTAAACTTGCTGATCCGGCAAGGCTTCGTTATTAGCTATCTGAACGAATGGGGCCCTTCGGCTCAACAAATCGCAGAAAACCCGGCGCTGGACGAAGAAAAAGAGCGCCCAATGATATTTATTCTCGCCGCTCATAAACCTGCTTAATGCTTCTTTTCCGCAATAAATCCTGAACACATCCAATATTGGGGAGGCTGCCTCCCCCCAATGGCTTAGGCCGCGGTTGCAGGCATCGGCGCCGCTATCACGTTCTACTCGCCGATCGGCAAATAGCCCTGCCACAGCGGTTGCGCCGCTTTACCCTGCGCATTGGCCTGCAAATGAACATGGTAACCCTGCAGTGACTGCAACAGCAGGCAATCATCCACCTCTGCCAGATCATCCTTATGCTGCTTGAAGCTGCCGGTCAGTAGCGTCTGCTTGGCTTTTTCTTTGGCTTCATCCGCACTGTGCGCGACAAACAGGCCAAACTCGTGCAGCTCAGCCAACTCGTCACTGCGGTAACCGCCCACGTTAACGAAGAACAGCTTCTCCGGCCCGACGAACGGCTCTGCCTTCAGCGCCACGTCATAGCCATCCGCCCATTCAATACGCGAATAGCCATCAACATGCACCTTGTTCTTATCGCCAAACCATTTCTCGCGCAGCAAGGGATAAGCCTGTTCTGGCCGCTCCGCTGCAACGAATTGTACGTCGTGCAATTCGATATTGGCACCCGGTGCGGTGCCGCCCACATAGAACATCAATAATCCCGGCATTAGATTGCTATCCCGCTGTTTTAATAATCGTTATGTAATATATTATATAGCGATTATTATGCAACCAGCGCTGCCACAAAGAGCGAGTTCGCTATTGGGGGGAAAGCTTATCAGCATGGATTACGCGCAAAGACCGCAGGTTCCGGCCAACGCAGTGGTAGCAACTTTGGCATGTGCTGAGCAGCGGGACGTGGTTACGCCCCGCTAGGTTTCAGGCGCGTATATCCTGATATTCTGGCGTGGTGTCGAATTCGTGTTTGGCGAACGGGCATAACGGAATGATTTTGCGGTTTTCCGCGCGCATTTTGGCAACCACCAGCGCCACCAACTTTTTACCTACCCCCTGGCCTTTTAGCACTTCGTCAACCCAGGTGTGATCAATGATGGTTAATTTGTCGCCGCTGGGCACAAAAGATATCTCGGCAATCATCTTCCCCTGCTGATCGTTTATATAGAAACGCTTTTCATCTTCCAAAAATTTAAGATCCATAGAATTTATTCCTATAAAAAAGTGCGTAACTCTCGGTTGTCGCTACAACAAAGCCAATATTAGTCTACTCTTTAATCAGTAACACAACATAATTGTGACAGTGGCTGAGGAGTTCAAAATGGGTGAAAGCTCAAAAGACGGCGTTATTCTGCTATCCCGAATATTGTTGATGATCCTGTTTATCATATTTGGCTGGATGAAGCTGGTTGGCTTTGGTGCAACCGTCACGGCAATGGAAGGGTATGGTACGCCCATGCCTTATTTAGCGGCGATTATCGCCGTGGTGGTGGAGTTCTTTTTCGGCATTGCGCTTATTCTTGGGTTATTTACTCGCCCTATCGCGGTTATTTTTGCCCTTTACGTACTCGGCACCGCGTTTATCGGCCACCCATTCTGGAAAATGACCGGCATGGAAATGATGGGCAATGAAATAAACTTCTTCAAAAACATCAGCATTATTGGCGGGCTGTTGCTGCTGGCGGTCACCGGCGCCGGACGTTATTCGCTGGATTATAAATTCTTCAATAAATAACCCCCACCAGCCGGTGGCCCCGCTACCGGCTGGCCTTCTGTTGCCCGTTTATCGACTGCGTTTGGCGTGACGTTCGAAGTTATCGGCTTTCGCCTGTGCAGATTTGCGCAACGTCACGTAACAGGCACCTTCACCACCATCGCGCGGCAACGCCCGACAAAAAGCCTGCACCTGCTCAAACTGGGCCAGCCACTTGGCGACATAGCTGCGGATCACGTTGGCGTGGCTTTCATCATCTCGCCCACGGCCGTGAACGATCAGCAGCGAACGCAGACTTTGCTTTTCCGCCTGTACAATAAAGCGGAACAGAGCTTGCCGACAGGCCTCCACCGGCTGTTTCAACAGGTTCAGACTGGCCTGTGGCGGGTAGCGGCCATGGCTCAGCTTGTCGAGCACGCCCTGTTGAATGCCCTCGCCTTTATATTCCAACGGTTGCTCACAGGGGATCAGTTCGAGAAAGCCGGTACTGAGAAAGTTTTCCTGCTGCAGCGCCTGCGCTTCACGGCGCGCGCGCTTATCCATGGTCTCCTGCGGCTTCAAGTACAACGTCTCGGGGCCGCGGGATAACGGAATGACATCCGCCATCGCCTGTTCAAAAAAATCTTTGTCTTGGTTGCTCATCTCAAAGCCACTCTTGGACACTAAGCCTTTCATGCCGGAATAAGCCTGATTGTAAGACCCACAGCTCCGGTTGCAAGCCGGGAATTTTCCGCAATCGTCGTCAACGGGTGAGGTTCTGTGCAGTTTTCGTTATACTGCAAAACCATTATTGAGTGCCGCAAAGGATCGATCCCATGAAAATGCGCGAGCTGGAAACCCAGTTTCAAAATGCCATGAGTGAGTTGCAGGCCAGCTTCGAAAAGCAGCACCGTGAATGGCAGCACAGCTATCAGGCCCTGCAGCAGTTGCTGGAAGAGGCTAAACAGCGCGAAGTCGCACTGCGTATGCAGAACGAACAGTTGGTACGCAAGCTGAGCACCGCCAGTTCAGTGCCGGAGCAGCACGCATTGGTGAAGCAAATTAAAATGCTGGGCGCCCATCTGGACGCACTGGCCAAAGATGCCGCCAGCTTCAACCACCACCTGCGCAATCAGCAGCGGGCAGCCGACAATTTCAGCGGCGAACAGCGTTGACACCGGGCGCTGTCCTGCAGCGCCTCCTGCCAAATACTGGCGTTCCGAGAGTGTAATAAATCATAAATGACCTGGATCATCATCGCTGCCCTGATCGTTGTATTTATTATTGGTTACCGCATTCTAACTTCCGATACCCGCAAAGCCATTGACTCTCTGGCCCACCTGTTGAAAGTGAAACCTATGCTGATTGAATCGATGATTCAGGAGATGGGGAGCCGCAACAGCCAGACCTTTATCCGCATGCTGAATAACGGTTACACCGAAGAGATGCACCAGGCGGCCTATTTGCTGTTTATCTATCTGACCTTTATCAAACAGGCAGACGACCACCAGATTGCCCTGTGGCGGGAAACCCTGCTGCGTGCCGGTCTGTCGCCAGAGTTACATGCCGAGCACACCGAAGCAGCGCTGTTTTATTTTGCCGATCTGGATATCGATGCTTTCGAGCTGGCACAGTTCCGCCGCGCCTACAACGAGCGTTTTAACCAGGAAGCCATTGCCAATTGGTGAAGATGTCCCCCGCAGGCGGGGGATGCATTACAGAAACATGCTGTAGATATAGCGCGAAAGCGCGTCACGCGAGCTGAAACCGTGGGGAATGCCATAACGCGCACTCGGGGTATCGCTGCTTAAATCCAGGGGAAACTCAAGGTACTGATCGCTGGTGCGTATCGGCGAGGTCGGCGTGGCGAAATGCACGCTTTTCTCTTTCAGCGCCGGGTGGATCACCAACGCGGTTCTGCCCATCCGCGCTTCACGATTCACATACACGTAGTGCTCACCCTTGCGGTAACCATAGGCTTGATCGGTGACATAATCACGCTCAAACCCCGTACTCTCCAACACTCTAGCCACTTCATCCGGCCGTAAATACATCGATTTCTCCTCTCGTTCTGGACCGCTGAGCGACCTTACCGTAATCATGAGATGAAACAATAAATTTTTCGGTATGGATGTGGGTTTAGGAATATTCCTTAACCAGGTATTTTGCCGTTTTTGCAACAGCAGGCGCAGCGTCAACATCACGCCCGGAAACACCCTCAGTACCGTAAAATCAAGAGATTGACGGCACGCCCGTACGGCTCATCAACAGCATTTAGCATAGCCCCGATCCAAACCCGGCAAGGGATAACAAAGTATTATTTAAAGCCGCTGTTGTTGCCTGCGCCATTCACTTGGGCTCACACCCTGAATGCGCAAGAATTCGCGGTTAAAATTCGATTTGGTAGTGAATCCGGCCTTTTGCATAATATCAGTCACCGGCTCATCACCGGCGAGCAACCACTGCGCCGCCTGACGAATACGCAGTTGATTCACATATTGCGACACATTCATTCCCGTATGCCGATTGATAGCCTGCGAAACCCGTCGCGCCGGCAAGCCCACCTTGCGCGCCAGCCGGGCCAGGTTCAGCTCAGGCTCCAGGTAGAAGTCATCTTGCAGCAGCCGTTGTTGCACCCGCTCAAACCACTCGGCCAGTTGATCCTCATCTTCCCCCCCGCTATCCGCCGTTTCCGATATGACCTCAACCGGGCTTTCCGCAGGTCGGCTGCGCGACAGCACCAAGCATAGGCTCAACGCCACCAACAGATTATCGATCGTTGCCAGCCAACCGGCGTGCCGCCCGTCAAACAGGGAAAAGTCGAGCGCAATCACCCCTTCGGCTACCGCCACCATGATCAGCAAGCCCCCCACACCGCGCCACAGTCGATAGCTCAGCCAACTTTCCGCCAGCGCCACCTGCGGCAAAGCATTTCACCGCGCCGCAACGCATACAGCAATGCGGCTCCATACCCCAGATAACCCCCGACAATCATGGCATCCAGCAAAAAGGGCGCCGTCAGGCTGGCCAACAGCGTCAGGCACAGCGGCATCAGATGCCACAGTTCGCGCCGCCGCAAACGGCCCTGAGTACTCACCAAAAACGCGACATAAGCCAGTGAAGGGATCGCCATCGCGCCGAACGGTTGCAGCCGATTGAATTGCGTTATGCCGTAGCCATAACGGATACCCACCAGCAGGCTTTGCCACGCGCACAGCAACAACAATAGCTGAAAGACCCAGCGCCGCGCCGTTGGACGACCGAGGCGATACAGCAGCCCCAGGCACAGCAGACCGAACAGAAATGTGAGAGGAATAAGCGGCATCATCAAGGTCTTGTCGTTTGCACACGGAATCAACAGTGTACTGTTAAAACAATCATTTAACGACCCGGATCGCGATCGAGGTCGCCGGATGGCGCCGCCAATGCCACCCTCTCAATCTCGATACCTTGAGGAGTGAAAATGAAAACAACCTTGTTGTTATTGATGCTGTGGTGCGGTACTGCGAGCGCGTCCCCCTATCAGGTCGCCACCCACGATGAAACCTTTCAGGCCGGCTCGCGTTCGTTAGTCAGCCGAATTTACTACCCCACCACTGAAACGGCTAAACCGCAGCTCATCGGTGCAAACCGGGTCTTTACCGGCATTGAGAGTCAGCCGGACGCGCCGGCAGCAAGTGGGCATTTTCCGCTGATCGTGATCAGCCACGGCAGCGGCGGCAATAACGCCAGCCAGGCCTGGCTGGCGGCAGCGCTGACCCAACAAGGCGCGATCGTGGTGGCGGCCAACCACCCAGGCAGCACTACCGGTAACTCGGTTCCGGCTTTATCTGCCGAGCTGTGGTTACAAACCAGCGATATTTCCGCCTTGATTAGCGCCGTCACCACCGACCCTCGCTGGAAGCCGATGCTCAACCCTCAGGCGATTGGCGTTATCGGCCACTCCAAGGGCGGTTACAGCACCATTGCAGCTATCGGCGGTAAAGTCCGGCTGAGCGATTTCATCGATGGCTGCCGACAAGCACCGCAGTCGCCCAACTGTCAGTTTTATACACAAGCCAACGTCGCACTGACGAAGCTTTCCGCCAGGGCATTTGACGCCGACTACACCGACCCGCGCATTCGCTTTGCGGTGGCTCTAGATCCCGGCATGGTGCCCTACCTGCTGCCGACCAGCCTGCGTCGGCTCAGCGCACCGTTACTGATCGTCGAGCCACAGCACTTTTTGCCCGACGGCCAGGAACCCGGGCTTGGCGGTGCCACGCTGGCGGCGGATAACGGAAAGCAACCTATTCATGCACTGAGGCTATCCAGCGGCAATCATTTCGATTTCCTGCCGGTTTGTCAGCCCAAAGGCCGGCAAATCCTGGCGAGTGAAGAAGATGATGGGGCGGTGCTTTGCGCCTCTTCCAGCGAACAACGCGAAGCCGTACACCGGCAAACGCTGGCCGCCATCATGGCATTTATTCATCCGTGGCTACCCGCGCCCGCAGGAAATCGATAAACGCCCTCACCTTTTCCGGTACGTGGCGGGTGTTGGGGTATAGCGCATAAATACTCTGCGCAGGAAACTGATGGTCCGTGAGTAGCGGACACAGCTTGCCCTCGGCGAGGGCAGGCCGCACCAGCCATTCGGGCAACAGCGCCACCCCGGCACCGTGCAAAGCAAACGCCAACAGCGCCGCGGCACTGTCGCCCATCAACGTGGCGGCATCTTCCACTTTGAACAGCACCGCCTGGCGCTCAGGGGTAATGACCTGCCAACTCAGCGGCGAACTGAGGCGACTGTGAGCAATCCACTGTGCCTGTGCCAGTTGGGCCAGAGACGCAATGGGATGGCGGGCCAGGTAGGCTGGCGAGGCGACCGGCACAATAGCAAAGCTGTCGAGCAGTGCCGCCCGTAGGCTGGAATCCGCCAGTTGTCCCAGCCGGATGGCCACGTCGAAACGCTCTGAAATCAAATCGGCATGATAGGAAGAGGAAACGTGCTGAATGCGCAGGCGCGGATGCAATTGGGAAAACGCCGCCAACGCCGGTACCACCACCTGAGCGCCGTATTCCGGCGTAGTGGTGATGCGCAATACGCCGCTCAATCCATGGTGATCCCGACGTACGTCATCCAAGAGGTTTTCCGCATCCTGCAACAACCGCAGACAACGTTGATAAAAACGTTCGCCGGCGTCGGTCAGTGCCAGCCGTCGGGTGCTGCGCACCAGCAGCGACACCCCCAGTTCGCTCTCCAGCTGTTTGACATTGAAGCTGACCACCGCCTTAGTTTGCCCCAACGCCACCGCAGCAGCGGTGAAACTGCCGGCGTCCACCACGGCCACGAATATAGCCAAACGCTGCAGGTTAAGCATGTTGTTGCCCCTTATTATCAAAATAATTTTGACAGTGTAATCGCTCGTAGCCGATTTATCCGCACTTTCCCGCCCGTTACACTGCTGGCCTTCAACCGGAGGCACCATGCCCTATCGCATCAAAGTCGCAATCGTCTACCTGCTCGGATTTTTTGTCGATCTGATCAACATGTTTATCGCCAACGTCGCTTACCCCTCAATCGGTCATGCGCTGCAGGCTTCGGTCGGTGAATTGGCCTGGGTCAGTAACGGCTACATTCTCGGCCTGACGCTGGTGATCCCGCTCAGCGCCTGGTTAGCGCAGCGCATTGGCGGACGGCGGGTGTTTTTGCTGTCGTTAACCTTGTTTATGCTGGCAACGGCGGCGGCGGGCTATGCCGATTCCATCGGCGAACTGGTTGGCTGGAGAGTGCTGCAGGGTATGGGCGGCGGGTTGCTGATCCCGATCGGCCAAACGCTGACCTACCAACTGTACCGTAGCCATGAGCGCGCGGGGCTTTCCGCCGCCATTATGCTGGTAGGCCTGCTGGCCCCGGCACTGTCACCGGCATTGGGGGGGCTTATTGTCGACCGGCTCGACTGGCGCTGGGTGTTCTTTGCCAACCTGCCGCTCGCCGCGCTGGCGCTGCTGTTGGCCGCACTCTGGCTGCGCCCTCAGGTACCCGATCCGCAACGTCGACCGCTCGAGATCAAGGGGTTGCTTAGCGCCTGTACGGCCCTGACGCTGATCTTACTGGGCCTCACCCGGCTGGGGGAACGCGGGGGCCTTGCGCAAGGCGCGTTACTGCTGGCCGCAGGAGCGATCGCCTTGACCTATTTCCTGCGCCGTAGCCTGCGCATTACCCACCCTTTGCTGAACCTGCGCCTGGTTCAGGATCCGCTGTTGCGCACGTCGATGATGATTTATCAGTGCATCCCCGGCCTGTTTATCGGCGTCAGCCTGATCGCCATGCTGTATTTGCAAAATCAGTTGGGCATGCGTGCCGCGCAGGTCGGCAGCCTGATGCTGCCCTGGTCGCTGGCCTCGTTCCTGGCCATCACGTTGACCGGCAGGAAATTTAACCATTTTGGCCCGAAACCGCTGTTTATCTTCGGCTGTTTGCTGCAAGGGTTGGGCATTTTGGCGCTGTCGCAGATTGCGCACGCTGGGGATTACGGATTGCAGGTTGCGGCCTTCGCCCTGATGGGCTTTGGCGGCAGCCTGTGCAGCAGCACCGCGCAGAGCAGCGCATTTTTGCATATTGCCGATGAGCAATTGGCCGACGCCAGTGCGCTGTGGAATATCAACCGACAGCTCAGCTTCTGCCTGGGTGTCGCCCTGCTCAGCTTGTTACTCAACCTGCTGCTGGAACATTTTACCCCCGCCGTCGCCTACAAAAGTTGTTTTTACCTGGCCGCCGCCAGCACGCTGATCCCCATGCTGCTGTGCCTGCGCATCGCAAACCGCGCCATAGTGCGCCGTCTCAATACTCAACAGGAACACCAATGAACCAATATTTTACCGAAGTGATCAACGCACACGTCGCCATTGAAAACTGGCTGGAAAAAGGGGCCGGAGATGAACAGGGGCTGTTGGCTCGTTTTGATCCCGCCTTCAGCATGATCGCGCTGAACGGCAGCCGACTCGATTTTGCCGCACTGAGCGCGTTTTTCCGTGCGCATCGGGCCGCCAAACCGGGGTTGGCAATCAGCATAGAAGAGATGACGTTGGTGGCCGAATGGCCGACGGGGGCAGTGGTCAGCTATCGCGAGAAACAGAGGCTGCCTGGACAGGCGGCGACGCTGCGCAACTCCACCGTGGTGTTTGAACAAACCGAAACCGGGCTGGGCTGGCGGCACCTGCATGAAACGCCCATCGCGCAGTAATCAGAGAAAACCGTCGGCCAGAAACAGTTCCCAGGCCACGATCAGCCCACACAGGGTGACGGCGCTGAAAATCACTTCGAACAGATAGCGATTGATCATCATGAGCTAGCCCTCAAAAGAAGACACCCGGCCAAGCCGGGTGTCTCAATAACGTCGGGATGATGCGGCCCCCTCAGGCACCGCATTCCTCACTCAATTAAGCGGCTGGAGTTGCTGCTTTTTTGGTGGCTTTGTGGTGTTTTTTAGCGGCCTGAGCTTTCTGCACTGGCGCTTTTTTGTGGTGTTTTTTAGCAGCCTGGGCTTTTTGAGCTGGCGCTTTTTTGCTTACTTTGTGGTGAGTTTTAGCAGCCTGAGCTTTCTGTACTGGAGCTTTTTTGCTTACTTTTTGGTGCTTTTTAGCGGCCTGAGCTTTTTGAGCCGGGGCTTTCTTGGTGGCTTTGTGGTGCTTTTTAGCCGCCTGGGCTTTCTGAGCTGGGGCTTTCTTGGTCGCTTTGTGGTGCGCTTTCTTATGATGAGTGGCTTTAGCAGGAGCCTTCTCAGCAGCTGGCGCAGCGGTAGTGGTGGTTGCAGCCGGAGCAGCCGTTGCCGGAGCTGCAGCAGTATCAGCAGCGAAAGCAACAGAAGACAGACCCATGGTGGCAGCAACGATCAGGGCTAATACTTTTTTCATCTTTAATTCCTCAGAGTGTTTTTTCAGTAAGCCCCGTTGGGCCGTTGAAGCAGATACTAGAGGAATCGATGAGCCGCTTCCGTGAGTGATTGGTTTCGCCGAGTAACCAAATGTACAACACAGACAGGCATCGCCGATGACGTTATCCCACCAGGTATTTTACCGTGATCGCCGGCACATTTTGAGAAATGGTCTACACTTAAGAGACATGTGTCAAAAACGGAGAGTCGAATGTTTAAGAAATCAGAAAAAGTAGAACGCGACATTGATCAGGACGTCACTCTTTTGGCTGATACATTGGATGAGGTGCTACGTGCATCCGGTGACAAAACCAAAGAGGAACTGAAAGAGCTGCACAGCAAAGCCAAAGGCGTGTTACGCGACGCCCGTGCTCGCTTCAATGGTTCCAGCAATCTGACACAGCACGCCCGCGATGCCGTCGAACAAGCCGACAGCTACGTGCGCGACAAACCTTGGCAGGGCGTAGGGATCGGGGCCGCGGTTGGCATCGTCCTCGGCGTTCTGCTGGCCCGGCGTTAACACCCCTTGCAGTCATAAAGATAAAACAACAGATGTGCGTCTGGCCCGTGGGAAACCGCGGGCCGTTTAATTTGTGGCGTCAAACAACTCGGCTAGCCTGGCCACTGCCCGCTCAGCCTCGCTCTGCTGGGTAAAGTTGGCAAACCCCATCAGCAGGCCATCTCCCGCCGCACTGGCTATGTGCCAATCCGAAAGTGCCTGTATCGACAACCCGCGTTGCCAGGCCTCTTGCGCGATCCTCCGATCCAAGCCTTTTGCCGTCAATCGTGCCAGTAATTGAATGCCCCCGGCCTGCGACGATACCGTCAAATACTCCCCCAGCTGTCGTGCAAGCGCCTGCGCCAGCCATTCACGGCGCTGGCGATAGAGAGGCCGCATACGTTTCAGATGGCGATAGAAATGCCCCTGATGGATAAAATCAGCCACGCTAGCCTGCATCAGTGGCGGGCAGCCGCAACCGCGTAACCGGCTGCTGCGTCCAAAAGCGTCCACCTGTTCAAGCGGCACTACCAAATAAGCCATACGCAGTGCCGGAAACAAGGTTTTACTGAAAGTCCCGGCGTACAGCACCCTGCCCTGACGATCGAGACTTTTCAACGGCGGCAGCGGCCGACCATGATAACGAACCTCGCTGTCGTAATCGTCTTCAAGTATCCATGCCCCCTGCTGCTGTGCCCACTCCAGTAAGGCCATACGCCGCGCCAGGCTAAGCGAGACGCCCAGGGGACTCTGGTGGGTCGGCGTCAGCACCGCCATACGTGCTCGAGGTGCCGCGGCAACACCGACGGCGATATTCATCCCCTGCTCATCAACCGGCACGGCCACTGGCTGCATGCCGGCGGCGCGAAATAGCGGTAGGGTCACCGGGTAGCCGGGGTCTTCCAGCCACACCTCGTCACCGGTCTTGAGTAAAGTGCCGATCACCAAATCCAGCAATGCCTGATAGCCGGCACAAATAAAAACCTGTTCCGGTCGACAATTGATACCACGCGAAAGCTGCAAATAATTCACGATCGCCGCGCGCAGATCGGGCAACCCTTGAGTTGACGGATGAGCCATGGCCGCCAAAGGAGCAGTACGCAATTGGCGACCGACAATCCGCTGCCATAGTGCGCGCGGGAAAGCATCCAGCGCCGGCAACCCCAATTGAAAAGGCTGCGTCGCACCACTCGGATGCAATGGATTCGCCGCCACCGCTGGCAACACTTCCGTCGTCAATGCTGCGCGTACCGGCAGATTCTGCAGCTGCGGCGAAACATAAGTGCCAGCCTGTCCCCGGCTTTGCAGAAAACCTTCGGCGATAAGTTGGCCGTAAGCGCTTTCCACCGTGGCCCGCGCCACGCCCAGATCGCTCGCCAGCCCACGCACCGAAGGCAGCCGACTGCCCGCCAGCAGGCTTCCTTGCGCAATGGCGTCTTTAATCCGCAGATAAATCTGCCGGTACAAAGGATCTGCGAGCTGAGCATCCAGCCGCAAAGAGGAGAGAAACTGACGCATCATGGCCTGGTTAAATAATCATTTTATGGCTCTATAGCATAGTCCATATCGCCATTAAAGTAGCCTCATTATTCTGCTGTTCGCTAACTGAGGTTGACCATGATTAAGCAACGTTTGAAATATTCCGAACTCTCTCCCGCCCCTTACAAAGGCATGGTGACCGCCCTGATGGCACTGGAGAAAGGCGCGCTGGACAAGGCGACAATTGAGCTGATGTTTATGCGCGTATCGCAGATTAACGGCTGTGCCTACTGCCTGGATATGCATGGTAAAGCACTGAGAGAAAGTGGCGTTGACAACGCCAAGCTGGACCAACTGGCGGGCTGGCGCGTGAGTCATGCGTTCAGCGACCGCGAGCGCGCGGCGCTTGAGTGGGCAGACTCCGTGACCCTGATCGCCGCAACTGGCGCACCGGACAGCGCGTTTGAAGCGCTGCAGACGCACTTTAGCGATGCGGAAATTGCCGATTTAACCTTCGCCATCAGCATCATGAACGCCTTTAACCGCCTGGCCATCAGCATGCGTCAATGACGAAACCGCACTTTCCCCCCTCTCGCCCGAGAGGGGTTTCCCGCCAACAACCGCCAAAAAAATTTTTCCCTCTGCTTTTCCAGCCCTGATGCGGCCTCAACGTGAATCCCACCAAAACACCATATATAGCGTGGTTGATAAATTAAATATCCACATATAGTATTTAACTCATCAACCGCAGGGAACATGTAGCGGTTGGTAACGCCGTCAGAAACGCCGTTCAATGCTCCGTTATCTGACCTGTCCGCCTTTCCTTCAGCCTAAAAGGTAAATGCGAATCATGAGCATTATTATTTACAGTAAACCGGACTGTGTCCAGTGCAACGCCACCTATCGCGCATTCGATAAACAAGGGATTGGTTATCAGGTGATCGACCTCACCCAGGATCAGCAGGCGCTGAACCATGTTAAATCCCTTGGCTATCAGCAAGTTCCGGTGATTATCGCCGGTGAAGATCACTGGTCTGGCTTCCGGCCGGACAAAATCGGCGCGCTGGCCCACGCCCTGGCGTCCTGAGGTTGCCCATGAACCCGCTGGTCTATTTCTCCAGCAGTTCGGAGAACACCCACAGGTTCGTTGAAAAACTGGGATTGCCGGCGATACGTATCCCTATCGCCGGCGCCCGCAGCAAACTGCTGATGGATAAACCCTATATTTTGATCGTGCCCAGCTATGGCGGCGGCAGCGCCGTAGGAGCCGTGCCGATCCAGGTGATCCGCTTTCTCAACGATCCACAAAATCGCGCTTTCCTGCGCGGCGTTATCGCCGCCGGGAATACCAATTTCGGCGCAGCGTACGGCATTGCCGGCGACATCATCGCCAAAAAATGTCAGGTGCCTTTTCTTTACCGCTTTGAGCTGCTCGGCACCACACAAGACGTTGCAAACGTTCGACAGGGAGTAACCGCATTTTGGCAACGACAGAACTGACCCGGCCCGCCGCAAGCGCGCTGGATTACCATTCGCTCAACGCGATGCTCAATCTTTATGATGCCGAAGGCCGTATCCAGTTCGACAAGGATCGGTTAGCAGCGCGGCACTACTTCCTGCAGCACGTGAACCAAAACACCGTGTTCTTCCATAACCTGGAGGAGAAGCTGCGCTATCTGGTGGAGGAAGGTTATTATGAACAGAGCGTGTTGGCGCAGTACGAGTTCGCCTTTATCAAACAGCTTTTCCAACAGGCCTATGCGAAAAAATTCCGCTTTGAGACCTTCCTCGGCGCCTTTAAGTATTACACCAGCTACACGCTGAAAACCTTCGACGGTAAGCGCTACCTGGAACGCTACGAAGACCGGGTGTGCATGGTCGCCTTAACGCTGGCGTCAGGTGATACCGCGTTGGCACAAGATTTGGCGGAGGAGATGATCTCGGGCCGCTTCCAGCCGGCGACGCCCACTTTCCTCAACTGCGGTAAGCAGCAGCGCGGCGAACTGGTGTCCTGTTTTCTGTTACGCATCGAAGACAATATGGAGTCAATCGGTCGGGCGGTGAACTCTGCGCTGCAACTGTCAAAACGCGGCGGTGGCGTGGCGTTTTTACTGACCAACATTCGCGAGGTCGGTGCTCCGATCAAACGCATAGAGAACCAGTCTTCAGGGGTGATCCCTATCATGAAGATGCTTGAGGACGCCTTCTCTTACGCCAACCAACTGGGCGCGCGTCAGGGTGCCGGTGCGGTCTATCTCAACGCTCATCACCCGGATATTCTGCGTTTCCTCGACACCAAGCGTGAAAATGCCGACGAGAAAATCCGCATCAAGACGCTGTCGCTGGGGGTGGTGATCCCGGATATCACTTTCGAACTGGCGAAGAATAACGAAGAGATGTACCTGTTCTCGCCCTATGACGTCGAGCAAGTGTATGGCGTGCCGTTCTCGGAAATCAGCGTCAGCGAGAAGTACCGCGAAATGGTGGATGACAAGCGCATCCGCAAATCACGCATCAATGCGCGTGAATTCTTCCAGGTACTGGCGGAGATCCAGTTTGAATCCGGTTATCCGTACATGATGTTTGAAGATACGGTCAATCGTGAAAACCCGATCGCCGGGCGCATCAACATGAGCAACCTGTGCTCCGAGATTTTGCAGGTTAACCGCGCCAGCACCTATCACGATGACTTGAGCTACGACCAGGTAGGCAAGGATATTTCCTGCAACCTCGGTTCGCTCAACATCGCCAAAACCATGGATGCCCCCGACTTTGGCAAAGCGGTCGACACCGCGATCCGTGCGCTGACGGCGGTGGCGGACATGAGCGACATTCGCTCGGTGCCGTCGATTGCCGAAGGCAACCGCAGTTCGCATGCCATTGGCCTCGGCCAGATGAACCTGCACGGCTACCTGGCCCGCGAACGCATCTTCTACGGCTCAGAAGAAGGGATTGATTTCACCAACATCTATTTCTATACCGTCGCTTACCACGCCATTCGCGCCTCTAACCGGTTGGCCATCGAGCGCGGTAGCGCATTCGGCGGCTTCGAAGAGTCGACCTATGCTTCAGGTGAATACTTCAGCAAATACACCGAACGGGAATGGCAGCCGCAAACCGAACGGGTTCGCGCGCTGTTCGCCGACGCCAATATCGCCATCCCAGGCCGCGAAGAGTGGCTGGCGCTGCGCCAGTCGGTGATGATGCACGGCTTGTACAACCAGAACCTGCAGGCGGTACCGCCCACCGGCTCAATCTCCTACATCAATAACTCGACCTCCAGCATCCATCCGATCGTGTCACGCATCGAGATCCGCAAAGAGGGAAAAATTGGTCGCGTCTATTACCCGGCGCCCTATATGACCAACGACAACCTGGAGTACTACCAGGATGCCTACGACATAGGGCCGGAAAAAATTATCGATACCTATGCCGCCGCCACTCAGCACGTCGATCAGGGGCTGTCGCTGACGCTTTTTTTCCGCGATACCGCCAGCACCCGCGACATCAACCGCGCGCAGATTTATGCCTGGCGTAAAGGCATCAAAACCATCTATTACATCCGCCTGCGCCAGATGGCGTTGGAAGGCACCGAGGTGCAGGGCTGCGTGTCCTGCGCACTGTGAGGCAATCTATGAATACCCCTAAACCGGCGCAGTTGGTGCGCGCGATCAACTGGAACATCATCGAAGACGATAAGGATCTGGAGGTGTGGAACCGCCTGACCTCCAACTTCTGGCTACCGGAGAAGGTGCCGCTGTCGAACGACATTCCGTCGTGGGCAACGTTGACGCCAAAGGAACAGCAGTTGACCATTAGGGTGTTCACCGGCCTGACGCTGCTGGACACCATTCAAAATACCGTGGGCGCGCCGGCGCTGATCGAAGATGCGATTACGCCGCATGAGGAGGCGGTGTACTCCAACATCAGCTTTATGGAAGCGGTGCATGCTCGTTCGTACAGCTCAATTTTCTCTACGCTGTGCCAGACACCGGACGTCGACGATGCCTACCGCTGGAGCGAGGAAAACCGCGCGCTGCAGAAAAAAGCCAGCATCATTCTGGCCCACTACCGCAGCGACGATCCGCTGATGAAGAAGGTCGCCAGCGTATTCCTGGAGTCGTTCCTGTTCTATTCGGGCTTTTATCTGCCGATGTACTGGTCGAGCCGCGCCAAGTTGACCAACACCGCCGATTTGATCCGTCTGATCATCCGCGATGAGGCGGTGCACGGTTATTACATCGGTTATAAATTCCAAAAAGGATTGGAGAAGGTCGACGCGGCGCGGCGCCAACAGGTGAAAAATTTCGCCTTCGATCTGATGCAGGATTTGTACGATAACGAGGTGCGTTACACCGAAGAGCTGTACGACGGTGTAGGCTGGACTGAGGACGTGAAAACCTTCCTGCACTATAACGCCAACAAGGCGTTGATGAATCTGGGATACGAAGCGCTGTTCCCGCCGTCGATGGCGCAGGTCAATCCGGCCATTCTGTCGGCGCTGTCGCCTAACGCCGACGAGAACCACGACTTCTTCTCCGGCTCAGGCTCGTCTTACGTGATTGGTAAAGCGGTCAACACTGAAGATGACGACTGGGATTTCTGAGTGAAATCGCGGGGCGAATCACTTCGCTCTAAACCATAACCGCTGAACGGGCGCAGGCTACCGCGCCCCTACAGTTTAGATATTTCCGGTACGCTGTCGGATGCGCTGCCAAATGGCCCGCTTTTCCTCGTCATCGGCACTCGACCAGGCGGCGATTTCCTCCAGCGTGCGCCAACAGCCCCGGCACCACGCGTTTTCGGTGTCGATCTGGCAAACATTATTGCAGGGTGAACGCACGCCATCGTCAATCTGACTGCCGGTTTTTCTTCTTCTGCTGCGGCCTACCATAAGGCGTTTCCTCCGGTGGATTTCTCGCGACAGGATACCCGATCCTGCCGCGAGAGAAACCGCCCCGGTAAAATCAGATAATGCCGCCGTTGGCCCGCAGGGTTTGGCCGTTGATCCAGGCACCGTCTGCACCGGCCAGGAATGACACTGCCGCGGCGATATCCTGCGGCTGACCCAGACGCTCCAATGGGGCCATTTTCGCCAGCCGGTCGATCAGCGCCGGCGTTTTACCGTCCAGGAACAGCCCGGTGGCGGTCGGGCCCGGCGCGATAGCGTTGACGGTAATATTGCGCCCCCGCAGCTCTTTCGCCAGCACGCTGGTCAGCGCTTCGACGGCGGCCTTGCTGGCGGCATACATGCCGTAGCTCGGCTGCAGCAGCCCGACCACGCTGGATGAAAAGTTGATGATGCGCCCGTTGTCGCGCAGGCGTTTCGCCGCCTCTCGCAGCGTGTTGAAGGTCCCCTTCAGGTTAATGCCGATCAGCCGATCGACATCGGCATCGCTCATTTCTGCGACCGGAGCCAGCGCAATCACCCCGGCGTTATTCACCAGGATATCCACGCCGCCGAAAGCCTGCTCGGCACGGTCAAACAGCTGGGCAACGGCAGCGGCGTCGCTGACGTCCGCCCTGGCGCTCAGCGCCCGCCCCCCGCTTTGTTCAATTTTGCGCACCAGCTCATCGGCCAATGCCTGATTGCCTGAATAGTTGACGATCACGGTAAAACCGTCGGCAGCCAGGCGTTCGGCAATGGCCGCGCCTATACCGCGCGATGCGCCGGTGACAATAGCAACTTGCTGAGTCTTGGTGTTCATGCTCTCTATCCTCGTCGGCTATGCGCCGGCGACTTACCGGCGTGACAACATCATGCACCTTTCGCCCCGGCGAATAATCCCCTACTCTTCGTTATCACTATCCGAATTTAGCGAACAATAACCATGGACAGAATCGATGCCATGCGCTTGTTTACCCGCGTGGTGGAACAACGCAGCTTTACCCAGGCCGCACAGGATCTGAACCTGCCGCGATCGACGGTGACCGATGCCATCAAGCAACTGGAAACCCGGCTGCAGGTGCGGTTGTTGCAACGCACCACCCGTCACGTCAGCCCAACGCTGGATGGCGAAGCTTACTATCAACGCTGCCTGACTATTCTGGCGGATATCGAAGATGCCGAGATGGCGTTTGCCGGTGCCAAACCGCGTGGGCTGCTGCGCATCGACGTGCACGGCACGTTGGCACGTCACTTTTTAATGCCGGAACTTCCCGACTTTTTGACGCAATATCCGGATATCGAACTTTTTATGAGCGAGGGCGATCGGCTGGTAGATCCGGTGCGCGAAGGTATCGACTGCGTGGTGCGGGTCGGCAAACTGAAAGACAGCGATATGGTGGCGCGTCGGTTAGGCGAGCTTGAAGAGGTTACCTGCGCCGCCCCGGACTACCTGCAACGTTTTGGCACGCCGCATTCCATCAGCGAACTTGAAGGCCACCGCATGGTGGGCTTCCGTTCCTCGGCCAGCGGCACCCTGATGCCGCTGGAATTTACTGTGGCCGGCCAGGCGCGGCAGGTGACATTGCCTTGCACGGTGTCGGTCAGCGCGGCGGAAAGCCTGGTTGCTGCGGCGCGCATGGGGCTGGGGATCATTCAGGTGCCGCGTTATCACCTGCGCGACAGCCTGGACAACGGCAGCTTGCTGCCCCTGCTGCCGCAATTCCCCTCCACTCCGATGCCGGTCTCCTTGCTCTACCCGCGCAACCGCCAACTTTCACCGCGGGTTCGGGTCTTCATCGACTTTTTCAGCAAAGTGTTCGCCGCCCGTAACCGATAAACGCCTTACATGGCGCCATATTCCAGCGGCACCCAGTCGTAACCTTCCCCCTGTTTATTCAGGTAACCCAACCCGGGGAATGACAGATGCGGTCCGCCCACCAGCACACTGCGTTGAGCGCTATCACTAAACACCCGCAGCCGCTGGGCTACTGCCGCTTTGGCATCTTTATCAAAACTTATCGCGACACGCGGATGGGCGAACTGCACCGCCGCCACGTGGATCAAATCCCCCAGCAGCAACAATTTTTTGCCCTGGCTTTCCACCAGATAGATGCTGTGGCCTGGCGTATGCCCATGGGCGGCAAACGCACTGATCCCCGGCGACAGCTCACCATCATTACTGAACGTTTTAAAATGTCCGGCGGCCTGATAAGGCTTGAGCGCGGCGATAACATTCTCGAACGAGGCTTTCTCCTTCGGCGGCGCCTGTTTCAACCGACTCTCGCTAAGCCAAAAATCCGCATCCTGCTGCCCGGCACGCACCACTGCATTTGGAAAAGCAGCTTTACCGTTTTGCGTCAAACCGCCGAGATGATCCGGGTGCATATGCGTCAGGTAAATTTCATCCACCTGCTGTGGCTGATAACCGGCAGCCTTGAGGTTTACGACCAGTTTGCCCAACCCGTCCCCCAGCAGCGAACCCGCACCGGTATCAACCAGGATCAGCTTGCTGCCGGTATTGATCAGGTAGGCATTAACAGAGGTGACGACCGGCAGGCCCTGATGATGCTCGGCCAGAGCGGTCTCTATCTGCTTTGGCGAACTGTTCAGCAGCAGTCTGTCAACCGGCAAACGGAGCACGCCATCAGACAAGGCTGTGACTTCATAGCTGCCCAGCATGATGCGATAAAAACCCGGCGTGGGGGTTTTCACCTGCGGCGCGGCGGCCAGGGTTTGCAGCGACATAACGGCCAGCGCCGCCCCCAGCAGGTAACGTTTCCAGAACATGGTGACTCCTTGTTGTCGTTTGAGCGCTAAGTATTAACCCAAAGCGGAAATGACGCCTGCCGGAGGCAAAAAATGAATAAAAAAATCCCCGCGGGGGCGGGGAAAGGCAAAGAAACACTAAGGATTTTTTTGAGTTATACGAAGAATTTGGCCAGTACCAGCAAAGAGAGCGAGACATTGATCGCGCCGCCGATACGGGTAGCTATCTGCGCAAAAGGCATCAGCGACATACGGTTGCCGGCGGTGAGGATGGCAACATCGCCAGTGCCACCCTGCCCACTCTGGCAGCAGGAGACAATCGCCACATCGATCGGGTGCATGCCAATTTTCTTGCCGACGAAGAAGCCAGTCGCCACCAGTGCAGACACGGTGCTGACGATCACCACCAGATTTTGGAAGGTGAAGGCGTTAACCAGTTCCTGCCACGGAGTGATCGCTACGCCGACGGCGAACAGAATCGGGTAGGTGACCGCAGTACGGAAGAATTTATAGACCACCTGCGAACCTTCCTGAATGCGTGGGGACACGCCATGTGCCAGCTTCACCGCCACCGCGGCGAACAGCATGCCAACCGGTGCCGGCAGGCCAATCATGCGGTGCAGCAACATCCCTACCATGTATAGCAGGATGGCCAGCAGCGCACCGCAGGCGATGGTGCTGACATCCACCTTACCGCTGATTTTTTCCACCGCGCTCATCTCGCTTTCGCCCTGCTTGCTCGGCATCAGGCTGCCTTCGCCGGTCAGGTGCGGGTAACGTTTACCCAGTTGGTTAAGCAAGCCGGCCAGAACAATGGCGGTCAGGCTGCCAAGCATGACGATAGGCAGAATGCGCCCCAAGGCTACCCCCTGCTCCATATGCAGAATCGCCGCATACCCCATCGACAGCGGGATCGCGCCTTCACCGACGCCACCGGCCATGATCGGCAAAATCAGGAAGAAGAAGATTTGGAACGGCTCCAGCCCCAACGCCATGCCCACCGCCATTCCTACCAGCATGCCGGCAATCTCACCGCACAGCATCGGCGCGAAAATGCGCAGAAAGCCCTGGATCAGCACCTGACGGTTCATGCTCATAATGCTGCCAACGATAATGCAGCAGATGTAGAGATACAGAATATTGGTCGATTTATAGAATTTGGTGGTCGATTCCACCACCACGTCCGGCAGCAAGCCGTAATGCACCAACGCAGAAGGAATAAAGGTGGCGCAGATCGCCGCGGCCCCCATTTTGCCGATCAGCGGCAGGCGTTTGCCAAACTCGCCGCAGGCAAAACCAAAGAACGCCAATGTGGCAACCATGACCACGATATCGCTCGGTAATTTCCCTTCCAGGCAATCCAATAAAATAAGTACGCCGGCCAGAACAAAGAACGGCAACGGAATAATTCCTACTTTGTAATTGTCCAGTATATGCCACCATTTTTCCCGCAGCGGTATTTCAGCGGTTTTGTCTTTGGCGGCGAGGAAAGAATCATCTGTTGTGCTCATAATCTGGCCTCTTATTAGTTTGTTCAGCCATCATAGAGAAACGCACGGATTATCTGCTGTGATTTTGTTCAAAGTTAAAAAGGGTTTTTAATGGTGGTTATGGTTTCTATGGTGTTAATTAGGATTATGTAAAATCTGCCGTGGTTTTAATGGTGTTAACGTTATTTTTACTTTAAGAATTATCAGTTTTATTGCAGCTGCTGCATTAACCACCTCGACAAGAATAATCCCGTGGCTGCGATCACAAGTTGATCCGGCGCAATATTACATTAACGGCCACTCATGATAGGGTAAGCCTTCAGGATTTATCAGGGCGAACCCCGGTCATGCGTATAAAACTCTCATTTCAAATCAAGCTATTCCTGTGCCTGGTTGCCTTCTCCTGCCTGCTGTTGACGTTTATTGGTGCTTACACCTACTACCAGCTCGATGCGCAACTGCACCGCGACCTCGGCGCGCGAGCGCAGGTGCAGGCCCGAGAGATTGCCCTGATCCCTTCCCTGATCACCGCAGTGGAAAAAAAAGACCCGGTTAAAATTGCAGCGCTAATGAAGAAAATTCGCGCCAGCAGCGATGCCAGCTATATCGTTATCGGCGATAAGCAAACCCGGCATCTTTATCACTCTGAATATGCCAACCGTATCGGCACGCCGATGGTCGGCGGCGATAATAAAGAGGTTCTCGAAGGCAAAAGCATTATTTCCATTCGCAAAGGCGGCATCGGCATTTCATTGCGCAGTAAAGCGCCCATTTTGGACGAAAATAATAACGTCATCGGCATTGTTTCGGTGGGTTATCTCAAATCACATATCGACAATTTAAATTCCAGAACTCTGACGCAAATTCTTGGGTCGATAGTGCTTTTATTAATCGCGCTGTTCGTATTTTCGTGGCTGTTATCGAAGAATTTAAAACGCCAAATGTTCTGGCTGGAACCGAAAGAAATTGCCCTGTTGGTACGCCAACAGAAAGCGTTGCTGGAAGCAATCTATGAAGGGGTGATTGCCGTCGATCCTCAGTTGCGGATCATCACCATTAACCACGCGGCCCGCGAACTGCTGGATTTGCGTCAGCCCGCCGCCGCCCTGATGGGCAGAGAAATCGGTGAGGTGATCCAATCCCAGCCGGATTTCTTCGGCGCCTCACAGTTAGGGCATGACACCCATGACGAGGTCTGTCGCTTCAACCATGTCCGGGTTATCGCCAGCCGGGTACGCATCATGCAGGAAGAAGAGCTGCAGGGCTGGGTGATCAGCTTCCGCGACAAAAACGACATCAACACCCTGAGCAGCCAGCTTAGCCAGGTGAAGCGCTATGCTGACAACCTGCGCATCATGCGCCACGAACAGCTGAACTGGACCGCCACCCTCGCCGGCCTGCTGCATATGCAACGCTACGACGAGGCCATCCGTTATGTGGAGGCGCAATCTGAAGGTGCGCAGGAGATCCTCGACTTTATCTCACAGCGTTTCAGTTCGGCGGCATTATGCGGCCTGCTGCTGGGCAAATACTCCAGCGCGAAGGAAAAAGGCGTGGAGCTTCGCTTCGACCCGGCCTGCCAGCTGCGGCAGATCCCTGCGGCATTGAATGAAACCGAATTGATGTCGATCATCGGCAATTTGCTGGATAATGCGGTAGACGCTACGCTGCATTACGGTGCGCCCTATGAGGCGGTAGAACTTTATATCAGCGACAGCAGCAATGAACTGGTGATTGAAGTGGCCGATCGCGGCACCGGTATTGCCCCTGAGGTGCGCGATACGCTGTTCGAACAGGGCGTCACCACCAAAGATGACAAGGGTGACCACGGCATCGGCCTGCACCTGGTTGCCAGCCACGTGGCGCAGGCGCACGGCAGCATAGAAGTGTCGGACAACGATCCGCACGGCGCTATTTTTTCTTTGTTTATCCCTAAACAATCTTGAGCACCCGAATGATGCAACCAGAAGCACTGGACGTTTTGATCGTGGAAGATGAGCCACAGCTGGCGACGCTGCACGCGGAATTTATTGAGCAGAACTTTGCTCTGCGGGTGGTGGCTTATGCCGCCACGCTGGCCGAGGCCAGAGTCAAAGTCAATGCCCACCAGCCACGGCTGATCCTGCTGGACAATTTTTTGCCTGACGGCCAGGGCATTGAACTGATGGAAGAAGCGGCGGTGAAAAACCCCGGCTGTTCAGTGATTTTTATTACCGCCGCCAGCGACATGAATACCTGCAGCCAGGCGATCCGCAATGGCGCCTTCGATTACATCATTAAACCGGTCTCCTACAAGCGGCTGCGCAACTCACTGGAGCGCTTTATGCAGTTTGTGCAAACCCAGCGCACCTTCAAGGTAATCGACCAAAGCAACGTCGACGCGCTGTATAACCTGCAATCCAAGCAGTTCTCCAGCGAACCCAGCGCCAAAGGCATAGAAACCAACACGCTGGAGCTGGTGCAGGCGCTGTTTATCAAGCAACCGGAAGCGGCGCATGCGGTAGAAGACGTGGTCGAACAGGTCGGGATCAGCAAAACCACGGCCCGACGTTATCTGGAATACTGCGTCGCCACCCAGTTTGTGCGCGTTGAAATGATGTACGGCAATATTGGTCATCCGCGGCGTCTGTATCGCAAGGCATAAGCTGCCATCTGGCTGTCATATTTAAGGGGTAATATAACTTCGGCGATATCCCCTCGATATCGGCACCTGTCGTTGAAAATTGATGAAATACTGATGACTTTTACCCGGCCTCTGGTCGGGTTTTTTATTGTCCGAAAACAGGCTTTGGCAGGCAAATAACAGCAATAATCAGAGCGGATTATTCTTACTTAAAACCAACCGTTTATCGGAAATATCAGTCACTGATAATTGAGCACTCACCTCATTACCATAACCAATCGAAAACTTGATGTAAATCGTCAATATCCCATTCATCGGACATTGAGGGTTGTCTCAGATATTCACTGTGTTAGGGTATAGGGGACTATTATTTTCTATTGGGAAATTTTTATCGTTTGATAATTCATCAGAGGAAACAGCAAATTGCATGGCAATTAAACTCGAAGTAAAGAACCTGTATAAGATATTTGGCGAACATCCGGATCGCGCTTTCAAACTGATTGAAAAAGGCCTGACAAAAGACCAATTGCTTGAAAAAACCGGATTATCACTGGGCGTAAAAGACGCCTCTCTGGCCATTGAAGAAGGCGAGATATTTGTCATCATGGGGCTTTCCGGATCCGGAAAATCCACCCTGGTACGCCTTCTCAATCGTCTGATAGAACCCACCCGCGGTCAGGTGCTGATTGATGGCGAGGATATATCTAAAATATCCGACAGCGCACTGCGCGCCGTACGCCGTAATAAGATCAGCATGGTGTTTCAATCATTCGCTTTAATGCCGCATATGAATGTATTGAATAACACCGCGTTCGGTATGGAATTGGCCGGCATTCCACCGCAGGAGCGCCAGGAAAAAGCCCTGGAAGCATTACGTCAGGTCGGGCTGGAGAATTATGCCTATTCTTATCCCGATGAACTTTCCGGCGGGATGCGTCAGCGCGTGGGATTAGCCCGTGCCATGGCGAATAATCCGGACATATTATTGATGGATGAAGCCTTCTCGGCGCTGGATCCATTAATCCGTACCGAGATGCAAGATGAGCTGGTCAAATTACAGGCCCAGCATCAGCGCACCATCGTCTTTATTTCCCATGATTTGGATGAGGCAATGCGTATTGGCGATCGTATTGCCATTATGCAAGGCGGAGAGGTTATTCAGGTCGGTACGCCGGAGGAAATATTAAATAATCCGGCCAACGATTATGTCCGCACCTTCTTCCGTGGCGTCGATATCAGCCACGTTTTCAGCGCCAAGGATATCGCCCAGCGTCGTCCTGTCGCCCTTATTCGCAAAACCCCCGGTTTTGGTCCGCGTTCAGCACTACAGCTGCTGCGCGATGAAGACCGCGATTATGGTTATGTTATTGAACGCGGGAAGAAATTTATCGGCGTGGTGTCGGTAGATTCACTCAAGCAGGCGCTGGCGGCCAACCAGACGTTGGATGACGCCCTGCTGGAAGCCCCTGCCCCGGTCCCGGCCGACATGCCGCTGAGCGAACTGATTTCATTGGTTGCCCTGGCGCCCTGTGCGGTCCCCGTGGTCTGCGAAGAAAATAACTATATCGGAATTATTTCCAAGGCCATGCTGTTGCAGGCCTTAGATAAAGAGGGCCCAGCGAATGAGTGACACTACACAGGATCCATGGGCGACTGCGCCTGCCGACCCCAGCGCCGCACCGGCGACTGACGCCGCAACCTCGTCAGCGCCCGCCGGCGATGCCTGGTCTAGCACACCGCCACCAGAAACCCATGACGCCGCCAATCAGGCCGCTCAGGGTGCCGACTGGCTTAACAGCGCACCGGTCCAACAGGAACATTTCAGCCTGCTGGATCCGTTCCACAAAACCTGGGTGCCGTTTGACTCCTGGGTGACCCACGGCATCGACTGGCTGGTGCTGCACTTTCGCCCGCTGTTTCAGGGCATTCGCGTACCGGTCGATTTTATTCTCAGCGGCTTTCAGCAGCTGCTGCTCGGCATGCCTGCCCCGATCGCCATTCTGCTGTTCTCGCTGATTGCCTGGCAGCTCTCCAGCCTTGGTATGGGGGCTGCGACGCTGGTGTCGCTGATTGCCATTGGTGCGATTGGCGCCTGGTCGCAAGCCATGGTGACCCTGGCGCTGGTCCTGACCGCCCTGTTCTTCTGTATCGTCATCGGTCTGCCGCTCGGCATTTGGCTGGCGCGCAGCAAACATGCCGGCAAGGTGATCCGGCCACTGCTCGACGCCATGCAGACCACGCCGGCCTTCGTCTATCTGGTGCCGATCGTCATGCTGTTCGGTATCGGTAACGTGCCGGGGGTGGTGGTGACCATTATCTTTGCGCTGCCGCCGATCGTGCGACTGACCATTCTGGGCATTAACCAAGTGCCTGAGGATCTGATCGAAGCCGCCGAATCCTTTGGTGCCAGCCCGCGCCAACTGCTGTTTAAAGTGCAACTGCCACTGGCAATGCCAACCATTATGGCCGGCGTAAACCAAACGCTGATGTTGGCGCTGTCGATGGTGGTTATCGCCTCGATGATCGCCGTTGGCGGCCTGGGCCAGATGGTATTGCGCGGTATCGGTCGTCTGGATATGGGGCTGGCCGCCGTTGGCGGGGTCGGTATCGTGATCCTGGCGATTATTCTCGACCGCCTCACCCAATCGCTGGGGCGCGATCGCCGCAGCAAAGGCATCGGCCGTTGGTATGCTCACGGCCCGATCGGGTTAGTCACCCGGCCCTTCATCAAAAAGCCTTAATCGCCCTGCCCCCGGCCAAACGTCGGGGGCACCGACAGCATTTATAAAAACGAAGGAACCACTATGCGCTCGACAGGAATTTGGGCTCTGGCCCTGACTTCATTGCTAAGCACACAGGCGTTCGCCGTCGAATTACCCGGCAAAGGCGTCACGGTAAAACCGTTGCAAAGCACCCTCGCCGAAGAAAGCTTCCAGACCGAATTGGTCAACCGCGCCCTGGTCAAGCTGGGCTATGACGTCCAGCCTACCGACGAGGTGGAATACAATATCGCCTACACCTCTATCGCTTCCGGCGACGCCACCTACATGGCGGTGAACTGGGATCCGCTGCAAACCGACATGTACCAAAGCGCCGGCGGCGACAAGAAGTTCTATCGCCAGGGTGCCTATATCACCAATGCGGCCCAGGGTTATTTGATCGACAAGAAAACCGCCGATCAATACCACATCAGCGATATCTCCCAGTTAAAAGATCCCAAGCTGGCGAAGTTGTTCGATGCCGACGGCGACGGCAAGGCCGATCTGGCCGGCTGCGAACCTGGCTGGGTGTGCGGCAACGTCATTAACACCCATATCAAAGCCTATGGCCTGAGCAACACAGTGACTCAAAACCAGGGCAATTACTCCGCCATCATCGCCGACACCCTGACTCGCTACAAACAGGGTAAACCGGTGCTGTATTTCACCTGGACGCCGTACTGGGTGAGCGATGAGCTGGCACCGGGTCGTGATGTGGTTTGGTTAACCGTACCGTTCTCCGCCAGCCCAGGTTCGTTGAAAGATAACGATACCGCCTTGCCGAACGGCAAAAATTACGGCTTTTCCGTCAACAACGAACATATCGTCGCCAACAAGCAATGGGCCGAGGCTAACCCGGCCGCCGCCAAACTGTTCGCCATCATGAAACTGCCGCTGGCGGACGTGAACGCGCAGAACCTGCGCATGCACAAAGGCGAGAACAGCGCCGCCGACATACAACGTCACGTAGACGGCTGGATCAAAGCGCATCAGGTCACTTTTGACGGCTGGATCACTACGGCTGCGGCAGCAGCGAAATAATCCCAGGGTGCCGGAAATTCCGGCTTCATAACATAAAAAGGTATTTCACTATGCGCACTACAGGAATCTGGGCGGTTGCCCTTACCACACTGATTAGCTCACAGGCGGTTTCCGCCGCCGACTTGCCCGGTAAAGGTGTCACCGTTCAGCCGGTGCAAAGCACCATTTCAGAAGAGACCTTCCAGACGCTGCTGGTCAGCAAGGCGCTGGAAAAGCTGGGCTATGACGTTAAAGACACCCGCGAAGTGGACTACAACGTCGCCTACACTTCCATCGCCTCCGGCGACGCGACCTTCCTGGCGGTAAACTGGGATCCGCTGCACGCCGATCAATACAAGGCCGCAGGCGGTGACGCCAAATTTTACCGTGAAGGGGTTTACGTCAACGGGGCGGCGCAGGGGTATCTGATCGACAAGAAAACCGCCGATAAATACCACATCACCAACGTTGAACAGTTGAAAGATCCCAATATTGCCAAGCTGTTCGATACCAATGGCGACGGCAAGGCCGACCTGACCGGCTGTACGCCAGGCTGGGGCTGCGAGGCGGCCATTAACCATCACATCAAAGCCTACGGCCTGGAGAAAACCGTCGAGCACAATCAGGGCAACTACGCGGCGATGATTGCCGATACCATTACTCGCTACAAAGAAGGTAAGCCGGTGCTGTACTACACCTGGACGCCGTACTGGGTGAGTGACGTGCTGGTGCCGGGCCGCGACGTTGTTTGGTTGCAGGTGCCGTTCTCCGCCATGCCGGGCGAGCAGAAAAACCTCGATACCAAGCTGCCTAACGGCGCCAACTATGGTTTCCCGGTCAACACCATGCGCATCGCCGCCAACAAGCAGTGGGCCGAAGCCAACCCGGCGGCCGCCAAGCTGTTTGCCATCATGAAGCTGCCGATTGCCGACGTGAATGCGCAGAACCTGCGGATGCATGAAGGCCAGGCCTCCGAAGCCGATATCCAAAACCATGTAAATGGCTGGATCAAGGCGCATCAGGCCACCTTCGACGGCTGGGTGAAAACCGCCGCGGAAGCCGCGAAGAAATAATCACCCTGGGCGCGGCAACCTGTCGCGCCCTATTCGCTGATTTCAATCCCGCTAAACTGTAAAAAACGCTCGGCGGTCCGTGGCAGCGGCTGCGGCCAAACGCAGTACACCTGACGCCGTGGACCATCTTCTATCGGAATCGACACCAGCGTGCTCAAGCGCTGCGCCGTCGAAATCGGCACAATGCCCGTCGCCAACCCACGGCGTACCAAATTCTCCAGCCATTCGATATGGTCAATCTCAAAACTGACGTGACGCTTGATGCCTGCAGCCTGAAACGCGCGGTCAGTCTGGCGCCGGGCACCGGTCCCGCTGTAAAAGTCCACCAGCGGCACTTCCGACAAGGTTTGCAAATTCACGCGTTCCCGACTGGCTAACGGGTGTTGTGGTGACACCAACGCCACCAGTGGCTCGTCGGTCAGTTGCCGATGGGACACCGGCAGCATATCGATATCCCCCGGCCAGAGGCCGACAAACGCCACATCGGTCTTTTGCTGACGAACGTCTTCCAACAACTCTTCACTCATGCCCACGTACAGCCGGATATTCACTGCGGGATAATGGCGGTGAAAGTTACCCAATTTTTCGGTCAGATCAATCGCGTTTATGGTGGAAATTGTGCCGATGGTCAGGGTACCGGAAACCGTGCCGCTGGCGGCGACAACCTCTTCCACCAGCATCTGTTTTGCCGCCAGCAGTCGCTGCGCCGGTTGAATAAATGCCTGCCCGGCGGTGGTCAACCTGACCCGGCGCGAAGTACGCTCAAACAATGCACAGCCCAGCTCCTCTTCCAATTTGGCGATCTGGTGGCTGAGCGCCGATTGCACCGTATGACAGCGCTGCGCCGCCCGGGTAAAACTCTGCTCTTCGGCAACCGCCAGCGCAAAACGGATCTGTTTCAGGTTCATTCATTTATCTCTAAATGAGATTAATCAGATGAAAATTATACATTGGTTTAACCCGCTGTCCTGCCCGATACTTGCACCACTTTTTCTTGTGATTGAAACCAATGAGCCAACAAAATTCACCTCCAGGCCTCAGCCCGGCACTGATTGTGCTGATCGCCATCGCCACCGGTTTGGCCGTCGCCAGTAACTACTACGCGCAGCCACTGCTGGAAACCATCGCTCAAAACTTTGGGCTATCGGTCAATCAGGCCGGTTTTATCGTCACCGCCGCCCAAATGGGCTACGCCGTAGGCCTGCTGCTGCTGGTGCCGCTCGGCGATATGTTTGAACGTCGTGGGCTGATCGTGTTTATGACGCTGCTGGCCGCCGGAGGCATGCTGATCACCGCCAGCTCCACCACGCTGCCGATGATGATCCTGGGGACGGCCCTCACCGGGTTGTTCTCGGTAGTGGCGCAAATTTTGGTGCCGTTGGCCGCTACGTTGGCACACCCGGAAAAACGCGGGAAAACCGTTGGCATCATTATGAGCGGCCTGCTGCTCGGCATTCTCTTGGCACGTACCGTAGCGGGTGCACTGGCTTCAATCGGCGGTTGGCGCACCATTTACTGGGTGGCCAGCGTGCTGATGATCCTGATGGCGTTGATCTTGTGGCGCGCGCTGCCACGTTACAAACAGCACTCCGGACTGAATTACCCTCAGTTGCTGAAGTCTATTTTCACCCTGTTTTGCGGTTCACCGCTGCTGCGAACCCGTGCAGTGCTCGGTGCGCTGTCCTTTGCCAACTTCAGCGTGCTCTGGACCTCAATGGCTTTCCTGTTGGCGGCCCCGCCTTTTGGTTATTCCGAAGGGGTCATCGGCCTGTTCGGGCTGGTGGGGGCCGCCGGAGCGTTGGCCGCCTCCCGTGCCGGGCATTTGGCGGATCAGGGCAAGGCGGGATTAACCACTACGGTAGGCCTGGTACTGCTGCTGCTGTCGTGGATACCTATCGCTTTCGCTAAACAATCGCTGTGGGCACTGATCGTCGGCATTCTGATCCTCGATCTGGCCGTGCAGGCCGTACACGTTACCAACCAGAGCGTGATTTATCGCATTATGCCGGAAGCGCGCAATCGCCTGACGGCCGGCTACATGACCAGCTATTTTATCGGCGGCGCTCTGGGTTCGCTGCTGTCTGCCTCAGCCTATCAGCACGCGGGGTGGACAGGGGTCGCTGCAGCAGGGGGCATTTTGTGCCTGTTTAACCTGCTCACCTGGTGGTTGGGCAAGCGTCATGATCCCCAGGGACCGGCGGCCATCTGATTAGCAAGCGAATAGTCATAGCGGAAATTTATTAGCGGCGCAGGGTATAAACATTACTTACTCTCTGGTAATGTTCTGGGGATAAACTATTGGTTCCCTATATACCCTGCGATTCAAATACATTATGCAAAGCCAAGCTGCAGAAAGTATCAATCCCCCAGCCGTCAGTTCCACCTTCACCCACGGCATTGTCGACAGTTTACCGATCGTTATCGGCTATGTGCCGGTGGCTTTTGCGTTTGGCCTTAGCGCCGTTAAGCTGGGGTTCTCCCCGCTAGAGAGCATTTTCTTCTCCTGCATCATCTATGCGGGCGCCAGCCAGTTCGTGATCACCGCCTTGTTAAGCGCCGGTATGTCACTGTGGGTTTCCGCGCTGACCGTGATGGCAATGGATATACGGCACCTGTTGTATGGTCCTGCTTTGCGCCACCGCATCGTCTCGCGCATGTCGGGCGGCAAAACTGCGCTCTGGGCCTTTGGCCTGACTGATGAAGTGTTCGCCGCCGCCACCGCTAAATTGATGCGCAATAACCGCAGTTGGAGCGAGAACTGGATGATCGGCATCTCGCTTTGCTCCTGGCTGTCTTGGGTCGCAGGCACCGCGCTGGGTGCCGTATTCGGCAATGGGCCACTAGAGCAGTTCCCGGTGATTGAAGCCTCATTATCCTTTATGTTGCCGGCGCTGTTCCTCAGCTTCCTGCTGGCGGCATTTAAACGTCCGCAAAGCCTGACCATCGCCGCCGCTCTGGCCGGTGCGCTGCTTGGCGTAGTGCTGTTCTCTATCCCAGTGGCCATTTTGGCCGGCATCAGCGCCGGTTGTATCGCAGCCCTGTTCCAACCCTCGGCAACGGAGTCCATTGATGAACACTGATGTGCTGGTGATCGGCCTGGTGGTCGGCTGTGCTAATTATCTGTTCCGCTACTTACCCTTGCGTTTGGCGCCTGCGCGGGCACAACCTGGGATCAAACGCGGTAAAACCGCACTGTTACTCGACAGCATCGGCATCGCCTCAATCTGCGCGTTGCTGGTGGTTTCCAGCACCCCGGTAGTGATGCGTGAACCGGACAAGCTGTGGCCCACTCTGGTCGGTTTCGCCGCGCTGGGCCTGTGTTTTTACCGAACCAAAAGCATCATTTTGTCGACGCTGATTGGCGCGGCATCCTTTGGCATTACATTAAAGTTATTTATGATTTTCAGTCAGGGTAACCTTTAATCTTAGGCAGCACGTCGCATTAACCCTTTTGCTTAAAGTGGGTTTATTGACAATCCGCTGACAAATGACACGAATTGCTAAATTAATCACCCTGCTGAACATTTACATTATTAATCACTATCGTTACTATCTCGAACGAAACTAATGAGGCCCAAAATTATGGAAAGCTCGTTTGCTCCCATTGAACAAATGCTTAATTTCCGCGCCAAGCGTCAGAAAGATTTCCCTTACCAGGAAATCCTGCTGACCCGCCTGTGCATGCACATGCAAAGCAAGCTGCTGGAAAACCGCAATAAAATGCTGAAAGCACAAGGGATTAACGAAACATTGTTTATGGCGCTGATTACTCTGGATGCGCAGGAAAGCCACAGCATTCAGCCTTCTGAGCTAAGCTCTGCCCTGGGCTCGTCACGGACCAATGCCACGCGCATTGCCGACGAACTTGAGAAACGCGGTTGGATTGAACGCCGTGAAAGCGACAACGATCGTCGCTGCCTGCACCTGCACATGACGCCGCAGGGAGAAGAGTTTCTCAATCAATTGCTGCCACCGCAGCACAAGTGTCTGCATTTCCTGTGGTCCACGCTGAACGATGATGAACAGCAACAGCTTGAAAAGCTGACGCGTAAGCTGTTGACGCGCCTGGACCAGATGGAAGTTACAGAACAGTTATCCCAATAATTTCTGTTCAGGTACATACATACTATGCGATCCCCATTTAACTGGAGATTCACCCCACTGTTCGCCGTATTACTGCTGGCCGGGTGTGCGTCTACCGATAATATTGCCCCGCAATCCACCCTGATGGATCCGCAGGCTCTGCAGCTTGCGCAGCCGAAGGTCAGCTCGTTGAACGTCAGCCCGCAGTGGTGGCGCGCGCTTAACGACCAGCAGCTTGACGCGCTGATGACCCAGACGCTGCAAAGCTCCCCTTCGCTGCGACAGGCAGCGGCACGCGTACGCGAAGCACAAAGCGTAATGGGGGAAGCCAGTGCCGCCAACGGGCCGAATCTGGATCTCAACGCCAGCAGCAATCGCCAGAAAGTGCCGCAAAACGTGAACCTGGGGCTGGGGTATCCTCATCAACCGATCTACGAAACCTCCAACTCGCTGGGGCTGAACCTGGCCTATGAATTCGACTGGTGGGGCAAATACCGCAACCAGGTCAACGCCGCCAAGGCACAGGTCGATGCGGCCCGCGCCGAGCAGGAACAGGCCGCGTTGACGCTGACCAGTTCGGTAGCCTCCGCCTATTACCAGTTGCAGAGCAATTTCGCGCTTGAAAAGCTGTTGCAGCAGGAAGTGGACAACAACCAACGCCTGGCGGACTTGCGCCAACAGCAATACAAGGCCGGCATCACCGGCGTTGATGTTCCGCAACAAACCCAGGCGCAAGCCGACGGCGCCAAGCAGCAGATCCTGCAATTGCAATCGCAGATTGAACAGCTCAGACACCAACTGGCTGCGCTTGCAGGCCAGGGCCCGAACGCCATGCAGCACCTGCGCCCGGTGGCCCTTCCCGCCAGCAATTTAATGGCGCCAAAAGGTGAGCTGACCGCCGATCTGTTGGGCAAACGTCCGGATATCGCCGCACAGCGTCAGTTGGTGGAGTCCTATAACCAACGCGTCAGCGCCGCCCGTAAAGAATTTTACCCCAGCCTGACCATTTCAGCTTTTGCCGGCCTGACCACCACCAACACCAGTGGGACCAGCCCGAATCTGTTTGAAGCGGCCAGCCAGGCCTGGAACGTGATGCCGGCAATTTCATTGCCGATCTTCCACGCCGGTGCGCTGCGCAGCAAGCTGGGTGAGGAGTCCGCGCTGTATGACCAGGCGGTGGAGTCCTATAACCAAACCATCCTGAATGCCGTGCAGGAAACCGCCGATGCCATCACCGTCCAACAAAGCACTGCGCAACAGCAGCTGCAGGCGGCATCTGCGTCCGAATCGATGCAACAGGTGTACCGCGTCGCTAACGCTCGATACCAGGCAGGGATTATCGGGCGCGACCAGTTGTTGACCAGCCAAACGCAGCTTTTGCAGCAGCAGCAGGCGGAACTGAATGCCAGCAGCAATTTGCTGCAGGCGAAGATAGGACTGATCCGTGCGCTGGGCGGTGGCTATCAGGCCCCGGCCGCTACGGGTTCAAAAGCATAATAAAATAGAGAGCTTGGAGAACACCATGAGCGCAAGCGCGGAGACTCAAAACCCGCAGCAACCGGCAGGCAAAAAGAAGCAGCGTAAATTTTGGCTGCTGCTGCTGACGGTTATTTTCATCGTTATTGGGGTGGCATATTTAGTCTATTGGTTCCTGGTGTTACGTCATCATCAGGAAACCGACGACGCCTATGTTTCCGGTAACCAGGTCCAGATCATGGCCCAGGTGAACGGCAGCGTTAACCGCGTCAACTTCGACAATACCGACTATGTGAAACAGGGTGACGTGTTGATTACCCTTGATCCGACCGATGCCGAACAGGCGCTGGAACGCGCCAAAACCGGCCTGGCCAATAGCGTGCGTCAGACCCACCAGCTGATCATCAACAGCAAGCAGTATCAGGCCAACATTGCCCTGCGCAAGTCTGACCTGAGCAAGGCTGAAAACGATCTGAAACGCCGCGTCGTGCTCGGCAGCGTTGACGCTATCGGCCGTGAAGAGCTGCAACATGCTCGCGATGCAGTCGACAGCGCCAAGGCGGCGTTGGAAGTGGCGGTGCAGCAATACAACGCTAACCAGGCGATGGTATTGAATACCCCGCTGGAGCAGCAGCCGGCCATTCAACAGGCCGCAGCGCAAATGCGTGACGCCTGGCTGGCATTGCAACGGACCAAAATCATCAGCCCGATCACCGGTTATGTCTCACGCCGCAGCGTACAGGTTGGCGCGCAAATCGCCGCCGGTTCCCCGCTGATGGCAGTGGTGCCAGCCGATCACATCTGGGTTGATGCCAACTTCAAAGAAACCCAAATCGCCAATATGCGTATCGGCCAGTCGGCTACCGTAGTCAGTGACATTTACGGTGATGACGTGGTGTACAACGGTAAAGTGGTCGGTATCGATATGGGTACCGGCAGCGCCTTCTCACTGCTGCCTGCGCAGAACGCCACCGGTAACTGGATCAAGGTGGTTCAGCGTCTGCCGGTACGTATTGAACTGGACGCCAAGCAAATCGCCGATCATCCGCTGCGTATCGGTCTGTCGACCCTGGTTAAAGTTGACACCACCAATCTGGACGGCCGCGTGCTGTCTGACGTGGTGCGCGACAAACCGCTGTACCAAAGCGACGCCCTGGCGTTGAACCTGGCACCGGTTAACCAAATGATCGCCGACGTGATCCATGCGAATGCCGGTTAAGCGCGCGGGAGGCTACCTTGGCACAGAAACCGCTTGAAGGTGCTCAGCTCGCCTGGATGACGGTCGCGCTTGCCCTGGCGACCTTTATGCAGGTGCTGGACTCCACCATTGCCAACGTGGCGATCCCAACCATTGCGGGTAACCTCGGGTCTTCCAACTCGCAGGGAACCTGGGTGATCACTTCGTTTGGCGTGGCGAACGCCATTTCCATCCCGATCACCGGCTGGTTGGCAAAGCGCATCGGTGAAGTGCGGTTGTTCCTTTGGTCCACCGCGCTGTTCGTACTCGCCTCCTGGCTGTGCGGCATTTCCAACAGCCTGGGCATGCTGATCTTCTTCCGCGTGATCCAGGGTGTGGTCGCGGGGCCGTTGATCCCGCTGTCGCAGAGTCTGTTGCTGAACAACTATCCGCCCGCCAAGCGAGCGATGGCCCTGGCACTATGGTCGATGACGGTGATCGTTGCGCCCATTTTCGGGCCTATCCTCGGCGGTTATATCAGTGACAACTATCACTGGGGCTGGATCTTCTTCATCAACATCCCGATCGGTGCCGTGGTGATCCTGGTGGCGATGTCGACGCTGAAAGGCAGGGAAACCAAAACCGAGATCAAACCGATCGATACCGTCGGTCTGGTGCTGCTGATCGTCGGTATAGGGTCGTTGCAGGTGATGCTCGATCAGGGCAAGGAGCTCGACTGGTTCAACTCGACCGAGATCATCGTTCTGACGGTGGTGGCGGTGGTGGCGCTGCTGTTCCTGATTGTCTGGGAACTGACGGACGACCACCCGGTGGTGGATTTGTCACTGTTCAAATCGCGCAACTTTACCGTCGGCTGCCTGTGTATCAGCCTGGCCTACATGCTGTACTTCGGCGCCATTGTGCTATTGCCGCAGTTGCTGCAGGAGGTTTATGGCTATACCGCCACCTGGGCAGGGCTGGCTTCGGCACCCGTCGGGTTGATACCGGTATTGCTGTCGCCGATCATCGGCAAGTTCGGCAACCGGCTCGATATGAGACGATTGGTGACCTTCAGTTTCATTATGTATGCGGTGTGCTTCTACTGGCGCGCCTATACCTTTGAACCGGGAATGGACTTCGGCGCCTCGGCCTGGCCGCAGTTTATTCAGGGCTTCGCCATCGCCTGCTTCTTTATGCCATTGACCACCATTACGCTGTCCGGTCTACCGCCCGAGCGCATGGCGGCGGCATCGAGCCTGTCGAACTTTACTCGAACACTGGCGGGATCGATCGGGACATCGATCACCACGACCTTGTGGACCCAGCGAGAATCGCAGCATCACTCGCAGCTGACGGAGTTTGTGAATCCTTACAACCCACAATCCCAAGAGATGTACCGGCAGTTGGAACAAATTGGCATGAGCAAGCAGCAGGCCTCAGCCTACATCGCCAACGAGATCACCGCGCAGGGGCTGATTATCTCCGCCAACGAGATCTTCTGGCTGTCAGCCGGGGTGTTCCTGGTCCTGCTGGTGCTGGTCTGGGTGGCGAAACCGCCGTTCAGCTCCGGCGGTGGGGGCGGCGGCGCTCACTAAACCAGATAAAGCAAAACGGGCGCCCAGAGGCGCCCGTTTTTTATTTATACCGTTGCAGCCAGGCGACGGATATTAAGCCTGGTTTTGACGCCACCAATCGGCCAGCAAAATGCCGGTCGCGACCGATACGTTCAGGCTTTCTACCTTGCCGGTACCACCGATAGACACGTTCATATCACCCTGCTGCCAGGCGCTGTCGCTCAGGCCATCACGCTCCTGCCCCAACACCAGCACCATTTTGGCCGGCAGCTTAGCCTGCGCCAATGGGGTGCCTTTATGGCTAGAAGTGGTCACGATGGCGTAACCGGCCTTGCGGAAAGTATCCAGCACCGACAGGAAGTCATCTGCGCTGATCGCCTTGATGTGTTCCGCGCCGCCTTCTGCGGTACGTACCGCCGCACCGGACTCCAGCAATGCCGGATCCTGCAACAGAACGCCATTCACGCCAAAGTGTGCGCAAGAACGGACGATAGCGCCCAGGTTGTGCGGGTTGCCCACCTCTTCCAATGCCAGCACGCAGTCTTTCGCCGGTGCTTCTTTCAGATAGGTTTGCGCATCCAGGCCCTGACGTTTTTTGATCAGGAAGCATACGCCGCCGTGGTGCTCGGTGCCGGACGCTTTGGCCAGCTCTTCTTCATCTACCACGTGGTAGGCTTTGCGGTTGGCTGCCATCCAGCGCAGCGCTTCACGAAAACGCGGCGTGACCGACTGCACGAACCAGGCGCGGACGATCGCGTCCGGACGGCTGGCAAACAGCGCCTGACAGGCGTTTTCACCGTACACACGGGTTTCTTCCGCACGCTGGCGACGCAGTTGCTCTGGATCGATAAAGCTTTTGCCGCTGATGCCACCGTGATCGAACGCCGGCTCTTCTTCCGGACCACGAGACACGGTTTTCCATGGCGAATCATAACCGCCACGGTCTTCAGTACGCGCTGGACGGCGAGGACGATCGCTTTCACTGCGGCGGGAATCAGAGCCAGAGCCACGGCGATCGTTGTTACCGCGCGGCTTGTCCTGACCGGTACGGCCCGAAGAGCGAGCACCGTCTGCCGGACGGCCTTTGCCGGCCGGACGCTTATTCTTGTTACGGTCGTCGCCGTTACTGTCGTCGTCACTGCGGACGTACATCACTTTAACTTTACCGTTCTTGCCACTAAATGAATCGTTCATTTTCTTCTCCACCAACGCGCAGGGCGCGAAGATTACCTGATGTTGGGGTGCTAAGCCACCTACTTGCGCTAAAAGCTAACAACTATCGTATTCATTGAACAAACCTCTTTGTTCATTGACGCGCTTTTAACGATAATAAGCAGCATTAAAGATACATCTCCGCAACCCGAATGCGGTATGTCGTGCTTTCCCAGTATCCGAGGTCATCATGAATACAGTTTGTCCCGCTTGTAATGCCACCAACCGCGTACCTGAAGATCGTGTGGCTGACGGCGCAAAATGCGGCCGTTGCGGCCATGCGCTTTTTGACGGTGAAGTGATCAATGCCACCGCCGCGACACTGGACGCGCTGCTGCAGGATGGCCTGCCGGTGGTGGTCGACTTTTGGGCACCGTGGTGTGGCCCTTGCGTCAGCTTTGCGCCGATCTTCGAAGACGTTGCCGAAGAGCGCGCCGGTAAAGTCCGCTTCGTAAAAGTGAATACCGAGGCTGAACCGGAACTGAGCGCCCGTTTCCGCATCCGCAGCATCCCGACCATTATGCTCTTCCGCGACGGAAAAATGGTCGACATGCTCAATGGCGCCATGCCGAAAACGCCGTTTGATAACTGGCTCAATGAACTAGTTTAACGCAGAAAGTCCAGGCGGTGTTGCCCATTGTCAATGACACCGCCGCATTTCAAACCGGCCCGAACGCTCCCGTCGGGCTTTTTTCTGCGTTACAATGGCGTTTTTTTCCCCGGGATCTTTATGACCGACAACGCCGTACTTCGCCTGCGCCAGTTTCGCCTGGAACGATCAACCCGCCCTTTTCTGGCGCGTGGCAACCGCATTACGCGTTGTCAGGGGTGTCTGCTGCCACAAAAAAACTGCCTGTGTGACACTATCCAGCCGCAGCCGGCCGCCAGCCGTTTTTGCCTGATCATGTTTGGCGCAGAACCGCTCAAACCAAGCAATACCGGCAGATTGATCGCCGATATTCTGCCGGATACCCAGGCGTTTCTTTGGTCGCGTACCGAGGTTGACCCTGGCCTGCTGGCGGCGATTAACGATCCCGAACGTCAGCCTTACGTGGTGTTTCCCGCATCTTATGCCGCCCCTGAACGACCGGTATTCAGCGAACTGCCCGTCGGTGGCAAACCGCCGCTGTTTATTATGCTCGACGGCACCTGGACCGAGGCGAGCAAGATGTTCCGCAAAAGCCCGTACCTCAATCAGTTTCCGGTGTTTTCGCTCAATGTTACCGCCGCCTCAAATTACCAACTGCGTGAAGCCAGCCGCACCGAGCAGCACTGCACCGCGGAAGTGGCGACAGCGCTGTTGCAACAGGCCGGTGATACCGCCGCGGCCGACGGCCTGGCTGAGCATTTTCGCTACTTCCGTCAACAGTATCTGGCAGGGAAACCTACTCGCCCGGAGGCATCGGTCACAGCAAAGCCGTTGTAAAACGCCTAGAATCAAGGCGGTAATGTTGCCTATAGCCAATAGCATTCGAAAGACAGGTAGGCGGCAACTGAACGCATCCCAGGGAGCTTAGTTAACTAAGTGACCAGGGTGAGAGAGGGCAGCCAACACCCCTGTCTTTTGAAGGATAACGGATATAAAGGAGCCGTGCATGAGCCAGCGAGGGTTAGAAGCGCTTTTACGTCCTAAATCGATTGCCGTTCTCGGCGCTTCACAGCAGCCTGGCCGCGCCGGCAACCTGATGATGAGCAACCTGCTGGCCGGCGGCTTCAACGGGCCGGTCATGCCCGTCACGCCGCGTTATAAGGCGGTATGCGGAGTCATGGCCTACCCGGACGTCGCCAGCCTGCCGCTCAGCCCCGATCTGGCCATACTGTGTACCCATGCGCATCGCAATCTGGCCTTGATTGAGGATTTGGGCAAACGCGGCTGCAAAACGGCCATTGTGCTCTCCTCGCCGCCAGAACAGTTCGCCGAGCTGAAAGCCTGCGCGCAGCGTTATTCGATGCGCCTGCTGGGGCCGAACAGCCTGGGCCTGCTGGCCCCCTGGCAAGGCATCAACGCCAGTTTCTCGCCGGTACCGATCCTCAAGGGCAAGCTGGCGTTTATTTCCCAGTCCGCCGCGGTGGCCAATACCATTCTCGACTGGGCACAGCAACGCGAAGTCGGCTTTTCCTATTTTATCGCGCTGGGCGACAGCCTGGATATCGACGTCGACGACCTGCTGGATTTTCTGGCGCGCGACAGTAAAACCAGCGCCATCCTGCTGTATCTGGAAAACATCAGCGATGCGCGCCGCTTTTTATCTGCCTCGCGCAGTGCTTCGCGCAACAAACCCATTCTGGTGGTCAAAAGCGGACGCAGTCAGCAGGCCCAACTGTTGCTAAACAGTCAGCAGGGGCTGGATGCCGCTTACGATGCCGCAATCCAACGCGCCGGTTTACTGCGCGTACAGGATACCCACGAGCTGTTCTCGGCAGTGGAAACGCTGAGCCATATGCATCCGTTGCGCGGAGAGCGGTTGATGATCGTCAGCAACGGTGCGGCACCGGCGGCAATGGCGCTGGACGAACTGTTGGGGCGCAACGGCAAGCTGGCGCCGCTGGGAGACGAGATCCTGGCGCAGTTGGGTGACGCCTTGCCCGACTTTATACGCGCCGGCAACCCGATTGACCTGCGAGACGATGCAACACCGCAGCGCTATCTGGCGGCGGTCAAGACCCTGCTCGACAGCCACGACTACGACGCTTTATTGCTGATCCACGCACCTAGCGCGGCAGCCCCAGGCACCCTGACCGCCGAACGTATTATCGAGGCCGTGCGTCAGCACCCGCGTGGCAAACGCGTGACTTTGCTGACCAACTGGTGCGGCGAGTACTCTTCGCAAGAAGCCCGCCGGTTATTTACCGAAGCCGGTATTCCCACCTACCGAACGCCGGAAGGTGCAGTAACCGCGTTTATGCATATGGTGGAATATCGCCGTAATCAGAAACAGCTTAAAGAAACCCCGGCGCTTCCGGTCGGTCTGACGGCCAACACCGCCGACGCTCACCGATTGATTCAGCAGGCGCTGGCGGAAGGCGCAACGCAGCTCGATACCCACGAGGTACAGTCGATTCTAAAGGCCTATGACCTGACGACGCTGCCTACCTGGATTGCCGAAGACAGCGCCGAAGCCGTGCATATTGCCGAGCAAATCGGCTATCCGGTGGCCCTGAAGCTGCGCTCCCCCGATATTCCGCACAAGTCTGAAGTTCAGGGTGTAATGCTCTATTTGCGCACCGCTACCGAGGTACAACGCGCCGCTGAGGCAATTCTCGACCGCGTTAAACGTACCTATCCACAAGCGCGCATTCACGGCCTGCTGGTTCAGAGCATGGCCAACCGCGCCGGAGCGCAGGAGCTTCGTATCGCGGTGGAGCAAGATGCCATTTTCGGCCCGCTGATCATGCTGGGTGAAGGCGGTATCGAATGGCGCCAGGAAAATCAGGTCGCCGTAGCGCTGCCGCCGCTGAATATGGCGCTGGCGCGTTATCTGGTATTGCAGGCGGTGAAAGGCGGAAAAATTCGCGGCCGCAGCGCTTTACGACCGCTGGATATCCCTGGACTGAGCCGCTTGCTGGTGCAGGTGTCCAATCTGATCCTCGACTGCCCGGAAATTACCCGTCTGGATATCCACCCGGTTCTGGCCTCTGGCAGCGAATTCACCCTGCTCGACGTTTCCATGCAGCTTGCTCCGTTCGAAGGTGATCCGCAGGCACGCTTGGCGATCCGTCCTTACCCTCATGAGCTGGAAGAAACCATCGGATTGAAAGACGGCTCGCAATGCCTGTTCCGACCGATCCTGCCAGAAGATGAACCCGCGCTGAAACACTTTATCGATCGCGTGACCAAGGAAGATCTCTACTATCGCTACTTCAGTGAGATCAACGAGTTTACCCATGACGATTTGGCTAACATGACGCAGATCGACTACGATCGGGAGATGGCTTTTGTCGCGGTGCGGGATGACCAAATCATTGGCGTAACACGTGCCCTCTCCGACCCGGATAATACCGACGCGGAATTTGCCGTGCTGGTGCGTTCAGATCTGAAAGGGCTCGGTCTGGGGCGTCAACTGTTGGAAAAAATGATTGCCTATGCCCGCGCCCACGGGTTGGCCCGCCTGACCGGCATCACCATGCCTAATAACCGCGGAATGATAGCGCTGGCGCAACGGCTGGGCTTTGGCATCGATGTGCAGCTTGAGGACGGTATTGTCAATTTGACCCTGCCGCTGCAGGCGGAAGAAGCGCAGTGACCTGTGTCGCAATGCGCTACGAATCCACCACTTAACGCCAAAACATACGCACAATCGGGACAACTAGTGGTATTATCGCCCGATTATTCGATTTACTGTTTTCCCGTATTTGGCGTTCCGGCCATCTAATCATGAGAGAAGAAGCGCACTGTGATGTTGTCAAAATTTAAACGTAGCAAACATCAACAACACCTTGCACAACTGCCCAAACTCCCCCAGACGGTAGCTGATGTACGTACTTTGTACACACCGTCTGATTACCGTGCCACGCTGCTGGAATTGATCGCTAACGCCACCCAACGCATTTATCTGGTCGCTCTGTATCTGGAGCATGACGACGCCGGACGCGATATTCTCAACGCGCTTTATCAAGCCAAGCAGCGGTGCCCGGCGTTGGAGATTTGCATTCTGGTCGACTGGCATCGTGCCCAGCGTGGGCGCATCGGCGCCGCGGCCGCCAATACCAACGCCGATTGGTATTGCTCAATGGCAGACCAGCACCCAGAGCTTGCCGTGCCAATCTACGGCGTGCCGGTGAATACCCGCGAAGCCCTGGGCGTGTTGCACCTGAAAGGTTTTGTGATCGACGATACCGTGGTTTACAGCGGTGCCAGCATCAATGACGTTTACCTGCATCAGCATGAGAAATACCGCTACGATCGTTACCAGTTGATCACCAATGGCGAATTGGCCAATACCATGATCGATTACATCAAGCAGCACCTGCTGACCGCCGGTGCCGTGCAACGTTTGGATCGTGACGATCGTCCCAAGAGCCCGGAGATCAAAAACGAAACTCGCTTATTTCGTTTCGGTCTGCGCCGAGCCGGTTATCAGTTTCGCAACCAGGCGGGCAACGATGAGCTGGCGGTAACGCCGCTGGTTGGGCTGGGTAAGCAAAGCGTGTTGAATAAAACCATTCACCATCTGATGTCCTGTGCCGATCAGAAACTGACGCTGTGCACCCCTTACTTCAACCTGCCGGCCCTGCTGGTGCGCAATATCATCTATCTGCTGCGCCAGGGCAAACAGGTGGAAATTATTGTGGGCGACAAAACCGCCAATGATTTCTATATTCCGGAAGATCAGCCGTTCAAAATTATCGGCGCCCTGCCTTATCTGTACGAAATCAACCTGCGACGCTTTCTCAGCCGCTTGCAGCGCTACGTCGATACCGGCCAGTTGATTGTTCGCCTGTGGAAAGACGGCGATAACAGCTACCACCTGAAAGGCATGTGGGTGGATGACGAATGGCAGTTGATTACCGGTAATAACCTCAATCCGCGCGCCTGGCGGCTGGATCTGGAAAATGCCATTCTGATCCACGATCCCAAGCAGGAGATGCGTGAGCAACGGCATAAAGAGCTGGAGTGCATCCGCACTCACACCACCGTGGTGGGGAACTACCTGGAACTGCAAAGCATCCAGCAGTACCCGATCAAAGTGCGCAAGCTGATCCGCCGTCTGCGCCGTATCCGTATTGACCGGTTGATTAGCCGTATACTGTAATCCCGCTATAATTTAGCTATCGCAGACCCCGGCCTATGCCGGGGTCAGATTGTTGACAAAGGGGAATAAAAGCGTGGTTTTTCCCCCTTTGTGTCATCAGCCGAAAATCAATAAATTGATTTTCCTGATTTATTTTCAAAACCTTTAACGCCTGCTGACAAACATTATATGTTTTTCAGCAGTCTCACCCCGGCCTATGCCGGGGTTTTTATGTGTCATGACAACAGGATGTTTTCATTATGCGCCCACTCCGCTGCCTGGCCGTGCTCCCCTTTTTATTGCTCACCAGCGGCTGTACCCACCTGGCAAATGACAGCTGGACCGGGAAAGACAAGGCACAACACTTTGTCGCCTCTGCGGCTTTCGCTGCCGCCGGTGCGGCTTATGGCGATCATCAAAACTGGAATGAGGCACGCAGCCGCAGCTTTGGCCTGATGTTTTCAATCGGGCTCGGCGCCGCCAAAGAACTGTATGACAGTCGCGAAGGCGGCACCGGCTGGAGTTGGAAAGATTTTGCCTGGGATGTCGCGGGAGCAGCGACCGGCTATAGCCTTTACCACGCAACCCGCTGATTCACAGCTGGATCTCTTTCCCTTTGCGGTGCAAGCGAAGAGAAACGATCAGCGCCAGCAGACACATGCCGGAAACATACCAGAAGAAGGCATTCTCGAAGCCAAACGACTTCAGCGACAGTGCAACATATTCCGCCGACCCGCCAAACATCGCATTAGCCACCGCATAAGACAGGCCAACGCCTAACGCACGCACCTCCGGCGGGAACATTTCAGCCTTCAGCAGCCCGCTGATCGAGGTATAAAAACTGACGATAAATAACGCCAGCACAATCAGACCGAAGGCCGCATAAGGGTTGCTGACATTTTTCAGCGTCAGCAAGATAGGCACGGTCAGCAAGGTCGCCAACGAGGCAAAGATCAGCATTGAACTGCGGCGACCGATCTTGTCTGACAATGCCCCGACCAAGGGCTGCAGCAGCATGTAGATAAAGAGTGCGGCGGTCATAATGCCGCTGGCCAGCTTGGCGTCCATCCCGGAAGTATTGACCAGATACTTTTGCATATAGGTCGTAAAAGTATAAAAACTCAGCGAACCACCGGCGGTAAAGCCCAACACCATCAGGAAGGCTTTACGATTTTTCCACAGCCCCTTCAGTGACCCCGCATCTTTATGGTTACGGGTTTTGGCATCGGAGGTTTCATTCAGCGACCGACGCAGATATAACGCCACTACCGCCAATACCGCGCCAATCGCAAAGGGAATACGCCAGCCCCAAGCCTTTAGTTCCTCGGCAGAGAGGATCTGCTGCAGAGCCACCAGAACCAGCAACGCCAGCAATTGGCCGCCAATCAGCGTGACATACTGGAAAGAAGCATAGAAACCACGTCGCCCTTTTATTGCCACCTCGCTCATATAGGTGGCGCTGGTACCGTACTCACCGCCGACCGACAGGCCCTGGAACAGACGCGCAACCAACAGTAGCACCGGAGCCCAACTTCCGATCGACTCATAGGTCGGTAAACAGGCGATCACCAGCGATCCTGCACACATCATGCAAACAGAGATCAGCATCGAGTTTTTGCGACCATGCTTATCGGCAATATAACCGAACAACCAGCCGCCGATCGGGCGCATGAAGAAACCGGCGGCGAACACGCCGGCAGTTTGTAGCAATTGGGTGGTGCTGTTACCGGCGGGGAAAAATGAAGCGGCAAAGTAGATAGAACAGAAGGAATAGACGTAAAAATCAAACCACTCCACCAGGTTACCCGATGAAGCGCCAACAATAGCGAAAATGCGTTTCTTTTTGTCCTGCACTGCCGGATCGACGGTATTTCCATCCTCAATCGCCGAGGTTGTTTCTGTCATTTTCTATTCTCCGAGCCAGATAAACCGTGAAGTCGGCGTCCTGCCGCTTAAATGTAACTCAAGTGTTAATATTGAGTTAACAATTAAAACAAATAGCGGGCGAAGAATATAGCGTGATTTTTGTGATGCGCATTGAAGACTGGCGTGAAAATTGGGCGAAATAACAGCAAATATTTATATAGCGGACATAGCAAAAAGGCCATCCTTGCGGATGGCCTCTTGGCTTATTTGATGCCTGGCAGTGTCCTACTCTCGCATGGGGAGACCCCACACTACCATCGGCGCTACGGCGTTTCACTTCTGA
>NZ_JBXALO010000015.1:0-56880 GCF_058799515.1 Serratia sp. GW822-FHT06D09
GCACCCAATCTGGCTGGCGCTCGCTACGCCCTTGATTCCCGAGTCTGTGATCGTCTACCGAGCACCGCCAGCTTGAGTTTGGGCTGTGCTCGGCCTCCTCGTGTACTGCGTGTACACTCCGGGGCACTGCGCGCAGGCCGCACCCAATCTGGCTGGCGCTCGCTACGCCCCAAATCTCCTTCAACCTCTCCGCTGTTCTGATTGTTTTCATCATTAGCATTCTAAAAAAGCGAAGGCTATCGCGTTTTTGATACTTTTCCCGATCGCTTTACGCGCGGCGTCTACACTCAACTCAACTATTTTGATTAAGGCGATCCCCAATGAATTTCAAGTTGCGGCTAGGCGGCAAGGGTGTACATCCGCAGGAGCTTACTCAAGTAAGTGACTGGGGTAAGCGCACGCAGACAACAACGCAGCGGCTTGAAAGGCGATGGGGATGATGACGCTGCGCCAAATCCGCCATTTTATCGCGGTGGCCGAAACCGGCTCGATCTCTGCCGCCGCCCAGGCGGTGTTTGTTTCCCAGTCTTCGCTGACGCTGGCTATTCAGCAGTTGGAAACCGACATCGGCGTACGTCTGTTTGAGCGTCACGCCAAGGGCATGAACCTGACGCATCAGGGTCACCAGTTTCTGCGCCAGTCATATCTGATCCTTGCCACGGTGGACAACGCCAAGCGCAGTTTGCAACTGGGAACCGAAAGCCTGACCGGCAAGCTGACCATCGGTGTGACCAGTCTGGTAGCGGGCTACTTTTTGGTCGAGCTGCTTAAGCGCTTTAAATCGGCATACCCCAACGTCACCATTCAGGTGATTGAAGACGAGCGGCCCTATATTGAGCATCTGCTGGTCAGTGGGGAAATCGATATCGGCGTGCTGATCTTGTCGAACATCGAAGACCGCGATGCGCTGCAAAGCGAAGTCCTGATGCATTCACCTTATCGCCTGTGGTTACCGCCGCTGCATCCACTGCTGGATCATGAAAGCATCAGCCTGGCGGATGTGGCGAAGCTGCCGCTGATCCAGCTTAATGCCGACGAAATGGACGTGCATGCGCGGCGTATCTGGGCGCGCGCAGGCTTAAAACCGGAAATAGCCATGAAAACCGCTTCAACCGAGGCGGTACGCAGCCTGGTGGCGGCGGGAATGGGCGTTTCTATCTTGCCGGATATGGCCTACCGTGCCTGGTCTCTGGAAGGCAATATGATTGAGGCGCGCAAGCTGGCGGATCTGCTGGAACCGTTGGATATCGGTTTGGCATGGCGGCGCGGCAGTGCGCGGCCGGAGCTGGTTACGCCATTTCTCACTATTGCGCGTGAAAACGGCAATATGCACGCGGCTGGGCTGAAGCATTCGATTTAATCGAACGCGTCGTTCAGTATTTAGAATTTGTTGGCTGCCTGATGCTCGCTTAGTCTGATTAAAACTAACTTATTTCACATTTAGTTAACGTTTTTGTCACTCAGAGGCGATACGCAATGGCAGATGTGCACCTCCTTTCAGGTTTATCCTGTCAGCAATTTATTAACGGTCAATCGGTCGAAGGCGAAGGCCAGCAAGAGTGCATCGTTAATCCGGCGAATGGCGAGACGCTGGTCTCGATCACCGAAGCCTCATCTGTCCAGGTCGGCAACGCAGTGAAAGCGGCGCAACAGGCGTTCGCTTCCTGGTCGCGGACTACCCCCGCCTACCGCGCGGCTATTCTGTTGCGTATTGCCGATGCCATCGAGCGTCAGGCCGAGCGCCTGGCCGGTCTGGAGGCGCTCAACTGCGGCAAACCGCTGCATCAGGCGCTTAATGACGACCTGCCGGCGGCCATCGACGTCTTTCGCTTCTTTGCCGGCGCGGTGCGCACCCAGCAGGGGCAGTTGGCCGGGGAATATATCGAAGGGCACACTTCAATGATCCGCCGTGATCCGATCGGCGTGGTGGCCTCTATTGCGCCCTGGAATTACCCGTTGATGATGGCGGCGTGGAAAATTGCGCCAGCGCTGGCCGCGGGCAACACCGTGGTATTCAAACCTTCCGAACACACCCCTCTGACCATTTTGGCGCTGGTGCCCGCGTTACAGGAGATCCTGCCGCCGGGGGTGCTGAATATCGTCTACGGCGGCGGGGAAGGGGTCGGCAGCCATTTGGTCGGCCACCCGCAGGTGCGGCTGGTGTCGGTCACCGGCGATATCGTTACCGGGCAGAAAATTCTGCAGGCGGCGGCGAAAAGCGTCAAACGCACGCACCTGGAGTTGGGGGGCAAGGCACCGGTGATTGTCTGCGATGACGCCGATTTAGACGAGGTGGTCAACAGCATTCGCACCTATGGCTACTACAACGCCGGGCAAGACTGCACCGCGGCCTGCCGTATCTACGCGCAGGCGGGGATCTATCCGAAGCTGGTGGATGCGTTGGGCGAGGCGGTTGCCAGCCTGCGCTTTGCCCGCAAACGCGATGAGGATAACGAAATTGGTCCGCTGATCAGCAGTCGCCAGCGCGATCGCGTCGCCAGCTTTGTCGAACGTGCGCTCAGCCAGCCACACATTGAATTGATCACCGGCGCCGCCGCGCATTCCGGTCCGGGTTTCTATTACCAGCCCACGCTGCTTGCCGGCTGTCTGCAAAGCGATGAAATCGTCCAGCGGGAGGTGTTTGGCCCGGTGGTGAGCATCACCCGCTTTGAACATCTGGAGCAGGCGGTCAACTGGGCAAACGATTCCGAATACGGCCTGGCCTCATCGGTCTGGACGCAGAATATCGATCGGGCGCTGCATATCGCCGCTCATCTGCAATACGGCAGTACCTGGATCAACACCCATTTCACCCTGGCGAGTGAAATGCCGCACGGGGGCCTGAAACGCTCCGGCTACGGCAAGGATCTTTCCAGCGATTCACTGCAGGACTACAGCGTTGTCAGGCATGTGATGGCGAAATTTAAAGCCAGCTTCTAAAGGCAGCATACCCGTCGCTTTTCAAGCTGCAGCGATGTTACCTGCACTCATCCCAGTAGCTTACTCAAGTAAGCGCCTGGGGATGAGTGAGCTGGTCGCCTGGCTGTGCTGTACAGGGATGTACAAATGCCGCGAGCGCATGGACGCGCTAGAGCGGCCAACTTGAAATTCATAGGGTAAATAAAATGAGACTAGGGCGGCAGCCGTTCCCTGCCGCACACAGATAGGCCACACAGGGGTAATTACGATGGGAAAAACTACCGCAGTCACCACCACAGTTTCCGCACTTTGTTTCACCGTACTTTGCGGTTTGGCCCAGGCGGCCGATCTGCCGCAGGCGCTCGGCAAGGGCGAAGGGCGACTGGATATCATTGCCTGGCCCGGCTATATCGAACGCGGTCAGTCCGATAAAAACTACGACTGGGTCAGCCAGTTTGAGAAGCAAACCAGCTGCGCGGTGAATGTGAAAACCGCCGCCACTTCCGACGAAATGGTCAGCCTGATGGCCAAAGGAGGCTACGACCTGGTCACCGCTTCCGGCGACGCTTCGCTGCGGCTGATTTTCGGCAAGCGGGTGCAGCCGATCAATACCGCGTTGATCCCTAACTGGAAAAACATCGACCCGCGCCTGTTAAACGGTGCCTGGTACACCCTGGACGGCAAAACCTACGGCACGCCCTATCAGTGGGGCCCGAACCTGCTGATGTATAACACCAAAACCTTCCCGACACCGCCGGACAGCTGGGCAGTAGTGTTCCAGCAGCAGAACCTGCCGGATGGCAAAACCAATCAGGGCCGGGTTCAGGCCTACGATGGGCCAATCTATATCGCCGATGCGGCGTTGTTCCTGAAGGCCACGCAACCGCAGCTTGGCATCAGCGATCCGTACCAGCTTAACGAAGAGCAGTATCAGGCGGCGTTGAAGCTGTTGCGTACCCAGCATGCACTGATCCACCGCTACTGGCATGACACCTCGGTACAAATGAGCGATTTCAAAAACGAAGGCGTGGTCGCCTCCAGCGCTTGGCCGTATCAGGCCAATGCCCTGAAAGGGGAAGGCCAGCCGATCGGTACGGTATTCCCGAAAGAGGGGGTGACCGGTTGGGCCGACACCACCATGCTGCACGCCGATGCCAAACACCCGAACTGCGCCTATCTGTGGATGAACTGGTCGCTGGAACCGAAAGTGCAGGGCGACGTTGCCGCCTGGTTCGGTTCTGTCCCGGCGTCACCGGCGGGTTGCAAGGCCAGCACGCTGTTGGGTGATAAAGGTTGCGAGACCAACGGTTTCAACCAGTTCGACAAGATTGCCTTCTGGAAAACGCCACAGGCGCAGGGCGGAAAATTCGTGCCCTACAGCCGCTGGACTCAGGATTACATCGCCATCATGGGCGGTCGGTAATATCCCCTTCATACTTCAAGCTGCCTCTTCGTTGGCTGCCCGCACTTACCCCGGTCACGTACCCTTTGTACGCTCCCGGGGAGGCGCTTGGTTGCCGCCTTGATGCAACTCGAATTATTTTGCGGATAGGTTTGGCCAGGTTACGGGGTGTTGCCAAACCCGCCGAAATCATTTGATTTTTTGGAGCGCAGATCATGACCATTGCCGTGCAATTTATCGATGTTTCGCGAAGCTTCGGCGAGGTTCGCGCCGTGGACCGGGTTTCAATCGAGATACAAGACGGGGAATTCTTCTCCATGCTCGGGCCTTCTGGCTCGGGAAAAACCACCTGCTTGCGGTTGATCGCCGGCTTCGAACAGCTTACTGCCGGCTCGATTCGTATTCACGGGCAGGAGGCCGCCAATTTGCCGCCGTATCAGCGCGACGTGAATACCGTCTTCCAGGATTACGCGCTGTTCCCACACATGTCGGTGCTGGAAAACGTCGCTTACGGGCTGATGGTTAAAGGCGTCGCCAAGCGTGAACGCCTGGCCCGTGCGCAGGAAGCGCTGGACAGCGTGGCGTTGGGATTTGTAGCCGAGCGTAAACCGGCGCACCTTTCCGGCGGCCAGCGGCAGCGTGTCGCACTGGCTCGCGCACTGGTCAATCGGCCGCGGGTGCTGCTGTTGGATGAACCGCTCGGCGCGCTGGATCTCAAGCTGCGCGAGCAGATGCAGGGGGAGTTGAAAAAGCTGCAGCGCCAGCTCGGCATCACCTTTATTTTCGTCACCCACGATCAGAGCGAAGCGTTGTCGATGTCCGACCGGGTGGCGGTGTTCAACAATGGCCGTATTGAACAGGTGGACGCGCCGCGCGAACTCTACATGCGACCGAAGACGCCGTTTGTCGCCGAGTTTGTCGGCACCTCTAACGTGGTGCGCAGCGATTTGGCGCAGCGGTTGTTGGGCCAGGCCGCCACCTTCTCGATCCGTCCCGAGCATATTCGGCTCGCGGATCAGGCCGGCGCAGCGCAGGGGGAAATTCAGGTGCAGGGTACGCTGCAGGAGATCCATTACCAGGGGGCGGCGACGCGCTACGAAATTGCGTTGAACAGCGGTGAGAAACTGCTGGTCAGCCAGGCGAATCCTCAGTGGCACGCCGACGGGCAGCCACATCTGATCGGCCAACCGGTCACCGCCTGCTGGTCGCGTGAGGCGATGGTGCCATTGCTGGAGGCGAGGTGAAATGGAGATGAGCATCGATTATCCCGCGCCGCGCCGCGGTACCTTGCGCACCCTGTCGACCTACCTCTATCGCCGGCCGACGCTGTACCTGCTGCTGTTACTGGTGCCGCCGCTGCTGTGGTTTGGCGCGGTCTACCTCGGCTCATTGCTGACGCTGCTGTGGCAGGGTTTTTACACCTTCGACGACTTCACCATGACGGTGACGCCGGATCTGACCTTCGATAACCTGCGGGCGCTGTTCAATCCGGCCAATTACGACATCATTCTGCGCACGCTGACGATGGCGATACTGGTGTCCCTGGCCAGCGCGGTGCTGGCGTTTCCCATTGCCTATTACATGGCACGCTACACCAGCGGCCGCACCAAGGCGTTTTTCTACATCGCGGTGATGATGCCGATGTGGGCCAGCTATATCGTCAAGGCCTACGCCTGGACGCTGCTGTTGGCGAAGGATGGCGTAGCGCAATGGTTCCTGCAGCATCTCGGGCTGGAGCCGTTGCTGGCGGCGATCCTGACCGTACCGGGTGTCGGCGGTAACACGCTATCCACCTCCGGGTTAGGCCGTTTTCTGGTGTTTGTTTATATCTGGCTGCCGTTCATGATCCTGCCGATCCAGGCGGCGCTGGAACGCCTGCCCCCTTCGCTGCTGCATGCCTCGGCGGATCTGGGCGCGCGACCGGCGCAGACCTTTCGCTACGTGATCCTGCCGTTGGCGGTGCCGGGGATCGCCGCCGGGTCAATCTTTACCTTTTCGCTGACCCTGGGGGACTTTATCGTGCCGCAACTGGTGGGGCCGCCGGGCTACTTTATCGGCAGTATGGTGTACGCCCAGCAAGGGGCGATCGGTAATATGCCGATGGCTGCGGCCTTTACTCTGGTGCCGATCGTGCTGATCGCGATTTATCTTTCCATTGTGAAACGTCTGGGGGCTTTCGATGCACTCTGAACGCGCGCCGTTAGGGCTAAAACTGGCCGCCTGGGGCGGACTGATTTTCCTGCATTTCCCGTTGGCGATTATCGCCATCTACGCCTTCAACACCGAGGATGCGGCTTTCAGCTTCCCGCCGAAGGGGTTTACGCTGCATTGGTTCAGCGTTGCCGCCGGGCGCCAGGACATTATCGATGCGATGCTGCTGTCCGCGCAGATTGCCGCGCTGGCCACCGTCGTGGCGCTGGTGCTGGGCACGTTGGCGGCAGCGGCTCTCTACCGGCGTGACTTCTTCGGCAAAGACAGCATTTCGTTGCTGCTGCTGTTGCCGATCGCGCTGCCGGGCATTGTCACCGGTCTGGCACTGCTGGCGGCGTTTAAGGCGCTGAATATCGAACCGGGGGTGCTGACCATCGTCATTGGCCATGCCACCTTCTGCGTGGTGATCGTGTTCAACAACGTGATTGCCCGTTTCCGCCGAACCTCCTACAGCCTGATCGAGGCCTCTATGGATCTCGGTGCCGACGGCTGGCAAACCTTCCGCTACGTGATATTGCCCAACCTTGGCTCGGCGCTGCTGGCCGGGGGCATGCTGGCGTTCGCGTTGTCGTTTGATGAAATCATTGTCACCACCTTCACCGCCGGCCATGAGCGCACGCTGCCGCTGTGGTTGCTGAACCAGCTCGGTCGCCCACGTGACGTGCCGATCACCAACGTGGTGGCGCTGTCGGTGATGTTGCTGACCATGATCCCGATTTTGGGGGCCTATTACCTGACCAAAGGTGGCGAAAGCGTCGCCGGCAGCGGCAAATAGCTTTCCCCTTCGTCTTTCAAGCTGCAGCGTTGTTGGCTGCGAGCGTAAACCCCAGTCACTTATTTTGTATAAGCTCCGGGGGATTTACGCTCTTGCCGCCTAGCTGCAACTTGAAATCCATTGGGGAAAGGGATCATGTCGCTAAAAATAAATAACTGAGGGGTTCGTCTATATGCAAAGCCAATTGTTGATTAACGGCCAACTGGTTGCCGGCCAGGGGGCGTTGTTGCCGGTGTATAACCCGGCGACCGGAGAGGTGGTGGTGCAGGTGGCTGAAGCCAGTGCGGAGCAGGTCGATCAGGCGGTGTTGGCAGCCGACGCCGCGTTTGGCGAATGGGGCCAGTCCACACCGAAAGAGCGTGCCGAGCACCTGCTGAAGCTGGCGGACCTGATCGACCACCATGCGGAAACCTTTGCCCGTCTGGAGTCGCTTAACTGCGGCAAACCTTACCACTGCGTATTGAACGATGAGTTGCCGGCGGTGGCGGATGTGTTCCGCTTCTTCGCCGGTGCCAGCCGTTGCCTGAGTGGGCTGGCGGCCGGTGAATACCTGGCCGGGCACACGTCGATGATCCGCCGCGATGCGTTGGGGGTGGTTGCTTCAATCGCTCCCTGGAACTACCCGCTGATGATGGCAGCGTGGAAGCTGGCTCCAGCATTGGCGGCAGGTAACTGCGTGGTGCTTAAGCCTTCGGAACAAACCCCGCTGACCACCTTCAAGCTGGCGGAGCTGGCCGCCGATGTGTTCCCTGCGGGCGTATTCAACGTGCTGTTTGGCCGCGGTGCCAGCGTCGGTGACCGGCTGACCGGCCATGACAAGGTGCGCATGGTGTCGCTGACCGGCTCAATCGCTACCGGTGAACACATCATTGCCCATACTGCGCCCGGCATTAAACGTACCCATATGGAACTGGGCGGCAAGGCACCGGTACTGGTGTTCGACGACGCCGATCTGCAACAGGTGGTGGACGGCATTCGCAGCTTTGGTTTCTACAACGCTGGCCAGGATTGCACCGCCGCCTGCCGGATTTATGCCCAGAAAGGCATTTACCCGCAGTTGGTAAAGGCCTTGGGTGAGGCTATCGGCAGCCTGAAGATAGGCCCACCGGAAGATCCAGACAGCGAGCTGGGCCCGTTGATCACCGCTCAGCATCTGGAGCGGGTGGTGGGTTTTGTCGAGCGAGCCAAGGCGCTGCCGCACGTGCAGGTGGTGACCGGCGGTGCGCGAGTCAACGGCCCCGGCTACTATTTCCAGCCAACGCTGCTGGCCGGTGCGCGTCAGGAAGATGAGATTGTGCAGCGTGAAGTGTTCGGGCCGGTGGTAACCGTCACGGAGTTCGAAGATGAGGCGCAGGTATTGGCCTGGGCCAACGAGTCACAGTATGGCCTGGCGTCGTCGTTGTGGACCCGGGATGTTGGTCGGGCACACCGTCTAAGCGCTCGTCTGCAGTATGGCTGCACCTGGGTGAATACCCATTTCATGCTGGTGAGCGAGATGCCGCACGGTGGCCAGAAGCTGTCCGGCTACGGCAAGGATATGTCGATGTATGGCCTGGAAGACTACACTGCGATACGCCATGTGATGTTCAAACATTGATTTTACAGTATTTATCCGCAAAATAACGCGGCCTTCAGACCGGCCCCGCCGGTCTGATGATAATAAAAACTGAAAGGAAGCCAATTATGGGTATCACCAGACGCGATTTTCTTAATGGGGTGGCGATCACCATCGCTGCCGGGCTGACGCCGATGCAGATCCTGCGGGCATCGCCGCAAACCGCCAATCAAACCCTCTACTATCCGCCGACGCTGACCGGACTGCGGGGCAACCACCCCGGTTCCTTTGAACATGCGCACCAATTGGGGCGTGACGGCCGAGCCTTCGATTTTGCCGCCGTACCGGCGACGGAAGAGTTTGATCTGGTGGTGGTCGGTGCCGGGATCAGCGGGCTGGCCGCGGCCTGTTTCTGGCAGCAAATGAAGGGGACGCAGCAGCGTATTTTGCTGATCGACAACCATGATGATTTTGGTGGCCATGCCAAACGCAATGAATTCAGCAGTGAGAACGGGACCATCCTCGGCTATGGCGGCAGCGAGTCGCTGCAGTCGCCGCGTTCCAACTTTAGCCCGGTAGCGATGGGGCTGCTGAAAAAACTGGGTGTCAGCATCGACAACCTGGAAAAGGCTTTCGACACCACTTTTTACCCCAATCTGAACCTGAGCCGCGGTGTCTACTTCGACCGTAAGAACTTTGGCGTCGACAAAGTGGTGAGCGGCGATCCCGGGCGTATGGTGGCGGACGATATTCCGCATGACCGACTCAACGGCCGTTCCTATGAAGCTTTTATCGGCGATTTCCCGCTGCCGGAAAGCGACCGTCAGGCGCTGATTGCACTGCATACGGTGGACAAGGACTACCTGCCGGAAATGAGCCAGGAGCAGAAAAGCGAATGGCTCGACAAGCACAGCTATACCGAATTCCTGCGTGAAAAGGTGGGGCTGAGCGAAATGGCTATCCGCTATTTCCAGCAAACTACCAGTGATTTCCAGGCGGTGGGCATTGACGCGACTTCATGCAGCGACGCCCGTATTTGTGACCTGCCGGGCCTGAACGGTATGAACCTGCCGCCGCTGGACGAAGAGTCGCAGGCGGATCTCGACGATCCTTACGTGTTCCACTTCCCGGACGGCAACGCTACCCTGACGCGTCTGATGGTACGCCATCTGATCCCGGCGGTTTCACCGGGCGGCAAAGACATGAATGACATCGTTCTCGCCAGGTTCGATTACAGCCAGCTAGACCGGGCCGATTCGCCGGTAAAACTGCGATTGAACAGCACCGGATTGCACGCGGCTAACGTCGGTGACAAGGTCGAAGTGACCTATATGACCGGCGAAAAAATGACCAAGGTGCGCGCCGGGCAGGTGGTGATGGCCGGGTACAACATGATGATCCCGTACCTGGTACCGGAAATGTCGGCCGAACAGCAAGAGGCGCTGAAGCAGAACGTGAAGTCACCGCTGGTGTACAGCAAAGTGGTGATCCGCAACTGGCAGCCGTTTATCAAACTGGGCGTACATGAAGTTTACTCCCCAACCGCCCCTTATTGCCGCGTGAAGCTGGATTATCCAGTGAGTATGGGCGGCTATCAGCACCCGCGCGATCCCAACCAGCCCATTGGCCTGCATATGGTATACGTGCCAACGTTGGCGGGCAGCGGACTCAGCCCGCGCGAACAGTCACGTAAAGGCCGTGCCTTACTGTTGGGTACGCCATTTGAAGTGCATGAGCAGATGATCCGCGAACAATTGCAGGGCATGCTGGGGTCGGCCGGGTTCGATCACCAGCGTGATATTGAAGCCATTACCGTCAACCGCTGGTCGCACGGTTACTCCTATTTCCTCAACGGCTTGTTTGACGACGAGGACGAAGCGAAGAAAATCATTGAGACGGCGCGCCAGCCGATCGGCAAAATCGTGATTGCCAACTCGGATTCAGACTGGAGCCCGTACGCCAACTCGGCGATCGACCAGGCATGGCGTGCGGTCAATGAGCTGGCCTATGGCAAGGTTGCCGCGAAGGAGGGAGCATGAGAATGCGTTCACTGTATTTGCTGACCTTACTGGCGGCGGGCGGTTCGGCCCAGGCGATGTCGGCCGGGGAATACGTGGCTAAGGCCGGTGACTGTACCGCCTGCCATACCTCGCCAGGCGGCGCATTGTTTGCCGGCGGCATGAAGTTCCCGACGCCGCTGGGCAATATCTACGCCACCAATATCACGCCGGACAAACAGCAGGGCATCGGCGCTTATTCTTTTGATGAGTTTGACCGCGCCATGCGTCAGGGGATCGCTAAAGACGGCCACCGGCTTTATCCGGCGATGCCGTATACCTCCTACGCCAAAATGAATGCGGAAGATATGCGCGCGCTGTATGACTACCTGATGAACGAAGTGCCGGCGCAGAATACCGCCAACCGCGCCAGTGACATCAGTTGGCCGTTGTCGATGCGTTGGCCGCTGGCGGTATGGAATCAGCTGTTCCATGACGATACGCCTTACCAGCCTGACCACAACCAGAGCGCAGAGTGGAATCGCGGCGCCTATTTGGTTCAGGGGGCGGGGCACTGTGGCAGTTGCCATACGCCGCGTGGCTGGGCGATGCAGGAAAAAGGTCTGGACAGCAAAGAGCCGGCCTTCCTGAGCGGCGCCGAGCTGGACGGTTGGTACGCTTCCGGGTTACGCGGAATGAAGCAGGACGAAGTGGTTGCCCTGTTGAAAACCGGGCGCAGCCAACATGCCGCGGTTTCCGGGCCGATGAGCGAAGTGGTGAGCCACAGTACGCAGTATCTTACCGACGGCGATCTGAACGCTATTGCCACCTATTTGCACAGCCTGGCGGCGGAACAACCCGCGGCGCAGAAAGTGACGCCGCTGGCCGCCGACCATCAGCAGGCGGGGCAGCGCAGCTATGCGATGTACTGTTCAACCTGTCATGGCAATAAGGGCGAGGGCAGCGACAACACCATTCCTGCGCTGGCGGGCAACACGACGGTGACGGCGGAAAATCCGATCACTGCGCTACGCGTGGTGCTGGAAGGCGCACACACGCCAATCACCCAGCACGCCACCGCGATCGCCATGCCGGGCTACGCCTGGACGTTGAACGACCAGCAGGCAGCCGATCTGATGAGCTATCTAAGAGGCAGTTGGGGGAATCAGGCTGCACCGGTGACGGCACAGCAGGTGCAGGAGACACGCAAGCTGGCGGAGAAATAATCATACCCGTCATACTTGAAGCTGCCTCTTTGTTGGCTGCCTGCGCTTACCCCAGTCACGTACTTATTGTACATTTCTGGGGATGCGCTTAGTTGCCGCCGCGATGCAACGCCAATTATTTAGCGTATAGGGCGCGGTTGTGGATGAACTGCGCCCTTTTCAATTACATCACCTTGTGTGGGCCGAAGCATTCGTAGTGGATACGATCGGCGCTGACGCCCATCTCCAGCAACTGTTTGCCCACGTGTTGCATAAACGGCACCGGTCCGCAGAAGTAGTAATGCATCTGCGGGGTGCTAAGCGTTTCGCGCAGGGCGCTGAGATCCATCAGGCCACGGCTCTGGTAGTCTCGGCCTTCCACATCATTAGCATTCGGTTGGTTGTACCACACGTGGCGGCTCAGGTTTGGCATGCGCCCGGCGATGTCCGCCACTTCATCGGCAAAGGCGTGAACGCTGCCATTTTCCGCCGCGTGCAGCCAGTGCACGTCCGCCTGATGCTGGTTATCGTGCAGGGTATTGAGCATGCCGAGCATAGGCGTTTGGCCAACGCCGGCGGAGATCAACGCCACCGGAGTATCCGGTTTGGCTTCGAGGAAGAAATCCCCGTGCGGCGGAGCAAGGTAAATTACGTCGCCTTCTTTGGCCTGCTGATGCAGGAAATTCGAAACCTTACCCTGATCTTCACGCTTCACCGCAATGCGATAGTATTCGCCGTTCGGTGAGGTGGTCAGCGAGTATTGGCGAATCTCCTGATTCTCCATGCTGTCGTGCTTGATATAGACCGCCAGGTATTGCCCCGGTTTGAAGTCGATCACCCGGCCACCGTCAACCGGCGCCAGCACGAAGCTGCAAATCACCTCGCTCTGCGGCTGTTTTTTGACGATGCGGAAAGCGCGCAGATCGCGCCAGCCACCGTCGGCGCTTTCGCTGGCCTGATAAATCTGGCCTTCACGCTGGATAAACACGTCCGCCAGTACGCCATAGGCTTTGCCCCAGGCGTCCAGCACTTCCTGACCCGGGCTGAACATTTCGTCCAGGGTCGCCAGTAAATGGCCACCGACAATCTGATATTGATCCGGCTGAATATTCAGGCTGGTGTGCTTCTGGGCAATACGTTCTACCGCCGGCAGCAGCGCCGCCAGATTTTCGATATTCGCGGCATAGGCGCAGATCGCATCGAACAGCGCCTGACGCTGATCGCCATTGCGCTGATTGTTCATATTGAACACGTCTTTGAGCTCGGGATTGTGCTCGAACATACGATCGTAGAAATGTGCGGTCAGCTTCGGCCCGGTAGCGGCCAGCAGGGGAATAGTAGATTTTACGGTGGCGATGGTTTGGCTATCCAGCATGGCAGCGCTCCTTGGTCGATCATTATTGGAATAATGTAATAATGCATTTTAAATACATCTTTAAGTTTAAGCGCATCCTAACGGTTTCTGTGGTGGCTGTAAATACCCCTGTTTTTGTTGCGGGGTCGGCGAGCGGCGATCCCGCTCACAGAACATGAAAAAACCGCATTCCCAGCATGAGTAAAAGTCCGTTGCCGAATGGGGAGATTTATCGGATCAAAGCCTTGCCGCGCCTAATGCCAATCGTTTGCGTAAAAACCTCTGTCAAGGCCTATCCTCGGTGGGGGGAAACAGTTTACACTGTGCCCCAGAACCCAAACGGGTAGTTATTTGGTGATTTTTTAGTTAGCCGATTTAAGTCAGGAGAAGCCGGATGTTAAAGCGTGAAATGAACATTGCTGATTACGATGCCGAACTGTGGCGTGCAATGGAGCAAGAAGTGGTGCGTCAGGAAGAGCACATTGAGCTGATTGCGTCTGAGAACTACACCAGCCCGCGCGTAATGCAGGCTCAGGGTTCCCAGCTGACCAACAAATACGCTGAAGGTTATCCGGGCAAGCGTTATTACGGCGGCTGCGAATACGTGGATATCGTTGAGCAACTGGCTATCGACCGTGCCAAAGAGCTGTTCGGTGCCGATTACGCCAACGTACAGCCGCACTCCGGCTCCCAGGCTAACTTTGCCGTTTACACCGCGCTGCTGCAGCCGGGCGATACCATTTTGGGGATGAACTTGGCGCACGGTGGCCACCTGACCCACGGTTCTCCGGTTAACCTGTCCGGCAAACTGTATAACGTGGTGCCTTACGGTATCGACGATAAAGGTCAAATCGATTACGAAGATCTGGCCAAGCAGGCGCAAACTCACAAGCCAAAAATGATCATCGGCGGCTTCTCTGCCTTCTCCGGTATCGTTGACTGGGCAAAAATGCGTGAAATCGCCGACAGCATCGGCGCTTACCTGTTCGTTGATATGGCGCACGTTGCGGGCCTGATCGCCGCCGGCGTTTATCCGAACCCGGTTCCACACGCTCATATCGTGACCACCACCACCCACAAAACCCTGGCGGGTCCGCGCGGCGGCCTGATCCTGGCGAAAGGCGGTGATGAAGATCTGTACAAGAAGCTGAACTCCGCCGTTTTCCCGGGCGGCCAGGGCGGCCCGCTGATGCACGTGATTGCCGGTAAAGCGGTAGCGCTGAAAGAAGCGATGGAGCCTGAGTTCAAGATCTACCAGCAGCAAGTGGCCGATAACGCCAAAGCGATGGTGGAAGTGTTCCTGGAGCGCGGCTACAAAGTGGTTTCCGGTGGCACCCATAATCACCTGTTCCTGTTGGATCTGGTTGACAAGAACCTGACCGGTAAAGAAGCCGACGCCGCCCTGGGCCGCGCCAACATCACCGTGAACAAAAACAGCGTACCAAACGATCCTAAGAGCCCGTTCGTCACCTCAGGTGTGCGTATCGGTACTCCGGCTGTAACGCGTCGCGGCTTCAAAGAAGCGGAAGTGCGTGAGCTGGCCGGTTGGATCTGCGACGTGTTGGACAACATCAATGATGAGGCCACCATCGAACGCACCAAGAAGAAAGTGTTGGATATTTGCGCCCGCCTGCCGGTTTACGCTTAATTCCGCTTTCTGTTTAAAAACCCGCTTCGGCGGGTTTTTTTATGCCCGTGGCAGGCAAACTGTGAACTGCTTAGCAGTCTATGGCCTCGTACCTGAATGTACATTGCTAGCCAGTGTGAGCTCTGTCAAAGTATTGCCTTCACACCGGAGGGATCATGGTACTGCAATCAACGCGTTGGCTCGCTCTCAGTTATTTCACCTACTTCTTTTCTTACGGCATTTTCTTACCCTTTTGGGGCGTTTGGTTAAAAGGCGAGGGGATACCCCCTGAAACCATCGGTATTCTGCTCGGTGCCGGGTTGGTTGCGCGTTTCCTCGGAAGTTTGCTGATTGCTCCCCGGGTTAAGGATCCCTCTCATTTGGTGACGGCTTTGCGGCTGCTGGCATTGCTGACGCTGGCTTTTGCCATCGGGTTCTGTTTCGGTAACGGCTGGGGCTGGCTGATGCTGGTGATTGCCGGTTTCAACCTGTTCTTTTCGCCGCTGGTGCCGCTGACCGACGCACTGGCTGCGACCTGGCAAAAACAGATCACCATGGATTACGGCCGGGTCAGACTGTGGGGCTCGCTGGCGTTTGTCATCGGTTCGGCGCTGACCGGACAGATGGTTTCCGTCTGGGGGCATAACGCGATCCTTTACAGCCTGATCATCAGTATTTTGGCGATGCTGTTGGGCATGATGCTGAAACCGAGCGTGATGCCACAGGGAGAAGCGCGCAGCCACAGCGAAGCCGACCGTTCATTGTGGGAGATGTTAAAAGAGGGGCCGGTCTGGCGCTTCCTGCTGTGCGTCACCTTGTTGCAGGGCGCACATGCCGGCTATTACAGCTTCGGTTCGATCTATTGGCAGGAAGCGGGGTATTCGGCTTCGACCATTGGCTACCTGTGGTCGTTGGGTGTGGTAGCGGAAGTGATCATTTTCGCTAGCAGTAATTTCCTGTTCCGTCGCTGGAATGCCCGTAACCTGCTGCTGCTTTCCGCCTGCTGTGGCGTACTGCGCTGGGGCCTGATGGCGTCCAGTACCGAACTGGGGTGGTTGCTGGTGATCCAAATTCTGCATTGCGGCACTTTCACCGTTTGCCATCTGGCGGCCATGCGTTTTATCGCCGCGCGCAAGGGGCCGGAAGTGATCCGGTTGCAGGCGGTCTACTCGGCGCTGGCGATGGGCGGCGGCATTGCGATTATGACGGTGATTGCCGGTTTCCTGTTCGAACATCTGCAGGGCGGGGTGTTCTGGGTGATGGCAGCGGTGGCTCTGCCGGCGATGTTTATTCGCCCGCCGGCGGTGGCAGTCAGCGGCAGCCGTTAAGAGGTTTCCAGCAGCGCACGGATGGCTTTGCGCTGCTGGCGTTCCAGCGGTAATTCGGTGTAAATCAGCGGTGGCTCCGACTCGGTGTGTTCTGCGGCATAAGGGGTAATCACCAGCGTGATGCCCTGCGGCGCGCCAGAGCGCAGATAATCGCGTAGCGGCAAATATTTGATGTTCAACGGCAGCAGCGTTAATTCACGGATTTGATACTCCACTTGCTCTTCCAACTGCGGGTTGTCCAGCGTCAGCAACAGCACCTGCTTTTCCTGTAGCGCATTGCCCTGCATCAGCCAGGCGCCAAAACTGATGGCGACCAAGCCCGCCTCCTCACTGGAAAAATGAATATCGTACTCCTGCTCCAGCGGCGCCAGTGCCTCCTGAGCGGTACGCATCAGGCGTGGATACTTACGTTCGACCTCTTCCAGCAGTTGGTTATCGATGCCAATCTCAAAGCGACAGCGCTCCACCGCCGGCGCCAGATGAGCAAATAACTGGCTAATCAAATCCTCTTCACTGCTGAAGGTCATGCCGGAGATCTGTTGGAAGCGATCGACCATGTTTTTTATCGCCGCCATCAGCCGCAGATCTTCCGCTGAGTCGTTGCTGTGGTAACTGTGGTTTTTCAACATGGTGAACGTCAATACCAAAAAGTCACTTTCGTTGGCCACGGGCGGCAGGGTAAAGAGCTGATTTAACGAATGATGCAGCAAAGCGGCCGCCTGGTATTCCGGTTTCTGATGCAGCCAGTCGTGCTGAGCAGGGGTGAAAACAGGGTGTCGTTGGCGCTGGTTTTCCCAGACACAAAAGCGCAGGTAGTGCTGCAGAAACTGACGATCGCGTCGATCAAAACTGCGGTTGAGCAACGCTTCGCATTCGCCGATGCACTGCTCCAACTCTGGCGTCAGCTCTGCACCCCGTCCCAGCGCCTGCTGTAACCACTGGGAAAAGTGACGTTCGACAAACTCCGGGCTACAGCGCAGGGCTCGTCGCAGCCAGTGGATCAGGCAGAGGCGTTGGTTGAGCGCGCTGCCTCTGATCCGGTAGCCTTCGTCGGGATTGCCGTCAATTTCCAGGTGATGGAAACGCTGGATTTCACTGGCAACCTCGGCTATATCTTGCCGGGTGATGAGGGGGGCGACGCCATTAATTTGGCTGATAGTCTCCAGTTGTACTGCGGGCACCGGCGCGTACAGCATCAATAACAGATGGCAGCGTCGCTGTTGACCGGAGAGCTCAGGCACGGGGGAAGTGTCCAGGCTCATATCACCTTCTGGCGGGTAACGATTAAATTATGAATAAGCATAGCAAAAGGCGATGCGCGGCGCGGCGACGGCACCCGGTTTTACTTCGGCTTACAACTTTCGTCACAATTATTGGCTGTAATGGCGACGGTTTAAGGTTGGTTGATGTTACTTTATAACAATAATGAGTATCGTTTGATGATGAAGTTACGATTTATTTTGGCCGGTTTTTTGACGCTTTTCAGCACCGGTGCTGTCGCTCACCCACACAGCTTTATTGATATGAACACCACTTTCGTGGCTAAGGATCAACAGCTGGTTGGCTTGAAAATGGTTTGGGTTATGGATGAAATTACCTCGGCGGATCTGCTGTACGATGCGGAAAACGCCAAAGACGACTCGGAAGTGTGGAAGAAGTTGGCGGCGCAGGTGATGGCCAACGTGCTTGGCCAACACTATTTCACCGACATGTATCGCGACGGCAAACGAGTGAAGTACCTGAACCTGCCGACTGAATATCACCTGTCGCGTCAGGGGCATCAGGCGGTGCTGGAGTTTGTGTTGCCGCTGGCCGAGCCGCAACCGCTGGCGGGCAAGCCGTTTGAAATCGCCACCTACGATCCCACCTACTTTGTCGATATGACCTATAAAGATAAAACGGCGCTGCATTTGCCGCCGGAAATGGCCGCCCAATGCAAGTTCAAGCTGATGACGCCAAAACCGAACTCCTCCTTGCAGGCTTATGCGTTATCCCTCGATAAGAACGATTCACCCGGTGAAGATATGGAGCTGGGGCAACAGTTTGCGCAGAAGGTCAGCCTGCAATGTCAGTAAATCTCAGCCAGCCCGCCACGCGTAAACGGCACTGGGTCTTCAGCCTGTGGCCGCTGTTGCTGTTTGCGCTGCTGCTGGCACTTGGTGCCCGGTTGGCGTGGCACTATTGGCCGCAGTTGCTGTTGCAAAGCGTGGTGTGGCAAAAAGGTTTGCATCTGCAGATGGCCGGTCTGTTGCAGCAGGTCAAAGCGGCACCGCAGCAAGCCGGATTGGCTTTGATGCTGTTCAGCCTGAGCTATGGGGTGTTGCATGCGCTTGGCCCCGGTCACGGCAAGGTAGTGATTGCCACCTATCTGGCTACCCATCCGGCGCGGCTGAAAAGCAGTCTGAAACTGACTTTTGCCGCCTCGTTGGTGCAGGGGCTGGTGGCTATCGCCCTGGTAACGCTGATGCTGGTGGTGCTGCAACTGTCATCACGGCAGTTGCATCAGAGCAGTTTCTGGTTGGAGAAGGGCAGTTTTGTTCTGGTGATGTTGCTCGGGGTGCTGCTCACTTGGCGCGCGTTGAAGCGTTTGTATCACGCGGTGAAAACCCTGCGTCCGCAACCGGCGTTGCGAATCAACAGCCTGCAACCTCTGCCGGCGGATCACGTTCACAGCGAGCATTGTGGCTGTGGTCACCGTCATTTGCCGAGTGATACAGAGCTGCAGGCCGGCAGCGATTGGCGTACACAGACTGCCATCGTACTGGCGATGGGTATGCGGCCCTGCTCGGGGGCGATTCTGGTATTGCTGTTTTCCAAAGTGATTGGCGTTTTCGCCTGGGGAGTTATTTCGGCACTGGCGATGGCGCTCGGCACTTCACTGACTATCTCGTTGTTGGCCTTGCTGGTGCATTACAGCCGCCGACTGGCGGTGCGACTCAGCCGCTCACGCGCTCCCGCTGCCTGGAGTGCGGTGGCCTGGGGTTCGCTGGCGCTGGCCGGCGGTTTGATTTTGCTGTTTGCCGGGTTGTTGTTATACGCCAGTGCCCAGCCGGAATTCGGTGGCGGCATTCGGCCTTTCTCCCGCTAGCAGGCATAAAAAAAGCGCTGCAGTGATTGCAGCGCTTCATTATTCAAAACAGGTTCAGGCGTGATGAGCGCAGGCAGTTTGGGTACGGCCAGCGCGGAGAACCCGGAGCGTACACGCAGTACGTGAGGAGTTCGAGCACTGCCCAAGCCTAAAATGGCCAGCGTAATAGCCTGAATTAACGCTTCAGCGCTTCGCTCAGTTCATCACGCATGGTAGAAAGCATGGCTTTCACAACGCGTGGGTTACCGGCTACCACGTTGCCGGAGCTGAAGTGGTTGTGGCCGCCAACGAAGTCGGTCACCAGGCCGCCAGATTCGCGCACCAGCAGTTCACCCGCGGCGAAATCCCATGGCTTCAGGCCAATTTCGAAGAAACCGTCCACGCGACCGGCAGCCACGTAGGCCAGATCCAGTGCGGCAGAACCGGTACGACGGAAGTCGGCACATTGGGTAAACAGCTTGCCAACCACGTTGATGTATGGCGTTGCGTGCTGCTTAACTTTGAACGGGAAGCCGGTTGCCAGGATGGTGCCATCCAGGTCTTTGGCGTTGGTGCCGCGCAGACGGTAACCGTTGAGCTGTGCGCCCTGACCGCGGGTAGCGGTGAACAGTTCGTTACGCATTGGATCGTAAACCACAGCGACTTCGGTACGGCCTTTAATGCGTACAGCGATAGAGACTGAGAAGTGTGGGAAACGTTTGATGAAGTTTGATGTGCCATCCAGTGGATCGATCACCCATTGTACGTCTTTATCTTCGCCGACCAATTCGCCGCGTTCTTCGGTAACAATAGTATGTTGCGGATAGGACTTGCGAATGACTTCGATGATCAGATGCTCTGCATCGCGATCGACGTTAGTGACAAAGTCATTGGTCCCTTTTTGACTCGCTTCTACAGCGTCTGGGGTTTCGTAGTTTTTGGCAATCAGGTTACCGGCCTTGCGCGCAGCGCGCACGGCGATCGTCAGCATCGGATGCATGGGTATCTTCCAACTAGGATGTTAAAGAACAGGAAACGGCGCGAAGTATAGCAGGTGTTCGGTAAAATGCCTACGGCTGTGTTAAGATGCTGTGATTTTCCGCTACGCTCAGAGTTTGTATGCTGCATAACATCCGCATTGTTCTGGTAGAAACCTCTCATACCGGCAACATGGGCTCGACCGCCAGAGCCATGAAAACCATGGGGCTAACCAACCTTTATCTGGTTAACCCGCTGATAAAACCCGATTCTCAGGCGATCGCCCTGGCCGCTGGCGCCAGCGACGTGATCGGCAACGCCACTATTGTTGACACTTTGGACGACGCCATTGCCGGCTGTAGCCTGGTGGTGGGTACCAGCGCGCGTTCACGCACTTTGCCGTGGCCGATGCTGGAACCCCGTGAATGCGGCGTACGCGCGGTGCACGAAGGTGAGCATGCGCCAGTGGCGTTGGTCTTCGGCCGTGAACGTGTCGGCCTGACCAATGACGAACTGCAAAAGTGTCATTATCACGTCGCCATTCCTGCCAACCCGGATTACAGCTCGCTGAATCTGGCGATGGCGGTGCAGATCCTGGCCTATGAAGTGCGCGTGGCTTACCTCGATCGTCAACAGGCGGGCGTGCCGCCGTTGGAAGAGACGCCGTATCCGCTGGTGGATGATCTCGAACGTTTCTATCAGCATCTGGAACAAACGCTGCAAAATAGCGGCTTCATTCGTCCGTCCCATCCGGGGCAGGTGATGAGTCGTTTACGCCGTTTATTCACCCGCGCACGGCCGGAAGCTCAAGAGCTGAATATTCTGCGCGGCATGCTGACGTCGATAGAGAAACAGGACAAACAGCAAGGTCATTGATTTTGGGGCTGCGTAACGGTTAACGGTAATAGCATTAGTTATCCAAGGGTTATAACATGTATTTTATATGCATTTTGCATGGCTAAGTACAAAATGTGCTAATACTTGAGTAAATTACTAGGTTAAATAGTTGACTGATTTACTCGGGAATGTCAGACTTTCGGCCATGTTTGACCAACAGGTAACCACTTAGCTATGAGACTGACATCTAAAGGCCGTTATGCCGTAACCGCTATGCTTGACGTGGCATTGCACTCCCAGGAAGGGCCAGTCCCTCTGGCGGATATTTCTGAGCGCCAAGGTATCTCGCTCTCTTATCTGGAACAATTATTCTCCCGTCTGCGTAAAAATGGCCTGGTTGCCAGCGTACGCGGACCGGGCGGTGGTTATCTGCTGGGCAAAGACGCGGGTGAGATTGCCGTTGGTGCAGTTATCACTGCCGTCGATGAATCGGTAGATGCAACCCGTTGCCAGGGTAAAGAAGGCTGTCAGGGTGGCGATCGCTGCCTGACCCATACCCTGTGGCGCGATCTGAGTGAGCGCATCAGCGGGTTCCTGAACAACATTACGCTGGCTGAACTGGTGAACAACCAGGAAGTGCTGGTGGTGGCGGACCGTCAAAACAACGATACCCGTCGCACGGCCAACGGTCGTCCGCAAGAAACTATCAACGTTAATCTGCGCGCATAAGCAGCTGGCGATACTTTTTTTAGTTTTTGGAAGTGATGTACGGAGCACAAGAGCAATGAAATTACCGATTTATCTGGATTACTCAGCAACGACGCCGGTTGATCCGCGCGTCGCTGAGAAAATGATGCAGTTTTTGACTCTGGACGGGACTTTCGGTAACCCGGCTTCCCGTTCCCACCGTTTCGGGTGGCAGGCGGAAGAAGCGGTAGATATCGCCCGTAACCAAATTGCTGAACTGGTTGGCGCTGACCCGCGCGAAATCGTGTTCACTTCCGGAGCAACCGAATCCGACAACCTGGCGATTAAAGGCGCTGCCAATTTCTATCAAAAGAAAGGCAAGCACATCATCACCAGCAAAACCGAACACAAAGCCGTGCTGGACACCTGTCGCCAGCTCGAGCGTGAAGGCTTTGAAGTGACCTACCTGGCACCGCAAAGCAACGGTATCATCAGCCTGCAAGCCCTCGAAGCCGCGATGCGCGACGACACCATTCTGGTTTCGATCATGCACGTGAACAACGAAATCGGCGTGGTGCAGGATATCGAAGCGATCGGCGAAATGTGCCGCGCACGCGGTATCATCTACCACGTTGATGCGACCCAGAGCGTGGGCAAACTGCCTATCGACCTGAGCAAGCTGAAAGTCGATCTGATGTCCTTCTCCGGCCACAAAATTTATGGCCCGAAAGGTATCGGTGCGCTGTACGTGCGTCGTAAACCGCGTATCCGTATCGAAGCCCAGATCCACGGTGGCGGTCATGAGCGCGGTATGCGTTCAGGTACGTTGCCAGTGCATCAGATCGCCGGTATGGGTGAAGCCTACCGTATCGCCAAAGAAGAAATGCCGACCGAAATGGCGCGTCTGCGTACGCTGCGTGACCGCCTGTGGAACGGCGTGAAAGATATGGAAGAAGTGTATCTGAACGGCGACCTGGAACACGGCGTTCCTAACATTCTGAATGTCAGCTTCAACTATGTTGAAGGTGAATCGCTGATCATGGCGCTGAAAGACCTTGCCGTCTCTTCAGGCTCCGCCTGTACCTCCGCTAGCCTTGAGCCATCTTACGTGCTGCGCGCGTTGGGTATGACCGACGAGTTGGCGCATAGCTCGATCCGTTTCTCCCTGGGGCGTTTCACCACGGAAGAAGAGATCGATTACACCATTCAACTGGTGCGTAAATCCATTGGCCGTCTGCGCGACCTGTCTCCACTGTGGGATATGTTCAAGCAGGGCGTGGATATCAACAGCATCGAATGGGCACATCATTAATTCTCAGGATTCAGGAGCAAGGTCATGGCTTACAGCGAAAAAGTAATCGATCACTATGAAAACCCGCGTAACGTGGGTTCTTTCGACAACGAAGATCCTAGCGTCGGTAGCGGTATGGTTGGCGCACCGGCTTGTGGCGACGTCATGAAGCTGCAGATCAAAGTCAACAATGAAGGCATCATTGAAGACGCGCGTTTTAAAACGTACGGCTGCGGTTCCGCCATCGCTTCCAGCTCGCTGGTGACCGAATGGATGAAAGGCAAATCTCTTGATCAGGCCGAAGCGATTAAAAACACCCAAATCGCCGAAGAACTGGAATTACCGCCGGTAAAAATTCACTGCTCTATCCTGGCGGAAGACGCCATTAAAGCAGCGATTGCCGACTACAAGAGCAAACATAACGCCAAGTAATTCTTGTGTAGGGGCGCTGTATGCCGCGCCCGCATTGATTGGGGCGAATATATTCGCCCCCTACACCGGTTAGCCCCCCAACATCGGTTTTGCTACAGGTTGGGAATATTGAGTATGAGGTTGTGATGTCAATTACCATGAGCGACAGCGCTGCGCAGCGTGTTCAGGCATTTATGAATAACCGCGGCAAGGGTCTTGGCCTGCGTCTGGGGGTGAGAACCTCTGGCTGCTCCGGGATGGCGTACGTGCTGGAATTTGTTGACGAAATGAACGATGACGACATCGTTTTTGAAAACAAAGGCGTTAAGGTGATCATTGACGGCAAGAGCCTGGTCTACCTTGACGGCACCGAGCTTGATTTCGTTAAGGAAGGCCTGAACGAAGGCTTCAAGTTCAACAACCCCAATGTCTCAAGCGAGTGCGGCTGCGGCGAAAGTTTCAACGTCTGACAGTCCGTCAAGCTCCCCCGCCGGCGCGGGGGAACTTCATCCGATAAAGCCCAGAGCACGCTATGGATTACTTTACTTTATTCGGGGTGCCAGTTCGCTATCTCGTGGACGGCAGCTTGCTTGCATCTCGCTATCAGGATCTGCAACGCCAATTCCATCCCGATCGCAATGCTCTCCAGCCGGAACGCGAACGCCTGATGGCGTTGCAACAGGCGGCGACTATCAATGAAGCCTACCAAACGCTGAAGCACCCATTAAAACGCGCAGAGTATATGTTATCTTTGCACGGTTTTGATTTGGGCAACGAGCAGCATACCCTGCGGGATACCGCTTTCCTGATGGAACAGCTGGAATTGCGTGAAGAGCTCGACGCCATTGAGCGCAAAGCGGAGGCGGAAAGCCTGCTGGCCGACTTTGGCGCGCGGGTGAACGAAACGGTCAAACAGCGCACTGCGCTGATGGTGCAGCAGCTGGATAACCAGCAGTGGCCCGAGGCCGCCGATACCGTGCGTAAGCTACGCTTTTTGGACAAACTCCAGCAACAGGTTGAACAACTCGAAGAAAAACTGCTGGGTTTTGAGTAATTCTTTTCATTTATACCCAAAATAATTGGAGTTGCTTGTAGGCGGCAACTGAGTGAATCCCCAGGAGCTTACTCAAGTAAGAGACTGGGGTGAGTGAAGGCAGCCAACACCCAAGCAGCTTCAAGTATGAAGGATATGGGAAGCTTCAATATGGCCTTATTACAAATTAGTGAGCCCGGCCTCAGCGCCGCGCCGCACCAGCGCCGACTGGCTGCCGGTATTGATTTAGGCACCACCAACTCTCTGGTCGCCACGGTGCGCAGCGGGCAGGCGGAAACGCTGGCCGATGCTCAGGGGCGCGATTTACTGCCCTCGGTGGTGCACTATCAGGCTGATACCTTGCGTGTCGGTTGGGATGCGCGCCAGCAGGCCGCACAGGATCCCGCTAACACCATCAGCTCAATCAAACGCATGATGGGTCGCTCTCTGGCCGACGTACAGCAGCGTTACCCGAACCTGCCGTACCAGTTCCAGGCCAGTGAAAACGGCTTGCCGATGATCCTGACCGCCGCCGGACCGGTTAACCCGGTAGGCGTTTCCGCCGATATCCTCAAAGCGCTTGCCGCGCGTGCGCAAACCGCGCTGGAAGGGGATTTAGACGGCGTGGTGATCACCGTTCCCGCATATTTTGACGATGCACAGCGCCAGGGCACCAAGGACGCTGCGCGTCTGGCCGGGCTGCACGTGCTGCGCCTGCTGAACGAACCTACGGCGGCAGCGATTGCCTATGGCCTGGATTCCGGGCAGGAAGGCATCATCGCGGTTTACGATTTGGGCGGCGGCACCTTTGATATTTCCATTCTGCGGCTGAGCCGCGGCGTGTTCGAAGTGTTGGCCACCGGCGGCGATTCCGCGTTGGGCGGCGACGACTTTGACCACCTGCTGGCCGATTGGCTGCGGGAACAGGCCGGCGTGGCCGACCGTAGCGATCACGGGGTTCAGCGTCAACTGCTGGACGCGGCCATTGCCGCCAAGATAGCTCTGAGCGATGCCGACAGCGTGAGCGTGGACGTTGCCGGTTGGCAGGGCGAAGTGAGGCGAGCACAGTTCGACGCTTTGATCGCCACACTGGTTAAACGCACCCTGATGGCTTGCCGCCGTGCGCTGAAAGACGCCGGCGTCAATGCTGAAGACGTGTTGGAAGTGGTGATGGTTGGCGGTTCCACTCGCGTACCTTTGGTGCGCGAGCAGGTAGGCGCGTTCTTTGGCCGCACGCCGCTGACCTCGATTGATCCCGATAAAGTGGTCGCCATCGGTGCCGCCATTCAGGCCGATATTCTGGTGGGCAACAAGCCCGACAGCGACATGCTGCTGCTGGACGTGATCCCGCTGTCGCTGGGTCTGGAAACCATGGGTGGTCTGGTCGAAAAAGTGATCCCGCGCAACACCACCATTCCGGTGGCGCGTGCCCAGGAATTCACCACTTTCAAAGACGGCCAAAGCGCGATGATGATCCACGTGCTGCAGGGTGAGCGTGAGCTGGTACAGGATTGCCGTTCGCTGGCACGTTTCTCGCTGCGTGGCTTACCGCCGCTGCCTGCCGGTGGCGCGCATATTCGCGTCACCTTCCAGGTGGATGCCGACGGCCTGTTGAGCGTTACCGCGATGGAGAAATCCACCGGCGTTGAGGCTTCGATTCAGGTTAAACCTTCGTATGGCCTTTCTGACGCCGAAATCGCCGGTATGATCAAAGACTCGATGGCCAATGCGCAGAGCGATGTTGGCGCACGCAAACTGGCAGAACAGCGGGTAGAGGCGTCTCGGGTGCTGGAAAGCCTGCAGGGCGCACTGGCAAGCGATGCTGCTTTACTGAGCGAGGCCGAAAGTACGGCGATCGCCGCGGCGGTGGAAGCTTTGCAACAGGCGACGCAGGGCACCGATCCTGCCGCTATCGAAGCCGCAATAAAAACATTAGATGCACAAACGCAAGACTTTGCCGCGCGCCGCATGGATGCTTCCATTCGCCGTGCGCTGGCTGGCCATTCTGTGGATGAGGTTTAATCATGCCTAAAATTGTTTTCCTGCCCCATCAAGATTTATGCCCGGAGGGGGCGGTACTGGAAGCTGAGCAAGGGGAGTCAATCCTCAACGTTGCACTGCGCAACGGTATCGAAATTGAGCACGCCTGCGAGAAATCCTGCGCCTGCACCACCTGTCACTGCATCGTACGCGAAGGCTTTGACTCTCTTGAAGAGAGCAGCGAGCTGGAAGACGACATGCTGGACAAGGCCTGGGGTCTGGAGCCGGAAAGCCGCCTGAGCTGCCAGGCGCTGGTGGCCGACGAAGATTTGGTGGTCGAAATGCCGCGTTATACCGTTAACCATGCGCGTGAGCATTAATTGCTAGCCGCGGCGCAGAGCTGGAGATAATAATGGGACTGAAGTGGACCGATAGCCGTGAAATCGGCGAAGCCCTGTACGACCAATACCCGGATACCGATCCGAAAACCGTACGTTTTACCGACATGCATCAGTGGATTTGCGATCTGGAAGATTTTGACGACGATCCACAGGCTTCCAATGAGAAAATACTGGAAGCGATCCTGCTGGTCTGGTTAGATGAAGCGGAGTAAATAGCGTAACGGGCTGCCATAGGCGGCCCGTTTATTTTGTATCCGACACGATTAATAAAAGAATAATCCGGAGTAAGAAGGCTATGACAACTGAATTCATGCAGGTAACGCTGTCGAACCAACCTGCCGACGCTCGCTGGGGCGAAAAAGCGCTGCTGAGCACTGATGATCGAGGAATGACCATTCACCTGATCGGCAACGACAAGCTGGGGGGCATCCAGCGTGCTGCCCGCAAGATTGACGGCCAAGGTGTCAAGAACGTCAAACTGGCCGGCGATGGCTGGGATCTGGAGAACAGCTGGGCGTTCTGGCAAGGTTTCCGCGGGCCAAAAGGCAAGCGCAGCGTCGAATGGGCAGAGCTGCCGGAAGCGGAACGCAAAGAGCTGGAACAGCGTCTGAAGATCGTCGATTGGGTACGCGACACCATCAATATGCCGGCGGAAGAGCTGGGGCCGGAACAACTGGCTACGCGTGCGGTTGATCTGATGTGTGACGTTGGCTGCGATGCCGTCAGCTATCGTATTACCAAGGGTGAAGATCTGCGCGAGCAAAACTACGCCGGTATTCACACCGTGGGCCGGGGCTCCGATCGTTCACCGGTGCTGTTGGCACTGGACTTCAACCCGACCGGCAACCCGGAAGCGCCGGTATTTGCTTGCCTGGTGGGCAAAGGCATCACCTTTGACACCGGTGGCTACAGCCTGAAGCAAAGTGCCTTTATGGATTCCATGAAAGCGGATATGGGCGGTGCGGCCACCATTACCGGCGCACTGGCGCTGGCGGCGGCCCGTGGTCTGAAACAGCGCGTGAAACTCTATCTGTGCTGCGCCGATAACATGGTTAGCGGCAACGCCTTCAAACTGGGTGACATCATCCGTTATCGTAACGGCAAAACCGTTGAGGTTATGAACACCGATGCGGAAGGGCGCCTGGTACTGGCTGACGGACTGATCGATGCTTCCGCACAAAACCCTGAGTTGATCATCGACTGCGCCACCCTGACCGGTGCGGCGAAAACGGCGGTGGGTAACGATTACCATGCGTTGTTCAGCTTCGATGATGCTTTGGCACAGGAACTGCTGACCAGCGCGGCTGCCGAGCAAGAGCCTTTCTGGCGCCTGCCGTTGGCTGAGTTCCACCGCAGTCAACTGCCGTCCAACTTTGCTGAACTGAACAATATTGCCGGTCCGGCCTACACTGCCGGTGCCAGCACCGCGGCTGCATTCCTGTCGCATTTTGTGCAGAATTATCAGAAAGGCTGGTTGCACATTGACTGCTCCGCCACTTACCGTAAGGGCGCGGTGGATCAATGGTCTGCCGGTGCGACCGGTCTGGGTGTGCGTGCCCTGGCCAACCTGTTGCTGAGCAAAGCCAAATAATGGCATGCCCGCCTTGGCGGGCGGCTTGAACGTCGTTTTATTGTCGGGGCCCAGCATGCTGGGCCCCGTTATTTGATTGCTGGAGTTTGTCATGAGTTCTCACCATCACGATACCGCCACAGGCGAAAACGAACTTGAACGCCTGCTGAAGCTGGCGGTGACCGAGCCGGCCCATCGCCCGGCGTTTTTCCGTGAGTTGCTCGACGCGACGGTGTTGATCCTCGGTGACAGCGAACAGGTACAGCATGGCGGTGACATCACGCTGAACGCCGATACGCCGGTGAATATTCAGCACTGGGAAAAACAGGACGGCGGCAGCATCATTCCGTTTTTTAGCTCGGTAGAAGCGCTGCAAAAGGCCGTTGAAGACGAACAGCCGTTTATCGCCATGCCGGCGCGGGTATTGTTCGAAATCACTCAGGGCGCGGATCTGTTCCTCAACCCTAAAGCCGAGTACGGCAAAGAGTTTTATCCTGAAGAAGTGGCAATGCTGCTGGCCACCGGTGGCGTAGCCAAACCGGCGGAACGTTATATCGACAAGGATACCCAGATCCTGTTGGGTCAGCCGGAGGAGTACCCATCGGCGATGGTCGATGCCTTGACCACGCTTTTCAGTCAACGCAAGCCGGTACGCCGTGCGTTTTTGGCGCTGATGCACGATCAGGCGGTCGACGAAAAACCAAATCTGTTGGTCGGACTGGAAGTGGACGGTGAGCCGGCGGAAATTGAAGCGCTGATCAACGAAGCAGGAAGCGTTGCCAGCGAAACTGCGCCCAACGACGAGCCGGTAGATTTTTGTCTGGTCTCTGAAAAGGAGCGTGGGGTCAGCCATTACCTGATCACCCATACCCAACCCTTCTACCAGCGCCGCTGGGGCAGTTGGCTGCGTAATATCATTCCTTCGACCGACAAAACCCAATAATCCTGCTTTTCGCTACCGGCGCGCATTCTGCCGGTAGCGCTTGCTTTTTCCTGCTGATCAAAGCGACGGTTTTAATCGCGCAAGCCCTGCAATGGCGCTTTCAAGATATTGACGCGGGCAGCCGAGATTGAGGCGGATAAATCCTTTTCCCTGTTCGCCAAAACTGACGCCCATGGAGGCAGCAATTTTTGACTGGTGGATCAGCGCCTGTTGAAGCGCATTGTCATCCAGGCCCAAAGCGCGACAATCCAGCCAGGCAAGATAGGTGCCTTCGGCCCGGGTCATTTTGCACCAGGGGGCGGCATAGGCTAAGGCCTGTTCAAACCAGCGCCGGTTGTCTGCCAGATATTGCTGCAGAGCATCAAGCCAGGTTTCCCCTTGCTGATAGGCGGCCGTGGCGGCGGTCATCGACAGCGCATTGAAGACATCCAACCCATGGGCATTGAGGCGTTCGACAAACGCATTTCGGGTTTGATCGTTGGGGATGAGGAAGTTTGAGATGCGCAGTGACGACAGGCCAAAGCTCTTGCTGGCGGACGTCGCAGAAATCACATGGTCTTGCCAGCTCTCGTCCAGATGCAGCACGGAGGTGAAGGTCTCGCCGGGCAGCAGCAGATCGGCCCAGATTTCATCGGAGATAACCGTTACGCCATAGCGGCTGCACAGCGTCATCAACTGCGTCAGTTCGTCGCGGGTCCAGCACCGGCCCGTTGGGTTATGCGGATTGCACAGCAGCAGCAACGGGGGCTTGCGCTGTTCAAAACACGCCTCCAGATGATCGAAGTCGAATTGATAGCCTTGCGGGCCGAGGGCTAAAGGATTTTCAAGCACCTCTCTGCCGTTCAGGGTAACGATCTTGGCAAAAGATCCGTAGTACGGCCCCTGGATCACGATCGGATCTCCGGGCTGGCTTAGCAGTTGGATCAGGATCGCCAGACCGGGAACCACGCCTTCGATGGAGGTGAACCACTCCCGCTGCAAAGGCAACTGGTGCCGTTTCGAGAACCAATCCATCACCGCCTGGTAATACTGGTCATCGCGTTCGCTGTAACCGAATATGCCGTGTTCAAAGCGGTGATGCAGCGCCTGTCGGACTTCCAGCGGACACTGAAAGTCAAAATCGGACACCCACATCGGCAAAAGATCGGTTTCATCGAGCTGCAGATAGCGGTCGATAAAGTCCCATTTCACCGAGCCGGTGTGGTGGCGGTTGATGATCTGGTTAAAATCGGTTTGTTTCACGTCAGGCTTCCTTACGCTGTAAATCTTGCTGTGGCTGTATCTTGGCAATGCCGAAACCGGTAAATCCGTAAATCAGGGCGAATACTACGGCGGCGTAGCATTGGATGGCCCAGGGCAGCAAATCCAGCGTGCTGACCCCCAGGGTGGTCGCCATATAAATGCCTGCGGCGGTCCACGGAATTAACGGTTCGATGACGGTGCCTGCATCTTCTACGGTCCGCGACAGGTTTTTATTGTCCAGGCCCATGCGGCGATAGGCGCCTTTGAAGAGTTCAGCGGGGATCAGCAGCGCCAATTTGCCGTCGCTGGTGGCGCCGGTGACCAGAATGGTGGTTGCAACCGTTGCGGCGATCAGTTGGCCGGTAGTGTGAACCACTTTCAGCAGCCGATTGATGATGACGGTCAATGCCCCGGTCAGGGTTAATGCGCCCGCAAAGGAAAAGGCGCAGAAGACCAGCAGGATGGTGCTCATCATCGAAAACATACCGCCCCGGTTGAGCAGGCGAGGTACATCTTCGACGATACCGTTGATGCCGTGCCCTTGAGTGGCAAACATTGAAAGGTTAAAACCATCCATCAGCGCATTTAAGCCTTGTTGCAGACTGAACCCCTGCAGAAGTACGCCGATGGCGATAGCCAGCGCACAGGCTGCCAGCATGACCGGGATCACCGGACGTTTGGTCACCGCGCCCCACAGCACCAAAACCGGGGGCAGGATTAGCAACAGGTTGAAGTGATAAAGGCTCTCTAGCGCCGTCACGATCTCGGTGACTTTTTCCGGTGTAGCCACGCTGCCGACGGCGCTGGTGTGTCCGGCAATCAGATACACCACCGCCGCTAAAATGAAGCTCGGAAGCGTCGTATACATCAGGTGCTGGATATGGCTGTAAAGGTCGGTGTCCGCAACGATGGCCGCGAAATTGGTTGAGTCAGACAATGGGGAGATTTTGTCGCCAAAATAGGCCCCGGAAACGACGGCGCCCGCGGCGGCGGCCAATGGCACATCCAGCCCGGCGGCTACGCCCATCAGCGCGACCCCGACGGTGCCTGCTGCCCCCCAGGATGTACCGGTACACACGGAAATCACGCTGGTAATGAAGAACGCGGCGATCAGGATATATTGAGGGCTGATCAGTTTGAGCCCCCAATAAACCATATAAGGAATGGTACCGCTGAACATCCAGGTGCCGATCAGCCCGCCCACACAAATCAATATCATAATCACCGGCATGGCTTTGGCCAGTTTGGCGACGATGGAATCAATGATGTCGTCCCAGCGGTAGCCCTGCCAGTAGGCCAGCGCAGCGGCAATGCCGGCGGAAGCCAGCAGCAGCGGTTCGATCCGCAGTCCCAACTGGCCGTAGCCTATGATAAGCAGCAACAGCATGGCTACAATGGGGAGCATCGCTAACCCCAGGTTGAGCTTCTTTTTGTCATTCATTTACAACTCCGGTTAAGGATGGGGAAGTGACGCAAGCCTAATGAATTTGCAGTGAATGAGGTGTGAGCGCGGGCCATTGGCGATGTAATCGATTACATGAAGGCGCGTTATGTGAGTGATCTCTCACTTGGCGGCCTTGTTTTCTTCAAATGGGGGATTTTTTTCCATAAAGGCCACCGAGTCCCGCAGGATCAGCTCAGCGGAAAACCGATTGTTCTGCGGCGTAACGGTGGTGCCTGAATTGAGTTGCAGCGCCAAATTGGCCGCGCGTCGGGCCATTTTCTCAATCGGATAATGCACGGTAGTCAACGGCGGGTGGAGGTATTTTGCCAGGGCTACGTCATCGAAGCCGACAATCGAGATATCTTCGGGCAGGTTCATCCGCCGCTGGCGAAAGGTGCGCATCATGCCGGCGGCCATTACGTCGTTGAATGTCAGCGCGGCGGTAAAAGCCTGCTTACTGGCGAGGATTTTCTCTGCCGCTGCTTCGCCCCCTTGCTCATTGAAGGGGACGCTGATGATCCAGTCACCCGGCACCGCAATCCCGGCTTCGGCCATCGCGGTTCGATATCCTCGAGACGCTGCCTGCGGTCATCGATCGGCAGATCTGTGGTGATGCAGGCAATGTTGCGGTGTCCGCGCTCGATGAGCATTCGGGTGGCAGCCTGAGAAGCGCTTACGTTGTCCAGCCAGATGCAGCGATTGGCGATGGCGGGCAAATAACGGTTGATCACCACCATCGCCGGAGTGTGGGCGGCATAGCGCAGAATATCGGCATCGCTCATGCGGGTGACGTGGGCAACAATCGATTCGCAGCCTTGATTGATCAGGAAATCCAGGCCGTTTTTCTCCAGTTCGGCCTGATGGCCACCGCTGCAGACCATCAATTTTACACCGTCTTTGCGCGTGATATCTTCCACGCCTCGAGCCAGTCGCGAGAAAAACGGATCGTCGAGGTTACCGGTCAGCAACCCCAGCATATTGCCGCTGCGTTTCGCCAGCGCCAGCGCGGCGGCATTTCGATGATAGTTAAACTCACGCATGGCTTTTTCAACGCGTTCACGGGTGACGGGTTCAACATAAGCGGTGCTGTTGATCACTCTGCTGACGGTGGCGGTGGAAACGCCAGCGCGTCGGGCAACGTCTTTCATGGTGGCCATATCATTTCCTGCTGGTTTCGCGGCTGCCGAAGTGGGCGGGGCCAAGTCTGGATGATTTTTATTATCTTTTTGTTTTAAAAGAATATAGTCATAAACTCAACCCAGAGTGCCACGCACTGTGATCGGCATGGCAGTTCGTTGTGAAGCAGGGAAGGGTCGGTAACGGCAGCGCGTTTTGAGACTCGGTCCGTATGAGTTCGTACAACCTGTGCTCTGGGCCGCAAAGTGAAGAATCAGGATAATAATTTTTTAATGAAATGTTGATTTTCCCGTAGGCAAGCGTTAACGGCACACATATAATCTGCGCCACTTGAGAAGGCCGGCACCTGTTTTCAGACCGGCCTGTTTTGGAAGTTATACAGAGGCCATCATGACCGTAGAACGTACCTTTTCCATCATTAAACCAAACGCTGTAGCTAACAACGACATCGGCGCAATCTATGCTCGCTTTGAGCGTGCCGGTTTCAAAATCATCGCATCCAAAATGCTGCGTCTGACTCGCGAACAAGCCGAAGGCTTCTACGCTGAGCACAAAGGCCGCCCATTCTTCGATGGTCTGGTTGAATTCATGACCTCTGGCCCGATCGTGGTTCAGGTTCTGGAAGCGGAAAATGCAGTACAGCGCAACCGTGACATCATGGGCGCAACCAACCCAGACAACGCTCTGGCCGGCACCCTGCGTGCTGACTACGCGGACAGCTTCACTGCCAACGCCGTACACGGTTCTGACGCAGTAGAATCTGCTCAGCGCGAAATCGCTTACTTCTTCAACGAAAGCGAAATCTGCCCGCGTTAATTGCTGTCATTTCGACGCTGAAGTATGGCATTCACTGGCTGAAACAATAAAAATGCCCTGAATGCCTTTCAGACGTGGAAAGCTACTACTAAAATTTGTACAATGCCGCGCCCCTGATGAGTCATCTTGTCAGGGGCGCGCTTTTAGCGCCGTCGCCCGATTTATATGGGCTGAGCGACGCACTTACTTTCCACTCTTTCGCGCCATAAAGTGTAACAACGAGGCCAGAGATCAATTATGTTAGAACCCATCACGTCCGAGCACATCGTGTCTGAAAATAATTCGCTGACTACTCAATCCGTTAACGCGGAAAAACCGGCTGTGGCCAAAATTAATCTGCTGGATCTGAACCGTCAGCAAATGCGTGAGTTTTTCGCCAAAATGGGCGAGAAACCCTTCCGTGCCGATCAGGTGATGAAGTGGATGTACCACTATTGCTGCGATGATTTTGAGCAGATGACCGATATCAACAAGGTCCTGCGCAATAAATTGCAAAGCGTCGCCGAAATCCGTGCGCCAGAAGTGGCGGAAGAACAACGCTCAGCCGACGGCACCATTAAATGGGCTATCAAGGTGGGCGATCAGCAGGTCGAAACCGTGTATATCCCGGACGGCGACCGTGCGACCCTGTGTGTTTCTTCCCAGGTGGGTTGCGCGCTGGAATGCAAATTCTGTTCGACCGCTCAGCAGGGCTTTAACCGCAACCTGCGCGTGTCGGAAATCATCGGCCAGGTGTGGCGTGCGGCGAAAATCATCGGTGCACTGAAAGTCACCGGCGAGCGCCCGATCACCAACGTGGTGATGATGGGCATGGGTGAGCCCTTGCTCAACCTGACCAACGTGGTGCCGGCGATGGAAATCATGCTGGATGATTTCGGTTTTGGCTTGTCAAAACGCCGCGTGACCCTGTCGACCTCGGGCGTAGTGCCTGCGCTGGACAAGCTGGGTGATATGATCGACGTCGCGCTGGCGATCTCGCTGCATGCGCCGAACGACAAGATCCGCGATGACATCGTGCCGATCAACCGCAAATACAACATTGAGACCTTCCTGGCTGCGGTACGCCGCTATCTGGAAAAATCCAACGCCAATCAGGGCAGGGTGACGGTCGAGTACGTGATGCTGGATCATATCAACGACAGCACCGACGACGCACACCAGCTGGCGGAAGTCCTCAAGGACACGCCATGCAAGATCAACCTGATCCCATGGAACCCGTTCCCGGGTGCACCTTACGGCCGCAGCTCCAACAGCCGCGTGGATCGTTTTTCCAAAGTGTTGATGGAATACGGCTTTACGACTATTGTTCGTAAAACCCGTGGTGACGATATCGATGCCGCCTGCGGGCAACTGGCGGGTGAAGTGATCGACCGCACCAAGCGTACCCTGAAAAAGAAAATGGCCGGGGAACCTATCACCGTGCGTGCGGTCTGAATCCTATAGCATGATTTTTGTTATCTTACAGTCTGTTATGTGAAAAGACGTCAAGGTAACATCAGACAAGGAAATGAATGCAGGCATGAAGCTGATTCTGTGGGGTACGTTGCTGGCGGCCGGGTTACTGGCCGGTTGTTCCGGTTCAGCGCCGGAAGAAAAAGACGCGCTGCCTGAAGCCAGTCAGACGCGATTGCAACTGGGTCTGGAATATCTGAAGCAGGGCGATTTAAACGCCGCGCGCCAGAATCTGGAGAAAGCGGCAGACGCCGCCCCACAGGATTACCGTACCCAATTGGGTATGGCGCTCTACGAGCAGCGGATTGGCGAGAACAGCGCGGCTGAACAGCGTTATCAGCAGGCGCTCAAACTTGCGCCGAACAATGGCACAGTGCTGAATAATTACGGTGCGTTTCTTTGCAGTTTAGGGCAGTATGTACCGGCACAACAGCAGTTTAGCGCAGCAGCCGTGGCACCGGATTACGGTCAGGTTGCCGACAGCCTGGAAAACGCAGGTTACTGTTTTCTCAAAGCCGGACAAAACGACGAGGCACGTATTTTGTTAACACGTGCTTTGAAGATCGATCCGGACAAGGGCACTCCACTGTTGGTGGAGGCAGAAAAGCAATTTGGAGAAGGGAAGCGCGCCCAGTCGCAACTTTTATTGGATAGTTATCAACATGTTCTGCCGGCCAGCGCCGACAGCTTATGGTTACAGATTCGTTTCGCCGCGTTAGCCGGGCGCCAAGATAGCGTGCAACGTTATGGCAAGCAGTTATCGCGAAGTTTTCCACAATCCAAACAGTACCAGCAGTTCTTAGCTAATGAATACTGAAGCCTCCCAAGATAAAACCGTATCAATGACGACAGGCGAACGTCTGCGTCAGGCCCGTGAACAACTCGGGTTGAGTCAACAGGCCGTTGCAGAACGCCTGTGCCTCAAAATGTCTACCGTGCGCGATATTGAAGAAGACAATCTGTCCGCAGACCTGGCTTCAACCTTCGTGCGTGGTTATATCCGCTCTTATGCCAAGCTGGTGCGTTTGCCAGAGGATGAACTGCTGCCGATGCTGGCCAAGCAGGCACCGTTGAAGGTCGCGAAAGTGGCTCCGATGCAAAGCTTCTCTCTGGGCAAGCGCCGTAAAAAACGCGACGGCTGGCTGATGAGCTTCACCTGGTTGATCGTTTTCGTGGTGGTCGGCTTGACCGGTGCCTGGTGGTGGCAAAATCACAAGGCCCAGCAGGAAGAGATCGCCACCATGGCCGATCAATCTTCTGCCCAGCTTTCACAAAACAATGAAGGCCAATCTGTACCGTTGACCGACAGCAATGCCGACAACAGCGCACCTTTGGCTGACAATGGCTCCACACCGGTTGACACCGGTGCGGGCGCAGCAGCACAGCAATCACAGACTCCGGCCGTGACCGGCAGTGCAACCGCGCAGCAGCCTGCGGTGGTTTCACCAAGCCAAACCACGTTGCCTGAGACAACGCCTGCGGCGCCAACCGCACCGTTGCCGACGGCAGATGCGGGCGTAGCTGCACCGGCGGTTGATCCTAACGCGCTGGTGATGAACTTCACCGCCGACTGCTGGTTGCAGGTGACTGACGCCAGCGGCAAAACGCTGTACAGCGGTAGCCAGAAGAACGGCGGTAAGCTGAGCCTGGCGGGCACCGCGCCTTATAAACTGACCATTGGCGCACCGGCCGCAGTACAGATTCAATATCAAGGTAAGCCGGTTGATTTAAGCCGGTTTGTTAAGTCAAACCGTGTTGCTCGTCTGACCGTTGCCGCGCAGTAATTGCGCGGCCATTGTCGTTAAGTCAGAGCAACAATGGAGAGTAAGTAATGCATAACCAATCGCCCATCATCCGTCGAAAATCAACGCGAATTTACGTCGGCAATGTGCCTATTGGTGATGGTGCGCCGATTGCTGTGCAGTCGATGACTAACACCCGTACTACCGATGTCGAAGCCACGGTCAATCAGATTAAAGCGCTGGAGCGCGTGGGCGTCGATATCGTCCGCGTTTCAGTCCCCACCATGGATGCCGCCGAGGCATTCAAGCTGATCAAGCAACAGGTCAACGTGCCGCTGGTCGCCGATATCCACTTCGATTACCGCATTGCGCTGCAGGTGGCTGAATACGGCGTAGACTGCCTGCGTATCAACCCGGGCAATATCGGTAACGAGTCGCGTATCCGTTCAGTTGTGGACTGCGCACGCGATAAAAACATCCCAATCCGTATCGGGGTAAACGGCGGCTCGCTGGAGAAAGACATCCAGGAAAAGTACGGTGAACCTACGCCGGAAGCCCTGCTTGAATCCGCCATGCGCCACGTTGATATCCTCGATCGCCTCAACTTCGACCAGTTCAAGGTCAGCGTCAAGGCTTCCGATGTGTTCCTGGCGGTGCAATCCTACCGGCTGCTGGCGGCGCGTATCGATCAGCCGCTACATCTCGGCATTACCGAAGCCGGTGGCGCACGCAGTGGTTCGGTGAAGTCGGCGATTGGCCTGGGTCTGCTGCTGTCAGAAGGCATTGGCGATACCCTGCGTATCTCGCTGGCGGCCGATCCGGTGGAAGAGGTCAAGGTCGGTTTCGACATTCTGAAGTCGCTGCGTATCCGCGCTCGCGGCATTAACTTCATCGCGTGCCCGACCTGTTCACGTCAGGAGTTTGACGTTATCGGTACGGTGAACGCGCTGGAACAGCGCCTGGAAGATATCATCACGCCGATGGACATTTCGATTATCGGCTGCGTGGTCAATGGGCCGGGCGAAGCGCTGGTGTCCACGCTGGGCGTTACCGGCGGCCATAAAAAGAGCGGCTTCTACGAAGACGGCGTGCGCCAGAAAGATCGTTTCGACAACGAGCAGATGATTGACCAGTTGGAAGCCAAAATTCGCGCCAAGGCGTCGATGATGGATGAGAGCAATCGCATCACGGTCAACCTGCTGGAAAAATAAGCATTATACCGATACGGCGGGCTTTTTAGCCCGCTTGTTTATGAACCCGGGAGCAGAACTCTGCATTCGCGTTGAATACGGGACGGCAAAGTCCCTATAATCGGGTTCATTTTTATAGACAACGGACAGAGAACTCACGTGGCAAAGAACATTCAAGCCATTCGCGGCATGAACGACTACCTGCCGGAAGAAACGGCATTATGGCAGCGTATTGAAGGCATCCTCAAGCAGGTGCTGAGCGGCTACGGTTACAGCGAAATCCGCTTGCCGATTGTAGAGCAGACCCCGTTATTCAAACGCGCGATCGGCGAAGTGACCGACGTCGTAGAAAAAGAGATGTATACCTTCGACGATCGCAATGGCGAAAGCCTGACGCTGCGTCCGGAAGGGACCGCTGGTTGCGTTCGCGCCGGCATCGAACATGGTCTGCTGTACAATCAGGAGCAGCGTCTTTGGTACGTCGGTCCGATGTTCCGCTACGAGCGTCCGCAAAAAGGCCGCTACCGCCAATTCCACCAACTGGGTGCCGAAGTGTTTGGCCTGCAGGGCCCGGATATCGACGCCGAGCTGATCCTGCTGAGCGCCCGCTGGTGGAAAGCGCTGGGCATCGCTGATCACGTTAAGCTGGAGCTGAATTCCATCGGCTCACTGGAAGCTCGCGCCAATTACCGTGATGCTTTGGTGGCGTTCCTGGAACAGCATCAAGACAAGCTGGACGAAGATTGCAAACGCCGCATGTACAGCAACCCGCTGCGCGTGCTGGACTCCAAAAACCCGGAAGTGCAAGCGTTGTTGAACGATGCGCCGCGCCTGTCCGAGTATCTGGATGAAGAATCCAAAGCCCACTTCGAAGGTCTGTGTGAACTTTTGGCCCAGGCAGGTATCCCATATACCATCAATGAACGCCTGGTGCGCGGTCTGGACTATTACAACCGTACGGTATTCGAATGGGTGACCACCAGTCTGGGCGCTCAGGGGACGGTGTGCGCCGGTGGCCGTTATGACGGCCTGGTCGAGCAACTGGGCGGGCGTGCAACGCCGGCAGTCGGTTTCGCGATGGGCCTGGAGCGTTTGGTGCTGCTGGTTCAGGCGGTTAACCCAGAGTTTAAAGCTCCGGCGACTATTGACGTGTACGTGATCTCTTCCGGTGCCGGTACGCAGAGCGCGGCGATGCAGTTGGCTGAGCGTGTTCGCGATGCCGCGCCGCAGTTGAAACTGATGACCAACTACGGCGGCGGTAACTTTAAGAAGCAGATCACCCGTGCGGATAAATGGGGTGCGCGCGTTGCCTTGATCCTGGGCGAGAACGAAGTCGCAGCCGAGCAGGTGGTCGTCAAGGACCTGCGCAGTGGTGAACAAGAAACGCTGGCGCAGAGCGAAGTCGCTGTGCGTCTGGCTTTGATGTTAGGTTAAGGAGAAGGACACCGTGGAAGTCTATACCACTGAAAACGAACAAGTCGACGCCGTGCGTCGGTTCTTTGCCGAAAACGGCAAAGCGCTGGCAGTGGGCGTGGTGCTCGGAATTGGTGCCCTGGTCGGCTGGCGTTACTGGCAGAGCCACGAGAACTCCAACATGATGATTGCGTCCCAATCTTATCAGGAAGCCAGCGATCGTCTGGCGGTCGGTAAACCGGACGATGTGGCCGCTGCGGAGAAGTTCGCCCAGGCCAACAGCAACAGCTACGGCGTGCTGGCCTCGCTGGAACTGGCGAAGCATTTTGTTGAGCAGAACGACTTTGCCAAAGCGGACCAACAGCTGGTGCTGGCTCAGGGCCAGACCAAAGATGAAAACCTGCTTTCGATTATTAACCTGCGTCTGGCCCGTGTGCAGTTGCAGGAGAAAAAGCTGGATGAAGCGCTGAAAACGCTGGATGGCGTGAAAGGCGAAGGCTGGGCGGCGATGGCGCAGGATACGCGCGGCGACGTGCTGTTGGCCAAAGGCGACACCAAAGGTGCGCGCGAGGCGTACAGCAAAGGCATTGAGTCTAACGCTTCTCAGGCGCTGCAGGTTCTGCTGCGCATGAAATTGAATAACTTGTCCAGCTAAGGGGAATTCCCATGCAATTGCGTAAAACACTCTTGGTCGGACTGGTTTCCGTTGCCTTGTTGAGTGGTTGCTCACTGTTCAACAGTGAAGAAGACGTGGTTACCATGTCGCCGCTGCCGAAAGTTGAAAATCAGTTCACGCCAAGCAAGGCGTGGAGTACCTCGGTCGGCGACGGCGTCGGTGAGTTCTATTCTCACCTGCGTCCTGCTTTCCAGGACAACACCATTTATGCTGCCGATCGCCACGGTCTCGTGAAAGCGATGGATGCCGACAGCGGTAACGAAAAGTGGAAGGTTGATCTCTCCGAGAAGACCGGCTTCTTCTCCAGCAACCTGCCGGCGCTGCTGTCGGGCGGTATGGCTGTTGCGGGCGACAAAGTTTATGTCGGCAGCGAGAAAGCCGTTGTTTACGCTCTGAACACCGCTGACGGTAAGGTCGCCTGGCAGACCAAGGTGGCCGGTGAAGCGATTTCGCGTCCGGTGATCAGCGACGGCATGGTACTGATCCATACCTCCAACGGTCAATTGCAGGCGCTGAATGAATCTGATGGCGCAGTGAAGTGGACGGTTAACCTGGATATGCCTTCGCTGTCGTTGCGCGGCGAGTCTGCTCCGGCCGTTGCCTTTGGCGCAGCCATTGTCGGCGGTGATAACGGCCGCGTCAGTGCCGTACTGATGCAGCAAGGTCAACTGATCTGGCAGCAGCGTATTTCCCAGCCGAGCGGCGCGACCGAAATTGATCGTCTGAACGATGTCGACACTACGCCGGTGATTGTTGAAGGCGTTGTCTACGCATTAGGTTACAATGGCAACCTGACGGCGCTGGATCTGCGTTCCGGCCAGATCTTGTGGAAACGTGAACTGGGCTCGGTAAACGACTTTATCGTTGATGCAGGCCGCATTTACCTGGTCGATCAGAACGATCGCGTGGTCGCGCTGAGCACCGAAGGTGGCGTCACCGTATGGACGCAGAGCGAGCTGTTGCACCGCAACCTGACCCCGCCAGTGATGTATAATGGTTACCTGGTGACCGGTGACTCCGAAGGTTACCTGCACTGGATTAACACCACGGACGGCCGTTTTGTTGCCCAGCAGGAAGTGGATAGCTCCGGCTTCCTGTCTGCGCCGATGGTAGCCGGCGATAAGCTGGTCATCCAGGCGAAGGGCGGAAAAGTTTACGCTTTCACCCGCTAACGCCGCTCGTCGTGACCCTTCTTGCACCCGAAAGCTTTCGGGTTGCAGCCAGGCGGCAAGCGCATGAGTCCTCGGGAGCTTAGTGAACTAAGTGACCGGGGCGAAGGTGCGCAGACAACGCCGCTGTGGCGCGAAAGATGAAGGGGAAAACGGCTCCTGAGTGTTCAGGGGCCGTTTCGTATTTTATAAGCTGCACTTCTGGTGTCTATCCATAGTGCAGTAACGCATTGATTATTAAGTAATGAGGCTTCACAATGATACCTGTCGTCGCGCTAGTTGGGCGCCCGAATGTGGGTAAATCCACCTTGTTTAACCGTTTAACACATACGCGCGATGCGCTGGTGGCGGATTTCCCCGGGCTAACGCGAGACCGCAAGTATGGTCGTGCAGAAGTTGAGGGCAATGAATTCATCATCGTCGATACCGGGGGTATTGACGGTACCGAAGACGGCGTTGAAACCCGCATGGCTGGCCAGTCGCTATTGGCGATCGAAGAAGCAGACATCGTGCTGTTTATGGTCGATGCCCGCGCCGGTCTGATGCCTGCCGATCAGGGCATCGCCCAGCATCTGCGCAACCGCCAGAAAGCCACCTTCCTGGTCGCCAACAAAACCGACGGCATGGATCCAGACATGGCCACCGCCGATTTCTACTCGCTGGGGCTGGGTGACGTGCATGCGATTGCCGCTTCCCACGGTCGTGGCGTGGCGCAGCTGATCGAACACGTGCTGGTGCCGTTTGTCGGTGAAAAACCGGAAGAAGTCGAGCTGACCGAAGAAGAGGCTAACGCTGCTTATTGGGCCGAGCAAGAAGGTGAACTGCCTGAAGACGAGGAAGAAGAGCCGGAAGACGACTTCAACCCGCAAGATTTACCGATCAAGCTGGCAATCGTTGGCCGTCCTAACGTTGGTAAGTCCACACTGACTAACCGTATCCTCGGCGAGGAGCGTGTGGTGGTGTACGACATGCCGGGCACCACCCGTGACAGCATTTATATCCCGATGGTCCGCGACGAGCGCGAATACGTGCTGATCGACACCGCCGGGGTGCGTAAACGCGGCAAGGTAACGGAAACCGTAGAGAAATTCTCGGTAATCAAAACCCTGCAGGCGATCGAAGACGCAAACGTCGTGCTGCTGGTCGTCGATGCGCGCGAAGGCATTTCCGATCAGGATCTCTCGCTGCTCGGCTTTATCCTCAATAGTGGGCGCTCACTGGTGATTGCGGTCAACAAGTGGGATGGCATGAGCGAAGAAGATCGCGAGCACGTCAAAGAGATGCTCGATCTGCGCCTGGGCTTTGTCGACTTCGCCCGTGTGCACTTCATTTCCGCTTTGCACGGCAGCGGCGTGGGTAACCTGTTCGAATCGGTACAGGAAGCTTACGAGTGCGCGACGCGTCGCGTGAACACCTCGATGCTGACCAAAATCATGCAGATGGCTGCCGATGACCACCAGCCACCGTTGGTGCGTGGCCGCCGCGTGAAGCTGAAATACGCGCACGCCGGTGGGTACAACCCGCCGATTGTGGTGATCCACGGCAACCAGGTAACCGATCTGGCCGACTCGTACAAACGCTATCTGATGAACTACTTCCGTCGTTCTCTGAAGGTGATGGGTACGCCAATTCGCATCCAGTTCAAAGAGGGTGAAAACCCGTTCGCCGGCAAGCGCAACCTGCTTACGCCGAACCAGATGCGTAAACGTAAACGCCTGATGAGCCACCTGAAGAAAAGCAAATAATCAGTACGAGGGGCGCGGTAACCATACCGCGCCCCTTTTTTATTGCGCCGAAATCGTTTTATTATCTGAAGATTACCGCCGTCAGCCTGAAGGAACACCATGTCCTGGGAAACCTGGAGTTTTGCGTTCAGCGTCACCGTACCCAATCTGTTAATGATGTTGCTGGGCGTGCTGCTACGCCACTGGCGGATGATGGACGACCGCTTTATTGATGGCGCCACGCGGTTGGTGTTCAATCTGGCGCTGCCTTGCTTGCTGTTCTTCAGCATTGCCACCAATCATCCGCAGCTGCTGGGTAACCTGTCGCTGGTGATCTACGGTGCGGTCGGCACCGTCGCCACTTTCCTGTTGCTGGAGATAGCCGCCGTCTGGCTGGTGAAAGAACCGCGTGAGCGCGGCGTCTTTGTTCAGGGTGGTTTCCGTGCCAATACCGCCATCGTCGGCCTGGCTTATGCCATGACCGCTTATGGCAGCGAAGGGGTTGCGCTGGGGTCGTTATACCTGACGGTCACGGTGATCCTGTTTAACGTACTGTCGGTGGTGACCCTGACCCGCAGCCTGCAGGGCGGAGAGGGTAAGAAGATCAGCCGGCTGTCGCTGTTGCGCAGTATTGTCACTAACCCGCTGATTATCGGCCTGGTGTGTGGGTTGCTGTTCGCCCAGACCGGGCTGGAAATCCCACAGGTTATCCGGCAAACCGGCAGCTATATCTCAGGGTTGTCGTTGCCACTGGCGCTGCTGTGCACCGGTGCCAGCCTGGATTTGCGCGCCATGTTCCGCTCGTCCAATGTGGCGGCGCTGTCCTCCAGTGCCAAACTGTTTCTGGTGCCGATATTGATGACGTTGGGTGGCTGGCTATGCGGTTTCCAGGGCGCGGCATTGGGGATTATCTTCCTGTTCTCGGCCACGCCAACCGCCTCCGGCAGTTATGTCATGACGCGCGCCATGGGCGGCAATGCCACGCTGGCGGCGAACATTATCGCCATCACCACCGTCGGGTCGTTTTTCACCACCGCGCTGGGGATCTATTTCTTACGCTCATGGGGCGTAATTTAACTCGGGAGAGTCTATGGAAGCGCTATGTCCGCAATGTCACCAGGCAATGCAGTGGGTGAAGGGTCACTATCATTGCGAAGCCTGTCACAGCGATTATCGCCAGTTGGCCGAGTGTCCGGAATGCCGGCAGCCGCTGCAAGAATTGAAGGCCTGCGGCGCGGTAGATTATCTGTGCCAAAATGGCCATGGGCTGATATCGAAAAAGCGCGTGTTGTTCAGCTATACACCTTGGGTAGAGGGCGAATAAATTCGCCCCGATTAACTCGCCGTTGCGTCCCTAACTTTAGAACCGTTCACTCATCGACCTGACCGGTTTTCCAAAGGTCGATCAATGCCTGCGGGGCGCTGGTTTCCGGTATCAGCAGCACGATTTCACTACTCAATGTTTGGCTGTAATAGCTGATTTGCACGCGGAAGTAGCGCTGGTCGCCGCAGCCGGGAGAACCTGGCTGCCCCTCCTCTTGCGCGTAGGGCAGCGTCTGGTTCAACAGTTGATTCAGACGTTGCCGCTGTTCCGGCGTAATATCGGCCAGCGCAATGCGCCGCTGGCCAGCCAGTTTGGGAATAAAGGCGAAGCCGCCTTCACGTGCCAGCTCAATGACCGTGTCCTGATTGAGCGTCGGCAAGGGTTTCATTATTCCACCCCCACCTGATGCCAGGCCTGCTGCACCTTATCCGCCACGTCACCGTCGAAACGTTGTTGCGCATGTTTTACCGTAGTGCGGGCAAAGGTAGCGAAGTCGGCGTCCTGCGGCAGCGTCTTGTCGCAAAGCGTGTCGTACCAAATATAGCCCGCTTTTTCCCAGGCAAACCCCCCCAATGCTTTAGCTGCCAGATAGAAAGCGCGGTTGGGAATGCCGGAGTTAAGGTGTACGCCGCCGTTATCCTCTTTGGTCTGAATATAATCCTTCATGCTGGCCGGTTGTGGGTCTTTCCCCAGCAGCGGATCGTCGTAAGCCGTACCGGGGGCCGACATGGAACGCAGGCCCTTGCCGTTGATGCCTTTCGCCAGCAGTCCCTCGCCAATCAGCCAGTCGGCTTTATCCGCGGTCTGTTTGAGGTGGAATTGTTTTACCAGAGAACCAAACACGTCGGACAGCGACTCATTCAGCGCACCAGCCTGCTGGAAGTAAATTAACCCTGCTTCGCTTTCGGTAACGCCATGCGCCAGTTCATGGCCAACCACGTCGATGGCGATGGTAAAACGGTTAAATATTTCGCCGTCACCGTCGCCAAAGACCATCTGCTGGCCGTTCCAAAAGGCGTTTTGGTATTCCTTGCCGTAATGTACGCTGCCGGTCAGCGGCAGACCGCGATTGTCCAGAGAATTACGTTTGAATGCCTGCCAGAAGAAATCGTAGGTCACGCCGAGGTAGTCGTAAGCTTCATCTACTGCGACGTCGTGGTTACTGGGTTGGCCCTCATTACGCACCTGTTTTCCGGGCAGTTGGGTACCGTTTTCGGCGTCGTAAATATCGCGAATAACCTGGCCGGCACTGGCGGTTTTCGCGCCGGGCGCACGCAACGGCTTGTTACCGAGCAGGCTCTGGACGTGGTTCAGGGTGTGCAATGCGCAGTCGCGCTGCGGTAGGCTGCCGTGTTCAATGATTCGGCGCAGCATATAAGGGGGAATGACTGAACGTGCTGTCAGGGTCGGCATAGTGGCTCTCCTTAGGCAAAAAAATTTAGCCCTCATCTTTCAAGCTATCGGGTATTTATAAATATTCTGCCACTAAGTGTAGTTCAGACATCGTAAAGGCGGTGGTCATGGGTGCTGACCGCCGGGCTGGTTTTATGGGGACTGATGCGTTTGACCGAGGCGCGTACCGCCAGTTTGCCGTGCAGCAGCAGGTTACAAGGCGGTGCATCGGCGCGCAGCATGCGGCGTTGCAGCAGTTGGATCGCCTCATAACCCAGCTCGTCGCGCGGTACCTGCACCGAGGTGAGCGGCACGTCGTGAATTTCCGCCAGATTGAAGCCGTCGGTGCTCATCACCGAGATATCGCCCGGCACGCTCAGCTGCAGCTTGTTCAGTGCTTTGACCGCGCCGACCGCCATGTAGTCGCCACCGGCAAGAATGGCCGTTGGTAGCTGCGAGCGGTGGCTCACCCGGTTGATAAAGGTGGTAAGCGCCTGTTCGGCTTCTTCGCTGCCGAAGCCGGAAGTAGTCACCAGATGGCGGCCGTCGTCAAAGGCGATATTGTGCCGCGCATAGGCTTGTTTAATACCCGCCAGCCGCAGTTCCATGGTGTGGCGGCGCAGGCATTGCAGATTCAAAATATGGCTATGCCCTTGTTGCATCAGATAGTTGGCGGAGAACTCGCCAATCAGTTGGTGATCGGGTGACACGCTGTCGAGCCGCATCTGGCGGTCGGTGCAGTTAATCAGTACGCAGGGTTTATTCAGGTCGGCGGCCAACTGGTGAATGTGTTCGTCGTCGATGCCGATAATCAGCGCCGCCTGAGTTTGCGGATCGCTCATTTTTTCCAGAAACAACGCGCCGTCGCTGTGCAGTTCTTCCAGCCCACAATAGCGGATCCGCACTTCATGCTCAGCTAATGCGGCGGAGATCCCCTGGATCACCTTGTAGTAGAAGATATCGGTGCGCACATCAAAAGCGCGCTGGGGGGCGAAGACCATCACGTTATTGAGCATCAGCCTGCCGCTGGAAATGCCCTGCAGAATGCCGTTCTGTTGAGCGCAGGCCAACACCTTTTGTCGAGCTTCGACGCTGGTATTGGACTTACCGGCTAATACACGTGAAACGGTGCTGATCGACAGCCCGGTTTGCCGGGCAATTTCCTGTATTTTCAGCTTTCCGTTCATTCTGTGATCTCCTTCAAATTCGGTAATGAAAATATTTTCACGGTGTTTTTTCAGCGTACTGTCAGGCTTCTGTCGCCATTATGGCGAGCTTTTATTCTATGCATGAGAATTTTTGCAAAAAACCTCGTTTCGCTCACGCTTCCGGCTGGTTAGTCTGAATTGGTATACCAACTTTATAGATTTATCAGTCCAATTAATGGACTGAATTATAAATAAAACGAAAATAAATCATGTGGTTGTGATCGTGATGCGTTGGTCTTTGTCAGACATACCGCAGTTTTCCACGGCCCATACCTTCGATACCAAAACGTACCCTACCAAAAGGCGCGCTGTTGCACCGGGCAGCCGTCGTGGAGAGAAGACAGATGAGTGTTGAAATTAATCAAAGGGTCGCCGATACCGGCCGGCGCAAGTTCAAATCACTGCGCTGGTGGATGTTGGCGCTGTTTTTACTGGGCGTAACGGTCAACTACATCACCCGTAATTCGTTGGGCATTCTGGCACCTGAACTGAAAACCAGCCTCAACATGACCACCGAGCAGTACTCCTGGGTGGTGGCGTCGTTCCAACTGGCCTATACGGTATTTCAGCCGATCTGCGGCTGGCTGATCGACGTGATTGGCCTGAAGATGGGTTTTCTGATCTGCGCCAGTATCTGGGCGGTTGTTTGCATGCTGCATGCCGGCGCGGGCAGTTGGCTTCAACTGGCTATCCTGCGGTTCTTTATGGGCGGGGCGGAAGCGGCGGCCACGCCGGCCAACGCCAAGGCGATTTCCGACTGGTTCCCTAAAAAGGAGCGGCCGATCGCCGCCGGTTGGGCGGGCGTCGGTTTCTCTATTGGCGCCATGCTGGCTCCGCCAATTATCGTGATTGCCCACGTTTCCTTTGGCTGGCAGGGCGCTTTTTTGTTCTCCGGCGCGCTGGCGTTGATCTGGGTAGTATTGTGGTGGTTGTTCTATCACTCGCCGCAGCAGCACCCCAATCTGAGCCAGCAGGAACTGGATCTGATCCGCGAAGACAATGAGCCGGAACTGCCCAGATTGCCGTTTCTCAAGTCGCTGGCGATTTTGTGCCGCAACAAAAAGTTCTATGGCATCGCCATTCCGGCCTTTCTCGCCGAACCGGCCTGGGCAGTGTTCAGTTTCTGGGTGCCGCTGTACCTGGCCACCGAGCGCGGCATGGACTTAAAGCACATCGCCATGTTTGCCTGGCTGCCGTTTTTGGCGGCGGACATCGGCAGCGTCGCCAGCGGCTATCTCACCACCCTGTACCGAAAATGGTTCGGCTGCAGCCGCGTCAACTCGGTGGTCGCCAGCTCGGTGACGGGCGCCTTTATGATGGTTTCGCTGGCGTTTGTGGCGATCACCAAAGATCCCTACGTGGCGATCGCCCTGATCTCGATCGGTGGCTTCGGGCACCAGGTGATCTCCTGCATGCTCAGCGCGCTGGTGGTGGAGTCGTTCGATAAAAACCAAATGGCGACCGTCAACGGCATGCGCGGCTCCAGCGCCTGGATCGCCAGCTTCCTGTTTACGTTGCTGATCGGTGCGGTCTCCGACACCGTCGGTTTTAACCCCTTATTCATCGCCATGGGCTTCTTCGACCTGATCGGCGCCCTGTTCCTGATCGCTTTGATCGCCGAACGCGGCGGTAAAAAAACACTCAATAGTTAAGTTGGATGCCTATGAAAACCTTAAAAAACTGGACGCTGGCAGGACAGTATGCCGATCGTATTGAACTGCTGGTCGATGAACGCCATCTGTTTTGCCTGTACGTGTTGGAAAACCACCTGTGTCGCGTGTTGATCAAGCGCAGCGGAGAGCTGGCGCTGGATCGCACCTGGAGCATTGCGCCACAGACCGACGTGCCCTGGGAAGGGCGCGACCGGCTGAGCGTCGCCGGTTTCAGCCTGCCGGGTTACCACTTGCAGCAGCATGAGGATCGGTTGGTGCTGACCACCTCTGCGCTGCGCGTAACCGTGCATCAGCCGCTGTGGCTGGAATGGGAACACTGTAACGCCGCCGGTGAATGGCGTCCGCTGGCAGCCGATCGGCCCACCAGCGCCTATTTGCTTAACCCGCACGGTGACGGCGTGGCCCATTATCAACGTCGCCATGCCGCCGAGCGCTATTATGGCCTGGGCGAGAAGGCCGGTGATTTGGAGCGCAGCGGCCGCCGTTTTGAAATGCGCAATCTGGATGCAATGGGTTACAACGCCGCCAGCACTGACCCGCTGTACAAGCACATTCCTTTCACCATCACCCGTGGAGAAGAGGCCAGCTTTGGGCTGTTTTACGACAACCTGAGCAGTTGCTGGCTGGATTTGGGTAACGAGATCGACAATTACCACCTGGCCTATCGCCGCTATCAGGCCGAGGCGGGGGATTTGGATTATTATCTGTTCCTCGGGCCAAAGGTGCTGGATGTCACCAAGGCGTTTGTGCGTCTGACCGGCAAGACACACTTCGGGCCAAAATGGAGCCTGGGCTACAGCGGATCCACCATGCATTACACCGACGCGCCGGATGCTCAACAGCAGCTACAGCAGTTTATTGAGCTTTGTCACCAACATGACATTCCCTGTGACTCCTTCCAGCTGTCCTCGGGTTATACCTCGATCGGCAACAAGCGTTACGTGTTCAACTGGAACTACGACAAGGTGCCGCAACCCAAGCAGCTGAGTCAGGCTTTCCACGATGCCGGATTGAAATTGGCGGCCAACATCAAGCCGTGCCTGTTGCAGGATCATCCGCAGTATCAACAGGCGGCGCAGTTAGGGCTGTTTATCCGCGATTCAGAAAGCGATAGGCCGGAGCGCTCCAGCTTTTGGGACGACGAAGGCTCACATCTGGACTTCACCAACCCGGCGGCAGTGCACTGGTGGCAGCAGGGCGTGACTCAGCAACTGCTGGAGATGGGCATCGATTCCACCTGGAATGACAATAACGAATATGAAGTGTGGGACGGCGAGGCGCGTTGCCACGGTTTTGGCCGGCCGATCGCCATCAAACATATTCGTCCGGTGATGCCGTTGCTGATGATGCGCGCCTCGATGGAGGCGCAGCAGCGCTTTGCCCCTGAGCTGCGGCCGTACCTGATTTCACGCTCCGGCTGTGCCGGTATGCAACGTTATGTGCAGACCTGGAGCGGCGATAACCGTACCAGTTGGCAAACCCTGCGTTACAACATTCGCATGGGGCTGGGTATGAGCCTGTCCGGTTTGTACAACCTCGGGCATGACGTGGGCGGTTTCTCCGGCGACAGGCCGGACGCCGAACTGCTGGTGCGCTGGGTGCAAAATGGCGTGATGCATCCGCGTTTCACCATCCACTCCTGGAACGACGACGCCACGGTTAACGAACCCTGGATGTACCCTGCGGTGACGCCGGCAGTGCGCGAGGCGATTGCTTTGCGTTATCGGCTGATGCCGTATTTCTACACCTTGCTGTGGCAGGCCTGCGTCGACGACGAACCGATGCTGCGCCCGACCTTCCTCGACCACGAGCATGATGAGCGCACGCTGAACGAAACCGATGATTTTATGATGGGTCGCGACCTGCTGGTAGCCAGCGTGGTGGAGCAGGGGCAGCGTCAGCGGCCGGTGTATCTGCCGGATAACGGCGACGGTTGGTACTGCTTCTACAGCGGCCAATGGTTCAGCGGCGGCCAGGAGGTACTGCTGGAAGCACCGCTGGAGCGCTTGCCGCTGCTGGTACGTGCCGGTGCCGCGATACCTTTGTCGTCGCGATTGGCGCATGTTGACGTGACGGCGGACGATCGGCGCGAGCTGAAGCTGTATCCGCTCAAAGGCTGTGGCAGCGCTTCAGGGCTGTTATTCGAAGATGACGGGGAAAGTTATGGCTGGCAGCAGGGCGATGCGCTGTGGCTGCGCTGGGAGATGCTCAGCGACACTCAACGCATCATGCTGAACATCACTGCCGAAGGCCGGTTCAAACCGGCGTGGCAGACGTTGGCCTGCAGTTTGCCAACTGGAGAGACGCGAGAACTGTGGATTAACGGCGTGCCGCGCAGCCGTTTTACGCTGGAGTAGTAAAAGTTATACCCTAAATAATTGGAGTGGCATCAAGGCGGCAAGAACGCTCATCCCGACGAGCTTACTCAGGTAAGTGATTCGGGTGAGCGGGTGAAGCCAACACAGATGCGGCTTCAAGTATGACGGGATTATTCGGCCGCGCGTTTTTTGCGCGGCTTCTTGGCCACGGTGATGGTTTTCACCTCGCTTTCCACCCAGCCATCCTGCAGGCGGGTTTTCAGCAGTTCGCCAACCTGAGCCTGCTTAGTGGTTTTCAGCAGTTCGCCGCGCGGGGTTTGCGTCACGCTGTAGCCGCGGGCCAGCGTCGCCAGCGGGCTGACGGCCTCGAGTTGGCTGCAGGCGACGCCGAAGCGCTGGCGCAGGCCGTTAAGCTGGCGATCCCATGCCTGCTGCAAACGGTATTCCTGTTGCTGCACGCGTTGTTGGTAGCGGTGAATACGCGCCTGCGGTTGCATCTGCGCCAGCCGTTGCTGAGCCCGCTCGCTGCGACGCGAAGACAGACGCAGTTGGTTTTGCATGCCGTCTTCCAACCGACGTTGCAGTTTGAACAACAGCGTTTGTTGGCGCGCCAGACGCAGGTGCGGGTGCTGCTGCTGCAAACGGTGGTTGATGCGGGTGAACTGCTGCTGGCGCTGCGCCAGGTAGTAGTCCATCGCCATTTCCATCCGCTGTTGCTGTGATTGCAACTGACGCAGCAGTTCCAACTGATTGCGACTGACCAGTTCGGCAGCGGCAGAAGGGGTTGGCGCACGCAGATCGGCGACAAAGTCGGCAATGGTGACGTCGGTTTCGTGGCCGACGGCGCTGACAATCGGAATGCGGCTGGCGAAAATCGCCCGCGCAACGCGTTCGTCGTTAAAGCTCCACAGGTCTTCCAGCGAACCCCCGCCACGGCCGACGATCAGCACGTCGCACTCGTCACGGCGGTTGGCCGTTTCGATGGCACGTACAATCTGCAGGGGGGCTTCCGCGCCCTGCACCGAAGTAGGGTAGATAACTATGGGCAATGAAGGATCGCGCCGTTGCAGCACCTGCAGCACATCGTGCAGCGCCGCGCCGCTGGCGGAGGTAATCACCCCGACGCGTTTGGCCGGGCTGGGCAGCGGCTGTTTGAACTGTTGGTCGAAAAGGCCTTCGGCGCTCAGTCGCTGTTTTAACTGATCGAACTGCTGTTGCAACAGGCCGTCGCCGGCGGGCTGCATGCTTTCGGCGATCAGCTGATAGTCGCCGCGCGGCTCATACAGCGTGATGCTGGCACGCACCAGCACCTGTTGGCCATTTTGCGGGCGGAAGGTAGTACGACGGTTAGTGTTGCGGAACATCGCGCAACGCACCTGCGCGCGGTCGTCTTTCAGCGTGAAATACCAATGACCTGAAGACGGCTGGGAGAAGTTGGAGATCTCGGCGGAGAGCCAAATCTGGCCCATTTCCATTTCCAGCAGCTGTCGAACCGTCTGATTCAGGCGGCTTACGGTAAAAATGGAAGGCGAAACAGGTATCGACATGTGACCCAGATCAAATTTCAAAACAAGCACTTAATTGGTCGATACTACATGGCTGAAAAAGGTAATCAAGAGTTTTTGTGAGAAAGTGCTGGAGGCAACCGATTACGCTCTGTATAATGCCGCGGCAATATTTTATCTTTTTCACAGCCCACTCTGGTGAGATATTGCCCATGCTACGTATCGCGAAAGAAGCACTAACGTTTGACGACGTTCTCCTGGTTCCAGCTCACTCTACGGTTCTGCCTAATACCGCTGAGCTCGGCACCCAACTGACCAAAAATATCCGCCTGAATATCCCTATGCTGTCCGCAGCCATGGATACCGTTACCGAATCCGGCCTGGCCATCGCGCTGGCGCAGGAAGGCGGTCTGGGCTTCATTCACAAAAACATGTCTATCGAGCGTCAGGCAGAAGAAGTCCGCCGCGTGAAAAAACATGAAAGCGGCGTGGTAACCGATCCACAAGCCGTAACCCCTGCCACAACCCTGAAAGAAGTGAAAGAGCTGACCGCACGTAACGGTTTCGCCGGTTACCCTGTCGTCACCGAAGAGAACGAACTGGTCGGTATCATTACCGGCCGCGACGTCCGCTTCGTCACCGATCTGAACCAGCCTGTTACCGCCGTGATGACGCCGAAAGAGCGTCTGGTTACGGTGAAAGAAGGCGAAGCGCGTGAAGTCGTGCTGCAGAAAATGCACGAAAAACGCGTTGAGAAAGCGCTGGTAGTGGACGACAGCTTCCACCTGCTGGGCATGATCACCGTAAAAGACTTCCAGAAAGCGGAACGCAAGCCAAACGCCTGTAAAGACGAGCATGGCCGTCTGCGCGTTGGCGCAGCGGTGGGTGCAGGTGCAGGTAACGAAGAGCGCGTTGATGCGCTGGTCGCCGCCGGCGTTGACGTGCTGCTGATCGACTCTTCGCATGGCCATTCCGAAGGCGTATTGCAGCGTATTCGCGAAACGCGCGCCAAATACCCGGATCTGCAGATCGTGGGCGGCAACGTGGCTACCGCAGCCGGTGCCAAAGCGCTGGCTGACGCCGGCGTCAGCGCGGTCAAAGTAGGTATCGGCCCTGGCTCCATCTGTACTACTCGTATCGTAACCGGCGTAGGTGTACCGCAGATCACCGCCATCGCCGATGCGGTTGAAGCGCTGGAAGGGACAGGTATCCCGGTCATCGCCGACGGCGGCATTCGCTTCTCCGGTGACATCGCCAAAGCTATCGCGGCCGGCGCATCCTGCGTAATGGTCGGCTCCATGCTGGCGGGTACCGAAGAATCACCGGGCGAAATCGAGCTGTATCAGGGCCGTTCGTTCAAATCCTACCGTGGTATGGGTTCACTGGGCGCGATGTCCAAAGGCTCTTCCGACCGTTACTTCCAGACCGATAACGCCGCCGACAAACTGGTGCCGGAAGGTATCGAAGGCCGCGTGGCTTACAAAGGCATGCTGAAAGCGATCGTACACCAGCAAATGGGCGGCCTGCGTTCTTGCATGGGCCTGACCGGCTGCGCCACCATCGACGACCTGCGTACCAAGGCTGAATTTGTTCGCATCAGCGGCGCCGGTATTCAGGAAAGCCACGTGCATGACGTGACCATCACCAAAGAGTCACCGAACTACCGCATGGGTTAATTTCAGGGGCTGCGGCCGGCGCATTTGTTCGCCGTCCGCTGCTCGCATTGCTCATTGACTTTATGTCAACTGCGCATGCTGTGCTGCGGGCGACCACCAACTGTTTGGCCTCGCCGACTGAAACTGTCCTAACGTTTTAGATTTTCCTTTTTCTCTGTTGCTGGAATTCGCCTCACATGACAAAAAATATCCATAAGCATCGCATTCTGATTCTGGACTTTGGTTCGCAATACACCCAACTGGTCGCCCGCCGCGTGCGCGAAATCGGCGTTTACTGCGAGCTGTGGGCCTGGGACGTTAGCGAAGAGCAAATCCGCGAATTCAATCCGAGCGGCATCATCCTGTCCGGCGGCCCGGAAAGCACCACCGAAACCAACAGCCCGCGTGCGCCAGAATACGTGTTCACCGCCGGTGTACCTGTGCTGGGCGTATGCTACGGCATGCAGACCATGGCAATGCAGCTGGGCGGCAATGTGCAAGGTTCCAACGAGCGTGAATTCGGTTACGCGCAGGTGGAAATTACCACCGACAGCGCACTGGTTCGCGGCATCGAAGACGCGCTGAGCCCAACCGGTAAACCGCTGCTCGACGTGTGGATGAGCCACGGCGACAAAGTGACCGCTATCCCGTCCGACTTCGTGACCGTTGCCAGCACCGATACCTGCCCGTTTGCCATTATGGCCAACGAAGAAAAACGCTTCTACGGCGTGCAGTTCCACCCGGAAGTGACCCACACCCGACAGGGCCAGCGCATGCTGGAGCGTTTCGTGCTGGATATCTGCCAGTGTGAAGCCCTGTGGACCCCGGCGACCATCATCGAAGATGCGGTAGAGCGCATTCGTGAGCAGGTGGGCGAAGATCACGTGATCCTCGGCCTGTCCGGCGGCGTCGATTCTTCCGTGACCGCAATGCTGCTGCATCGCGCCATCGGTAAACGCCTGACCTGCGTGTTCGTCGATAACGGCCTGCTGCGTCTGAATGAAGCAGACCAGGTGCTGGAAATGTTTGGCGACCACTTCGGCCTGAACATCGTTCACGTGGCGGCGGAAGATCGCTTCCTGAGCGCGTTAGCCGGCGTTGACGAACCGGAAGCCAAGCGCAAGATCATCGGCCGCGTGTTCGTTGAACTGTTCGACGAAGAAGCCTGCAAGCAGACTGAAGTGAAATGGCTGGCGCAGGGCACCATCTACCCGGACGTGATCGAATCCGCCGCTTCCGCCACCGGCAAAGCGCACGTGATCAAATCGCACCACAACGTGGGTGGCCTGCCGAAAGAGATGAAGCTTGGCCTGGTCGAGCCGCTGAAAGAGCTGTTCAAAGACGAAGTGCGCAAAATCGGTCTGGAACTGGGCCTGCCGTACGACATGCTTTACCGTCACCCGTTCCCGGGCCCAGGTTTGGGCGTACGCGTACTGGGTGAAGTGAAGAAAGAGTACTGCGATCTGCTGCGCCGTGCCGATGCGATCTTCATCGAAGAGCTGCACAAAGCCGATCTCTACAACAAAGTCAGCCAGGCATTCACCGTGTTCCTGCCGGTGCGTTCGGTTGGCGTGATGGGCGATGGCCGTAAATACGACTGGGTTGTTTCACTGCGCGCAGTGGAAACCATCGACTTTATGACCGCACATTGGGCGCACCTGCCGTACGATTTCCTCGGCCGCGTCTCCAACCGCATCATCAACGAAGTCAACGGCATTTCCCGTGTGGTTTATGACATCAGCGGTAAGCCACCGGCTACCATTGAGTGGGAATGATTTAACGTCTGGCAACAGCCTGCACGTAAAAGCAGTAAAGTACCTCTAAGCCCGCGTAATTGCGGGCTTTTTTGTTTTTGTGTCTGGCACTTTCTGGCAGCTTTTAGCAACGGGAAGCACGGTTTTTTCAATGGAATTTTTGATGGTACTCTCTGGTTTCGAATTCAGGTTTGAAAAAGTACCATGTGATAAATTTCGGTTGAGTTATGGTATTTGTTTTTTATAACTCAATTAAAAACAGAGAGTTAAATGACTTTTCTGGATTTTTTACAACATGGTATTTTTTGATAAAGGAAAACAATAAACCATGTTGACTGACACCAGGCTGCGTCACCTTAAGCCGAAGGAGAAACTCTATAAAGTTAATGACCGTGATGTGACCCTACCCCAAAATCCTGCTCCATTCAGAAACAGAATTCCGGCATGATAAACACTCCCCTGAGTGGAGGTTGTG
>NZ_JBXALO010000016.1:0-48388 GCF_058799515.1 Serratia sp. GW822-FHT06D09
GTGCGTTTAACATACTGGTTCATCACATTTTCCTCTGTGCGTGAGTAAAATGTGTCAACGCTATTCAGGACGGGTCAAAGCCATAAAAAAGGGCAGCCTGAGGGCCGCCCTTTTTTTTGCCGTTACTGCGCCGCGATTAGTGGCAGCCGCAACCGCCGTTACCACAACCGCCTTTCTTGGCCTGACCGTGATCATGCGCGTGGTCATGGTCGTGATCGTGGCCATGGCCGCCGCAGCAACCTTCACCGTGTTCGTGGTGATGATCGTGCTCGCCGTGTACGTGGCCGTGCGCCAATTCTTCAGCGGTAGCTTCGCGGATCGCGACAACTTCTACGTTGAAGTTCAGGTTCTGACCAGCCAGCATGTGGTTACCGTCAACCACTACGTGATCGCCGTCCACTTCGGTGATTTCGACCGGCACTGGGCCCTGATCGGTGTCAGCCAGGAAACGCATGCCAACTTCCAACTCGTCAACGCCCATAAAGACGTCTTTCGGCACGCGCTGCACCAGGTTTTCGTCGTAGTTGCCGTACGCATCGTTAGCGCCAACGTTAACGTCAAAACGATCGCCCGCTTCGTGGCCTTCGAGTGCTTTTTCCAGACCTGCGATCAGAGAACCATGCCCGTGCAGATAGTCCAGCGGCGCACTCACCGGAGACTCATCAACCAACACACCGTCTTCTGTACGTACTTGATAAGCCAGGCTGACCACCAAGTCTTTTGCTACTTTCATGATATCTCCTACCGTTGGATACTTGGACGCAGCCGTCATGAGGCCGCGCCTTTACCGGACAGATTGTATCGGAAATCTGCCCCGCTGTACCCTCCAGCATAAAAAAACGCGCTCGATAACGCTATTCCGGATGGAAAATACCGATCACCTGCTCCTGCGGCCGGACGTGCTTTTCCACCTGCTGTTCGGTCTGCCGCTGATGATGGCCGCACTTGACGCACTCCACCACTTCGACCTGGTCTTCACGCCAAACGGCCAGCGTATCCATAGCCTTACAGCTTGGGCAGACCGCCCCGGCGATAAATCTTTTCCGTGTTGCAGACATCTCAGTGCTCCAAATTATTCGTATTCATCCCAGCCGTCGAACTGGCGACTCTCTTTTTGCATTTCCCGGTGGAAAAGTTCTTCCAGCTCGCGCCGCGCTTCCTTCACGCGGGAAATTTGCGCCACATCACCGTGATGCGGCGGCATCAGCTCACGCAACATCCGCATATCCAATCGACGGAAGTGCTGCTGCGCGCGATAGGCCTGATGAGGATGCATGCCCAGTTCCATCAGTGCTTTGCGCCCCAGTTCCAGCGCACTGGAAAAAGTTTCGCGACTGAACTGCCTGACCCCTGCCTGCAACAACTCATGCGCTTCCACACGGCCGCGCGCCCGCGCCAAAATACTCAGCTCGGGAAAATGCTGCTGGCACAGGCGAACAATTTCCATGGTGTCTTCCGGCTCATTACAGGTGATCACAATCGACTTGGCCTTCGCCGCGCCGGCCGCACGCAGCAGCTCCAGCTCGGTGGCGTCACCGTAATACACCTTATAACCATAGCGCCGCAGTACGCCGACGGCGCTGACATCGCGCTCCAGGACGGTAATACGCATCTTGTTGGCCATCAGCAGGCGGCCGATCACCTGACCAAAACGTCCGAAGCCCACGATGATCACCTGCGGATCGTCGTCTTCCACATACGGGGTCTCTTCGTCTTCATCCCGGGCGTTATAACGGCGCACCAGGATGCGATCGATAATCTGCATCAGCAGCGGCGTAGTCATCATCGACAGGGTCACCACCACCAGCAACAGCGCAAGCTGATCGGACTGCAACACCTTCTGCGCCCCCGCCGCCGAAAACAGCACGAAGGCAAACTCTCCGCCCTGACTGAGCACGCCGGCAAACTGCAAGCGCACTGAGCTGCGCAGGCCGAAAATGCGCGACAGCGAGTACAGCACCCCTGACTTAATCGCCACCAATAACACCACGCCCAGCAGCACTTCGGCCAGATGGGTATAGAGTACGCCGATATTCAGCGCCATGCCCACCGAGATAAAAAACAGCCCCAGCAGCAGCCCTTTGAAAGGCTCGATGGAGATTTCCAGCTCGTGGCGATATTCGCTTTCGGCCAGCAGCACGCCGGCGATAAAGGTCCCTAGCGCCATAGAAAGACCAAGGGCATCCATAAACATCGCCGCCCCCAGCACCACCAGCAGGGCGGCAGCGGTGAAGATTTCGCGAACTCCGGAAGAGGCGATATAGCGAAACAGCGGACGCAGCAAGAACCGTCCGCCGATCAGCATGCCGCCGAATGCTGCCACCTTGAGTGCAATTTGTGCCCAATCATCGCTGCTGCCGCCGGCTCCGGCCAGGATCGGGATCAGCGCCAACGCCGGGATCACCGCCATATCCTGGAACAGCAGCACCGAGAACCCCAACTGGCCGCCTTCGTTGCGGTTCATGCCCTTCTCGCGCATCAGTTGCAGCGCCATCGCGGTTGAGGACATCGCCAGCCCGATACCACCAATCACGGCGGCCTGCCAGGCAAAATGCGTCAGATAAAGCAGCGCGCCCAGCACGGCGGCGGTGATCAGCACTTGCCCGGCACCGACGCCAAAGATTGAGCGCCTGAGTTCCCACAGCTTGCTCGGGTTCAGTTCCAGCCCGATGATAAACATCAGGAATACCACGCCCAATTCGGAAAAGTGCAGGATCTCGTCGACGTCGCGAATGAAACCCAATCCCCAGGGGCCAATGGCAATACCGGCAATCAGGTAACCCAGCACCGCGCCAATCCCCAGGCGTCGGGCAATCGGCACCGTGACCACGGCGGCGAACAGAAACAGTAAAATTGCGGTCAGTAACGTTGAGCCTTCCATGTTTACCTTCCTCCGTGCGGCAACGGGTTACGCAGCCAGTCGCCATACGCCGTGGCATGGTTTTCCAGCACTTCCGGCTTTTGACGGCGCGCCCAATACACCAGCATCGGCGTCAGCCAGTGCATATGACACATGGCGGCGGTCAACTCAAACGGCCGCAGAATATCTTCCATCGGGTAGCGGTTATAACCGCCGGTACGATAGGCCCCCTCCGGTTCCCCGGTGGTGATCACCGAACGCCAATACTTTCCCGCCAGCGCATTGCCGCCCATGCCGCTGGCAAAACCACGCGACAGCACGCGGTCCAGCCACTCTTTCAACAGGGCCGGACAACTGTAGGTATAGAGAGGATGTTGAAAAACAATGACCTGATGTTCACGCAGCAGTTGTTGTTCGTGGTGAATATCGATAAAAAAATCAGGATAGTGCGCGTATAAATCGTGCACGGTGACATGTTCCAACTGCTGTGCCGGTCGAAGCAAAACCCGATTCGCGACCGAGTCCTGGGATTCCGGATGGGCATACAGCAGCAAGACCTTGGGCGGCTGCGACATCATTCCCCTCCAAAGCGTCGTCAGGGTAGCGGTTTTCCGTTACCATGCTCCGCAAAGACTAATAATAGGACAGTCTGTGTCCTGTTAACTTAGAATCCATTCAATTTAACATACTCTGAACATACGGCGCTTTATGATTGTATTCTCCTCGCTACAAATCCGACGCGGCACCCGCGTCCTGCTGGACAACGCCACGGCGACGGTTAATCCAGGTCAGAAGGTCGGCCTGGTGGGTAAAAACGGCTGTGGCAAATCTACGCTGCTGGCCTTGCTGAAGGGTGAGATGGCCGCAGACGGCGGCAGCTACACCTTTCCAAGCAACTGGGCCCTGGCCTGGGTAAACCAGGAAACGCCGGCGCTCGACGTGCCGGCACTTGAGTATGTTATCGACGGCGACCGCGAATTCCGCCAGCTTGAAGCCGACCTGCAGCTGGCAAACGACAAAAACGACGGCCACGCCATCGCCACGCTGCACGGCAAGCTGGATGCCATCGACGCCTGGACCATACGCTCCCGCGCCGCCAGCCTGCTGCACGGCCTGGGGTTCTCCAACGAACAGCTGCTAAACCCAGTCAGAGCCTTCTCGGGCGGCTGGCGTATGCGCCTGAACCTGGCGCAGGCGCTGGTGTGCCGTTCTGATCTGCTGCTGCTCGACGAACCGACCAACCACCTGGATTTGGACGCGGTGATCTGGCTGGAGCGCTGGTTGAAAGGCTACCCTGGCACGCTGGTGCTGATTTCGCATGACCGCGACTTCCTGGATCCGATCGTCGATAAAATTCTGCATATCGAACAAGAGACCATCAACGAATACACCGGCAACTACTCCTCGTTCGAAAGTCAGCGTTCGACCAAGCTGGCCCAGCAGCAGTCGCTGTACCTGAACCAGCAAGAGAAAGTGGCGCATCTGCAAAGCTATATTGACCGCTTCCGCGCGCAGGCCACCAAGGCCAAGCAGGCGCAGAGCCGTATCAAGATGCTCGAACGCATGGAACTGATCGCCCCGGCCCACGTGGATAACCCGTTCAGCTTCAGCTTCCGCCAGCCGGAAAGCTTGCCAAACCCGCTGCTGCGTATGGAGAAGGTCAGTGCCGGCTACGGCGACAAGGTGATCCTGAACTCGATCAAGCTGAATCTGGTGCCCGGCTCACGCATTGGCTTACTGGGCCGTAACGGCGCCGGCAAATCGACCCTGATCAAAATGCTGGCCGGTTCGCTTGAACCGTTGAGCGGTGAAATTGGCCTGGCAAAGGGCATTAAACTGGGTTACTTCGCCCAGCATCAGTTGGAATTCCTGCGGGCCGATGAATCGCCTCTGCAGCACCTGAGCCGCATCGCCCCACGTGTGCTGGAACAACAGCTGCGCGATTACCTTGGCGGCTTTGGTTTCCAGGGCGATAAGGTCACTGAAGCCACCGAGCGGTTCTCTGGCGGCGAGAAAGCGCGGCTGGTACTGGCGCTGATCGTCTGGCAGCGCCCTAATCTGCTGCTGCTCGATGAACCGACCAACCACCTGGATCTGGACATGCGTCAGGCGCTGACCGAAGCGCTGATCGATTTCGAGGGTGCGTTGGTGGTGGTCTCGCACGACCGTCACCTGTTGCGCTCTACCACGGACGATCTCTATCTGGTGCATGATGGCCAGGTGGAAGTGTTCGAAGGCGATCTGGACGACTATCAGCAATGGCTGAGCGACCTGCAACGTCAGGAAAACCAGCAGGACGCCCCGGAGAAAGAGAACAACGGCAACAGTGCGCAGGCACGTAAAGACCAGAAGCGTCGCGAAGCCGAGTTCCGCAGCCAGACTCAGCCACTGCGCAAGCAAATTGCCAAGCTGGAACAACAGATGGAAAAACTGGGCGCCGAACTGGCGGCGGTAGAAGAGAAGCTGGCGGACTCCGCGCTGTACGACATCAGCCGCAAGGCCGATCTGACTCTCTGCCTACAGCAACAAAGTCAGGCCAAGTCCGCCTTGGAAGAAACGGAAATGACCTGGCTGGATGCGCAGGAGCAGTTGGAACGCTTTACGCAAGAGTTCGAATCCTAAGGGCTACGGGGCGGCCTGCCGCCCCTGCATGTCACCCCTTGTAAAAGGGTTTATCCCCCAAGATGGTCGCACGGTGCATAATGCGCCGCTGTGGCAGATAATCCGCGTTGGCGTAATGTTGCGTCACGCGGTTATCCCAAATGGCGATGTCATTTTCCTGCCAGCGCCAGCGCACCTGGAACTCCGGCTTGGTAATGTGAGCAAACAGGAAGTTCAGCAGCGCGTCACTTTCCTTCGGTGCCAAATCAACAATTCTGGTCGTGAAACCTTCGTTGACGAACAGCGCCTGCCGGCCGCTGACCGGGTGGGTACGTACCACCGGGTGCAACAGCGGTGGGTTTTTCTGTACCGCCAACTGCCAGCGCTGATGTTCCTCTTCGCTGCCGCGGTGCTTGTATTCCGGGAATGATTTGGTGAAGTCATGCTCCGCCTGCAGGCCCGCCAACAACTGCTTAAAAGGGGCAGACAAGGCTTCATAAGCTGCGATACCGCTGGCCCACAGCGTATCACCGCCGGTGGTTGGCAGTGTTTTCGCGGCCAAAATCGCCCCCAGCGGTGGGTTTTCGATAAAGGTCACGTCGGTATGCCAGTTATCGTTGTCCGGCGGATTATTGTCATGGGTATCCAGCACGATAATCTCTTTCACATCGGCGGCTTGCGGGTAAACCGGATGGATGTGCAGATCGCCAAAGCGGCCGGCCAAATTACGCTGTTGCAACGGCGTGATCGGCTGATTGCGCAAGAACAGCACCTGATGTTTGAGCAACGCGTGGTAGAGCTGCTCGAATTGACCGTCGCCCAGCGGGCGCGCCAAATCAACATTCTCCACCAGCGCACCGATATAAGGCCCCAACGGGGTGATACTCAAACGTTCGTTCATTGCTGTACTCCATGCCACGGGGTCAATCGGCGCTGCAAGGCACGCAGCCCCAGTTCCAGCCCAAATGCAATAATCGCAATCACACCGATACCGGCCAGCACCACATCGGTGGCCAAAAACTCTCCGGCGGATTGCACCATAAATCCCAGACCGCGCGTGGCGGCTATCAGTTCTGCTGCGACCAGCGTCGACCAGCCGACCCCCAGCCCAATACGGATACCGGTTAAAATCTCCGGCAAGGCGCTCGGCAGCACCACAAAACGCAGCACCTGCCAGCGGTTGGCGCCCAGCGCGCGCGCCGCGCGCACCCGAACCTGAGCCACGCTACGCACTCCCGCCACGGCAGACAGCGTCACCGGGGCGAAAATCGCCAGATAAATCAGCAGGATTTTCGAAGTTTCACCGATGCCGAACCAAATCACCATCAGCGGTAAATAGGCCAGCGGCGGCACCGGGCGATAAATTTCAATCAGCGGATCGAGAATGCCGCGTACCGTATCGTTCAGCCCCATGGCAATACCCACCGGCACCCCGATAATCACCGCGGCCAGCAACGCAACCAGGATGCGCCCCAGGCTGGCGGCCAGATGCTGCCATAGCGTGGCATCCATAAAACCCTGCGGGCTGGCTATGGTGATCAACTGATGCAGCACCTGCTGCGGCGCCGGCAAGAACAACGGGCTGATCAGGTTCAACGCGGTCACGCCCCACCAAATAGCCAGCACCACCAACAGGGTGGTGCTGCTCAACCAGACGTTGCGTGGCACGCTAAAGCGTCGCGGTGCCGCAGCCTTCGGCTGGGCAACCTCTTTAAGGGCAGAATGCAGGCTCATAACAAGGCCTCACGCTGTTGGAAGACTTTACCCAGCACGTATTCGCGCTGGGCGATAAATTCAGGATCAGACTTGATCGAACGGCAAGGCTCACCGTCGGCATAGCGTTGGCCGAAATTCAGCGCCAGACGCTCCACCACCTGCCCCGGTCCCGGCGACAGCAGCAGCAGCTCACTGGCAAGGAACACCGCCTCTTCAATATCGTGGGTAATCAACAACACCTGCTTGCCGGTATCCCGCCAGATGGTCAGCAGCAGTTCCTGCATTTGTTCACGGGTGAAAGCATCCAATGCACCGAACGGCTCATCCAGCAACAGCAAACGCGGATTGGCCGCCAGTGCGCGAGCTATGCCCACGCGCTGGCGCATGCCACCGGAAAGCTGCCAGATGAAGTGCTGATCATAACCGGCCAAACCGACGCGCTGTAACATCTGCAGCGCCACTTCACGACGCTGCGGCTTGCCGACTCCAGCCAGCTGCAAGCCAAATTCGACGTTATCCACCACGTTACGCCACGGCAGTAAACCTTCATGCTGGAACACCACGCCCCGCTCGGCTCCGGGGCCTTTTACGGGAACTTCGTCAAGCGTGATGCTGCCAGCTGAAGGCTCGATAAACCCGGCGATCAAATTCAGCAGCGTGGTTTTGCCACAGCCCGAAGGGCCAAGCACCACCACCAGTTGTCCAGCGTCAATCTGGAACGAGACGTCGCGCAGCGCAGGACGCCCCTGGTACTCTGCTGAAAGATGGTTAACGTTTAGCATTCTGCTCCCTTACGACTGCGGCGCAGCCTGCACCTGTTTCACAAAGCGATCGGTGACATAGGCACTGTAATCGCTGTCGACCTGGGGAATTTTGCCCTGCTGTTTGAGGAACTCGGCGGTGTCATGAATGGCTTTGTCCACCGGCTGACCAAGCTGGGTGATCTGTTCGGCGACCGGCAGGTAAGTATTGCCCTGCACCAGCACCGGTATCTGCTCTTCCGGCACGCCGCTCAACCGGGACAGCGTGCTGAGGTTGCCCTTGTCCTTCAGCCACTGTTCCGGCTGCGCCAAATAGGCTTTTTGGGCGTTCAGTGCGCTGGCGGCAAAGGCCGTCACCACTTCAGGATGCTTCTCGGCAAAGTCCTTGCGCACTACCCAAACGTCGAGCGTCGGGGCGCCCCATTGTCCGACCTGGGCGGAATCCGTCAGCACCTTGCCCTGTTTGGCCAACTCATTGACCACCGGAGCCCAAACATAGGCGCCATCGATATCACCGCGCTGCCAGGCCGCGGCGATGGCCGGCGGTTGCAGATTGAGGATTTTGACCTGCTCTGGCTTGATACCCCAGTGCTTCAGAGAAGCCAACAGGCTGTAGTGCGTGGTTGAGATAAAGGGTACGGCGATGCGCTTACCGATCAGATCCTGCGGGCTTTTAATCTCTTTTTTCACCACCAGCGCTTCGGAACTGCCGAGCTGGGAGGCGATCAAAAACACTTCGATAGGCAGTTTTTGGCTGGCGGCCACCGCCAATGGGCTGGAACCGATGTTGCCAATCTGGACATCCCCGGAAGCCAATGCGCGCAGCACGCTGGAGCCACTGTCGAATTTGCGCCAGTCAACGGTAGCGCCGGACTGTTTGGCGAAGCTGTTTTCCGCCTGCGCCACCTTGGCGGGTTCCGCCGATGTCTGGTAGGCCACGGTCACGTCCACCGCATAGGCGCTGGCTGTGCCGAGTGACAACGCCAGCAGCGCCGCGCTGCGTAATGCAAAGAGTTTGCTCGCCATGATCGCTCCGTTGATAAAAGTCTGTTCAGTTGCTGACAGTTTTATCCGAGCGTTGGCGAGCTATAAAAGAATAAAAAACTCTGCGTTATTACTTATGGGAATATTTAATCAAATCATCCCGATGTGGCGGAATCCCTCCAGGGAATCTTTTAGGGGCCCGCGTCAGTGTTCTCACATTAAGATAAAAAGTCACGGGCGGTGGCTGGTTGAAACGAACCCCATCTGCTTACAGGCTCAGTTCGCCACGCAAAAAAATCTGCGCATAGCCGCCTATCAGGGTACGGTCGCCTTTCAGTTCGCAGAACAGCTCACCGCCGCGCGCCGAAATCTGCCGCGCGTGTAATTGATGGCGGCCGAGACGGGCGCTCCAGTAAGGCATCAACGTGCAGTGTGCAGAGCCGGTAACCGGATCCTCACCGCCGTCCAGCGTGAAATAGCGCGAAACGAAATCCACCGTTTCGCCCGGTGCGCTGGCGATCACCGCGCGCCCGGCCAAAGCAATCAACGCCGGGATATCCGGCTGCAACGCTCGCACCTGCGTTTCGTTTTCCAGCACCACCAGCAGCGCATTGGCTTGCCACACTTCCTGCGGTTCAACACCCAACAGCGCACTCAGCCCGGCAGGCGTCGCGATTTTTTGCGGCGGTCGGGACGGAAAATCCAGGATCAAGCGTTCGCCATCTTCGGCGTCGCGCTTAACGTACAAATCACCGCTTGCCGAACGGAAACGGATATCCTGCAACGCCGGATTGACCGCGCTGAACATCACGTGCGCCGCCGCCAGCGTGCCGTGGCCGCACAGATCCACCTCACGATGGGGAGTAAACCAGCGAATGGCCGACATATCGCCATCGTCCCAGACGAAGCTGGTTTCAGGCAGGCTCAGCTCATTGGCGATCGCTTGCATCTCGGCGGTCGACAACGCCTGTTTCAGCAGGCATACGCCGGCCGGATTGCCGCGAAGCCCTTCGCCGGTGAAGGCCACTACGTGGAAGTAATTTTCTGCCATCCGCAACTCCTTAATGCCAGATGAGTAACACACAGGCCGCCGTCAGCAGCCCCATAGACAGATTAAAGATGATCCAGGCCTTTTTGCTGCGTAACAAGCGGCCAATCACCGTGCCGAAGCCGAGCCAAATCACCCCGGCAACGATATTCACCACCAAAATGCCCAGCGAGATCGCCACAATCGACGTGTTGTACCTGTCGCCTGCCAGGCTAAAACTGGCCACCGCCCCCAGCGCCATCAGCCAGGCCTTGGGATTAAGGAACTGCAACAGCCAGCCCTGATACAAGCGTATCGGTTTGGGCGGCGCCACGTCGGTCTCCAGCTTTTCATAGGCGGCAGTGGCCACTTTCCACGCCAGCCACAACAGGTACAGGCTGCCGAGGATTTTCAGCACCAGGTGCAGCGCAGGATAAACCAGGATCAGGCTGCCGACCCCGAACGCCACCAGCAGCAATATACTTTGCATCCCCAGCATGATGCCTATCATCAACAGCAGCGAGCGCATAAAACCAAAATTGGCGCCGGAGGTGGTCAGCAACATATTATTAGGGCCTGGCGTGATTGCGGCGACCCACAGGAAGCCTAACATCGAAAGAAATAAACTCGGTTCCATGAGGTGGGTGCTCCTCACCCAGGGTGATTTTTTGCAGTATTATTGTCAGTTCAGGATAGTGAAGCTAACAGCGCACTATTAATCCCACAATAGCCGCCAATAAGATTTTTACTCAGGTTATGCATGAATCCTTTCGCCCTTTGACCGGGGCCAGTAATCCGCATCTGCAGACGCTGCTGCCAAGGCTGGTGCGCCGCCGCGTGCAGCTAAAACCACATTGGCAACGGCTGGAATTGCCCGACGGCGACTTTGTCGATCTCGCCTGGAGCGAAGATCCGGCTCAGGCTGCCGGCAAGCCGCGCGTGGTGCTGTTCCACGGACTGGAAGGCAATTTCTACAGCCCCTACGCTCACGGTCAACTCAACGCCTGGCGTGAAAAAGGCTGGCTTGGCGTGGTGATGCATTTTCGCGGCTGCAGCGGCGTGCCGAACCGCAAGCAGCGCATCTATCACTCCGGAGAAACGGAAGATGCGCGTTTCTTTCTGCAGTGGCTGCGCGCAACCTACGGTGAAGCCCCCACCGCCGCGGTCGGGGTCTCGCTCGGCGGCAACATGCTGGCCTGCTACCTGGCACAGCAGGGGGCGGACAGTCTGCTGCAGGCGGCTGTCGTGGTTTCGGCACCGCTGATGCTGGAGCCCTGTTCGTGGCGTATGGAACAAGGCTTTTCGCGCGTTTATCAGCGCTATCTGCTTGGGCAACTCAAACAAAATGCCACCCGCAAGCTGCTGCACTACCCTGACACGTTGCCACTCAAGCTGCCGCAGCTCAAAGCGTTGCGCCGGATCCGCGACTTTGATGACGCCATTACCTCGCGCATTCACGGCTTCAGCGACGCCAGTGATTATTATCGCCGTTGCAGCGCCCTGCCGCTGTTGCCGGCGATCCAGACGCCGTTATTGATCATCCATGCCAAAGACGATCCCTTTATGACCGACGAAGTGATCCCCGAGGTCACCTCGCTGCCGCACAACATTGAGTATCAGTTGACCGAGTTTGGCGGCCACGTCGGTTTTGTCGGCGGCACCTTGAAACACCCCCAAATGTGGCTGGAATACCGTATTCCATCCTGGCTTTCCCCTTATCTGGACACAACCACGTGATTATCCCCTGGAAAGAACTGGAAACTGAGACCCTAAACAGCCTGATCGAGTCCTTTGTGTTACGCGAAGGCACCGACTACGGCGAGCACGAACGCTCGCTGGAACAGAAAGTGGAAGACGTGCGCCGCCAGTTGAAAAACGGCGAGGTGCTGCTGGTTTGGTCAGAACTGCATGAGACCGTCAACATTATGCCGCGCGGCCAGTTCCGCGCCGGGCAGGAAGAAATTTAGTGGCGATCGGTTCTATGACTGACGGAAAAAATCAGGTAACAATGGATTATTGCAAACCAACGCGCGGAATTTTGCCCTTGGCGAAAGGGCGTCAAACAGACCAATAATCATATCTGACGCCTGCGCATTTAACACGGAGTGACCTACCACCATGTCCGCCAAACATCCCGTTATCGCAGTGACCGGCTCCAGCGGGGCCGGCACCACCACCACCAGCGTGGCGTTCCGTAAAATCTTTCAGCAGTTGAACATCCGCGCCGCCGAGCTGGAAGGCGACAGTTTCCACCGCTACACCCGGCCGGAAATGGACGCGGCGATCCGCAAAGCGCGCGATCTCGGCCGCCATATCAGCTATTTCGGCCCCGAAGCCAATGACTTCGGCCTGCTGCAACAAAGCTTTCTCGACTACGGCAAAAACGGCACCGGTCGCTCACGCAAGTATCTTCATACCTACGATGAAGCGGTACCCTATAATCAGGTTCCCGGCACTTTCACCCCATGGGAAGCCTTGCCGGCACCGACCGATGTGTTGTTCTACGAAGGGCTCCACGGTGGCGTCGTGACCGAACACATCGACGTGGCCAAACACGTCGATCTGCTGGTCGGCGTAGTACCCATCGTGAACCTGGAATGGATCCAGAAGTTGATCCGCGATACCGGTGAACGCGGCCACTCCCGCGAAGCGGTAATGGATTCGGTGGTTCGTTCAATGGAAGACTACATCAACTACATCACGCCGCAGTTTTCACGTACCCATATCAACTTCCAACGGGTGCCGACGGTAGACACCTCCAACCCGTTCGCCGCCAAGGCTATCCCTTCGCTGGACGAGAGCTTTGTGGTGATCCACTTCCGCGGGCTGGACCAGATCGACTTCCCTTATCTGCTGGCAATGCTGCAGGGATCTTTTATCTCGCATATCAATACGCTGGTGGTGCCGGGTGGCAAAATGGGGCTGGCGATGGAACTGATCATGGCGCCGCTGGTGCAGCGACTGCTGGAAGGAAAAAAAATCGAGTAATCTACGGGGCGCGGTACAACCGCGCCCCTTTATCCGTTACGCCAGGTCGCGGATTTCAAAACTGTGGGTCACGCTGGCGGCTTTGCTCAGCATCAGTGAAACCGAACAGTACTTCTCGGCTGACAGGTTGACCGCACGTTCCACGATCTTGTCGCTCAAATCTTTGCCGGTCACGATAAAATGCAGGTTGATGTGGGTAAACAACCGTGGCGCTTCTTCGCGGCGTTCAGAGGTCAGTTTCACCTCGCAATCACGCACGTCGTTGCGTCCTTTTTGCAGGATCGACACCACGTCGATAGCACTGCAGCCCCCTACTGACATCAGCACCATTTCCATCGGACTGGGTGCTTTATCGCCGGCGTTGCCGTCCATCAATACCTGATGGCCAGACGCGGATTCACCCAGAAACGTCAACCCTTCCACCCACTTAACTCTTGCCTGCATGCTGGTCACTCCGGTTAATTTCTTAAAATCAGAGTACGCTTTCGCATAGAAACTGGCAACGGAACCTGATGCTAATCATGCTGAAGCGAGACAACACGAGACACCCGCCTCACTCTGTGCTACAAACAGAGCCGCAATAAATCTTTCCGGGACACTGATTTCAGGGAAACTCCCAGGGAAAGGCTCCTTTACCGGTATGTTAACAGAATGTAGCTTGCAGCTCTCCCGGCAAGTTAATATGCTAGAGCGACAGCGTATATTTATGACACGCCTCAAAACCTGCTGATAGCCACCATTAAAACAACGGCGACAGCACGTTTTACAGGGAACTCTGACCCCTGTGACACAAGGCAGCGATAACAACAGAGGATAACAGCGAATGGTTCTCGGCAAACCGCAAACAGACCCTACTCTCGAATGGTTCCTGTCTCATTGCCATATCCACAAATATCCATCCAAAAGTACGCTGATTCACCAAGGTGAAAAAGCCGAAACGCTTTACTACATCGTCAAAGGCTCCGTCGCGGTGCTGATTAAGGATGAAGAAGGTAAAGAGATGATCCTGTCCTACCTTAACCAGGGGGATTTCATCGGCGAGCTTGGATTGTTTGAAGAAGGTCAGGAGCGTAGCGCCTGGGTTAGGGCGAAGACCGCCTGTGAAGTGGCTGAAATTTCCTACAAGAAATTCCGCCAGCTGATCCAGGTAAACCCGGACATCCTGATGCGCCTGTCTGCCCAGATGGCAAACCGCCTGCAGATAACCTCTGAGAAAGTGGGTAACCTCGCCTTCCTGGACGTTACGGGCCGCATCGCGCAAACCCTGCTGAACCTGGCGAAACAGCCTGATGCCATGACCCATCCGGATGGCATGCAGATTAAAATCACCCGTCAGGAAATTGGCCAGATCGTCGGTTGCTCTCGTGAAACCGTGGGTCGTATTCTGAAAATGCTGGAAGATCAAAACCTGATCTCCGCTCACGGCAAAACTATTGTCGTTTACGGCACCCGTTAATCACTGAAAAAACGGCGCGATAATTCGCGCCGTTTTTTTATGCCCCGATTTATCATGTGGCGCCGACTGATTTATCATCCGGAAGTCAACTATGCACTGCGACAAACGCTGGTGCTGTGCCTGCCGGTTCTGCTCGGGCTGTTGATCGGCCAACTGCAATACGGCCTGCTATTTTCCCTGGTTCCCGCCTGCTGTAACATCGCCGGGCTGGACACGCCCCACAAACGCTTCTTTAAACGCCTGATCGTCGGGGGTTCGCTCTTTGCGCTTAGCAGCCTGCTGCTGCAACAGGCACTGCTGTGGCAAGTGCCGCTACCCGCATTGATGCTCGGCCTGGCACTGTTGCTTGGCGTCAGCGGCGAAATCAGCCCACTGCACGCCCGCCTGCTGCCCGCCGCGCTGGTTGCCGCCATATTCTCTCTCAGCATGGCCGGTACGGTGCCGCTTTGGCACGCGCCGGTGTTATATATCGTGGGTACCGCCTGGTACGGCCTGTTTACCTGGTTCTGGTTCAAGCTGTGGAAAGAGCAACCGATGCGCGAGTCGCTCAATCAGCTCTATCTGGAGCTGGCGGACTACTTCGAAGCCAAATATTCGCTGTTGACCCAGCACACCGATCCGCAGACCGCCTTACCACCGCTGCTGGTGCGCCAGCAAAAGGTCATGGATCTGATCACCTTGCTGTATCAGCAGCTTAATTTTCTGCCCCATGCCAGCAATCTCGAACAAAAGCGCCTGCAACGCACCTTTCAGGTCGCGCTGGATTTGCAGGAACACATCACCGTCAGCCTGCACCTGCCGGAAGAGGTCCAAAAACTGGTAGAGCAGAGCCAGGCCGAAGCCATTATCCGCCGCAATGCACAGGTGATTGCCAATCGGCTGCGCACGGTAGCGCACGATATCCTCTATCATCAGCATTCTCAGCGTTTCAACATGGACCATGAGTTGGCAGCCCTGGAAAAAGTGGCGGCGCAGCACCCGGACAACCCGGTCGGCCAATTCTGTTATTACCACTTCAGCCGCATCGCCCGCCTGCTGCGCACCCAGCACCCACTCTACCGACGCGATCTGATGGCCAATCAAAACCGTCTGCCATTCTGGCCCGCGCTGGTCAGTTACCTGTCGTTCAAATCCAACGCCCTGCGCAATGCGGCTCGGCTGGGAGTCACCCTGGCGGCGGGCAGCAGCCTGGGCATGATTTTCAATCTGCCAAAACCTTACTGGATCTTGCTGACCATCATGCTGGTGAGCCAAAACGGCTACAACGCCACCCGGGTACGCATCCAGCACCGTGCGCTCGGCACCTTGGTTGGGTTGGTGATTGCCGCCGGATTACTGCAGCTGCAACTGCCCGAGGCTGAGACGCTGGGCGTGATGCTGGTGATCACGCTGCTGGCCTATCTGGTTTCACGTAAAAATTACGGGCTGGCGGTAATTGGCTTTACGGTGACGGCGGTTTACACCCTGCAACTGTTGGCACTGAACGGCACCCACTTCCTGGTGCCGCGCCTGATCGACACGCTGATCGGCTGCGTACTGGTGTTCGGCAGCACCATCTGGCTGTGGCCACAGTGGCAAAGCGGTCTGCTACGCAAGAACGCCCATCAGGCGTTGGAAAACGATCAACAGGCGCTGCGCCTGTTGCTGGAAGAGCAAGAACCCGATCCCAGCGCGCTGGCTTATGCCCGCATGCAGGTCAATCAGGCGCACAACGCGCTGTTCACCTCACTCAATCAGGCGATGCAGGAGCCGGGTTTTGAATCGAGCTACCTGGCAGATATGCGCCTGTGGGTTACGCACAGCCAGTTTATTGTCGAACACCTGAATGCGATGACCATTCTGGCGCGCGAGCACTATATGCTGACGCCAAAGCTGGCGGAGGAGTATCTGCAGTCTTGTGAAATCGCGCTGCAAAGCTGTCAGCAGCGGCTTGAATACGACGGGCCGAGCAGTGGCAACGGCATTATGCAGCCACCGGATTTGCAGCCGGATATGCCGGTGACTGAAATGGAACGCCATCTGCGGCGGATTTTGTCCCACCTGAGCGTCATGCACACCATCTCGTCACTGGCCTGGCGCCAGCGTCCGCACCATGGCATCTGGCTGAAGCGCAAACTGCGCGATCAATAAGGGCACCCTCGGTGCCCTTATGCATTAAGCGCCAATCACGTCCTGCACGGCCAGCTCAAACAGCGCCATCCCTTCGTCAATATCCTCGGTTGCTACCACCAGCGAAGGCGCAAAACGGATCACGTTTGGCCCGGCATTGAGGATCATCAACCCGCGTGCAGCGGCGGCAGTCAGGAAATCACGCGCCTTACCGTGGTGATTTTTCGTCAATTCGGCACCGATCAGCAGCCCCATGCCGCGAATGTCGCTGAAAACACCATATTTCTCGCCAATCTGCTTTAACGCCTGCACGTACAGTCCATGACGCAGTTCAATGCCACTGAGCACTTCCGGCGTATTGATCACGTCCAGCGCCGCCTCCGCCACCGCGCAGGCCAACGGGTTGCCGCCGTAGGTGGTGCCATGGGTGCCCACCTGCATCACCGAGGCAATCTCTTCGGTGGTCAGCATCGCGCTAACCGGGAAACCACCGCCAAGCGCCTTGGCGGTGGTCAGGATGTCTGGCGTCACGCCATAGTGCATATAGGCGAACAGTTTGCCACTGCGCCCCATGCCACTTTGCACTTCGTCGAATACCAGCAGCGCCTGATGCTGGTCGCACAGTTCGCGTACACCCTTGAGGAAGTCGGCGTCTACCGGGGTAATCCCCCCTTCACCCTGGATCGGCTCCATTACCACCGCGCAGGTATGGTCGTCCATCACCGCTTTCACCGCGGCCAAATCGTTGAACGGTACGTGTACGATATCGGCCGGTTTCGGCCCAAAGCCGTCGGAATATTTGGCCTGTCCGCCGACGGAGACGGTAAACAGCGTGCGGCCGTGAAACGCGTTATAGAACGCGATGATTTTGGTTTTGTACGGACTGTGGCGGGTAATCGCATAATGACGCGCCAGTTTGAAGGCAGCTTCGTTAGCCTCTGCGCCGGAATTGGCGAAAAACACCCGATCGGCAAAGGTGGCGTTAATTAGCTTGGTCGCCAGGCGCAGCGCCGGTTCGTTGGTGAACACGTTGCTGGTATGCCACAGGGTTTCGCCCTGCTGTTTCAGCGCCTCAACCAACGCCGGGTGGCAGTGCCCCAACGCCGTCACCGCAATGCCGCCGGAGAAATCGATGTACTCTTTCCCTTGCTGGTCCCATACGCGGCTGCCTTTGCCCCTGACCGGGACAAACTGAGCAGGTGCATAAACAGGCAGGATAACCTGATCAAAGGTGCTGCGGGTTACTGCAGATTTTTCGGTCATTATGGGGTCCACCCTGAAAGTAACTCAGTTTTTTAATGGCAATTGAATGAAAATATAATCACAAAATATGCATAAAAAACCATTAAAGGGCAAACGCAAATCACCTTGGCGACTAAAAAAAATCTAAGCAATTAACTTTTAAGGAAATTATCCAACAGCTGATGCCCCTGTTCGCTGAGGATGCTTTCTGGGTGGAACTGTACCCCTTCCAGCGCCAACTGCCGGTGGCGGATGCCCATGATCTCATCGCGTACGCCGTCGCGCTCACTCCAGGCGGTAACTTCAAAACAATCCGGCAAAGTAGCAGCTTCAAGCACCAACGAATGGTAACGGGTAACGGTCAGCGGGTTGTTCAACCCGCGAAAAACACCGCTGTCGAGATGGCGGATCGCCGAGGTCTTGCCGTGCATCACCTCGCGGGCGCGCACCACCTTAGCACCGAATGCCTGCCCCAGCGCCTGGTGCCCCAGACAAACGCCGAGGATCGGCAGCTTGCCGGCAAAATGTTGGATGGCAGCTAATGAGATGCCGGCTTCATTCGGGGTACAGGGCCCAGGAGAGATCACCAGACGCTGCGGCGCCAGCCTTTCGATATCGGCCAGTTGCAGCTCGTCGTTACGCTTCACCAGCACCTCGGTGCCCAATTCGCAGAAGTACTGGTAAAGGTTATAGGTAAAAGAGTCGTAGTTATCGATCAACAGCAGCATAGTGTTTCCAACAGACATCATCGCAATCGCAGGGGCGAATATGCCGCCCCGATTTACACGGGCGCAGTATACAACGCCCTCACGATACTGCCGCTACCGATAATTTCAGCTTACTTCTTGCGACCGCCCATGATCGAGCCCAGCACGCCGCGCAGGATCTGTCGACCGAGATCGCGTGCCATGCTCTTGGCGGCGGTTTGAACTATGCCGTCGCGCTTGCCGCCGCGTGGGCCGGTAGAGCCGAACAGAATTTCGTTCAGGCCGCCCATCAGGCCGCCACCCGCCTGCTGCTGCGCCTGGGGTTGCTGCGCCGGTTGGCCCGCTTGCGGTGCACCGACGGTGGCGAAACCTTCGGCAGACAGCTTCTCGTAGGCGGACTCGCGGTCCACCATATCCTCATAACGACCGTACAGCGGCGATTTATTGATCGCACTGTTCAGCCCTTCCGCCCCCAGCATGCCCATCTTGGATTCCGGCGCGATCACCATCGCCCGTTCCACCACGTTTGGCCGCCCTTTTTCGTCGAGGAAAGAAACCAGCGCCTCGCCGACGCCCAGCTCGGTGATCGCCGTTTCCGCATCGAAGGCCGGATTGGCGTGCATGGTTTGCGCCGCGGCTTTCACCGCTTTCTGATCGCGAGGGGTAAAGGCGCGCAGCGCGTGCTGCACGCGGTTGCCTAACTGACCGAGCACGCTGTCCGGAATGTCGAGCGGGTTTTGGGTAACAAAGTAGATACCGACACCTTTGGAACGGATCAGGCGTACCACCTGTTCGATTTTCGTCAGCAGCGCCGCCGGTGCGTCGTTGAACAGCAGGTGAGCTTCGTCGAAGAAGAACACCAGCTTCGGCTGCTCCGGATCGCCCACTTCCGGCAGGTGTTCGAACAGCTCGGCCAGCAGCCACAGCAGGAACACCGAATAGAGTTTCGGCTGATTAATCAGCTTGTCCGCTGCCAGCAGGTTGATGATGCCGTAGCCGTTGGCGTCGGTTTTCATCAGGTCATTGATGTCCAGCATCGGCTCGCCGAAGAACTGGTTTGCCCCCTGCTCTTCCAGCGTCAGCAATCCGCGCTGGATAGCGCCGACCGAAGCCGAAGAGATATTGCCATATTGGGTTTGGAACTGTTTGGCGTTGTCCCCAACGTACTGCACCATGGCGCGCAGATCTTTCATATCCAACAGCAGCAGCGCATTGTCGTCGGCTATTTTGAACACCAGTTGCAGCACGCCGCTTTGAACTTCGTTCAAATCCAGCAAGCGGGCCAGCAGTAACGGCCCCAGATCGGACACGGTGGCGCGGATCGGGTGGCCCTTCTCGCCATAAATGTCCCACGGAATAATTGTGCAGGCCTGCGGCTGCCAGTCAGTGACGCCAATTGCCGCCAAACGCGCCTGCAGCTTCTCGGAAGACACGGCTTCGGTACCAATACCCGACAGGTCTCCCTTTACGTCAGACAAAAAGACCGGCACACCAATGCGCGAAAACTGCTCGGCCATTTTTTGCAACGTCACGGTTTTACCTGTCCCGGTCGCTCCGGTGATCAGACCATGGCGGTTCGCCAATGCCGGCAGGATAACCAGATCCTGTACCGGTTTCCCGTCTTTCATCGCTTTGGCGATAATCCGTGCTTCACTCATTTTCTTTTCCTTGGACGCGACGCAAAAAGCGCCTGTTGATGTCAATAAAGCTATAAGGGGGACTTAACCCCGTCAAGGACAAACAAAAATCGGCCCCTTAACCCGCCAACTGGACAGGTAAATTTAGGATTCCGCTTAGCCCATTGCAGCCATGCCATAACCCACTTGAACAATAAAACACCGGTGATATAGTAAGCAGTACGCTGTATATACAAGGTATTTACCATGTCTGAATCTACCGTGGTTATCCGCGTGGATGACGAGTTAAAAATAGCTTTTGCCAGTGCGGCCAAAGCAGCGGATCGAACGGCATCTCAGCTTTTACGCGATTTCATGCGAGATTTTGTCAGTCGACAATCGCAGCAAAAAGAGTATGAACAGTGGTTGCAGGAGAAGGTCGATTTAAGCCGAAAAGCGCTCCAGGAAGGAAGAGTGGTTGATAATGAGGACGTTGAGGCTTATTTCGCCGAGCGCAGGGCAAAATCAATGCGGTAAAACGATAAGGAAATATCGTGAAGCTAAAGTGGACGGATCCCGCAATTGCTGACCGTATGGCAATTTATGACTATCTTGCGTCAAAGAACCCGATAGCTGCCGCAGAGATTGATGCTTTGATTTCTGCGGCGGCAAGCCAACTATCCCGAAACCCATCAAGTGGCAAAGTGGCAAAGTGGGCCGGGTTTCAGGTACACGTGAATGGGTCATTCATCATTTTTACCTACTGATTTATGAAGTAAAAAATGACCTTCTTATTATTTTGGCAGTTGTACATTCCCGCCGGCAATGGCCAAAGGATTAATCACCCCCGCAGCCCCAGCTCCTCTTTCAAGGCTTTCAGATAGCGGCGGCTGACCGGGACTGGCTCCCCAACCGGCATGATCATTTCCGCAGCGCCGCCCTCATCGAAGCGAATTTCACGCACCTGCTCCAGATTGACCAAATACTGACGGTGGCAGCGTACCAGCGGTGTCCGCAGCTCCAGCGTTCGCAGCGTCAGCTCGGTAAAACATTCCATGCCGTCATTACGCACCACAAATACGCCACTCAGTCGCGAACGTATCGCTACTACCTCGTCAAAGCGCAGCAAATAGATGCGACTGTGGCCGGTACAGGGGATGTATTTCAGGTAGCCGGCGCTTTCGTCCAGCGCGGCGATGTTTTGCTGCCCGCGCTGTTGCTGCAGGCGCTGCAGCGTTTTGCTCAGCCGCTTCGGCTCCGCCGGTTTCAACAGGTAATCAAACGCATGCTCTTCAAAGGCCTGCACCGCGTATTCGTCATAGGCGGTCAGGAACACGATATGCGGCATGCGATTAGGGTCGAGCATGCCTACCATCTCCAACCCGGTAATACGCGGCATCTGAATATCCAGAAACACCACGTCCGGCTGCAGGCGATGGATCCCGCTGATGGCTTCTATCGCATTGGCGCATTCGCCGACAATGCTGATGCCCTCTTCCGCTTCCAGCAAATGTCGCAGGTTATCGCGTGCAGACGGTTCATCATCGACAATCAGTACGTTTAACATCAGGCAGCCCTCGCCAAGGGTACATTGAGCGTAATGCGGGTGAAGGTTTGTGGCTCACAGGCCACCCGTACGCCATAGCCGTCGCCATAGCGTACGCGAATACGTTTATCTACCAGGTTCATCCCCAACCCACTGTTGTTCGGCAAAGGTTGGTATAGACCCGCATTGTCGGTCACCTGCAATAACAGACAGCCGTCTTCGAGCCGAGCGCCAATATCTATACGCCCGATGCCCAGCAACTGCGAAGTGCCGTGCTTGATGGCATTCTCAACGATTGGTTGCAGTGAAAAGGCCGGCAAACGTACCGCCAACAGCTCTTCCGGCAGCGATACCGCAATCTCCAGCCGATCGGCAAAACGCGCCTGTTCGATCTGCAGGTAGGCGTTAACGTGCTCAAGTTCGTCTGCCAGGCTGACTTCGTCGTCCGAACGCTTGAGGTTTTTGCGGAAAAAGGTCGAAAGGTACTGCACCAGCTCACAGGCCCGGTCCCCGTCACGACGGATAACCGCCACCAGCGTATTCAGGGCGTTGAACAGGAAATGCGGATTGACCTGCGCATGCAGCAATTTGATTTCCGACTGCGCCAGCAGCTGCGTGTGGCGCTCATACTGGCCGGCCATGATCTGTGCGGATAACAGGTTGGCGATACCTTCACCCAGCGTGCGGTTGATGGTGCTGAACAAACGGCTCTTCGGCTCGTAGAGCTTGATGGTGCCAATCACCCGCTGGTTCTCACCACGCAACGGGATCACCAGCGTCGAACCCAGTTTGCAGTTGGCGTTGATCGAGCAGCTGTAGGAAAGCTCATTGCCGTCGGCGTAAACCACTTCGTTGTTGTCGATCGCGCGGTGCGAATGCTTTGATGAGATCGGCGTGCCCGGCAGGTGGTGATCGTCGCCGATGCCGATAAACGCCAGCAGCTTCTCACGGTCGGTTATCGCGACCGCACCAATCCCCAACTCCTGATAGAGCACCCGCGCCACCCGCATGCTGTTTTCCTGATCGAACCCCTGGCGCAAGATGCCTTCGGTACGTTCGGCAATTTTCAGTGCCTTGGCGGAGAACGCGCCGGTGTATTTCTCGAACATCGCCCGCCTGTCCAACAGGATCTGCATAAACATCGCCGCCCCCAGCGTGTTAGCAATCAGCATTGGCAAAGCAATGTGTTCCACCAGCCGCAGCGCCTCGTCAAACGGCCGTGCAATCGCCAGGATAATCGCCATTTGCAGCACTTCGGTCACCAATGCCACCCCGGCGACAAACAAGGGGTTAAACAGCAGGTCGATACGCCGCCGGCGCATGGCGATGCTGTGCACCAGCCCGCCCACCAACCCTTCCGCCACGGTAGAGACCGCACAGGCGATGTCGGTCATGCCGCCCAGCGTGTAGCGATGCAAGCCCCCGGTCAAACCCACCAGGAACCCTACCGAAGGCCCCCCCAACAGACCGCCCAGCACGGCGCCGATCGCGCGAGTGTTGGCAATCGATCCTTCGACATGCAGCCCGAAATAGGTGCCCATGATGCAAAACACCGAGAAAATGACGTAGCACAATAGCTTGTGCGGCAGGCGGATAGTCACCTGTGTCAGCGGAATGAATAACGGGGTTTTACTCAGTAAATAAGCAATGACAAGATAGACGCACATCTGCTGTAGCAGCAGCAGAACCTGGCTAAACTCAAACATGGCAGCAGCTCATCCCTTAACAAAACAGATGCAGAACGCCGGGTTTCCGGTCTGATTATAAGCTGGCGATTAAAGCATGCGACGGGGAAAAAAACAGTGATGCAGGCAAGGCTTCCGGGGAAAGCAATGCAGCCGGCCCACCGGGGGCCGGCGCAAAATCATTATGGCAGCACTTTCGCTGACAGAATGACGATAGGTTTACTTGGAACGTTTTGGTATGGCCCCACGTTGCCGGTCGGCGCCTGGGAAATTTTATCTACCACGTCCATGCCTTTAACCACCTTGCCAAACACCGCGTAACCGAAATCGCGCTGGCCGTGATCCAGGAAGGCGTTATCCGCCACGTTCAGGAAGAACTGGCTGGTAGCACTGTCTTTATCGGCGGTACGCGCCATCGAAATAGTGCCACGCAGGTTACGCAGGCCATTATCCGCTTCGTTCTTGATCGGTGCCTGAGTGGATTTTTGCTGCATATCGGCAGTAAAGCCGCCGCCCTGAACCATAAAGCCCGGGATCACGCGGTGGAAAATAGTGTTGTTGTAGTAGCCGCTGTTCACGTAGTCGATGAAGTTCTTGGTGGAAACCGGAGCCTTCTGACTGTCGAGCGCCAATTCGATATTCCCTGCTGAGGTGGTCAGCATGACATGAGTTTCACCGGCAGCGAGCGCAGCGGGTGCCATTGCTGTCAGGGAACACAGCGCAACGAGGGTCACTAAAGTACGTTTGAACATTAACGGGTCCTTTCTCTAAGAGACAAACAACGGAAAAGCGCTTTGATTCTAAAGAGCTGACCCTGCGAGTGCCAGCCATTTACCTATATTTACGCAATTGTGGGACTTATCTCAGCCAGCCCCGAATTTTACTGCCAAAAGTATGATCGCCTTAGACCTTTTTGCCAACTGCATCACGCATTTTTTGCCCTTTTTACGCCTTGCTCGCTTTTTGCGACACAACTCCCGGTTTCATTTCCTGTTCCGGTTAATCTAAAGAAATGAGAGCGCTCTCATTTTAAGAATGACAGCGAAAGTAACGAATATCCGCCGGCATTGCCGCCGCGCAATAACAGGAGAAATAATGTGAGTGAATTGATGACTGAAATCAGCCCCGATTTTGAAAGCACCATCATGGAGCTGCTGGTGTTCTCCGGTGGTGCCCGCAGCAGTGCGTTGATGGCCTTGCAGCAGGCACGTGCCGGTGACTTTACCGCCTCAGCCAAGCACATGGCCGAGTCCAAACAGTCGGTGAAAAAGGCGCATCTTATCCAGACCCAACTGATCGGCATGGATGAAGGCTGCGGCAAACTGGCCATCAACCTGATTACCGTTCATGCCCAGGATCATCTGATGAACGCCATGGTGATCCAGGATCTGGCGGATGACATGATTGAACTCTACCGCCGCCAGGCTCAGATGGAGGTTCGCGCATGAGCGCCTTGAAAATCGCCGTGATCGGCGGCGGCAGCAGTTACACGCCAGAATTGGTTGATGGGTTGATCCAACGTATCGAAGAACTGCCGGTGACCGAACTGGCGCTGGTAGATGTTGAACCCGGCCGCGAAAAGGTAGAGATCATTGCTGCGCTGACCGAACGCATGCTGGCACGCCATGGCCTGGAGCAGGTCAAAGTCAGCGTGCATTTCGAACTGGATGAGGCTATTCGGGACGCGAACTTCGTCCTGACCCAGTTCCGCGTCGGCCAGCTGCCGGCACGCGCCGCCGACGAGCGCTTGGGGCTGAAATACGATCTGATAGGCCAGGAAACCACCGGCGTCGGCGGCTTTGCCAAGGCGCTGCGCACCATACCGGTGATGCTGGATATCGCCCGCAGAGTGGAAAAACTGGCGCCGGATGCCTGGATCATCAACTTCACCAACCCGGCCGGCATCGTTACCGAAGCGGTCTCACGTTACACCAAAGCGAAAATCATCGGGCTGTGTAACGTACCGATCAGCATGCACCATATGATTGCCAACATGCTGAAAAGCCCTTCTCAAGAAATACAGCTGCAATTTGCCGGGCTGAACCATATGGTCTGGGTTCATCAGGTGCTGCAAAAGGGGCAAGACGTCACCGGTAAGGTGATCGACATGCTGTGCGATGGTGCCGCGTTGACCATGAACAACATCAAGGAAGAGCCTTGGCAGCCGGACTTCCTGCGCGCCGTGGGGGCAATCCCTTGCCCGTACCACCGCTATTTCTACCAAACCAAAGAGATGCTGGCCGAAGAAATTGCCGCGGCGGCCGAGCGCGGCACCCGTGCCGAGCAGGTGATGAAAGTAGAGAAAGAGCTGTTTGAGCTGTATGCCGATCCACACCTCGACAGCAAACCGGAACAATTAAGTTTCCGCGGCGGATCATATTATTCGGAAGTCGCGCTGGAGCTAATTCGTGCGATCCATAATAATCTCGGCACGCAATTAGTCGTCAATACTGCAAACCGTGGTGCCATTCGCGGTTTACCGGACGATGCTGTGATAGAAACCAACTGTATTGTCGATGCTCAGGGCGCCCATCCGCTGACCTTCGGCACGCTGCCGGATTCCATGCATGCGCTGACTCAACAGGTGAAAGCCTACGAGCGTCTGACTATCGAAGCCGCAGTGCATGGCGATCGCCGTAGCGGTCTGCTGGCGTTAGTGACCAATCCGCTGGTCGGTAATGCCAATGTGGCCCAGCCGCTGCTGGATGAAGTGTTGGCGGTGAATGCGCCTTATCTGCCACAGTTTAAATAACCACCGGGCCAGCCGCGGTTGCTGATACATTGCTATAACTAATCTGTAGGGGGTCGATACGTCGACCCCATTTTTGTCGTAATCAGGAGTCGGATGATGGTGACACTGGAAGATGTCGCAGCCTTGGCGGGCGTGTCCCGCGCCACCGTGTCCCGCGTAGTGAATGGCGACACCAACGTTAAAGGGCAGACCCGCGAGAAAGTGGAACGCGCGGTGGCCCAGCTCGGTTACACCCCCAACCCTGCAGCACGCGCACTGGCCTCCAGCCACAGCAATACCCTCGGGCTAGTCACGACCTCATATCGCGGCGGTTTCTTCGGCGCGCTGATGGACTTCGTGCAAACCGAAGCAGAATCCCATGGCAAACAGTTACTGGTGACCCAGGGCCGCAACAGCGCCGAAAACGAATGGCAGGCGATTCAACGGCTGTTCAGTCTGCGTTGCGACGGTGTGATCCTCCATGTCCGCTTCCTCAGCGACGACCAACTGCGTCAGTTGGCAACAGAGCAACGCCCTTTTATCCTGCTCGATCGTCTGGTGCCCGGTCTGGAAGACCGCTGCGTCACTTTCGATCATCCGCGCGCCAGCCGCATGGCGACCCAACAGTTGATTGATGCCGGCCACCGACGCATCGCCTGCATCAGCGGCCCCCGCGATCGCCCCTCCAGCCACTTGCGACTGCAGGGATTTGAACAGGCAATGCAGGCAGCGCACATCAAACCGGTTGCCTGCGTCGAAGGGCTTTACGATTTGGAAAGCGGCTATCGCTGCGCCGATCTGCTGTTGCAAATGAAAACCACGCCTACCGCTATCTATTGCTGCAACGAAGAAATGGCCATCGGCGCATTGCTGGCAATCAACGAACACCGCCTACGGGTTCCGCAAGATATCTCGCTGATCTGTTACGACAGCGGCGAACGTGCACCTTTCGTTCGACCGGCGCTGACCAGCGTACATTTCCCGATTACCGAAATGGCGCAATACGCGGCAAGGCGGCTGATTGATCCGACCACGCCTGAGGTCAGCTTCTCACCGATCGTCATCAGTCGAGATTCCATCGTGACGGTGAGCTAACAGATCACAAAAATATTTCACCACCGCTCATTCATTGCATCAAAAAATCGACAGCCATCACAAAAACTCCCGTTGTCTGTGCTAGGATCCGCTCCCTGGTGGCCTGATCGGGACTTTTTTCTGCTTTTGCCAGGAAAAGCCAGCGGCCTTATGCCAGTTTTAAACTCCTAACAGACATAATCAGGCCTATATAATGAATGACAGCAACCGTCTACGGCTTACCTGGATCAGCTATTTTTCTTACGCGCTGACCGGTGCTTTAGTTATCGTCACAGGGATGGTGATGGGGAACATTGCAGAGTACTTTAATCTGCCGGTTTCCAGCATGAGCAATACCTTTACCTTTCTTAACGCCGGTATTTTGATTTCGATCTTCCTCAATGCCTGGCTGATGGAAATCATCCCGCTGAAACGTCAATTGATGTTCGGCTTTGTGCTGATGGTGCTGGCTGTCGCCGGGTTGATGGTCGGCAAAAGCCTGACCATGTTCTCGTTGTGCATGTTCGTCCTTGGCGTGGTCAGCGGTATCACCATGTCGATAGGCACCTTCTTGATCACCCATATGTACGCCGGCCGCCAACGCGGTTCGCGCCTGCTGTTCACTGACTCCTTCTTCAGCATGGCCGGGATGATCTTCCCGATTGTTGCCGCAATGCTGCTGGCTCGTCAGATCGGCTGGTACTGGGTGTACGCCTGCATCGGCTTGCTGTATGTAGGTATCTTTGTGCTGACCCTGTTCTCCGAGTTCCCGGTGCTGGGCAACAAAGGCGCCGACGCCGGCCAGCCGGTAGCAAAAGAAAAATGGGGTATCGGCGTGCTGTTCCTGTCGATCGCCGCACTGTGCTACATCCTCGGCCAGCTTGGTTTCATCCAGTGGGTGCCGGAATACGCCACCAAGTCATTCGGTATGGATATCAGCCAGGCCGGTAAACTGGTGAGCGATTTCTGGACCTCATACATGGTGGGCATGTGGGTGTTCAGCTTTATTCTGCGCTTCTTCGATTTGCAGCGCATCGTCACCATTCTGGCCGCTTTGGCGACCGGTGCGATGTACATGTTCGTCAGCACCGACAATCCGGAACACCTGGGCTACTACATTATGGCTCTGGGCTTCGTCTCCAGTGCGATCTACACCACGTTGATCACTCTGGGCTCACTGCAGACCAAGGTTTCTTCACCGAAACTGGTTAACTTCATCCTGACCTGCGGCACCATCGGCACCATGCTGACCTTCGTGGTCACCGGCCCGATCGTAGCGAAAGGCGGCGCGCATGCAGCGCTGACTACCGCTAACGGCCTGTACCTGGCGGTATTCGTCATGTGTCTGCTGCTCGGTTTCGTGACCAAGCACCGCAGCCACGGTCACGTGACGCACTAACCTGCCGACGTGATGTAAAAAGGGCGCCTTGGCGCCCTTTTTTTATGCTGAAACCGGTGCCTTAACGCCGGAAATCCACCTTCTCATCCTGTGCCAGATACAGCGTGGTTTCGGCTGGCTGAGTCTCGGCAATCACCGCCCCCTGCCGTATCGAATAGCGCACCGGCGTCTGTCGACGCACCGCGTCAAAACCGCTTTCCGCCGGCAGAATCACCAGGTTGGCACTGTTCCCTGCCGCCAGGCCGTAATCGGTCAGGTTCAACGTCCGGGCACTGTGGCTGGTGATCAGTTTCAGCCCGTCGTCGATCTGGCCGTATCCCATCAGTTGGCACACATGCAGCCCCATATGCAGCACCTGCAGCATGTTGGCGGTCCCCAGCGGGTACCAGGGGTCGAACACATCGTCATGACCAAAGCAGACGTTGATATTCGCCTCCAGCATCTCTTTCACCCGGGTGATGCCGCGCCGCTTCGGGTAGCTGTCGAAGCGCCCCTGCAGGTGGATATTCACCAGCGGGTTAGCAACAAAGTTGATGCCTGACATTTTCAGCAGGCGGAACAGCCGTGAAGCATAAGCGCCATTGTAAGAGTGCATCGCCGTGGTATGGCTGGCGGTCACTTTGGCATCCATGTCCAGCTTCAGCGCCAGCGCCGCCACGGTCTCGACAAATCGCGACTGTTCGTCGTCAATCTCATCGCAGTGGACATCCACCAGCCGATCGTATTTCTGCGCCAGAGCAAACGCCTTATGCAGCGACTCCACGCCGTATTCCCGGGTGAATTCAAAGTGCGGGATGGCCCCTACCACGTCGGCACCCAACCGCAGCGCCTCTTCCAACAGGGCTTCGCCGTTGGGATAAGACATGATGCCCTCCTGCGGGAAGGCGACGATTTGCAGCGTAACCCAGGGGGCCACTTCCTGCTTCACTTCCAGCATCGCACGTAGCGCCGTCAGGGTCGGGTCCGAGACGTCAACATGGGTACGCACGTACTGCACGCCGTTGGCGATCTGCCATTTCAGCGTCTGCCAGGCGCGTTGCTTGACGTCCTCATGGGTCAGCAGTGCCTTGCGTTCCGCCCAGCGTTCAATGCCTTCAAACAGGGTACCTGACTGGTTCCAGGCCGGTTGCCCGGCGGTTTGGGTGGTATCCAGATGGATATGCGGCTCGACAAATGCCGGCTGCGCCAGCCCGCCCTGCGCATCCAGCACGTCGTTGCGCCACTCCTGCCCTTCCGGCTGCGGCACGATATGAGCGATGCGCCCCTGTTCAATGGCCAGTTGCCACAGCCCTTCATGCCCGCTTAAACGCAGGTTATCGATAAACTTCAATGGACTCTTGGCCACGCTTCACCTCTGCTGTTCCAGCCTGTTTTATTCATCATACTGGCAGCGGATCAGACTGACAAAGCGCCCTTGCGGTTATTACCCCACCCCTTACTCCCAAATAAGTAGAATTCGCATTAACTGGCTCGTTTCAGCTAAAGGTGAATAAAAACCGCAACTTATCAAATATCGATAAAAATCATCCATATACCACATAAGAGGTATATGGAGGGGCGATTGATTTGCATCAATAAATTGCCCGTAGGGAGGAATAAGGTAACGCTAGGAAATCAGAATTTTGAGGCAATAATGAGCAGAGTCAAACTTGCTGTCATCGGTAACGGCATGGTCGGCCACCGGTTTATCGAAGATCTGTTGGAAAAAGCAGACAAAGACCAGTTCGACATCACCGTATTTTGTGAAGAACCGCGCATCGCCTACGACCGCGTGCACCTGTCTTCTTATTTCTCCCACCACACCGCCGAAGAGCTCTCGCTGGTTCGCGAAGGCTTTTACGAAAAACAGGGCGTAAAAGTGCTGGTCGGCGAGCGGGCCATCACCATCAACCGCAGTGAAAAAGTTATTCACTCCAACACCGGCCGCACGGTGTACTACGACAAGCTGATCATGGCCACCGGCTCTTACCCGTGGATCCCACCGATCAAGGGTTCAGACAGCCAGGACTGTTTCGTCTACCGCACCATTGAAGATCTCAACGCCATCGAAGCCTGCGCACGCCGCAGCAAACGCGGTGCCGTAGTCGGCGGCGGCCTGCTCGGTCTGGAGGCCGCAGGCGCGCTGAAAAGCCTGGGCGTAGAAACCCACGTCATTGAGTTTGCGCCGGTGCTGATGGCAGAACAGCTAGATCCGATGGGCGGCGATCAGCTACGTCGTAAAATCGAACGCATGGGCGTCAAAGTTCATACCGGCAAAAATACCCAGGAAATCATCAACGGCGGGGAGCAGGCGCGCAAAACCATGCAGTTCGCCGACGGCACCGCACTGGAAGTCGACTTTATCGTCTTCTCCACCGGTATCCGTGCCCAGGACAAACTGGCCCATCAGTGTGGGCTAGCCACCGCACGCCGGGGCGGTATCGTGATTAACGACAGTTGCCAAACCTCAGATCCGGACGTTTACGCCATCGGCGAATGCGCCTCATGGCGCGATCGCACCTTCGGCCTGGTTGCACCGGGCTATAAAATGGCACAGGTAACGGCTGACCATCTGCTGGGGCGCGAAAACACCTTCCTGGGCGCAGACATGAGCGCCAAGCTGAAATTGCTGGGTGTAGACGTCGGCGGCATCGGTGATGCCCATGGCCGCACCGAAGGGGCGCGCAGCTACGTTTATCTGGATGAAAGCAAAGAAATTTATAAACGTATCGTCGTCAGCGCAGACAACAAGACCCTGCTCGGCGCAGTGCTGGTGGGCGACACCAGTGACTACGGCAACCTGCTGCAGCTGGCGTTAAACGCCATCGAACTGCCGGAAAACCCGGACGGTCTGATCCTGCCGTCGCACGCAGGCAGCAAGCCGGCGATTGGCGTCGAGTCGCTGCCGGAAACCGCGCAAATCTGCTCCTGTTTCGACGTCAGCAAAGGCGATATCATCAAGGCGGTCAGCATGGGCTGCCACACAGTCGCCGCCATCAAGTCTGAAACCAAGGCCGGTACCGGCTGCGGTGGCTGTATTCCTCTGATCACCCAGGTGCTGAATGCCGAACTGACCAAACAGGGCATCGAAGTCAACCATCACCTGTGCGAGCACTTTGCTTATTCACGCCAGGAGCTCTACCACCTGATCCGCGTCGAAGGCATCAAATCCTTCGACGAACTGCTGGCCAAATACGGCAAGGGTTACGGCTGCGAAGTGTGTAAACCTACCGTTGGCTCACTGCTGGCCTCCTGCTGGAATGAGTACGTGCTCAAACCGCAACATACGCCGCTGCAGGACACCAACGACAACTTCCTCGGCAATATCCAGAAAGACGGCACTTATTCGGTGATCCCACGCTCCGCCGGCGGTGAAATCACGCCGGACGGTTTGATGGCGGTCGGCCAGATCGCCAAGGAATACAATCTGTACACCAAGATGACCGGCTCTCAGCGCATCGGCATGTTCGGCGCGCAAAAAGACGACCTGCCGGCTATTTGGAGCAAACTGATTGCCGCCGGTTTTGAAACCGGCCACGCCTACGCCAAGGCGCTGCGCATGTCGAAAACCTGCGTTGGCAGCACCTGGTGCCGCTATGGCGTCGGCGACAGCGTCGGGTTTGGCGTCAAGCTGGAACACCGCTACAAAGGCATTCGCACCCCGCACAAAATGAAGTTTGGCGTTTCCGGTTGCACCCGTGAATGCGCCGAGGCGCAGGGCAAGGACGTCGGTATTATCGCCACCGAAAACGGCTGGAACCTGTACGTCTGCGGCAACGGCGGCATGAAACCGCGCCATGCCGATCTGCTGGCGGCTGACCTCGACAGCGAAACGCTGGAGCACTACCTCGATCGCTTTATGATGTTCTATATCCGCACCGCCGATAAGCTGCAGCGTACCTCGGTATGGCTGGAAAGCCTGGAAGGCGGCATCGATTACCTGCGCAAAGTGATCATTGACGACAAACTGGGCATCAACGCTCAACTGGAAGCCGAAATCGCCCGCCTGCGCGATGCGGTGATCTGCGAGTGGAAAGAAACCGTTGAGCACCCCGAATCTCAGGTCCGCTTCGCCCACTTTATCAACAGTAGCCAGCGCGATCCGAACGTCCAGGTGGTCGCCGAACGCGAGCAGCACCGCCCGGCCCGTCCGGATGAACGCATTCCCGTCACCCTGTTGGAAACCGAGGAGAACAACGCATGAGCCAGTGGACAACCCTTTGCCCTATCAGCGATATCCTGCCAGGTACCGGCGTGTGTGCCCTGATTGGCGACCAACAGGTGGCCATCTTCCGCCCCTACGCCGACGATCAGGTCTTTGCCATCAGCAATATTGATCCCTTCGCCCAGGCCAGCGTGTTATCACGCGGGCTGATCGCCGAACATCAGGGTGAGCTGTGGGTCGCCAGCCCGTTAAAAAAACAACATTTCCGCCTGCACGACGGTTACTGTCTGGAAGATGACAGCCGCTCCGTCGCGCATTTCGCCAGCCGGGTTTTGGACGGCATGGTGCAGGTCGCGGCCTGATATTTCTACTTTAACCTCAGGGGAAGCAGCATGTTCACCGATACCATCAACAAATGCGCCGCCAATGCGGCGCGCATCGTCCGGCTGGCAAAACACAGCCCGCAGGGCTTTTGGATCAGCTCGGCAATGGCCGGGGCCTACGTCGGCCTCGGCATCATTTTGATCTTCACCCTCGGCAATCTGGTCGATCCCTCCCTGCGTCCGCTGGTGATGGGGGCCACCTTCGGCATCGCGCTGACGCTGGTGATCATCGCCGGTTCCGAACTGTTCACCGGCCACACCATGTTCCTGACGCTCGGCGTCAAGGCCGGCACCATCACGCAGGGCCAAATGTGGGCGGTCTTGCCGCAGACCTGGTTAGGCAACCTGTTGGGCTCGGTGCTGGTGGCGCTGATGTACTATTACGGCGGCGGCAGCCTGTTGCCGGTGGACACCAGTCTGGTACACACCGCGGCGTTGGCAAAAACCACCGCACCGGCGGAAGTGCTGTTCTTCAAGGGCGTGCTGTGTAACTGGCTGGTCTGCCTGGCGATTTGGATGGCGATCCGCGTGGAAGGTGCCGCCAAGTTCATCGCCATCTGGTGGTGTCTGCTGGCCTTTATCGCTTCCGGCTATGAACACTCGGTTGCCAATATGACGCTGTTCGCCCTGTCCTGGTTCGGCCATCACAGCGAAGCCTATACCCTGAGTGGCATCGGCCATAACCTGCTGTGGGTGACGCTGGGTAATATCCTGTCCGGCTCGGTGCTGATGGGCCTGGGCTACTGGTACGCCACACCACGTGCCGAACGGCCGCAGGCTGAAAAAGCCGTAACGCGTCAAGCCGCATAATATTCCGGGGCGCTTTGCGCCCCACTGCTGATTGCCCCGAGGATTGCCGATGGATTACCTGCCGATTTTCTGCCAACTGCAACACAAAGCCTGCCTGCTGGTCGGTGGCGGCGAGATTGCCGAACGCAAAGCCCGTTTGCTGCTGGATGCCGGCGCGGCGTTGACCGTCAACGCCTGCAGCTTCAGCCCGCAATTTCACGAATGGGCCGCGCTTGGCCGCATCACGCTGGCAGAAGGCGAGTTCAGCGCGGCGTTGCTGGCGGAAAAGTGGCTGGTGATCGCCGCCACCGATCGAGTGGAAGTCAACGCGTTGGTGTATCAATGCGCCAACCAGCAACGGGTGTTCTGCAACGTCGTGGATGATCCCAAGCGCGCCAGCTTTATCATGCCATCGATTATCGATCGCTCGCCGATTATGGTCGCGGTGTCTTCCGGCGGTAAAGCGCCGGTGCTGGCGCGGCTGCTGCGAGAAAAACTGGAGGCCATGCTGCCTCAGCACCTTGGCAAGCTGGCGCAACTGGGCGGCTCATTGCGTCAACGGGTGAAAAAGCACTTCTCTGACATCGGCGCACGCCGTCGTTTTTGGGAAAAACTGTTTGCCCACGACCGCCTGGCGCAGTCTTTGGCCAATGATGACCAACCGCTGGCGGATCGGCAGATCGAGGAGCTGTTTAGCCATCAACAGCAACAATTCGGTGAAGTGGTACTGGTGGGTGCCGGACCGGGTGACGCTGGCCTGTTGACCCTGAAAGGCCTGCAGCAGATCCAGCAGGCTGACGTGGTGGTTTATGACCGCCTGGTCTCCGATGAGGTCATGACGCTGGTGCGTCGCGATGCCGAGCGCATTTTCGTCGGCAAACGTGCCGGCAACCATTGCGTGCCGCAAGATCAGATTAACCAAATCCTGCTCGAGCAGGCGCAACAAGGTAAGCGCGTGGTACGACTGAAAGGCGGTGACCCATTCATCTTTGGCCGCGGCGGTGAAGAGCTGGAAACGTTGGCCGACGCCAATATTCCGTTCTCGGTGGTGCCGGGCATTACCGCGGCTTCCGGTTGCTCAGCCTACAGCGGTATTCCCCTCACCCATCGCGACCATGCGCAAAGCGTACGCCTGGTGACGGGGCACGCCAAGCGCGATGGCGGGTTAAACTGGTCAACGCTGGCCGCCGGGCAGCAAACGTTGGTGTTTTACATGGGCCTGACGCAGGCGGCAGAGATCCAACGCCAACTGATCGCGCACGGTATGCCGGCCTCCACCCCGGTGGCGCTGGTAGAAAACGGCACCTCTTGTCGTCAAAGGGTGATCGAAGGGGAACTGAACCAGCTGGGAACCCTGGCCATGCGAGCTGCCAGCCCAAGTTTGATCATCGTCGGCAGCGTGGTGAGCCTGCGCAGCAAGCTGAACTGGTTCTCCAGCCAGGAATCACCACAGCCACTGGCGCAAATGGCTTGATTCAGACGTAAAAAAAGCGGCCAATGGCCGCTTTTCTTTTATGGCGAGGATCACTGTGGCGACACGAAGCCAACCGCCTGGTAAACCTTGGCCAACGTTTCCTGTGCACGCGCACGAGCCTTGGCCGCACCGTCACGCATCACCTGCTGCAGCAAGGCCTCGTCATTGCGGAAACGGTGGTAACGCTCCTGCAGCTCACCCAGCATGCCTGATACCGCTTCGGCTACCGCACCTTTCAGATGGCCGTACATCTGGCCTTCAAACTCGGCTTCCAACTGAGCGATGCTCTTGCCGGTCACACCGGCGAGAATATCCAGCAGGTTTGATACCCCTGCCTTGTTCGCCACGTCGTAACGCACTACCGGCGGCTCTTCGGAGTCAGTCATCGCACGTTTGATTTTCTTGCTCACCGCTTTCGGATCTTCCAGCAGGCCAATCACGTTGTTGCGGTTATCGTCCGACTTGGACATTTTCTTGGTCGGCTCTTGCAGCGACATCACGCGAGCGCCGGACTTGGGAATAAACGGCTCAGGGACTTTGAACACCTCACCGTACAGCGCATTGAAACGCTGACCAATGTCACGGCTCAGTTCCAGATGTTGCTTCTGGTCTTCACCGACCGGAACCTGGTTGGTCTGGTACAGCAGGATATCCGCCGCCATCAGCACCGGGTAGCTGAACAGGCCGGCGTTGATGTTTTCCGCATAGCGTGCGGATTTGTCTTTGAACTGGGTCATGCGGCTCAGTTCGCCGAAATAGGTATAGCAGTTCAACACCCAGCTCAGTTGCGTATGCTCCGGCACGTGAGACTGTACGAAGATGGTGCTCTTTTGCGGGTCGATGCCGCAGGCCAGATACAGCGCCAGCGTGTCCAGCGTAGCTTTGCGCAGTTTTTCTGCGTCCTGACGTACGGTGATCGCATGCAAATCAACGATGCAGTAGATGCAGTCATAATCGTCCTGCATTTTCTCCCACTGACGCAGGGCACCCATGTAGTTGCCAATGGTCAGTTCACCGGACGGCTGTGCGCCGCTAAATACGATGGGCTTACTCATGTTTAAATTTCCTGATTCTCTAAAGATGACAGCCCAAGAGCGGGCAACAAATCGGCAAAGCGCTCCAACACGCGGTCGGGATGGCTCAGGGCAATTGCCTCGCCGTAGTTATAACCGTAGGTCAGCGCGGCGCTAGGGCAGCCAGCCGCCTGCGCCGCCTGAATATCGTTGCGGGAATCGCCCACAAACAGCAACTCGTTGGTGCGCAGACCCAACTTGCCGAGGACCAGATACAGCGGTGCCGGGTGCGGTTTCTTTTCCACCACGTCATCGCCGCCGATAATCAGCGAAAAGTCATCGAGAATGCCCAATGCGGCCAACAGTGGTGCGACAAACGGCGTCGGTTTGTTGGTCACCAGCGCCATGGGATACCCTTGCGCAGCTAATTGGGCCAGCGTTTCCTTCACCTGCGGAAACAGACGGCTGCCGCTGTCCACGGTTTGCGCATAGAAGTGATCAAAACGTTCGCGCAGTTGTTGGCAGTGTTCCGGGGTGGCTTCCACCTCAGCCCAGCGCAGCGCGCGTTGTACCAGCACGTCTGCGCCATTGCCAATCCAGGTGCTGACCCGGTCTTCGCCGGCCTGTGGCAAACCCATTTCCGCCAGCGCCATATCAATAGCGGCCGCCAATCCCGGCGCGCTGTCTACCAGCGTGCCATCGAGATCAAAGGCCAGAGCGCGGATGGCACTAAAATCAGCCATGCGTCACCTTCGCCAGTTCGCTACGCATATCATCAATCACCCGGCGATAGTCCGGCTTGCCGAAGATGGCTGAACCGGCGACAAACATGTCTGCACCGGCTGCGGCGATTTCGGCGATGTTGTCGACTTTCACGCCGCCATCCACTTCCAAACGGATATCGCGACCGCTTTCATCGATCAGCTTGCGCACCTGGCGCAGCTTATCCAAAGTGCCGTGGATAAACGACTGGCCGCCAAAGCCAGGGTTGACCGACATCAGCAGGATCACGTCGATTTTGTCCATCACGTAATCGAGATAGCTCAGCGGCGTCGCCGGGTTGAATACCAAGCCGGCTTTACAGCCGTGCTCTTTAATCAATTGAATGGTGCGATCGACGTGTTCGGAGGCTTCCGGATGGAAAGAGATGTAACTGGCACCCGCTGCGGCGAAGTCCGGCACTATGCGGTCTACCGGCTTCACCATCAGATGCACGTCAATCGGTGCGGTGATGCCGTAGTTACGCAGCGCCTGACAAACCATCGGCCCGATGGTCAGATTGGGAACGTAGTGGTTATCCATCACGTCGAAGTGCACTACGTCGGCACCTGCGGCCAGCACGTTGGCCGTGTCTTCACCCAGGCGAGCAAAATCTGCCGACAAAATGGACGGGGCAATCAAAAATTTTTTCATCCGCTATCTCCAAACGTAGGGTTCGAATTTGTTATACGCCGGGGCGTAACCCCGGTTTAACGATAAAGCGCCAAAAGTTCATTCACTTTGCTGCGGCCGAGAATATTGCGGCTGATGGTGCGACGCGCTTTCACAACAAACAGCGAGGCGTGCTGATACCAGTCACGCGTCAGTTCGGTATCGTGGTTGGAAATCAATACCGGCACCTGGCTTTCAACCGAAAGCTGATGCGCCATCAACGCCAGGCTTTGTTGATCGGCCATGCTGAAGCTGTTGGTGTGGTAGGCGGTAAAATTCGCCGTCGCCGATAATGGCGCATACGGCGGATCGCAATACACCACGGTACCACGCTCGGCTTTTGCCATGGTATCCCGGTAATGCTCGCAGACAAAAGTGGCGTTGCGGGATTTTTCGGCGAACCAGTACAGCTCTTCTTCCGGGAAGTACGGTTTCTTGTAACGTCCAAAGGGAACGTTGAACTCGCCACGCAGGTTATATCGGCACAGGCCGTTATAGCAGTGGCGGTTCAGATAAAGAAACAGCAGCGCGCGGCGATAAGGATCGGCACTAGTATTGAACTGTTCGCGCAGCAGGTAAAACTGATCCGACTTATTGAATTCATCGGTGAAAAGAAGGCGGGCATCACGCACGAAGTCATCCGTACGCAGCTTAACGATGTTATACAGGTTAATAAGATCGCTGTTGATGTCGGCGAGAATATAGGCATCGTATTCCGTGTTCAGAAAGACTGAACCCGCACCCACGAAGGGCTCGATTAAGCAGTCGCCTGCTGGCAGATGACGACGAATCTCGTCCACCAGCGGGTATTTTCCACCAGCCCATTTTAAAAAAGCGCGGTTTTTCTTCATGCCGTCAATTAGCTACTTATTATACAATTCAGAGCGGCGGATTGTACTCTGTTTCAGACAGCACATCAGCGCACAAATTTAAGTGATTGATACCCTTCATACTTCAAGCCGCAGCATCGTTGGCCACGCACGGTTATTTGTGCCTGTTTCCAGGCAACTTCAGTCATCTGTCGCGGGTTAACTGGCGCACCCCGATTAACATGGGCGCAGCATGCTGCGCCCCTTAATGTCTGAAACCCCTGCTCTTGCCGTCTGACTGCAGCTTGAAATCTACCGGGTTACTTTTTCAGTTCTTGCTGTACCTGGCGTACAGGTCGAACCCATGGTTTTTTCGCCTGAACATCCGCCGGCAGCGTCGCGATTGCGCGCTTCGCTTCTGCCGAAGAGGCATAGTTGCCACTCACCAGCACATACCAAGGTTTACCGTCACGCTGGGTTGCGTACACCAAATAATGCTGCAGTTTCTGCTGCTTGGCGTAGGCATTGAGCGTATCGGAACGCGAGGCACTGCTCAGTTGCAGAGTGTAATGGCCTGCCGGTGCAGATTGCAGCGAACCCGCGTTACCGCTTACGGCTCCCGCCTTGGCACTTGCCGCTCCCGCTTTGGCGGAAGAGGTAGGCGCCGGTGTATACACCGTGGTTGGCGCTTTGTGCTGCGAGGTCGTAGCCGTCGGCTTGCTGACGGTTTTTGCCGGCATTTTGTGTTGCTGTGGCGCCGTTCCCTGAACCGGACGTACGGTTTCTTTCGCCGTTGCGCCGTTCATCAGAGTCGCAGGAGCCGTCGGCAGGGTCGAAGCCGGCCCCGTCATGCCCTGCGTCGCGGTATCAATCTGCCCCTGCTGGGCCGACAGCGCGTCCGACATATTGCCCGGCAAATCGACCCGTTGCTGCGCGCCGCCCTGCGGCTGCTGCGGTTGCGCTTCCGTCGGGGTGCTGGCGATCGGTGGAACGCTGACGGTTTGCGGCTGCGAACTGCTGCTCACACCGTTATTGTCATTGGTGTCGGTAGTACCACCCGGAACGCCGGAATTACCGGCCGTCAGCGACGAAGAACCGGACAGGTTAATGTCTTTGGCCGCGCCATTTTGCGCGCCTTCCTGGGCCGCTTCATGCTTGGTTGGCGCTTTCAGCGCCGAGCCAATGCCGACAATCAGCAATAACAGCACCAAAATACCGATACCAATCATTAAATGCTGACGCGAAACGGCAAAACGCGGTCCCGGAGCCGGTTTGCGCGAACGTGCAGGACGACGATCGCTGCTATCAGGTCTGAGATCGTCTTCCGGTTTAAACTCATCCATCTGAAACCCTCCAACTAGAGGCAAAAGCCCACCACTGTAGATCTACCGTGGCACGGGCAGATTAACCCGATGATGTCAAAGCGACGCCATGCCTGCTTTGCACATAATTAATATAGATGTAAACGGCGGCTAAGCCACTGTTACTTCGTCCGATTTACTTAGGCATTCCCTGCAGGAAGGCAAGCTGCGATGGAAGCAAGCACCATTTCATGCCCAACTCCGCCGCGGACTTCCGCCTGGCCAATGGCCGTCGGCAGTACCAGACGCAGTTCACCGGCCAGTACTTTCTTATCGCGCATCATATGTGGCAAATAAGATTCCGGTGCCATTTCCTGCGGACCACACACCGGCAAGCCAGCGCGTAATAACAGTGCTTTGATACGTTCAATATCTTCGGCGGAGAACTGACCGAGACGGTGCGCGGTTTCTGCCGCCATCACCATGCCGGCAGCGACGGCCTCACCGTGCAACCATACACCATAGCCCATTTCGGCTTCGATAGCATGGCCGTAAGTATGGCCCAAATTCAGCAGCGCACGCAGACCGCTTTCGCGTTCGTCAGCGGCAACGACCTCAGCCTTAAGTTCACAGCAACGGCGGATGCAATAGGCCAAAGCCTGCATGTCCAACGCCACCAGAGCATCAATATTGTTTTCCAGCCAGACAAAGAAATCGCGATCGAGAATAATCCCGTACTTGATCACTTCAGCCAAACCAGAGGAGAGCTCACGCGCCGGCAAGGTTTTCAGGCAATCCAGATCAACCACGACTGAAGCGGGTTGATAGAAGGCACCGATCATGTTTTTACCGAGCGGATGATTGACGGCGGTTTTACCGCCAACGGAAGAGTCCACCTGCGACAGCAGAGTGGTAGGGACCTGAATAAAGCGGACTCCGCGCTGATAACACGCGGCGGCAAAACCGGTTAGATCGCCTACCACGCCGCCGCCAAGGGCAATCAGCGTGGTATCGCGACCGTGCGGTTTTTCCAACAGCGCCGAGAACACCTGCTCGAGCACGGCAAGAGATTTGTACTGTTCGCCATCAGGTAAAATCACCTGATCCACCATGACGCCAGCCTGTTCCAGCACCTTCCGGACGTGGTCCAGATAGAGTGGCGCCAGGGTTTGGTTGGTGACCAGCATAACCTGCTCACCCGCCTTCAGCGGCATAAAAGAAGCCGGATCGTTGAACAATCCGGCGGCTATGGTAATCGGGTAGCTGCGCTCCCCAAGCGTTACGGTAATTCTCTCCATGTCGCGCTCAGTTCTCAGTGTGGTTTATCCCCGCTACTGCGGGGAACACAATCAGTCTTTCCGCATTTGCCGTGGCGAACACGGAAACCGCAATCAGTTGCTTTCCAGCATGTTGATAATCTGGTTGGCAACCACTTTGGCGCTTTGATCGTCGGTGCGGATGGTGACATCTGCAATTTCTTCGTATAACGGATTGCGCTCTTTCGCCAGCGCTTCAAGCACTTCACGCGGAGGAGAATCAACCTGCAGCAGCGGACGCTTTTTGTCGCGCTGGGTTCGGGCCAATTGCTTCTCGATAGTGGTTTCCAGGTACACCACTACGCCACGCGCCGACAGACGGTTACGCGTTTCACGCGATTTAACCGAACCGCCGCCGGTAGCCAGCACGATGCCTTGCTTTTCCGTCAGTTCATTAATGACTTTTTCTTCACGATCGCGGAAACCTTCTTCACCTTCCACGTCGAATACCCAGCCCACGTCAGCTCCGGTACGTCGCTCAATTTCTTGATCGGAGTCGAAAAACTCCATATTGAGTTGCTGAGCTAACTGACGGCCAATAGTGCTTTTGCCGGCACCCATAGGCCCAACCAGAAAGATATTGCGTTTCTCTGCCATGTTTTTCGGTATTACTAAGACAATTCGTTAATGTTAACCCGCCCCGCCAATCAAATCAGCGGCGGGACCTAAACTGAAACCTCATGAACGATAGTGCGAGATCAGACGGAAAATTATCTCAACACTCTTGGTAGTTTGGCAACCGAATAAATCGCAATCCACGCCGCAGGAGGGAAACCATACGTTTTTAACGGCGTCTTGGCGCTAACAAAAAAACCTCGGTGCTCAATTCGGTAACCCTTGTAAGCTAAATCGGTCGCAGCGTCAAACGCAGATGCCCCCAAGGCGATAAAAAAGTGCATCTGCTCATCAACTTTAGGTGATTTCCCACGAACCTGACACATTGCCGCTCAGGCCTTAATCAATGTCGGAGTAATGAATATCACCAGCTCACGCCGTTTATGCTGCTTGCTGCTCTGTTTGAACAAAGATCCCAGCAGTGGCACATCGCCAATACCTGGCACCTTATCTGCCCCCTGGGCGCTATGGCGCTGAAATACGCCGCCCAAAACAATGGTTTCGCCATCTTTCACCGTCACCTGGGTTTTGATCTCCTGCTTATCTATCGCCAGCGTCTCGCCTGCCGCGCGGCTGATGGAGCGCCCCGGCATGTTCTGACTGATTTGCAACGTCAGGGTAATACGGCCATTTGGCAAAATTTTTGGCGTCACCTCCATGCCCAGCACCGCCTCTTTAAATTCTATCGATGTCGCCCCGCTGGCACCGCTGTTCACCTCATAGGGAATTTCCGTCCCTTGCTTGATACTGGCGGTCTGCAGATTGGCGGTCAGCAGGCGTGGGCTGGCGATAATTTCCACCCGGTTCTCCTGTTCCAGCGCCATCAGTTCCAGATCGAGCAAACGGCCACCGATTCGTGCCAGATGAAAACCGGCGCTGACGGCGCTACGCTCCAACGGCAACGCCACGTTGAAGCCATCCAATTGCCATGACTTTGCTGGCCGCTCGTCCGGCGCCAGCCCCCAACGCACACCAAGCTCCCGCAAGCTTTCGCTGTTAATAGTGACGATATGCGCCGCTAACTGCACCTGCGCCAATGGCACATCCATCTCCGCGATCCGCTGCGTCAATAACGCCACTATCGGTGCGGTATCGCGGAGCAGCACGGCATTGGTGCGTTTGTCCGCCACCAGGCTGCCCCGCTCACTCAACAAGGTACCGTCCTGAGCATTCAGATTTTCAGCAATCTCCGTCGCATCGGCATGATTCAGCGGCAGGGTCACGCTGTGTAATGGCTGTTTTTGCGCTAAAGCCAGCTGTTGTCGTTGCTTTTCCTGTTCGCTTGGTTCGGGAAACACCATCATCACGTTGCCCTCCAGCGTCATAGTCAGTTTCCCCATGCGTAAAATCACGGCCAGCGCCTGCCGCCAGGGTACCTTATCCAACCGCAGCGTCAGGTTTCCCCCCACGCCTGCGGCGGTGACAACATTAAGCTGCTGATGATCCGCCAGCGCCTGCAATACCACAGCCACAGGCGCATCCTGAAACTCCAGAGAAATGGGGTCAGGCTCCTGTGCTATGCTTGCGAACGCACTCCCCCACAGCAAAGCTGCAAGCCAACGACATCCTTTCATTTTTCTTCCTTATGCTTTCCCAACGCCAACACCACCCTATCCTCGGCAACCGAACAGGCCGGATTACTCTGAACCGCGCTTAACGTCACTTGCCGCTCCAGTATCTGCTCAACCTGCCAACGCCCAGCCAGTAGCGTTTGGCTGGGTTTGACTCGCAACCACTTTCCGCCCGGCGTAACTATCCAGGCAAAACGCAGCCTCTCGTGTCCGAGGGTACCTTTTAAGCGCCAATTCACCGGCGACTCTGCCGCAGCAGGACAGTCGGGGGAAGGCAGCGGTCGAAAAGGATCCCGTGGCTGCGCCAGCAGCGCCATCGGTAGCAACAACAGCCAGAATCCAAGGTTTTTATTCATAGGGGGCAACCCGCACAGCCTCAGCCACATCCTGGAAAGTGAAATGCACCGACATCCCCTCCGTCTGCGTTTCAACAGTCATCTGATCGATGCGTAGCCTGGTAGGCAATTTTTCCAGCAGCCTTAATAAGCTGCCGTACTCAAGATGCAGCCGTAGGGCTTGCCGCGAGGCATTTTCCTGCTGCTGCCAGCGTTGCAGCCCGGCCCCCACTTGCTGCAATACGTCCAGCAACGCTGCATTAGCCACCGGTGAGGGCTTAATCTGTTGCAGTTGTTGATTGAGAGCCTCCATTGTCGGCATCCGGGCCAATTGTGCCCACAGCGGAGACATTTGTTGCGTTAGGCGTTGCCGCTCCACCTGGGTCTGCCCCAGTTGCTGCCATTTGTCCTGTAGCAGCAGAAGGCCGAACAGCAGGATCGGGCCGCTCAACGCCAGCCACTGCATCAGCAACAGCTTCCACCCCGGCAGGTGCAAGCATCTCGTTAGCCAGCGCGGTAGAGGCTTATTCATCCCGCCCCCACTGTGCCGTCAGGGTAAATGAAAACAAACCATCCTGACGCTGCACCACCTCAGTCAGGCGGCCGTGCTGCAACAACGGCAACGCAACTAGCCGTTGTTCAAACTGAGTCACCGCCTCATAACGGCGGCTCAGGCCCCGCAGACGGATATTTTGTGCATTAGTATCCAATGCGATAAGCCACAACGCTGCGGGCAACAGGGGCGACAGCTGTTGCAGCAATTGAAGGTAACGTCGGTTGCGCACCCCATTTATGCCCTGTTGCTCCACCTGCGCGGTTAAGCTTGCCAGGCGAGCCATTGCCCGTTGCCGTTGCTGAAAACGTTCCGTCAATTCCGTCTGCTGCCGGACCAGCGTCAAAAGTGCCAGATACTCTTGATCCTGCTGACGGTTTAACAACCCCAAAACCCCCGTCAGCACCGCCGCAGCCAGCGCCAGTTGCAACACCAACAGGCGCAACCAGAAAGTGGCGCGCCGACGCTGAGCTCGAGTGCGCCAGGGCAAAAGATTAACCTGATACATCAGCTAGTTGTCCTCTGTGCGCAGCGCCAAACCCCCGGCTAATACAAATGCCGCCGGTATAAGGGGCTGCGGTGGACGCAGCTGACTAAAAGCGCTAAATGGAGACCAGGACAAACATCCTGGTGGAGGCAGCTCATCCAGCACGCTGCTATAGTAAATTTGCTGCGTAGCAAGTGGCTGGCAGACAGCATGCATTGCCGCCAGCGCCTGACCCGCCTCTGTGGCCTCCACCATTGGGACAACCCCATAGGCAAAGGACCTAGAAGGTGATGCAACCCATAACCACTCCAGCTCGAGGCGATGCAGCAAACCGGTTTCGGTCGACACGCCTGCCGCTGTCGCCATCGTGCGAAGCGCGCAAGGGGTAATATCCACCGCCTGCGGCTGTAAATTGGCTTGGTGCAAGCAATGCAGCCACTGTTCCAGCTCCTGCTGTCGCGCAGCGGTAAGCAGCAAAGTGGCAGCGTCTGCCGGTGATGGACGGTAATCCAGAGCCAGCGACTGGCTGTCCAGCGGGAACTGTTTTAATCCCTGACTGGTGATGTATTCACCGCGAGCCGGCTCTTTCAGCCTGGCGTCCGGCAGCGGCATCTGCTGCTGTAAAACCCGCTGCGCGGGCAAAGCAATGCGTAAGGAAATATGTCTTGGTAACTGAATTCGCCATTGTCGCAGCGCCTGAATCAGCAGCTCGGGGTGTTCGAGGCAGCCTTCTCGCAACACCGGTTGCGGTAGCCTTTGTTGCCACCAGTGACGCAGTTGCCAACCGTTGCGGCGGCGCTGTACCGCCAGGGCGCGAATGCAGTGACTTTGTATATCCAGCCCCACCTGCCATGCTTGAGTGAACATATTTCGCCCGACCTCCATATCGTCAGATGATAAAAGAACATATCCATGTTGCAGGCTTGCCTTTATACTACCGCGCGGTTGTTTATAAACTGCCCAAATGACATGAAAATGGGAAATCTCAGGTGAAGTTCGTAAAGTATTTACTAATCCTTGCAGTGTGTTGCATCGTGTTGGGGGCAGCCTCGATCTTTGGCTTGTACAAATATGTCGAGCCACAGTTGCCTGACGTTGCGACGCTGAAAGATGTGCGGCTGCAAATACCGATGCAGGTTTACAGCGCCGACGGCGAACTGATCGCCCAATACGGTGAGAAACGCCGTATTCCGCTGAAGCTGAACCAAATTCCACCGGTTATGGTGCATGCGTTTATCGCCACCGAAGACAGCCGCTTCTATGAGCATCATGGCGTCGACCCGGTCGGTATCTTCCGTGCCGCCTCTATTGCGCTGGTCTCCGGCCATGCGTCCCAGGGGGCGAGTACCATTACCCAGCAGTTGGCGAGAAACTTCTTCTTAAGCCCGGAACGCACCCTGATGCGAAAAATCAAGGAAGCTTTCCTGGCGATTCGCATCGAACAGATGCTGAGCAAAGACGAAATTCTCGAGCTGTATCTGAACAAAATCTATCTGGGGTATCGCGCCTATGGCGTGGGTGCCGCGGCTCAGGTTTATTTCGGTAAAGACGTTAGCCAGCTCACCTTAAGCGAAATGGCGACCATCGCCGGCTTGCCGAAAGCACCGTCTACCTTCAACCCGCTTTACTCCCACGATCGCGCCGTCGCGCGCCGCAACGTGGTGCTGTCGCGCATGATGGATGAGCATTACATCACTCAGGCGCAGTACGATCAGGCCCGTAGCGAAGAACTGGTGGCCAACTACCATGCACCGGAAATCAGCTTCTCCGCCCCGTATCTCTCCGAGATGGTGCGTCAGGAGATGATCAAGCGTTATGGCGACAACGCCTATACCGACGGTTACAAGGTCTACACCACCATCACCAAAAAGCTGCAGCTGGCGGCGCAGGAGTCGGTACGCAACAACGTGCTGGCCTACGATATGCGCCACGGTTACCGCGGCCCGTCCAACGTGCTGTGGAAAGTCGGTGAAGCGGCGTGGGATCAAAAACAGATCGTCGATTCGTTGAAGAATCTACCGAACTACGGCCCGCTGTCTCCGGCGGTGATTGTCTCGGCCAACGCCGAAGAAGCGACGGCCATGATGGCTGACGGCAGCCACATTGCGCTACCGATGGCGACCATGCGTTGGGCGCGTCCTTACAAATCAGATACTCAGCAGGGCCCAACGCCGAAACGCGTCACCGACGTAGTGCAGGCCGGTCAGCAAGTCTGGGTACGTAAGGTGGGCGAAAATTGGTGGCTGTCACAGGTGCCGGACGTCAACTCGGCCCTGGTGTCGATCAATCCGAATGACGGGGCCGTGAAGGCGCTGGTCGGCGGGTTCGACTTCAACCAGAGCAAGTTCAACCGCGTTACCCAGGCGCTGCGTCAGGTCGGTTCCAATATCAAACCTTTCCTGTACACCGCCGCGATGGACAAGGGCCTCACCCTGGCAACCATTCTGAATGACCTGCCGATCACCCGTTGGGATCCGGGCGCCGGTACTGACTGGCGACCGAAGAACTCACCGCCAACCTACGATGGGCCGATTCGCCTGCGTCAGGGGCTGGGGCAGTCTAAAAACGTGGTAATGGTACGTGCGATGCGTGCGATGGGCGTCGACTATGCGGCAGAATACCTGCAGCGTTTCGGCTTCCCGGCGCAGAACATCGTGCACACCGAATCACTGGCGTTAGGCTCCGCGTCGTTCACCCCTATGCAACTGGTGCGCGGCTATGCGGTTCTGGCTAACGGCGGTTACCTGGTGGATCCGTACTTTATCACCAAGATTGAAGACGATAGCGGCAACACGGTGTTCGAAACCAAGCCGAAGATTGTCTGCAGCAGCTGTAATCTGCCGGTGATCTACGGTGATACCCACCGTTCCGCCGTACTTTCTGAAGACAATATTGAAAATGTCGCTACGTCGCAGGAAGGCAAGAATGGCAGCGTGCCGATGCCGCAACTGGAGCAGGTGACTCCGGCTCAGGTGCTCCAGGATGGCGATCAGCAGTATGCGCCACACGTGATCAGCACCCCGCTGGCGTTCCTGATGCACGACGCGCTGAACAGTAACATTTTCGGCGAACCGGGCTGGATGGGCACCGCATGGCGTGCGGGCCGTGACCTGAAGCGTCGTGATATCGGCGGCAAAACCGGTACCACCAACAGCTCGAAAGATGCCTGGTTCTCCGGTTATGGCCCGGATACCGTGACCTCGGTATGGATTGGCTTTGATGACCATCGCCGTGATCTTGGCCGTGCTACGGCTTCAGGCGCGATACCGGATCAGATTTCCGGCGGCGAGGGCGGTGCGAAGAGTGCACAGCCGGCATGGGACGACTTTATGAAAACCGCGCTGGAAGGCATTCCGGAGCAGAAGGTCACTCCACCACCGGGCATCATCAGCGTCACCATCGACAAGAGCAGCGGCAAGCTTTCTGGCGGCGGCGGCGGCAGTCGCTCCGAGTACTTCATCGAAGGGACTCAGCCAACGGACTACCCATCGCGAGATACCGGCACGACGTTGACGGATCCTGGCGGCGAGAGCCACGAGCTGTTCTAACAAAAAAAAGGCCAGAGAAATCTGGCCCTTTTTTTATCTATGACCCGTCCTGAATAGCGTTGACACATTTTACTCACGCACAGAGGAAAATGTGATGAACCAGTATGTTAAACGCAC
>NZ_JBXALO010000017.1:0-24110 GCF_058799515.1 Serratia sp. GW822-FHT06D09
TTGGAGCGGGAAACGAGACTCGAACTCGCGACCCCGACCTTGGCAAGGTCGTGCTCTACCAACTGAGCTATTCCCGCCCGGCGTATCGATGTCGGAACTAAACGAAATTCTTCATCGGTACGGGGTGCGCATTATACGAGAAATCCTTTTTGCCGCAAGCCCCTGAAAGCAAAAAAACGCGATTTTTGTTTGATTGCCGATTAAAGCGCCAAACTGATTAATTAAGCGGCGGAATCGGCTGCTTTCGGCAGTAGGGCCCCGATCAAGAGGCCCTGCATTCGTTATAACTGGATGAAATGCTCGCGGTAATAGGCCAGTTCACCTACCGACTCGCGAATGTCGTCCATTGCCTGGTGGGTGCCCTGCTTCTTGAAGCCACTGAGGATTTCCGGCTTCCAACGGCGCGCCAATTCTTTCAGCGTACTGACGTCCAGATAACGGTAATGGAAGTAGGCTTCCAGTTCGGGCATATAGCGGAACAGGAAACGGCGGTCCTGACCCACGCTGTTGCCGCAGATCGGCGATTTGCCCGCCGGCACCCACTGCTGCAGGAAGGCGATGGTGGCCAGCTCAGCGGCATGGTCGTCAAACTGGCTGGCTTTCACCCGCTCCACCAGGCCGCTGCCGGTATGGGTGCGCACGTTCCAGTCATCCATCAGGGCAAGCTGTTCATCGGATTGGTGTACGGCGATCACCGGCCCTTCCGCGAGAATGTTCAGATTGGCGTCGGTGACCAGCGTAGCGATCTCGATAATGCGATCGCGTTCAGGATCCAACCCGGTCATCTCCAGATCGATCCAAATCAGGTTATTTTCGTTTCCTGTCATGATATTTCCTGCGTAAAAGCCAAAAGATAAACAAACTGTAGGCAAGGCGGCGACCGGCGCTGGCCGTTCAGCGGCCAAGGTGCGCTGCGCGTGGCGGCTAACAACGGTTATTTAATATAAAATAGCGTGTATCATAGTCCTTTTGGTCGCCATGAGCGATAAAGCGGATTCAAGTGAGGCGCAGTGAGCAAGAACAAACTGTCCAAAGGTCAAGAACGCCGTGTACAGGCGAACCATCAACGTCGCCTGAAACGCACCGATAAAAAACCGGAACTGGATGATTCCCAACTGGGCGAGCCGCAGGACGGTATCGTCATCAGCCGTTTCGGGATGCATGCCGACGTTGAGGCAGCGGACGGCACCCAACACCGCTGCAATATTCGCCGTACGCTGCGTTCGCTGGTCACCGGCGATCGCGTAGTGTGGCGCCCTGGCGTCGGTACCCATGAAGGGGTCAAAGGCATTGTCGAGGCCGTGCATGAACGCACCTCGGTGCTGACACGCCCAGATTTCTATGACGGCGTGAAACCTATCGCCGCCAATATCAACCAAATCGTTATCGTTTCGGCGATATTACCCGAGCTTTCGCTGAACATCATCGACCGCTATCTGGTGGCCTGTGAAACGCTGGAAGTTGAACCGCTGATCGTACTGAACAAGATCGATCTGTTGGATGCCGAAGCGCGCAAACGGGTCGACGGCATGATGGATACCTATCGCAAGATTGGTTATCGGGTGCTGGAAGTCTCCAGCCAGACGCGCGAAGGCATGGAAGCGTTCGAACAGGCGCTGGTCGGCCGCATCAGTATTTTCGCCGGGCAGTCGGGGGTCGGCAAGTCCAGCCTGCTTAACGCTCTGCTGCCAGCCTCCAAAGAGCAAATTCTGGTAAATCAGGTTTCCGATGTCTCTGGGCTCGGGCAACATACCACCACCGCTGCACGGCTGTATCATTTCCAGCACGGCGGCGACGTGATCGACTCCCCAGGCGTACGTGAGTTTGGCCTGTGGCACCTGGAACCGGAACAAATCACCCAAGGTTTTGTCGAATTCCGTAACTATTTAGGCGGTTGCAAGTTCCGTGATTGCCGCCACGATACCGATCCAGGCTGTGCTATCCGTGCCGCAATGGAAAAAGGCGATATCGCCAAAGAACGTTTCGACAACTATCACCGTATTCTGGAAAGCATGGCGCAAGTGAAGGTTCGCAAGAACTTCACCGATGCCGCAGACTGATAATGCCGGGCGGCGTTGACGGTGGCAGAGCCAGCGTTACAATGCGCGCCCTTTACCCTGATTCAAGAGGTTAAACGTGCTGGATAGCATCAAAATTAAATTGCAGTACTGGTTACCGAAGCTGGCTCTGACCCGCCTGGCGGGCTGGGGTGCGGACAAGCAGGCCGGTTGGTTGACCCAATTGGTTCTGAAGGGCTTTGCCCGTTATTACCGCGTAAACATGCAAGAGTCGCAACATCCAGAGCTGAGCGCCTACGCCAGCTTCAACGAATTCTTTGTACGCCCGCTGCGTGACGGCGCCCGCCCGATCATCAGCGACGCCAACTGGCTGGCCCTGCCCGCAGACGGTGCCATCAGCCAGCTCGGCCAGATCCACGACGACCAAATTTTCCAGGCCAAAGGCCACAACTACAGCCTGGAAGCGCTGTTGGCCGGCAACTATGTGCTGGCAGAGCCGTTCCGTAACGGTCTGTTCGCCACCACCTACCTGGCTCCGCGGGATTATCACCGCGTACATATGCCGTGCAACGGCGTGCTGCGCGAAATGATTTATGTGCCGGGTGACCTGTTCTCCGTTAACCCATTGACCGCGGCCAACGTGCCAAACCTGTTCGCGCGCAATGAGCGTGTGATCTGCGTGTTTGATACCGCTGTCGGGCCAATGGTGCAGATCCTGGTGGGCGCCACCATCGTCGGCAGCATCGAAACCGTCTGGGCCGGCAAGGTAACCCCGCCACGCGAAGGCATTATCAAACGCTGGACCTATCCTGAAGAAGGTGCGGAAGGCGCTATCGTGCTGGAGAAAGGCGAAGAAATGGGCCGCTTCAAGCTGGGTTCGACGGTCATTAACCTGTTTACCCCAGGCAGCGTACAGTTCGCGCCGCAGTTGAACAACGGCACCGTGACCCGCATGGGCGAAGCCTTCGCAGAAATCCCGGCCGCGTCTGCTGCCGTTGAAACACCGCAGATCTGAAGGAATTGACGCTGTGCGCCTGATTATCACGTTATTGCTCGGTTGCTTACTGGCTCAACCGGTGCTGGCCGCCACGGTGCCCACCGAAACACAGCTCAAACAGGAGCTGAAGCAGGCCGAGAGCAACAAGAGCGCGCCTAATCAGGCGGAAACCACTGAGGCGTTGCAAAGCGCCCTCAACTGGCTGTCGGAGCGTAAAGAGTCGCTAACGCGCGTTGAGCAGTATCAGCGCGTGATCGACGATTTCCCGAAGATGACGCAGGAACTGCGTCGTCAGTTAGCGCTGGAAGACAGCAAAATCCTGCCGAACGGCGATAACCTGCCGGCCAGCGATTTGGAACAGCAAATCCTGCAAACCAGCAGCCTGCTGCTGGAACAGGCGCGTTTGCTGCAGCAAGAGCAGGAGCGCACGCGGGAAATCAGCGATTCCCTCGGCCAATTGCCACAGCAACAGACCGACGCTCGCCGTGCATTGACCGAGGTTCAACGTCGCCTGCAGGCACAACCCGCCAACCCGACCACTCCGCATGCTCAGGCTGCGCTGGCGTTATTGCAGGCGGAAGCCGCTGCACGCAAAGCCAAAGTCGATGAGCTCGAACTGGCACAGCTGTCGGCCAACAACCGCCAGGAACTGGCGCGGATGCGCGCCGAAGTCTACAAAAAGCGCCACGAGAAGATTGACGTTCAACTGCAGGCGCTGCGCAATAACCTCAATGCCCAGCGACAGCGCGAAGCCGAACTGGCACTGGAAAAAACCGAGCAGTTGGCCGAGCAAAATGGCGATCTGCCGAAAAGTATCAGTCAGCAGTTGCAAATCAACCGTGAACTGTCTGCGGCGCTGAACAATCAGGCCCAGCGCATGGATCTGATTTCGTCCCAACAACGTCAGGCCGCCGCGCAAACGCTGCAGGTGCGCCAGGCATTAAGCACCATTATCGAACAGGCCCAGTGGCTCGGCTCCTCATCGGCGCTGGGAGAAACCCTGCGTGCTCAGGTCGCCACGCTGCCGGAAATGCCCAAGCCGCAGCAGCTCGATGGCGATATGGCCCAACTGCGCGTACAGCGCCTGCAGTTTGAAAGCCAACTGGAAAAACTGTCTCAGCGCGAATTCAAACGTGACGACGGCAGTGAACTGACCAGCGCGGAAAGACGCATTGTCGACGCCCAGTTGCGCACTCAGAGGGAACTGCTGAATTCACTGCTGTCCGGGTGCGATACTCAGATCCTCGAGCTGACCAAGCTGAAAGTGGCCAACACCCAGTTGATCGAGGCGTTAAACGAAATCAAGGACGCCACCCACCGCTATCTGTTCTGGGTGCCTGACGTCAATCCTATCACCCTGTCCTATCCGATTAACGTCGCGCACGATCTGACACGTCTGCTGTCGCTGGATACGCTGTCACAGCTCGGTGGGGCCTTTATGATGATGGTGACCAGCCGCGAAACGCTGATCCCCATCTTCGGCGCCCTGCTGCTGGTTATTTTCAGCATCAGCTCTCGCAAGCACTACCACGCCTTCCTGACACGCGCCAGCAGCCGGGTTGGCAAAGTGACCCAGGACGAATTCTTCCTGACCCTGCGCACCGTATTCTGGTCGATTTTGGTGGCACTGCCGCTGCCGGTGCTCTGGGCAGCGCTCGGTTTTGGCCTGCAAAGCGCCTGGAACTACCCGGTAGCCGAAGCGATCGGCAAGGGTGTCACCGCCACGCTGCCGATCCTGTGGGTATGTATGATTTGCGCCGCCTTCGCCCACCCACAGGGGTTGTTTATCGTGCATTTCCGCTGGCCGGTGAAGCAGGTTTCACGCGCCATGCGCTATTACAAAATGTCGATCTGGCTGATAGTGCCGCTGATCATGGCGTTGATCACCTTCGACAGCCTGAAAGAACGCGAGTTTGCCAATACCCTGGGGCGGCTGTGCTTTATCCTGCTGTGTCTGGCTTTGGCCATCGTCACCAATAGCCTGAAACGCGCCGGCATCCCGCTGTATCTGGATAAAAAAGGCTCCGGCGACAACATGGTCAACACCGCGCTGTGGGGGCTATTGCTGTCCGCGCCGCTGCTGGCGGCGCTGGCCTCCGCCGTCGGCTATCTGACCACCTCTCAGGCACTGTTGGCGCGGTTGGAAACGTCGGTGGCCATCTGGTTCTTCCTGCTGGTGATTTACCACATTATTCGCCGCTGGATGCTGATCCAACGGCGACGTATCGCCTTTGACCGCGCCAAGCAACGCCGGGCCGATATTCTGGCTCAGCGTGCGCGCGGTGAAGAAGAAACACCGCATACGCCCAACAGCACCGAAGGATCGATGGATATGGATGATTCAGAAATCGATCTGGATACCATCAGCGCCCAGTCGCTCCGGTTGGTTCGTTCGATCCTGACGATGATCGCGCTGGTGTCGGTGATCGTGCTGTGGTCAGAAATTCACTCGGCCTTCGCCTTCCTGGAAAACATCTCCCTGTGGGACGTGACGTCGACGGTCAACGGCGTGGAAACCGCGCATCCAATCACCTTGGGTGCGGTATTGATCGCCATCCTGGTGCTGATCGTTACCATGCAGTTGGTGCGTAACCTGCCGGCCCTGCTGGAGCTGGCGGTACTGCAGCACCTGGATCTGTCGCCGGGCACCGGCTACGCCATCACCACTATTACCAAGTATCTGTTGTTGTTGTTCGGCGCCATCCTCAGCTTTTCCTGGATCGGTATCGAATGGTCGAAATTGCAGTGGGTAGTGACCGCGCTCAGCGTGGGGTTGGGCTTTGGTATGCAGGAGATCTTCTCCAACTTTATCTCCGGCCTGATCATCCTGTTTGAAAAACCGATCCGCATTGGTGATACCGTGACGATCCGCAACCTGACCGGTACCGTCACCAAGATCAACACCCGCGCCACCACCATTTCGGACTGGGATCGCAAAGAGATCATCGTGCCGAACAAGGCGTTTATCACCGAGCAGTTCATTAACTGGTCGCTGTCGGACAACCTGACTCGTGTGGTACTGACCGTACCGGCACCGGCAGAAGCCAACAGCGAAGAAGTGACCAAAATCCTGACCAATGCCGCCGAACGCTGTTCGCTGGTGCTGGATAATCCGGCACCGGAGGTTTATCTGGTCGATCTGCAGCAGGGTATCCAGATCTTTGAACTGCGTATTTACGCCGCCGAGATGGGCCACCGCATGCCGTTGCGCCATGAGATCCATCAGTTGATCTTGTCCGGCTATCGCGAGCACGGCATTACGCTGCCGTACCCACCATTCCAGGTTCGCAGCGAGACGCTGTCCCGCCTGACCAGCAACGGTCGCACGCCGGCCTCCACACCGGCGCCCAACACCAAACGCGAATCGGGCAGTTTGTAACCGCCGAATGCAAAAAGGGTTCGGCCATGGCCGAACCCTTTTTTTATCGCAATGGCGCTGAATTAGCGGTTATGCGCGCCCGACCGGGAAGGCCAACACTTCACTCAGGCTTTCAGCGCCCAACGCCAGCATCACCAGCCGATCAACGCCTAGCGCCACACCGGAACACTCCGGCATACCGTGCTGCAGCGCATCCAGCAGGTTGTTATCAATCGGGTGCTGCGGCAAACCGCGTTCCGCTCGCTTGCGGTTGTCCTGATCAAAACGCTGACGCTGCTCGCGGCTGTCGGTCAGTTCACGGAAGCCATTCGCCAGTTCAATACCTTTGAAATAGACTTCGAAACGCTCCGCCACGCGGTGATCTTCAGTGCTGATCTCCGCCAGCGACGCCTGGCTGGCCGGGAAGTGATAAACGAACGCCGGTTTATCACGGCCGATGTACGGCTCCACGCCAACGGTAAACAACAATTGCAGCAGCGTATCGCGATCCTCTTCGGTATCGGCAATGTTGCTCAGATCGAGTTTGGCCGCCGCTTCACGCAGTTGTACCTTCTCCGCTGACAGCGGATCGATATCCAGATGGCGCAGGAAAGCCTGCTGATAAGACAGGGTCTCCGCACTCTCGCAGTCCAGTACCTGCTGCAGCAGATCATCCACCTCGTTCATCAGCCGGTACATGTCGTAGTGCGGACGGTACCACTCCAGCATGGTGAATTCAGGGTTGTGATGACGACCGGCCTCTTCGTTGCGGAAACTGCGCCCCATCTGATAGATCGGCCCGCTGCCCGCCGCCAGCAGACGTTTCATGTGGTATTCCGGGCTGGTCATCATGTACAGCGTCATGCCATCCGCCGCACCGGGCCCGACAAAACGCGTCTGGAACGGGAACAGGTGAATATCGGTGACCGTCGCCTGGCTCATGGTTGGCGTCTCAACTTCCAGCACGCCACGATCGGCGAAGAAACGCCGGATCTCAGTCAGGATCGCTGCGCGTTTCAACAAATTGGCGATGGGTGCACTTGGCTGCCAGCTTGCCGTTTCGCTCATGGTAATTACTCCGAAATCAAACAGGGGATGCAGTCTACTCGTATCCTGGCATGCAAACAAATTCTTAACAGCCCGGCCGCTTTAACCTCGACATTACCTGATAAATAGTTGGCAAAAAGGTTAATAAAAGTTGAATAAACGTTAAATCGAACCCACAGGCAATTATCCTTCCGCCCGCCGGTTAAAAGGCAAAACAATCGATCACATCAAATTTCTTCTACTTAACTTTAGGTATAGTTAATTCCACATTATTGGTGGGAGATATCTATCCTTAAGCTTTATGCAACGACAATGAACTCAGTTAGTTAGCACCCGAAGAATATTTATAAATATTAAGCATAGATATTTAATTTGCCGTTCTTAACAAGAATATTGGAGGAATGCAGTGCAAACCTTTAACGCCGATCTTGCCATTATTGGGGCCGGGGGTGCTGGTTTACGTGCAGCAATAGCCGCAGCGGAAGCCAACCCCCAACTGAAAATCGCGCTCATCTCAAAAGTCTACCCGATGCGCAGCCATACGGTAGCCGCCGAAGGGGGATCCGCCGCCGTCACTCAGGATCACGACTCTTTTGACTACCACTTCAACGACACCGTTGCCGGTGGCGACTGGTTGTGTGAGCAAGACGTGGTCGACCATTTCGTCCACAACTGCCCGCGGGAAATGACCCAGTTGGAACAGTGGGGCTGCCCGTGGAGCCGTAAACCGGACGGTTCGGTCAACGTGCGTCGCTTCGGCGGCATGAAGATTGAACGAACCTGGTTCGCCGCCGACAAGACCGGCTTCCACATGCTGCATACCCTGTTCCAGACCTCGCTCAAATACCCGCAAATCCAACGTTTCGACGAGCACTTTGTGCTGGATATTCTGGTGGATGACGGTCAGGTCCGTGGTTTGGTCGCAATGAACATGATGGAAGGCACCCGCGTGCAGATCCGCGCCAATGCGGTGATCATGGCCACCGGCGGTGCCGGACGCGTGTACCGCTACAACACCAATGGCGGCATCGTCACCGGTGATGGCATGGGCATGGCGTTCCATCATGGCATCCCACTGCGCGATATGGAGTTCGTCCAATATCACCCTACCGGCCTGCCGGGTTCCGGCATCCTGATGACCGAAGGTTGCCGCGGCGAAGGCGGTATTCTGGTGAATAAAGACGGCTACCGTTATTTGCAGGACTACGGCATGGGCCCGGAAACCCCGCTGGGCGAGCCGAAGAACAAATACATGGAGCTGGGCCCGCGCGATAAAGTTTCGCAGGCCTTCTGGCACGAATGGCGTGCCGGTCGCACCATCGCCACCCCGCGCGGCGACGTGGTCTATCTCGACCTGCGCCATCTGGGGGAAAAGAAGCTGCTCGAACGCCTGCCGTTCATCTGTGAACTGGCCAAGGCCTACGTCGGCGTCGACCCGGTAAAAGACCCCATCCCGGTACGCCCAACGGCGCATTACACCATGGGCGGCATTGAAACCGATCAAAACTGCGAAACCCGCATCAAGGGGCTGTTTGCCGTCGGCGAATGCTCTTCCGTCGGTCTGCACGGTGCCAACCGCCTGGGATCCAACTCGCTGGCGGAACTGGTGGTGTTCGGCCGGGTGGCCGGTGAGCATGCAGCTCGTCGCGCGCTGGAATCTGGCCCGGCCAATGGCAGTGCCCTTGATGCGCAAGGGCGCGACGTCGAAACCCGACTCAGCAATTTGATGAAGCAGGAAGGCAGCGAAAACTGGTCGAAGATCCGCGATGAAATGGGGCTGTCGATGGAAGAAGGCTGCGGTATCTACCGTACGCCAGAACTGATGCAAAAAACCATCGATAAACTGGCTGAGCTGAAAGAACGCTTCAAGCGCGTCAAAATCACCGATAACTCCAGCGTGTTCAATACCGATCTGCTGTACACCATCGAGCTGGGCTACGGCCTGGACGTCGCCGAATGCATGGCGCACTCCGCCTTTAACCGTAAAGAATCCCGCGGTGCCCACCAGCGTCTGGATGAAGGCTGCACCGAACGTGACGACGTGAATTTCCTGAAGCATACGCTGGCGTTCCATAACCCTAACGGCGCACCACGCCTGGAATACAGCGACGTGAAGATCACCAAACTGCCACCGGCCAAACGTGTGTACGGCGCTGAAGCCGAAGCGCAGGACAAAAAGGATAAGGAGCAGGCAAATGGCTGAGATGAACACCCTGAAAATCGAGGTCATGCGCTATAACCCGGAATGCGACGCAGAGCCACATTTCGAGACCTTCGCGGTGCCTTACGATGAACAAACCTCGCTGCTCGACGCGCTGGGTTACATCAAGGATAACCTGGCGCCCGATCTTTCCTACCGCTGGTCATGCCGCATGGCTATCTGCGGTTCGTGCGGCATGATGGTCAACCGGGTACCGAAACTGGCCTGCAAGACCTTCCTGCGCGAATACACCGACGGCATGAAGGTAGAGGCACTGGGTAACTTCCCGATTGAACGCGATCTGGTAGTCGATATGACCCACTTTATCGAAAGCCTGGAGGCGATTAAGCCTTACATCATCGGCAATAACCGCAAACCGGAAGACGGCCCTAACGTGCAAACACCGGCGCAGATGGCCAAGTACCACCAGTTCTCCGGCTGTATCAACTGCGGGCTGTGTTACGCCGCTTGCCCGCAGTTCGGTTTGAACCCAGAGTTCATCGGCCCGGCGGCAATCACCCTGGCGCACCGCTACAACCTGGATAATCGCGACCACGGCCAGAAACAGCGCATGGCGCAACTCAACGGCCAAAACGGCGTGTGGAGCTGTACCTTTGTCGGCTACTGCTCTGAAGTGTGTCCGAAGCACGTCGACCCGGCCGCTGCTATCCAGCAGGGCAAGGTGGAAAGTGCCAAAGACTTCATGATCGCCATGCTGAAGCCGCAATAAGGGAGAGAAACCGCAATGACAACACAACGTAAGCCCTATGTGCGCACCATGACGCCAACCTGGTGGCAAAAGCTCGGCTTCTATCGTTTCTATATGCTGCGTGAAGGGACCTCGGTGCCGGCCGTGTGGTTCAGCATCGTGCTGATCTACGGCGTTTTTGCGCTGAAAGGCGGTGCTGAGAGCTGGGCAGGGTTCGTCGGTTTTCTGCAAAACCCGCTGGTGCTGCTGATTAACGTAGTCGCCCTGCTGGCGGCGCTGCTGCACACCAAAACCTGGTTCGATTTGGCACCGAAAGCCGCCAATATCGTGGTCAACAGCGAAAAAATGGGGCCAGGGCCTATCGTCAAAGCGCTGTGGGCGGTAACGCTGGTCGCCAGCGTGGTCATCCTGGCCGTGGCCCTGCTGTAATCCGGAGGAAACATGATAAATCAAGCACCTAAACGCTCAGACGAACCGGTTTTCTGGGGATTATTCGGCGCCGGCGGCATGTGGGGCGCGATCATCGCGCCCGCTATCGTGCTGCTGGTCGGCATTCTGCTGCCGCTGGATTGGTTCCCTGGCGATGCGCTGGGCTATGATCGCGTGTTGGCTTTCTGCCAGAGCCTGATTGGCCGGCTGTTCCTGCTGCTGATGATTATCCTGCCGCTGTGGTGCGGTCTGCACCGTATACACCATGCGATGCACGATTTGAAAATCCACGTGCCGGCCGGTAAATGGGTCTTCTATGGCCTGGCGGCCATCCTCAGCGTCGTCACCGTTATCGGCGTGGTGACGCTGTAAAACACTTCTGGCGGCCAACTCCCGTTGGCCGTCTGCTTTGCCTTTCGGCTACACTGTTTATTCCAACCCGGTAAACAGGAGTAACCAATGCGTTTTCGGTCAAAGCTATGCGCGATCATTCCCGCCTTCCTTTCCGCCGCTTGCAGCGTTTCCCCGCCGAAGAACATCAAAGTAGTGAATGATTTCGACAGCCAGCGCTATCTCGGCATCTGGTATGAAATCGCGCGTTTTGATCACCGTTTTGAACGCGGCCTCGAACAGGTCACCGCCAACTACAGCCCACGCGAAGACGGCGGCCTCAAAGTGGTGAACCGGGGTTTTAATACGCAAAAACAACAATGGCAGGAAAGCACGGGCAAGGCCTATTTTACCGGCTCACCGCAGGTAGCCGCACTCAAGGTGTCCTTTTTTGGGCCTTTCTACGGTGGGTATAACGTGATTGAGTTGGATGCAGATTATCGCTACGCGCTGGTTTGCGGCCCAAACCGAGGGTATTTGTGGATACTGTCGCGCACGCCGACGCTGGACGCCGCCACGCGCGACAGATTAGTGCAAACCGCGAAACACAACGGCTTTGATACGGATAAGCTAATCTGGGTGAAACAAACGCAGCATCAGTGACTGCTGAACTTCAACCCAAGTATGCCGACAACAATCAGGCACAGGCTGAGGATGCGCGCGATATTGGTTGATTCACCAAGTAACACCATCCCCATAATTGCCGCGCCTACCGCACCAATGCCTGTCCAAACGGCATAAGCCGTGCCGGCGGGCAGCGTTTTCATCGCATGTGCCAACAGCAGCATGCTGACCACCATGGCGGCAACAGTAATAATGCTGGGGGTCAAACGAGTAAAACCATGGGTGTATTTCAGGCCAACAGCCCATACGACTTCCAACAAACCGGCAATAAGCAGAATAATCCAAGCCATGAAACAGGCTCCATAACGGTGGGGTCGTCCCCGAATGCAGATGCGTAAACGGGTCGTCCCATTTAGCGTTGTGATATGCCAGGGGATTATACCCACTGCCGGGGAGGATAACAGTACAAAGCTTTCGGCAGGAGATAGGTCAACAGGGGAAGCGGTATCCCACAACGATGCCTTTGGGCAGCTTTTCGCGGAATACCGCAAGTCAGTAAAGGGAGTTATTCCGCGCTACGCTGGATAGCCTTGCCGCCAGCCTGGATGTCCTCGCCCACGCCCTGAGTGGTGTTGCATGCGGTCAATGAGGTCAAGATCATCAAAGAGAAAATCGCGATAATACTTTTCTTCAGCATAGGAAAGTCCTTATTTGTCAGTGATGAAAAAGTACGGCTTTCTAAGCGTAGTAAATATTAGCGAGAGTTGCTGTTTAAAATGGTTTTATTTCGCACGATTACATTAGAGGCTTTAATGGTTATTAGCTGGCAGTACGCGAAATAGCGCCGCCGAGGTGCTGAACGTCCTCACCGAAACCACGGAAAGTATTACAGCCGCTAAGGGACATCAGTAACAGTAGGGAGACAACGGCTAACAGAGTTTTTTTCATTATGTAGATTCTGCCAACGAGATACGGAAGGTAAAACAAAGGAGCCGCGCAGGGCTCCTTTCTTTTGAAACTTATTTTACGCGTGAGACGTATTCGCCAGAGCGGGTGTCAACGCGAACAACTTCACCAATCTGTACGAACAATGGAACCTTAACCACGGCGCCTGTGCTCAGGGTGGCAGGCTTGCCGCCGGTACCGGCAGTATCACCTTTCAGACCTGGATCGGTGTCAGTGATTTCTGCTTCGATAAAGTTCGGTGGCTGAACCGCGATTGGACGACCGTCCCACAGGGTAACGATACATTCTGCGTTGTCTTGCAGCCATTTTGCCGCGTCAGAAACGGTTTTTTCTTCAACACCGTGTTGCTCGAAAGTCTCAGGGTGCATGAAGTGGTAGAACTCACCGTCGTTGTACAGGTAGTTCATGTTGGTATCTACCACGTCCGCGCCTTCGCAAGAGTCGGTAGATTTGAAGGTTTTCTCAACGCGAGTGCCGGTCAGCAGACGACGCATTTTAACGCGCGCAAATGCCTGGCCTTTGCCCGGTTTAACGAACTCACTGGATTCGATAGCGTAAGGTTCGCCCTCGAACATGATTTTAAGACCCGGACGGAAATCGTTGCTAGAATAAGTCGCCATGATGGCCCTCTGAATATTTAAACTGGTAGCTTAGCCAAAAAAATGGCACACATTATAACCCAAAGTACGGCATATAGAGAAGATTGGTTGCATCAACTCGCCGATGTTATTACCGATCCCGATGAATTACTGCAGCTTTTGTCACTGAATACGCATCCGGACCTGCCGCAGGGCCGTGAAGCCCGTCGGCTGTTTGCATTGCGCGTACCCCGCGCCTTCGCCGCACGCATGCGTCCCGGCGACGCCAATGACCCGCTATTGCGTCAGGTTCTGACCGCCAGCGAAGAATTCATCAATGCACCCGGCTTCACGACCGATCCGCTGGACGAACAGCGTAGCGTGGTGCCAGGCCTGCTGCACAAATACCGTAATCGTGCTTTGCTGTTGGTTAAAGGCGGCTGTGCGGTTAACTGCCGCTACTGCTTCCGTCGCCATTTTCCGTATCAGGACAACCAGGGCAATAAAGCCAACTGGCGTCAGGCGTTGGATTATATCCGCCAACACCAGGAACTGGATGAGATTATTTTCTCCGGTGGCGATCCGCTGATGGCCAAAGATCACGAGCTGGACTGGCTGATCGGGGAACTGGAAGCCATTGAGCACGTAAAACGCCTGCGCATCCACACCCGTTTGCCAGTGGTGATCCCGGCACGTATCACGCCAGAACTGTGCCGCAGGCTGTCGGCCTCACGCCTGCAGGTGCTGATGGTCACGCACATCAATCATGCCAATGAGATTGACCGTGAACTGCAGGGAGCCATGGCGCAACTGCGTCTGGCCGGCGTCACCCTGCTGAACCAAAGTGTGTTGCTGCGCGGCATCAACGACAACGCCGACACGTTGGCGGCGCTGAGCAATGCGCTGTTTGACGCCGGTATCCTGCCCTATTACATCCACGTGCTGGATAAGGTACAGGGCGCGGCGCACTTTATGGTCAGTGACGACGAAGCGCGCGCCATTATGCAGGCGCTGCTGAGCAAGGTTTCCGGATATATGGTGCCGCGTCTGACCCGTGAAGTCGGCGGCAAGCCAAGCAAAACGCCGCTCGACCTGCGCCTGATGCAAGATTGACTGACCGACGGAATGACAAAAACAAAAGAGGCATGCCTGGGCATGCCTCTTTTTTATGCTATGACGTACGCATTAATCTTGCGTTACGGGCACTTATAAACCTGGCCGGCCATTTTGCTGTCCAGCGGGGCAAAGCTTGAAAGCAGGTTCTGGCTTGGGCTGGTAGCACCATAAATCACGTTGCCGCCCATTGCCGCTGCCTTGTTGCGCAGATCGTTTGCCGCGCCGCGCATGGAGCTGCCTTCACCACCGTTACCGGACAACCAGTTGCTCTGGGTGCCAGTCACTTCGCCCACCAGCTGGCATTCTGCCACCGGTTTGGTATCGGTAAATTTAACCTGCTGACCTGCGGCGGAAAGTTCATTGGTGCTGCTGCAACCTGCCAGCAGCAAGGCTGCCGAAAGACCCAGTAAGGCTTTAATCCGCATCTTGTTCCCCATCTATATTGAGAGTTTCGCAAAAGCTTATCAGAAAGCGTTGCTATCTCTTAAGCATCCGTTGCCACTGGTGCTGGCCAACGTCTTGAGCGACAGCTGATGAAAGATCAGTTTACCAGCTAAATCAGCCCGGTCTGCATAAATATCATCAAAAGCAGTGAGACAAAGCACGCAAAAAAAAGCCCCGACCAATTGGCCGGGGCTTTTGCACACGCGAACGTGGGGGATGATTACATCATGCCGCCCATGCCGCCCATGCCACCCATACCGCCAGCGCCACCTAAATCAGGTGCGTCGCTTTTTGGCAGGTCGGTCACCATGCACTCGGTGGTGATCATCAGGCCAGCCACAGAAGCCGCGTACTGCAGAGCAGAACGGGTTACTTTGGTTGGATCCAGGATACCCATCGCGATCATGTCGCCGTATTCTTCGGTGTAAGCGTTGTAGCCGTAGCTGCCTTCGCCTGCTTTCACGTTGTTGGCAATCACGGAAGCTTCTTCACCGGCGTTGATTACGATCTGACGCAGTGGAGATTCCATCGCGCGCAGAGCAACCTTGATACCGACGTTCTGGTCTTCGTTGTCGCCTTTCAGGTTAGCGATTTTGCTTGCTACGCGGATCAGTGCAACACCACCGCCGGCAACCACGCCTTCTTCAACCGCAGCACGGGTCGCGTGCAGGGCATCTTCAACGCGGGCTTTCTTCTCTTTCATTTCAACTTCAGTTGCTGCGCCCACTTTGATAACGGCAACGCCGCCAGCCAGTTTAGCGACACGCTCCTGCAGTTTTTCACGATCGTAGTCAGAGGTCGCTTCTTCGATCTGCTGACGGATCTGGGTAACGCGGCCTTGGATAGTCGCTTCGTCGCCCACGCCATCGATGATGATGGTGGTGTCTTTGTTGATCACAACGCGCTTAGCCTGGCCCAGGTCTTCCAGGGTCGCTTTTTCCAGCTCCAGACCAATCTCTTCAGAGATAACGGTACCGGCAGTCAGGGTAGCGATGTCCTGCAGCATGGCTTTACGACGGTCGCCGAAACCAGGTGCTTTAACCGCAGCCACTTTCACGATGCCGCGCATGGTGTTAACCACCAGAGTAGCCAGCGCTTCGCCTTCAACATCTTCAGCAATGATCAGCAGTGGTTTGCCGGCTTTCGCTACGGCTTCCAGTACTGGCAGCATTTCACGGATGTTGGAGATTTTCTTGTCAGCCAGCAGGATGAACGGGCTTTCCAGTTCGATAGAACCGGTTTCTGGCTTGTTGATGAAGTATGGAGACAGGTAACCGCGGTCGAACTGCATACCTTCAACAACGTCCAGCTCGTCTTGCAGGCCAGTGCCTTCTTCAACGGTGATAACGCCTTCTTTGCCCACTTTCTCCATCGCTTCTGCAATCAGTTTACCCACGGTTTCGTCGGAGTTTGCAGAGATGGTGCCTACCTGAGCGATAGCTTTAGAGTCAGAGCAAGGTACGGATAATTTTTTAAGCTCTTCAACAGCGGCGATAACCGCTTTGTCGATACCGCGCTTCAGATCCATTGGGTTCATGCCGGCAGCCACAGCTTTCAGGCCTTCGGTGATGATGGATTGAGCCAGTACGGTTGCAGTGGTGGTACCGTCGCCCGCAGCGTCGTTCGCTTTAGAGGCAACTTCTTTCACCATTTGCGCGCCCATGTTTTCAAACTTGTCTTCCAGTTCGATTTCACGAGCAACAGATACGCCATCTTTAGTGATGGTAGGAGCGCCGAAGGACTTATCCAGCACTACGTTACGGCCTTTCGGGCCCAGGGTCACTTTTACTGCATCAGCGAGAACATTCACACCGCGGAGCATTTTCACGCGAGCGTCATTGCCGAATTTTACGTCTTTAGCTGCCATTGGTATTTCCCTTCAACTCGTTCAGTTCAGAAGATAAAGCGCACTTACGCTTCAACAATTGCCAGAATGTCGCTTTCGGACATGATCAACACTTCTTCATTGTCGATCTTCTCTGCTTTCACGCCGTAACCGTCGTTGAAAATCACGATATCGCCAACTTTCACATCCAGCGGCTGGATGTTGCCGCTTTCCAGAACACGCCCTTTACCCACTGCGACAACTTCGCCACGAGTAGATTTACCCGCTGCAGAGCCAGTCAGGACGATGCCGCCAGCAGATTTTGATTCAACTTCTTTGCGCTTGACGATAACGCGGTCATGCAATGGACGAATACTCATTGAACGCTCTCCTGTAAGAAGGTCTCTATCAGATTTAGGGTTGTCACCGGATTGTGAATACCGGCTTGTGGGATTTGAAATGGGGGCATTCCATCCCCCTTCAAGGGGGCGGCCAAAAAAATTTTCGCTTTTGATGGCAATACTGAGCTACTGATGCGAAAAACGCGGCCTGGGCCGCGTTTTTTCAACGATCGTTGCGTTTGTCATGATCGTCGGGCTGATGATCCAGCGTATAGCGATCGTCGTTTTTACGCTGGAACTCGCCGTCGAAGGTGTTGCCGTTGGCAGCATTACCGCCCTGGCTCCAACCGCCGGGGCGGTAAACGGAAAGATGCGGCATCAGTTTCAACGTCAGCGATTTTTGCACCGGAGGCAGTAACAACAACAGGCCGAGGAAATCGGTAAAGAATCCCGGCACCAGCAGCAAGAAGCCCGCTAATACCAGTGAAACACTTTTCACCATTTCCGACGCAGGGCTTTCACCTGCTGCCAGCTTTTGTTGCATCTGCATGAAGGTCTTCATGCCCTGGTTGCGCACCAGCGAAATGCCGACGCAGGAGGTGAACACCACCAGCAACAGGGTAATCGCCACGCCCAATACGGCGGCGACTTTAATAAATAGGGATATCTCTATGTAAGCCAACAGAAATATCAGCAGTAACGGTAACCAGCGCACCTGGTTCTCCTCTGGTAGATCTGCGCAACCGCACGTTGGCGACGGCGCGAAAAGGGGGCCGGTAAACGGCCGACCTAAATACAATGGGGTCTGCCGGCGTGCATTTCAACCAAAGGCCCTTTTTTATTGCTAAAGTTAATAAACGTGAAAGGGATCACAGAACCAGAAACAGGCAATTTAAGAAGGCTCAGAAGGTGATCTGGATTCAGTCATTTATTACTAACCAGCATATGATCTGGGCAGCAACGGGCACAGTGGTTAATCGTTTCATGCCTGAAGCCTTCGGCAACATAATTTGGTTCCCTGACAATTAATTAATTCGGCAGCAATACAAAGAAGGTTCACATGTCAAATAACATTCGTATCGAAGAAGACCTGTTAGGAACACGTGAAGTCCCCGCAGAAGCCTATTACGGTGTTCACACTCTGCGTGCGATTGAAAACTTTTATATCAGCAACAGCAAAATCAGCGATGTGCCCGAGTTTGTTCGCGGCATGGTAATGGTAAAAAAAGCCGCAGCGATGGCGAACAAAGAACTCAAAACCATTCCACGTAAAATCGCTGATGTCATCATCCAGGCCTGTGACGAAGTGCTGGATAAAGGCAAATGCATGGACCAGTTCCCGGTGGATGTGTTCCAGGGCGGCGCGGGCACTTCATTGAACATGAACACCAACGAAGTGCTGGCGAATATTGGTCTGGAGCTGATGGGCCACCAGAAAGGCGAATACCAATACCTGAACCCTAACGATCATCTCAACAAGTGCCAGTCTACCAACGACGCCTACCCAACCGGTTTCCGCATTGCGGTTTACGCCTCCAATCAGAAGCTTATCGACGCCATCAACCAGCTGCGCGAAGGGTTTGACCGCAAGGCAAAAGAGTTTGAAACCATCCTGAAAATGGGGCGCACCCAGTTGCAGGATGCGGTGCCAATGACGCTGGGCCAGGAATTCCATGCGTTCAGCGTGTTGCTGAAAGAAGAAACCCGCAACCTGCATCGCACCGCCGAGCTGCTGCTGGAAGTGAACCTGGGTGCGACAGCAATCGGGACGGCGCTGAACACCCCGGAAGGCTACCCGCAACTGGCGGTTCAAAAATTGGCAGAGGTCAGCAACCTGCCTGTCGTGCCGGCCGAAGACTTGATAGAAGCCACCTCCGACTGCGGCGCCTACGTAATGGTGCACAGTGCGCTGAAACGCCTCGCAGTTAAACTGTCTAAAATTTGCAACGACCTACGCCTGCTGTCTTCAGGCCCACGCGCCGGTCTGAACGAAATTAACCTGCCGGAACTGCAAGCGGGCTCATCCATCATGCCGGCCAAGGTCAACCCGGTCGTACCGGAAGTGGTCAATCAGGTATGTTTCAAGGTGATTGGCAACGACACTTGCGTTACCATGGCGGCCGAAGCGGGCCAACTGCAGTTGAACGTCATGGAGCCGGTGATTGGCCAGGCGATGTTCGAGTCCATTCACATCCTGACCAACGCCTGCTATAACCTGCTGGAAAAATGCATTAACGGCATCACCGCGAATAAAGAAGTGTGCGAGCACTACGTCTTCAATTCTATCGGTATCGTCACCTATCTGAACCCGTTCATTGGCCACCACAACGGTGACATCGTCGGGAAGATCTGCGCCGAAACCGGCAAGAGCGTACGTGAAGTCGTGCTGGAACGCGGTCTGCTGACCGAAGCCGAGCTGGATGACATCTTCTCCGTGGAGAACCTGATGCACCCGGCCTATAAAGCCAAACGCTATACGGATGAAAATGAACAATAACAGACACACCCGGTAGCCCAAAAAGGCACGCTAAATCCCCCTGGATAGCGTGCCTTTTTACTTTCCATCGCCCACAAAATTTTAACTTTTCGTTTTCAAAAAAACTTATTTTAAGGAGTAGACACTATGTTAGCCGTAGAATTGGTTATCGTTCTGCTGGCCATTTTTTTAGGGGCCAGGCTGGGCGGTATCGGGATTGGATTTGCAGGCGGGCTGGGGGTTTTGGTCCTGGCGTTGATTGGCGTGAAACCGGGCAGTATTCCGTTCGACGTCATTTCCATCATCATGGCAGTGATTGCTGCGATCTCGGCGATGCAGGTCGCTGGCGGTATGGACTATCTGGTGCAGCAAACGGAAAAACTGCTGCGCAAGAACCCCAAGCACATCACCATTCTGGCACCGATCGTCACCTATTTTCTGACTATCTTCGCCGGTACCGGCAACATTTCGCTTTCCGCGCTCCCGGTGATCGCTGAAGTCGCGAAAGAACAGGGCATCAAGCCTTGCCGTCCGCTCTCTACCGCCGTGGTATCCGCACAGATCGCCATCACCGCCTCGCCAATTTCTGCCGCGGTGGTGTACATGTCTTCAGTGATGGAAGGGCACGGCGTCAGCTATCTGCACCTGCTGATGGTCGTGATGCCGTCTACCTTCTGCGCCGTACTGGTGATGTCGCTGCTGGTAAGCTGGCTGTTCGACTCCAAATTGTCGGACGATCCGGTTTACCTGAAGCGCCTGGAAGAAGGTTTGGTGACCCTGCGCGGCAACAAGATCATGGAAATCAAACCCCGCGCCAAAGTGTCGGTGCTGCTGTTCCTGCTCGGCGTGCTGTGCGTAGTGGCTTACGCCATCATCAACAGCCCGGGCTTGGGTCTGGTGGCCAAACCGCTGATGAACACCACCAACGCCATTCTGATCATCATGCTTAGCGTCGCTACCCTGACCACCCTGCTGTGCCGCGTCGATACCGATATGGTGCTTAATTCCAGCACCTTTAAGGCCGGCATGAGCGCCTGTATCTGTATTCTGGGGGTAGCCTGGTTGGGTGATACCTTTGTTCAAGCCAACATTGACTGGATCAAAGAGACTGCTGGCACGGTGATTCAATCGCATCCGTGGCTATTGGCCGTGATTTTCTTCTTCTGCTCGGCGCTGCTGTATTCTCAGGCCGCCACCGCCAAGGCGCTGATGCCGATGGCGCTGGCGTTGAACGTATCGCCATTGACCGCAGTGGCTTCCTTCGCCGCCGTTTCCGGCCTGTTTATCCTGCCAACCTACCCAACGCTGGTCGCCGCGGTACAAATGGATGATACCGGCACCACCCGCATCGGGCGTTTTGTGTTTAACCACCCGTTCTTTATCCCCGGCACCATCGGCGTGATATTGGCGGTGCTGTTTGGCTTCCTGCTGGGCAGCGTGATGCTGTAATGCTTCACCCCGGGGCTGCGGCCCCGGTTTCCCCTCTCCTGCCCCACTGGCGATAAACTCGCCTTCTAGCTGACCGCCCTTCAAGGTATAGTGCCCACTGATAATCTGGATGAGAGGGCTGAAGATGTCTGATTGCGAAGCTGTCGTCATACTCTGCACCGCACCCGATGAGGCCACGGCACAAGACCTGGCGGCCCGGGTTCTGGGGGAAAAGCTGGCGGCCTGCGCCACGCTGTTACCCGGCGCAACGTCGTTATATTACTGGGAAGGGAAACTGGAACAGGAATATGAAGTGCAGATGCTGTTCAAAAGCGATTGCCACCATCAAGATGCCCTGCTCAGCTACCTGAAACAACATCACCCCTACCAGACGCCAGAACTGTTGGTGTTGCCGGTGATGGCCGGAGATAAAGACTACCTGTTATGGATCAACGCCTCATTAAACTGATTTTTCTGCTTTGCAGCCTGTTCTTTCTGCCGCAGGCGGCCCAGGCTTCGCTGTTCGGCCAAAACGGCGGTAGCCAGTTCGTGCCTGTCGATCAGGCCTTCGCCTTTGATTTCAAACAGCAAGGCAATCAGCTGTCGCTGGACTGGCAAATTCGTCCCGGTTATTACCTCTATCGCCAGCAGATCAAACTGGTGCCAAAGCAGGCCACGCTGGGCGCCGTTGAACTGCCCGCCGGGCTGAGCCACAAAGACGAATTTTTCGGCGAGGTCGCCATTTTCAAGCAACAGCTGAATCTGAAGATTCCGCTGCAACAAGCAACGGCAGATGCCAGCCTGAGCGTGACCTACCAGGGCTGCGCGGAAGCCGGTTTCTGCTACCCACCGGAAACGCGCGTGATCCCGTTGAATGCCGTGAGCGCCTCCGCCGCTCCGGTACTCCCTACTGCGGCAGAGCCGGTACCGGCTCCCAATGATCTGCCGTTTTCACCGCTGTGGGCATTGCTGATCGGTATCGGTATCGCTTTCACCCCCTGCGTTTTGCCGATGTATCCTCTGATTTCCGGCATCATTCTGGGCCGTGAAAAACCGCATAGCAGCGGTCGAATTTTGGCGTTGGCTGTGGTTTACGTGCAGGGTATGGCGCTGACCTATACCTTGCTGGGTTTGGTGGTCGCTGCCGCCGGGCTGCAGTTTCAAGCGGCACTACAACATCCGTACGTGTTGATCGGCCTCTCAGTGCTGTTTATCGCCTTGGCATTGTCGATGTTTGGCCTCTATTCATTGCAATTACCGGCATCGCTGCAAACGCGTTTAGCGGGCTGGAGCAATACCCAAAAAGGAGGCTCGCTGCCCGGCGTGTTCCTGATGGGGGCTCTGGCTGGATTGATCTGTTCCCCTTGTACCACCGCACCACTCAGCGCGATCCTGCTCTACATTGCCCAGAGCGGTAATATGTGGGCCGGCGGCGGTACCTTGTACCTTTACGCATTAGGCATGGGGATCCCGCTGGTGCTCGTCACCCTGTTCGGTAACCGCCTGCTGCCGCGCAGCGGCCCATGGATGCAGTATGTCAAAGAGGCTTTCGGCTTTGTGATCCTCGCCCTGCCGGTATTTCTGCTGGAGCGTGTAATCGGCGATCTGTGGGGGCTGCGGCTGTGGAGCCTGCTGGGTCTGGCGTTCTTCGGCTGGGCATTTGCCCTTAGCCTGAAAACCTCCCGCGGCTGGGCCCGTGTTTTACAGATGCTATTACTGGCAGCGGCGGTGATTGCTGCACGGCCGTTGCAAGACTGGGCTTTTGGCGTTAACAGCACTCAGCAGGCAGCACCACATCTGAACTTTACGCAGATCAGTAATGTGAAGCAGCTCAACCTGGCGCTGCAGCAGGCACAGGGTAAACCGGTGATGCTGGATCTGTATGCCGATTGGTGCGTCGCCTGCAAAGAGTTCGAAAAGTATACCTTTAGTGATGCGGCCGTTCAGGCTAAGCTGACCAATGCCGTGCTGCTGCAGGCGGATGTGACCGCCAACAATGCCGAACAGGCAGCGCTGCTCAAGCACTTGAAAGTCCTGGGTTTGCCGACAATTCTATTTTTTAACGGTGCAGGACAAGAGTTGACGGCCCTGCGGGTGACTGGATTTATGGATGCTCCAACGTTCAACGCGCATTTGCAGAAAGTAGTGCAATAAATAACACTGAAGTTCAGAACCGAATTTGGAGGGAGCACAAGTGCAACGCGAACAAGTTCTTGATACGGCACTGGGGCTGTTGGAACAACAGGGCCTGGCAACCACCACATTAGAAATGCTGGCAGAAAAACTCGACGTACAGCCGAGCGATCTTAAACGCTTCTGGCCGGATCGCGAAGCGCTGCTGTATGACTGCCTGCGCTATCACGGCCAGCAAATTGACACCTGGCGTCGTCAGTTGCTGCTGGACGAAGCCCTGAGCCCACAGCAAAAATTGCTGGCACGCTACGACGTGCTGGCAGAGTACGTACAACACGATCGCTATCCCGGCTGCCTGTTTATTGCCGCCTGTAGCTTCTTCCCGGAGGTGGATCACCCTATCCACCAGCTGGCCGAGCAGCAGAAGCTGACTTCGCTGGAACTGACCCGTGACCTGCTGCGAGAAATGGACGCCGACGATGCGGATATGGTGGCGCAGCAGATGGAACTGATCCAAGAGGGCTGCCTCAGCAAACTGCTGATAAAACGTCAGCTCCAGGACGTATCCGTTGCCAAGCGCTTGGCGGAAGACATCTTGCAGGTCGCTCAGTGCCGCAGAAATGGCGCATTAAGCTGAATGACACCGTGGCGGCGAGCGCAACCACGGTACTTTACGCCCATCTCGCGCTTTTTTTGCTCCCTTTGACTGAAAAGCCAGCAACCGGACGCGTTTTGCCTTATTTCGTTCACAAAGCCGTTGACTGACTTCGGCCAATACGGTTTAATGCTGCGCGTTGCCCGGATAGCTCAGTCGGTAGAGCAGGGGATTGAAAATCCCCGTGTCCTTGGTTCGATTCCGAGTCCGGGCACCATATTTAGAGAACCCAGCCAATGGCTGGGTTTTTGCTTTTCTGGAGTGAGACTCTTCATCGAACAAGTTCGATTATTCGGCCAGAGGCCTCACCCTGCGGGCCAACGCTAAAGCGTTGTTCAATCCGGCGCAAGCGCCGGTTGTCCGAGTCCGGGCACCATATTTAGAGAACCCAGCCAATGGCTGGGTTTTTGCTTTTCTGGAGTGAGACTCTTCATCG
>NZ_JBXALO010000017.1:24209-42425 GCF_058799515.1 Serratia sp. GW822-FHT06D09
CAGAGGCCTCACCCTGCGGGCCAACGCTAAAGCGTTGTTCAATCCGGCGCAAGCGCCGGTTGTCCGAGTCCGGGCACCCTATTTAGAAGAACCCGCCTATGGCGGGTTTTTTGCTTTCTGAGACAGGACGCTTCATCGGACAAGTTCGATCGCACGACCTTATTGCGCATCGATCCAGGCCGAAAGCTGCCGCAATTCTTCCGTGAGGATTTGGCGCAGCGGAATCAATTTATCCGGTGTCTGCTCCAGCTCGGAACAGGCCTCAACCGCATGCTGCATGCCCAAACTGGCACAGCTGCTTTTTAGTTTATGTGCCAAATGCGCAACCTTGCGCTCATCGCCCGCTTCGCTGGCCTGTTCAAGCTCAGTCACCCACGACAAGGCATGTTCTGTGAACAAGTCTCGCCACTCGCTGATTTTCTCTTTACCGAACACCGCCATATCCTGCGTTAGCTGAACGAAATCCAAACTGGGAGCGAGCTGCATCGGGCATTTTTCTGCTGTTAAATAGTGCTCAATCAGTCGGCTTAATGCTGCACAGGCGATGGGCTTTTGTATCAATCCGCAGAATACTTCGCCGACGCGGAGCCTTAACGTTTCGTCGGCAACATGGGCGCTGAAACCGATAAGGGGTAACTGTGGCTGCAACGCAGCAATCAGCCCAGAGAGCGTCACACCGTCCATATCCGGCAGATCCAAATCCACCAGTACACCGCTGAATGCGTCATCAACTGCCAATAGGTTCAATGCGCTTTGGCCATCGCCAACCACCTCAACCATGGCATGGCAAGACAGCAACATTTCGGCGGTAATACGCTGGGTGACCAGGTTATCTTCCACCAGCAGCAGACGGTAACCGGAAAGTTCCGTTCGTTCTTCTGCCCGATGCTGTATGGGCGTAGCCGCGATAATCAGCGGCAGACTCAGTGAAAAACAGCTGCCGCTCCCCAGCGTGCTGGTGACGCTTAAGCTGCCTTGCAGTGCCTCCGCCAGCCCCCGGCTGATCGCCAGTCCCAGCCCGGTGCCACCGCGCTTGGCCGTCAGCTGTACAAAGGGTTTGAAAATCTGTGCCAGTGCTTCACCGGCAATGCCACACCCCGTATCTGCAACGTCAATTTGCCAGCGCGGCCCATCAATATGGCAGCGAATATCCACCCGGCCTTGATCGGTGAAACGCAGGGCGTTAGCCAACAAATTCATCACAATTTGGCGAATACGCCGCGCATCACCCTTGAGCCATTGCGGCAATTCGTCAGCACAAGTGAGAGCCAATGTAATCTCACGATTACGTACCCGCCCGGAGATTAACCTCATGATACTCGCCAGTAACTGACGTGGGTCGAAAGCCTCTTCGTTGAGCGTCACGCTGCTCGTACCCGCCTCGAGCGCGGAGTAATCCAGAATATCGTTGAGGATCGCCAATAGACTCTCACCGGAGTCATTGATCGCCTGTACGTAGGAGAGGTTCTTTAGCGACAGCGCCTGTTCCGACAACAGCTGAGCCGTGCCAAGAATACCGTGCAACGGGGTTCGAATTTCATGGCTCATCGCGGCCAAAAAGGCCGACTTAGCCCGGTTGGCCTTTTCCGCCTCAGCGCGAGCCTGGTGGTGCTCCATTACCATGGCTTCTAATTCTGCAGTACGTAATTCGACCTGCTTCACCAGGTCTTGGCGCTGGTTTTGTAAGGCATAGGCATTGGCGCGAAAAGCCTCCATCAACTGCCCCATGGTATTTAGCTCCCGCACACCGGAAGTCGCCGGGAATGGCGTGTTGAGATCGCCCTCCAATAACCCTTCCAGAGCCGCTGTTTGCTTCGCCAAGGGCAACGTCACCGAGCGCCACACCACGCGCCACAGGATCAATGACAGCGCCACCAACGAGAAAAAACTCAAGATAATCAGCCAGAACTTTCCCGTTTCCCGAGCCTGCCGAAGTGCCTCTAACGCCTGAGTATTACGCCGCTCGATATCGCTGACCTGACGGCTGATTTCAGTACTGAAGCGAGTAAACATATCCAGGTTGTCTTGCGACAGCGCCTGAAGCTGCGCGCGGAGATCCCGTTCCCGCTGATACAGTGCCGCAAGCTGTTGATAACGTTCCAGGGTCTGTAATTCACGCGCTATCTTTTCGCTTGTAAGGGGATCTTCGACTCGCTCCTGCCTGCGCTGGAGAATACGAACGTAGTTGCCGATACGGGAGATTAATTCTGCTGGCGCACGCTCGGCAAGCTCCTTCTCCAGCAGCAAAATCAGATGCTCAATTTGTATCGCATTGAGCCGTAGCTCGGCCATTTGATTTTGATATTCATAATCGATATCGATCAGGCGGTCTAACGCCTGCTCCGCGGCCTGATTGCGATGCTGCTCAATCAAATCGTAAATCCCTGCCTGCGTAACGCCTGCGGCCGTTGCGGCATTGTTTAACTGCCCTTTGGCCAACTCGGCAATGCGGGCCGCTGCATCCATAATTTCACGGGAAAGATCGCGCTGCTGTTTTCGCAGCGTCAGGCGCTGACCAACCAACTCACCCTGCAGACCTAAACTGCGCGTAATGTCGGACTCCTGCTGCTCTATCGCCGTCGTATCAAACCCTTGGCTGCGCAAACGTTCCAAAAGCCGGCTGATACGCAAACTTTGCACCGTGAGCATCTTTCCTTGTGCCATCCAATCGGCTTGGGTATCGGCATTCGTTAAACTTTGGGCGGAAAACAATTCGTATGCACTGGCCTCACTGAGTTGCCGGGCCAAATTCATCGTCGGGATCACCGACCGGGTGTGGTTTTGTTCGACCTCGCCCATAAAGCGAAAACCCAACCAACCTATCAGCGAACTGATCAGCGCTAACCCTGCCATCAGCAGAAAAGCCAACCAAAGTCGCTGTGTTAACGAAGGGTGCCCCATAGGTATCCTGATGATGAAATTAAAGTTGTTTTATCAGTGACGAAACCTCTAGCATAAAGACTTATTAAATATGAGGCTATTATGCGCAGCGCGATTTTCCGTTTTCTTCTGCCGTTTTTCTGCGGCACGATAACCTGCTCGGCATTGGCTGTTTCGCAAGCCCCTCTGGTGCGCTGGCTAAACGAGCGACAATCAGAGCCGGTTGCCGCCATGCCGGTATTGCAGATGGAACGCCGTTGGAAATTGTGCGCCCTCTACCCCAGCCTGAAGGACGCTTACTGGCTCTCGATCAATTACGGCATGATCCGTGAAGCCCAGCGAACCAAAGTGCAGCTGAAGATATTTGAAGCCGGTGGCTATTCGCAGCTTGAAACCCAACGCGAACAATTAACGCTCTGTCGCCAATGGGGGGCCGATGCGATTTTGCTTGGCAGCAGCCTGGCTCAATTCCCCAACCTGGCAGCATCCGTTGGCAACACGCCGGTGATTGCCGTGGTGAATGAACTGAATTTTGCGGCGGCCAAAGCCCGAGTGGGCGTGCCCTGGTTTCAAATGGGCTACCAACCCGGCCGATATCTGGCCGAGCATCCCCCTCACCCTTCACTCCATGTGCTGCTGATGCCTGGGCCAAAGGATGCCGGAGGCAGCCGGGAAATGGTTGACGGATTTCGCACCGCGGTGGAAGAAAGTTCGATACAGATCGTTGATGTGGTTTATGGCGATAACGACGTAGAGATACAGCGCAACTTATTACAGGACATGCTGGAAAAACACCCTGAAATCAACCTGATTGCCGGGAATGCCATTGCCGCTCAGGTCGCCATGGGGGAAGCACGCAACCGTCGCCATCCCTTGGGAATTGTCTCTTTTTACCTGTCACATCAGGTATATCGGGGACTGAAACGGGGCAGAATCATCGTGGCAGCCAGTGACCAGATGGCGCTACAGGGCGAGCTGGCCGTCGATCAAGCCATTCGAGCCTTGCAGCATCAAAACGTGGACATGAACATCAGCCCGCAAATTCTGGTACTGACGCCAGCGAACATTTCCCCTGAGAAGGTAAAGCTATCCCTTTCTCCCCTGGGTTTTCGCCCGGTGTACCTGTTCCCTTCAGCTAACCTCAGCCGCGAGAAAGTAACCCTCGCCATGCCTGGTGACGAACAGTTCGTGGCTCAATTTGTTTCTCAACCGGCGGATCAATACATCTACGGTACGAAGATCCGGCTGGTCCACCCGGTGAGATGACAACATGCGCAACAGCCGTTCGCGGCTCAACACCGTGCCCGGGTTGGTAATAAACGCCAGCAGCATTTCGTATTCGGCTCGCGTCAGGCGAATCGGCTCCCCCTCGCATTCCAGCGTATGCCTGGAAGGATTAAGGCAATATCCGGCGAACAGATAGCAGTTTTCCTGTTGCCCTTGCCTTGCTGGCGTCTTGGCCAAATCGATACGCCAAAGGAGGTTTTTGACGCGCACCACCAGCTCACGCAACTCGAGGGGTTTAGTGACATAGTCATCCGCCCCCATTTCCAGCCCTACAATCCGATCAATTTGCTCACAACGGCCGGTCACGAGAATAATGCCGACGTTTGAGCGTTCACGCAGAGATCGGGTCAGCAACAAGCCGTTTTCATTGGGCAGGTTGATGTCCAGCAGTACCAGATCCACCGGCTGAAGCAGCATAATTTCCTTCAGCCCCGCCCCGCTTTCGGCCACAGAAACCTGATAGCCCTCATGAACAAAATAATCACGTAAGCGCGCCTGTGTAACCGGATCGTCTTCAACGATAACAATGTGATGGCTCATGATTTCACGCTCGCTTCAGTCTGTTCATATCCATTCATATTCTGACTTACTCCATTCATCCAGACCGGTGACCCCATTCATATTTACTCAATATCCTACTAAAGGAGTACCCATAATAACGAGAAGGTTTATTTATGAGCAAACTTTGGCGAAAACTGACACGGCCCAGCGCCAGGTGGTCAGTGCTGGCACTGTTAGGGATCGGTTGTATTCTCGGATTGGCCATCATCATCGTGCCGCACGCTGGCATTAAGCTGACCAGCAATACGGAATTCTGCGTCAGTTGCCATGCGATGCAGCCGGTATATCAAGAATATCAACAGTCCGTTCACTTCAAGAATGCGTCCGGCGTCCGCGCAGAATGCCGTGACTGCCATATCCCACCGGATGTTCCAGGCATGCTGTGGCGCAAGCTGGAAGCAGCCAACGATCTCTATCAAAACTTTATTGCCCATTCGATTGATACGCCTGAGAAATTCGAAGCGAAACGCGCCGAATTGGCCAAGCGTGAATGGAAGCGCATGAAAGACAACAACTCCGTCGGCTGCCGTTCTTGCCATAACTACGAGGCCATGGAGCACAGCAAGCAGCACCCGGAAGCGGCCAAACAGATGAGCATTGCGGCGAAGGACAATCAGTCTTGCGTTGATTGTCACAAGGGGATTGCTCACCAACTGCCGGACATGAGTAGCGGTTTCCGCAAGCAATTTGAAGATATGCGCCTGCAGGCCAACGAAAACAGCAACGGCAACACGCTGTATACGCTGGACATGAAACCTATCTACGCGGCCAAAGGCGATAAAGAACCGGCTGGCTCACTGCTGCCGGCCTCAGAAGTTAAGGTCTTAAAACGTGACGGCGATTGGCTCGAAGTGCAAATCGTGGGTTGGACAGAAACCGAGGGGCGCCAACGCGTACTGTCGCTGCTGCCTGGCAAACGCATTTTTGTTTCGTCCATTCGCGATGAAGTGCAAAAACACGCCCAAACGCTTGAAAAAACCACGGTAGCCGCCACCGGTGCGGAGTGGAGCAAACTTCAAACCACCGCCTGGGTACAAAAAGGCGACCTGGTCAACGATATCAAACCGATTTGGGCCTACACCAGCGCGCTGTACACCGGAACCTGCAATCAGTGCCACGGTGCCCCTGACATTGCGCACTTTGATGCCAACGGCTGGATCGGCACGCTGAACGGCATGGTGGGCTTTACCAGCCTTGATAAGCGCGAAGAACGCACCCTGCTGAAATATTTGCAGATGAATGCTTCCGATACCGGCGGCGCAGACCAGAAGCACTAAGGGAGAATGCACATGAAATCATCACAGAAAGTCAGCTTGTCCCGCCGTCGTTTTCTGGCTCAGCTTGGTGGCTTAACGGCCATTGGCATGATAGGCCCTTCGCTGTTAGTACCCAAAAACGCCCTGGCTCAGGGAGGGTTGCAAGAAGGTATACTGACCGGTTCCCATTGGGGAGCCATCCGCGCGACCGTGGTGGACGGGCGATTTGTCGCTGCCAAACCCTTCGAAATGGATAAATATCCCTCGAAAATGATTGCGGGCTTACCCGATCATGTCCATGGCACGGCACGCATCCGTTACCCGATGGTACGAATTGACTGGATGCGTAAACGCCATTTGAGTGATACCACCCAGCGCGGCGACAACCGTTTTGTGCGGGTAAGTTGGGATGAAGCACTGAACCTGTTCTATCAAGAGCTTGAGCGGGTGCAGAACACCTACGGCCCGTCTGCTCTGCTATCCGGCACCGGTTGGCAATCGACCGGCATGTTCCACAATGCCGCGGGCATGCTGGCTCGGGCGCTGGCCCTGCACGGAGATTCTGTCGGTACCGGCGGCGACTATTCAACGGGTGCCGCCCAGGTGATTCTGCCGAGGGTGGTGGGTTCAATGGAAGTGTATGAACAGCAAACTTCCTGGCCACTGGTGCTGCAAAACAGCAAAACCCTGGTGCTTTGGGGATCGGATCTGGTGAAAAACCAGCAGGCCAACTGGTGGTGTCCGGATCATGATGTTTATGAATATTACGCCGAACTTAAAGCCAAAGTGGCCAAAGGCGAAATCAACGTCGTCAGCATTGACCCAGTGGTGTCATCGACCCATGCGTTTTTAGGCCGTGAGCATGTGCAGCACATCGCTCTGAATCCGCAAACAGACGTGCCCTTACAGTTAGCGCTGGCGCACACGCTGTACAGCGAGAATCTGCACGATACCCACTTCCTCAAAACCTATTGCGTTGGCTTCGAGCAATTCCTCCCTTATTTGCTGGGCCAAACGGACGGCCAACCTAAAGATGCCCAATGGGCGTCAGCACTGTGTGGCGTCGATGCTGAAATCATTCAGGCATTGGCTCGTCAAATGGCGGCCAACCGTACGCAAATCATTGCGGGCTGGTGCGTGCAACGTATGCAACACGGCGAACAATGGGCGTGGATGACGGTAGTACTGGCGGCGATGCTTGGCCAAATCGGCTTACCTGGCGGCGGGTTCGGTTTTGGTTGGCACTACAACGGCGCAGGTACACCGAGCCGCAAAGGGGTGATCCTGAGCGGTTTCTCCGGTTCCACCGCTACGCCGGCACGCCATGCCAAGGGGGATTTCAAAGGTTACAGCAGTACCATTCCGATCGCGCGCTTTATCGATGCCATGCTGGAGCCGGGCAAGGAGATCGATTGGAATGGCAAACGCGTCAAGCTGCCAATGCTGAAAATGTGCGTGTTTGCAGGCACCAATCCGTTCCATCGCCATCAGCAGGTTAACCGGATGATTGCCGGCTGGCAAAAACTGGAAACCGTGATTTCTATTGATAATCAGTGGACCTCAACCTGTCGTTTTGCCGATATCGTTCTGCCTGCTACCACACAATTCGAACGCAACGATCTCGATCAGTTTGGCAACCACTCCAATCGCGGCATTATCGCGATGAAACAGCTGGTACCGCCGCAATTTGAGGCACGTAATGACTTCGATATCCTGCGCGAACTTTGCAAACTGTTCGATCGCGAACGTGATTTCACCGAAGGCCTGGATGAAATGGGTTGGATCAAACGCATTTATCAGGACGGCGCGCGCCAGGGCAAAGGACGCGGCGTGACTTTGCCTGCATTCGATGAGTTTTGGGATGGCGATGGCTACGTCGAGTTCCATCACCCCGAAATGTTCGTGCGTCACCAGGCGTTTCGTCAAGACCCGGATCTGGAACCTTTAGGCACCCCAAGCGGCCTGATCGAGATTTACTCAAAGAGTATTGCGGATATGAATTATAAGAACTGCAAAGGTTACCCAATGTGGTTTGAAAAGGCAGAACGTTCACACGGCGGGCCGCTTTCAGCAAGCTATCCACTTCATTTGCAGTCGGTACATCCCGATTTCCGGCTGCACTCCCAGCTGTGCGAGTCTGAAACCTTGCGTGCACAGTACAGCGTTGCAGGTAAGGAACCGGTATTTATCAGCCCGGAAGATGCGAATGCTCGCGGCATCAATAATGGTGATGTTGTTCGGGTGTTTAACGCCCGCGGGCAGGTTTTAGCGGGTGCGGTAGTTTCAGATCGCTATGCGCCGGGAGTGATCCGCATCCATGAGGGTGCCTGGTACGATCCTGAACGTGGCGGCGTGGCGGGTAGCCTGTGCAAATACGGCAATCCAAATGTACTGACGTTGGATATCGGTTCTTCCGAGCTGGCTCAGGCGACTAGCGCCCATACGGCACTGGTTGAGATTGAACGCTTTAATGGCAAAATCGAACCTGTTACCGCCTTTGATGGCCCATTGGAAATGGTTGCGCAATGCGACTACGTGCCGATGACGCCAGCAAACGTGCCGCAGTAAGGAGGTGGTTCCATGGAAGATAATATTTCAGCGCTGGGACATCCGCATTATGCTTGCCTCTATGCCTGGTTATCCGGCAGTTTCGCCCGCGAGCTTAGCGACCTGCAAATTGCAGAACTGACCAGCCCTGAACTCACCGCATGGCTGGCAATAATTGAACCGCTGCCGGGGCTGACAGCGCCGGTAACCCAATTCAGACAAACCGTTACGGCACTCCAACAGCGGCCCGACGCCCAACTGGAATTGGCCGCCGACTTCGCCGGGCTGTTCCTGATGACGGAGAAGTCCGCTGCGTTACCCTATTCCTCTTGTTATCAGTTGGAATCTTCGCGTTTTAAGCAGGAACCCAGCGCGCAGATGAAAGCGCTGTTGGCACAATCGGGCATGGCGGTGGCGAGTTCCTTTGGCGAACCGGAAGATCATTTAGCTCTGGTTGTCGAACTGTTAAGTCACCTTAATTTCGCGTTAACAGAAGCTGGGAATGAGCGCAGAGAATTGCTTGAACTGCGAAGTGAAGCCTTGATTCACTGTCTGAGTTGGCTGCCGGAGTTTAATCAGCGCTGCCTCAGTTACGACAAGTTTGGCTTCTATGCCGCACTCAGCGGCTTACTGCTTGCCCTGATGCGCCTTGATGCCGGCATGCCCATGCAATAAATCACCGGCTTGGCCCTCATAACCTGAGGGCCTGGCGCGCCTGAGAGAATGCCTGAATAAGTGGCCACACCCACCAGCGCCGCTTAATTGGGATCGAAGTAAAGCTCGCTGGCATGGCAGAAGGCATTCCGCCCAGCATGCTCAACTGAAATACTTAACCATCAGCGCGGTACCCGAGGCCAACAAAATCACATTGATTAGCTTCAGGAATTGCTCACGTGACATTTTCAAAGTGAAATGACGCCCCAGGGTAATCCCAACCAACATCCCCGGCAGCAGCACCAATGCCAGTAGCAATAAATCAATGTCCAGATAAACACCGGCAAAGGTGAAAATAACCACCCGCGTCAACGTACTCATCCCGATAAGCGTGGTTTGAGTCATCCGGAAAGCCTCTTTCTTCTCAATACGACCACTGAGATAGATGGCATAGATAAAGCCGCCGCTGCCGAATAATGCACTGAAAATCCCGCCCACCAGGCCAAAAGGCACCGAAGCCTTGGGCGAAAATTGCCGATCGGGTTTTAAACCGCTGAGCGAATAAAGAGCATAGAGCACCACAAAAATGCCCAACGCCAACAAGAGGATATCCGGCCGGGTTTTCAGCAGGATCGCCGCGCCCAGAAGACTGCCGATAATCATCACCGGGATCAGCCGTTTTAATTCTGCCCATTGTGCATTGCGACCATCGCGGCTGACGTTAACAATGGCCGCGCACATGTCCAGCAGCGCCAGCAAAGGAACAATTTTCGCTACCGGAATATAAAGCGCCATCACCGGACTGGCGACCAACGCCGAGCCAAAACCGGCAATGCCGAAAATGACATAGGCCACCAGCAAGGTGGCGGCCAGTACCAGATAGCTTGAGAGCGTTAAGGTTTCTTGCATATCCATTTCCGCCTACTCCATTACCCCGAAGCGAGCTGCAGGCTAAAACCTAATACTTTAGTTGATAAACGGAGGAACGCTATTTCGCGCTTAAACCAGCCAGTTGCCGATCCTGTCGACGGCCGAACAGCAACAGCCCACATGCCGCCCCCAACAGGGCACAGAACATGTCAGACTGGGTATCCCATGGGTCGCCCTGTGTTCCCAGAAACTCATCAGCGCCTTGTCCCAACGCCAATGCGGCCCACCATTCGATCAGTTCATAAACAGCACTGATGGCCAGAGCAATGCAGCACACCACGAAACCCAACATTTTCCGGCCCTGGACATAGCCCCCACGCAGCAGGATTTCCCGCGCCACCAGCGCTGGAACCAGCCCCTGGAAAAAATGCCCAAGCTTATCGTAGGGGTTACGCCCCAATCCCAATAACTCCTGCACGTAAAACCCGGCGGGCACGCGCGCATAGCTATACATACCGCCAAAAATCAAGATTAACGCGTGGAGAAAAATCAGCTGGTACAACAAGGGGGTTAGCGGATAACGACGCCGGGTCAGCCCCAAGACGACCAGCGCTATCACAACCGGCATGACTTCCATCAGCCAGGTCATTCGGTCATAGGGGTAAACACCGCTATAAATCAGCAATGCAATCAGCAACAACGCGGCGGTGGGTAATAAATAACGGGCAGACAAGAGGGACATGGTGAAGTTACCAGGACGGTGAAAATTATCGCATTATTATACAGTGACAAAATGAAGGCGGCATATTTCGCCGTCCAGTGAAACCACCAGGCAGCTTTTTTGACCACATAGCCGTTGATGTTACTATACGAAGATCACTATGCTCCCGCACAAGTACCACCTGGCAGCATAACTACTAAGGGCGACGACGTTTAAGGACGATATTTGAGTATGGGAAGCACATTCGCTGTATGGCGGCTGATGGCCGTGTGCGTAGTCAGTCTTGCGTTGCTGGGCTGTGGCTCCGGAAAGAAGGCCAACACCTATGACCGCGACTACGATAGCCTGGCCAGAGGCAGCTATAGCGGCAGCACCTATACCGTCAAACGCGGTGATACCCTGTTCTATATTGCCTGGATCACCAATAGCGAAGTCAGCGAGCTGGCGCGTCGCAACAAGATCCCCAAGCCTTATAATCTCGAAATTGGCCAAAAGCTGGCGTTGAATAATACGACGGCGCAGAAAGGTAAAACGCGCAAAACGAAATCGACAGGCCAACTTGCGGTCGTGGCGCCGCCGATCCGCAGCAGTATCAAATGCTGGCGCTGGCCAACCCAGGGCAATATCGTCAGCAAGTATTCTACCGCCGACGGTGGCAATAAAGGCATTGATATCGCCGGTAACCGCGGGCAGCCGGTATTTGCCGCAGCCAAAGGTCGAGTGGTGTACGTGGGTAACCAACTGCGGGGCTACGGCAACCTGATTATGATCAAACACAATGACGAGTACATCAGCGCCTACGCTCATAACAACACCCTGCTGGTGCGCAACGCGCAGGAAGTGAAAGCCGGGCAGAAAATCGCCACCATGGGCAGCACAGGTACCGATAAGGTCATGCTGCACTTCCAAATACGCTATCGCGCTACCGCTCTGGATCCGCTGCGCTTCTTGCCACCGCAAGGTTCCGCACCTTCCTGTTAATTCCTCTGTGGAAAATGAACGAAAAAAACCCGCACAAGGCGGGTTTTTTCATAAGCAAGCGCAATAGCCGTTAAGACTCATTGACCTGCTTTACCTTGCCGGACAAGAACGCTTGTTCGTAAGCCCGCGCCTTTTTGCTGTCGAACTGGTGCTCCCATTTCGCGACCACCAATACCGCCAACGCATTACCCACCACGTTCAGCGCGGTACGTGCCATATCCAGAATACGGTCAACCCCGGCGATAAACGCCAGACCTTCCAACGGGATCCCGACGCTGCCCAGCGTGGCCAACAGCACCACAAAGGAAACCCCCGGCACGCCGGCAATGCCCTTAGAGGTCAGCATCAGCGTCACCACCAGGACAATCTCCTGCCCCAGGGACAGCTCAATACCGTACAGCTGCGCAATAAAAATGGCGGCGATGCTCTGATACAGCGTCGAGCCGTCCAGATTAAAGGAATAACCCGTCGGCACCACAAAACTGGTGATCGCCTTCGGTGCACCGTAGGCTTCCATTTTTTCGATGATACGCGGCAACACCGTTTCTGAACTGGCTGTGGAGAAGGCCAGGATCAGTTCATCCTTCAAAATACGAATCAACGTCCAGATACGCAGATTGCAAATGCGAGCAACGGCGCCCAGCACCACCAAAGCGAAGAAGGCGATAGCAAAGTACACCAGCACCACCAGCTTGGCCAAAGGCCACAGCGAGGCGAAACCAAAGTTGGCAACCGTCACTGAGATCAGACCAAATACCCCGATCGGCGCATAGCGCATGATCATATGAGTGACTTTGAACATGCTTTCGGAAACGGCTTTAAACACCTTCAGCAGCGGCTCTTTGGTTTCTTTCGGCAATGACGACAGACCAAGACCAAAGAGCACCGAGAAGAAGATGATCGGCAACATGTCGCCCTTCGCCATCGAAGCGAAAATGTTCGACGGGATCAACGACAGAACCGTGGCAACCAGGCTGTGCGATCCACTTTGCACCTGCTCAGTGGTTTTTTCATACTGCGAGATATCGACTGCGGTCAGCGTCGACATGTCGATACCGTGACCGGGTTGAAAAACATTAGCCAGCGTCAGCCCCACCACGATGGCAACAGTGGTGATCACTTCAAAGTAAATAATGGTTTTCAATCCGAGCCGACCCAGCTTTTTCGCATCTCCCACCCCGGCGATACCGACAACCAGTGTAGAAATAACAATCGGCACAACAATCATCTTAATCAGGCGAATAAATATATCTCCCGCCGGGCTAAGAATATTGCTGACTAACCACTCTCGTGATTCCGTCTGATTATGGAGTACGGCCCCAACGATAATACCCAGTACCAACGCGATCAGGATTTGCCAAGCAAGACTGATTTTTACACTTTTCATACCCAAAAAGTCCTCAAAGACTCTTTTCCGCGTATTTAAAACAATTCGCCGAAAAGAATACTTAATCATTTAATACAGGCTTATGTTGATGACAACGAAGCGCTCACCTGCCCTTAGTGTGACGCTATTTAAATCTGTACCATCTGAAAGGCATGCTCTGCAAGCCTTGTTTTATCGACCTTCTGTGCAAAATATAATCACCAATGAATTTAGTATTTAATTTCACCAAACATAATTAGTTGTTATTAAAAGCATAATTTTATGCGAGATGTATCACGAAACCACCTCATACTTTGCTTTTTTAGTCGGATGGAAGTGCGTTTATTTTCGCTAATCTTGCATATTTAGTCCATCATGCATGTTTATATTTTGTTGCAATAAAGTTTTAAAAATGAAAATATCAGAACGTTCAGGTACCGCATTTTATCGTCTATTTATTAGGATGATTCTCAAGTCATTCTCTTATTAACGCCGCTGACTGACCACTCCACTATTAATATCAACATCGAATATCAAAAGGGAACTATGTTCCAAAAGGATTTAACCGAGATTTTAACAGTGGCGTTTTATATTAAAAAATGGCGATAAAAAACGGGTTTATTGTGGGATTGTTTATTCTTTTTAGTTCTTTAGATAGTGTTTTCTGGCGAAAACTTGGTATCTGAACGTTTTTTCCCGCCAAGCAGATAGATGCTCAACACAAATGGGGCAGAACTATTACAAATCAATATCTTCGTTGCGTGATCTGCCGCGCAAAAAAGAAACAAAGAATCGGAGCAAACTATACTTAACCTTCAGTTGACATATCATTAACAACTTCAAGGAGAAAAGCTATGAGCCAAGTGCATAAACACGCTATTCCTTCTGCAATTGCAGAACACGCCCTGATCAGTCCGACACAATATCAACAATATTATCAACAATCTGTGCAAGACCCAGAAACGTTCTGGGGCGAGCAGGGAAAAATTCTCGACTGGATAAAGCCTTATAGCCGGGTAAAAAACACCTCGTTTGATCCGGGCCATATCAGCATTCGCTGGTTTGAAGACGGTACCCTGAACCTGGCAGCCAACTGCCTCGATCGCCACCTGGCTGAACGTGGTGACCAAACCGCCATCATCTGGGAAGGTGACGATCCCACCCAGTCAAAAAAAGTGACCTACAAACAACTGCACCACGATGTCTGCCAGTTCGCCAACGTGCTGAAAAAGCTGGGCGTTAAAAAAGGCGACGTCGTGGCTATCTATATGCCGATGGTACCGGAAGCTGCGGTGGCCATGCTGGCCTGCGCCCGCATCGGGGCCGTGCATTCGGTCATCTTTGGCGGTTTCTCACCGGAAGCGGTCGCCGGACGAATTATCGATTCCAACTCAAAACTGGTGATTACCGCTGACGAAGGCCTGCGTGCCGGACGTGCCGTACCCTTGAAGAAAAACGTCGATGATGCGCTGAAAAATCCTGGTGTGAAAAGCGTCGCCAACGTTGTGGTGTTCAAGCGCACCGGCAAACCGGGCTACTGGCAGGAAGGCCGCGATCTGTGGTGGCATGAGCTGACCGAAGGCGTCTCAGCCGACTGCCCGCCGGAAGAGATGAATGCGGAAGATCCGCTGTTTATCCTTTATACCTCGGGGTCAACCGGCAAACCCAAGGGTGTGCTACACACCACTGGCGGCTACCTGGTTTATGCCGCCCTGACCTTTAAGTACGTGTTCGACTACCACGATGGCGACGTGTACTGGTGTACCGCCGACGTCGGTTGGGTCACCGGCCACAGCTATCTGCTGTACGGCCCACTGGCCTGTGGCGCCATTACCCTGATGTTTGAAGGTGTGCCGAACTACCCTGGCGTCAACCGTCTGTCACAGGTGATCGACAAGCATCAGGTCAATATTCTGTACACCGCGCCCACCGCCATTCGTGCCCTGATGGCTGAAGGCGACAAAGCGATCGAAGGCACCAAACGCGACTCGCTGCGTATCATGGGATCGGTGGGTGAGCCAATCAACCCGGAAGCCTGGGAGTGGTATTACAATAAAATCGGCAACGGCAAATGCCCCATCGTAGACACCTGGTGGCAGACCGAAACCGGCGGCTTTATGATCACCCCACTACCGGGCGCCACCGAGCTGAAAGCCGGCTCGGCAACGCGTCCGTTCTTCGGCGTACAGCCGGCGCTGGTCGATAATGTCGGCACGCCGCAAGAAGGTGCCTGCGAAGGCAATCTGGTGATCACCGACTCCTGGCCTGGCCAGGCGCGAACCCTGTTCGGCGATCACGATCGCTTCGAGCAAACCTACTTCTCCACCTTTAAAGGCATGTATTTCAGCGGTGACGGCGCGCGCCGTGACGAAGACGGATACTACTGGATCACTGGCCGCGTCGACGACGTTCTGAACGTGTCCGGCCACCGTCTGGGCACCGCCGAAATCGAATCCGCCCTGGTCTCTCATCCGAAAATCGCCGAAGCGGCGGTAGTCGGCATTCCGCATAACATTAAAGGCCAGGCAATTTACGCCTATATCACGCTCAATCACGGCGAGGAACCTTCGCCTGAGCTTTATACCGAAGTCCGTAACTGGGTACGTAAAGAAATAGGGCCGATCGCTACCCCGGACGTGCTGCACTGGACAGATTCCCTGCCCAAAACGCGCTCCGGCAAGATCATGCGCCGTATCTTGCGCAAAATTGCCGCCGGCGATACCAGCAACCTGGGGGATACCTCAACGCTGGCGGATCCGGCCGTAGTCGACAAGCTGTTGGAAGAAAAACAATCAATGAAAGTGCCGTCATAATTTACGCCGCCTCTGGCCGATCGGCGGGAAGATAACCCAATGATCGGCTTCAAGCGCGGCGTATTCGTTCAATACCTACTGGAGACACTCTGATGAATGACACCATTTATCAAGGGATTGAGGAAAACCCGCGCTTTATCGAGCTGGTGCGAAAACGCAGCCGATTTGCCTGGCTGCTGTCGCTGATTACACTAGCGCTCTACGTTGGCTTTATTTTATTGATCGCCTTCGATCCTCAGTGGTTGGGCACCCCGATCGCCGCAGGATCTACTATTACCCGCGGGATCCCGGTAGGCGTTGGCCTGATCGTGATCTCTTTTGTGCTCACCGGGATCTACGTATTCCGCGCCAACGGCGAATTCGATCGCCTGACTGCAGAAATCCTGCGTGAGGTGAAGAAATGAAGCGTTTACTGTCCGCCGCCGCTCTGATGATGCTACCGGGCCTGGCCTTTGCCGATGCCATTGGCGGTGAAGTGAAGCGCCAACCGTTGAACATTCAGGCCATCGTCATGTTCATCCTGTTTGTCGGCGCCACGCTGTATATCACCTATTGGGCCTCAAAACGCACTCGCTCACGTCAGGACTATTACACCGCCGGCGGGAAAATTACCGGTCTGCAGAACGGTCTGGCGATTGCCGGCGATTTTATGTCAGCGGCCTCTTTCCTGGGTATTTCTGCCCTGGTGTATACCTCCGGCTATGACGGACTGATTTACTCCATCGGTTTCCTGATCGGTTGGCCGATCATTTTGTTCCTGATTGCAGAACGCCTGCGTAACCTGGGCCGTTACACCTTTGCCGACGTGGCTTCCTACCGGTTAAAACAAAAGCCAATCCGTACGCTCTCCGCCTGTGGCTCTCTGGTGGTGGTCGCACTGTATCTGATTGCCCAAATGGTCGGTGCCGGCAAGCTGATTCAGCTGCTGTTCGGCCTCAATTACCACGTGGCGGTCATTCTGGTCGGTATTCTGATGGTGCTGTACGTCTTGTTCGGCGGGATGTTGGCCACCACCTGGGTGCAGATTATCAAGGCGGTGCTGTTACTGGCCGGCGCCAGCTTTATGGCGTTGATGGTGATGAAATCGGTCAATTTCGACTTCAACACCCTGTTTGCCGAAGCCGTGAAGGTGCACCCAAAAGGCCTCGCCATCATGAGCCCGGGCGGTCTGGTTTCCGACCCTATTTCTGCGTTGTCTCTGGGGTTGGCGCTGATGTTCGGTACCGCTGGTCTGCCACATATTCTGATGCGTTTCTTTACCGTGAGCGACGCTAAAGAGGCCCGCAAAAGCGTGTTCTACGCCACCGGTTTTATCGGTTACTTCTATATCCTGACCTTTATTATCGGCTTCGGGGCCATCTTGTTGGTCAGCCCTAACCCGGCGTTCAAAGATGCCACCGGGGCTCTGCTGGGCGGTACCAATATGGCGGCGGTGCATTTAGCCAACGCCGTGGGCGGCAACTTCTTCCTCGGCTTTATCTCTGCTGTCGCCTTTGCCACCATTTTGGCCGTAGTCGCAGGCCTGACGTTGGCGGGTGCTTCAGCGGTATCTCACGATTTGTACGCCAGCGTGATTAAAAACGGCAAAGCGACTGAGCGTGACGAACTGCGCGTCTCCAAGATTACCGTGGTGATCCTGGGTATCGTGGCGATAGCTCTGGGGATTTTGTTTGAGAAACAGAATATCGCCTTTATGGTCGGCTTGGCTTTCTCTATCGCTGCCAGCTGTAACTTCCCGATTATTATTCTTTCGATGTATTGGTCACGTCTGACAACCCGTGGTGCCATGATCGGCGGCTGGTTGGGTCTGCTCACTGCGGTGATCCTGATGATCCTCGGCCCGACGATCTGGGTGCAGATCCTGGGGCATGAGAAACCCATCTATCCGTATGAATATCCGGCGCTGTTCTCGATGATTGTCGCGTTCGTTGGCACCTGGCTATTCTCGGTTACCGACAGCTCTTTGGCAGGGCAACAAGAGCGTGAGCGCTTCCGTTCTCAATTTGTACGTTCACAAACCGGCCTGGGCATTTCCCAGGGCAGTTCGCACTAAACGAATAATAAGTGAAAAAAAGCAAACACACCCTAATCAAAGGCCCTTCGGGGCCTTTTCTCTTGGATAAAGATGATTAACGGTGTTGCTGGAAAAGGGATTTGACGACGAGGAATACAAGACCCAGCCTGGCTGCGCCTTTTTTCTTTTGCGCACAGCAAAAAGGCCATCCTTGCGGATGGCCTCTTGGCTTAATTGATGCCTGGCAGTGTCCTACTCTCGCATGG
>NZ_JBXALO010000018.1:0-35037 GCF_058799515.1 Serratia sp. GW822-FHT06D09
ACCGGATTACCCGCCGCCAGCGCATCTGCCGCTGCCGCCACCGCCCGCTCGTTCTGCGTTGCCGCCACGCTGGCGAAGCTGGTGTCATTACGGCCGACGTTGAGCGTTACCTGATTCGGCTGGTAGGTCAGTTCGGCCCCCAGGAAGGGAGAGAAGGTCGATGTGGAGGTAAACTGCCCACTGATACCCTGCTGGGCGGTGAGAATGTTGAACTGCCGGCCGATCAGACTGCCTGCGTTGCCCTGCGAAAGTAGATTGACGTTTTTTTCTTGCAACACCGCCACCTCACCGCCGCCGATCGTTGCCGATCCGTTACTTTGGATCCGATCGCTCTGGCCGTTCGCCGCCACTTCCACCGCGTAACGGGAGCCTGGTTCGAAGCTGACGTCACGAGTCACGTTCAGCGTGCCGATCGAATTGCCCGGCGCCACGGTACCGCCGCTACGGGCAGTTAACGAACCCAGCGTACCGGAACCGCCCAGCACGCCGGCGCTTTGCACCGTCACGTCCGAAGTCACCGAACCATTTACCGCCAGCAGGCCTTGATTGACCAGGGTTGGGCCTGCGTAGCTGTTATTGCCGGTCAGCACCAGTGTGCCGATGCCCAATTTGGTCAGGCCGCCATGGCCGGAAATATCGTTGCTCCAGACATCCAACCCACAATGAATATCGTCACACACACGCTCGGTAGGTTTGCCTTTGTCCAGTACTGCACCGATGCCTGGCAGATTCACCACAAATTGCTCCGGGCCGTAGGCACCGCTCACGCGGAACTCCTCCGGGATATCCTGTTCGGTGACAAACATCCCCGGGCCGTGGATCGCTTTGCCCAGATCAATCATCCCCCAGCCGTAAAGCGCATCGATGCCCGGCGCGCCCATATCAACCGTGGTGGTCTTCAGCACCGAAGCCACCTGTGCGCCGGTCATATAGGGGAAGCGTTCCATCAGCACTGCAATGCTGCCTGCCACGTGCGGTGCGGCCATTGAGGTTCCGCTGTATTTGGCATAGCCGGTGGTCAGGTTATCTACGCTATTGCCTTCGATAATCGAGCTGTACACCTTGCTGCCCGGAGCGGAAACACAGAAGCTGGCGGTATAGCCACAGCGGGAGGAGAAGCTGCTGATGCTGTAATCACCGGTGTTATTCGGATCCTGCAGGCTGGCGACCGACAGCCAATTCGGCGCGATCTCCGGCACGAAATAGGCCAAACCGGCCATCGCGTCCGGGTTATTCAGGTTGTAATCGTTACCGGCGGCAAAGATGGTGACAATGCCGCTGCGCGCCGCATCGATCGCCCCCTGATAAGCACCACCGGCTTTAGTACCGAGGATCTGTTTGATTTGGTCGAACTGTTTCTGCGCGTCGGCCAGGGTGAAATGCGGATAGGCTGGATCTTTACCACCCTGATCAAATTTCTCGGTAATGCCGATACCCCAGCTGTTATTGATGATACGCGCACCGCTGGCGATCAACGCGTTCCAACCGGCCTGATATACCGCGCCATCGTTGCCGAGAATGATGCCGTCTTCCGGCCCCGGATCCCCGTTCTCCGCACTGATGATTTGCGCGTTAAACGCCACACCGTGCATCTCGCCGCCGTCGCGGTTACCGGCGGCGATGCCGCCTACGTGGGTCCCGTGCGAGCCGAGAGTGCCGTCGGAATCCACGCTTGGCGTGCCGTCATAGCGAAATGCATCGCCTTTCTTCACCGGGATATAGGGATCGGTATATTCGCGGATCCCCGTCGTGACCAGGTTGATCACTTTGTCCTGACTGCCGAACTCCGGGTGTTTGGCATATACCGGCTGATCGAAAATGCCGAGCTTAACGCCTTTGCCGGTATAACCGGCGGCGTAGGCCTGATCGGCGTGGATGGCCCCCAGCCCCCATTCGGCATTAAATTCCTTACTGCGCCAACTGGCGGGATCGCCCTGCTTTCCGCTCTCTACATAGGGCGCAGCCTGCGCCCCACCGATGGTTGCCAGGCAAAAAAGCATCGCGCTCCACTGGGCGCGGCTAACGCCAATTTCAGGCCAGCCGAAGGCCGCCTGAACAGGCTTGACTCCTCTACGTTTATTTTCCATCCCAGATACCGTCCATTGTTGTTTGCAAATGTTTTATTGGTTTTTTTGTGTAACAGTTTCGTAACACCAAATAAATAAAGCACAACAATCTCAAGCGCGCCTTATGGGTCAATAAGGCAAACGCCTAACGGGGGAACGTCATTGTTAGAAAAAAGGAAGGAAAGACATAAGGATTTTGAATGACCGAAAACGGGCGAGAAGAATGAGCCCCTCCTGGCGAGATGAAAAGCTAATTAAATGATAAATAGAAATAAATCAAATAACAAAAGCCGACAAACTCGCCTCCGTCGACCATTAAAAAAAAGCATAAATGCGTTTATTATTTCTTTTAATTATAAGAATTATCAATATTCACTCAGTGAAATATGCTGGTTTACACGGAGCAGACCATTGAAAATTGGATTATCATGCTAACGGTTTTTTGCTGTTCATCGCATCTTCTTCACCTTGCGGAATAATGACTTTCGCCAGTATTAAATGCCTGCACAGGCGAAGTGCGCTTCATGATCCCGGCTTGCGGTGTACCCACATTGGACGCGCCGCGGCAGCCGTTTCGGGATCCACAGGCGCTGGCCGCTTTTATCGATGCGCCGGGAACCACTGTGCTGCCCACCAGCAAAAGATGTGTTGGTAAAAACCGCTTATCATATTAACGATCCGCATTTTGCCCAGATCGTGATCGAACAATTCCGCTCGGTTACTGGCGTGCCGAATGAGTTTCTTCCACGGGCCTTATCAACGGAAAGGTTCTTTAATCCAAAAAAAGGCCAGATAATTAATCTGGCCCTTTTTACTTACCGCATGAAATTATTTCTGTTCAGTCGTCATTTTCGACTTCATGTTATTCATGTGGTCCATCATTTTCTGTTCGCGTTTCTGATAATTCTCATTGTATTGTTTTTTCTGCTCTGGGGTCAGCAGGTTGTACATTTTATTTTCAGCTTTGGCGCGCTCCAGCATATGCTCGGACTGAGTTTTGCTGATGGCGTCAATTTGGGCTTTCGCTTTGGCTTCATCGAAGCTGTCGGAGGCGACCAGGCTATGCAAGGCCTGACGCTCCTCTTTCATGCCCGCACCGCGTTTCTGATGCGACTCTTTCATGATATCGCGCATTTGTTGGCGCTGCTGTTCAGTCAGGTTCAGACCGGCGAATGGCCCGCCTTTACCCTCGCCCTTGTGGTGCATCATTTTCATCGGAGTGGCATCTGTCGTCGCAGGTGCCGCTGTCGTATCTGCAGCGAAAGCCATGGAAGCAGAACCCAGAGCCAGAGTAGAAGCGACAAATAAAGCGGTCAGTTTACGCATGATCATTTCCTTAAAATTATTCTTCATCAGGAGCGCTGTACGTGAACAGGCTCATCTTTCGTCGGAGATAATAATAGGCCGATAAACATATAGTAATGCGATGGTGTGTAAATTTATTAAAGCCCGAAACAGGTTTATTCGACAATAATGAATGAATTATGGAGATGTTGTTTATTATCTGGAAATTTTGGTTTCCCCTGGCCTGACGATCACCTGATTTTGCTTTCCCCCCGATGGGGTTATTCCTGTCAAAGCCCGTCTTTATTATAATTTAGGCTTATCCACTGCAACCGTCCTGCAACAAAATGACGACGGCATCGAAAGCAGCAATCGTACGAATCTCTCGAAAGCGCAGGTTCTCACTTACACTTAAGATTGTATCCACCCCCAGTGAGATCGTCAGGATCCGCTGCGCAACGCAGCCTTCTGCAGCGGCGGCAACGCGACGTTTACACTGCAAAACTAATTATTGGTTATATAATAGTTTCATCCTCTGCCCGTGAAAAACGTGTTATATGATGGAGATACGTGCACTACGGCCACTACCGAGCCAGAATTTGCTGCTGTGCCCATCGCACAGGCTGGCTGTCGTGCCATTTTGAGGAATCATCATGTTCGCAGACCAAGGCCCTATGCTTCTTAATGCCCACTTCGGCACCAACAGCCCATATTGGCGGTTGGCGTTTGACAGCAATGCCCTGGCGCTGTCGGCAGTGAAAGGCAAAACCCATATGGCCGTGGCGCTCAGCGCCATGCAGGCAGCCAAAATCCGCCGTCTGACCGGCATTACCGCCAGCCTTGATATCACCATCACGCTGGGGGGTGAGCCGATACATCTGCATCTGGTCGGGCGCAGGATCAATAATCAGGAATGGGCGGGTACCGCCTCGGCCTTCAGCGACACCCAATCGGTCGCCCGCGATCTGGTACACGGCCTGTCTTTTGCCGAACAGGTGGTGTCAGAAGCCAATTCGGTGATTGTGATTGTTGACCAGCACGGCCGTATTCAGCGCTTTAACCGACTGAGCGAAGAGTACACCGGCCTGCACGAACATGATGTTATTGGTAAAAACGTCTTTCAGCTGTTTATGAGCCCGGAAGAAGCGGCGGCATCGCGGCGAAACATCGCCGGTTTTTTTCGCAACGGATCATCCTATGAGGTGGAACGTTGGATTAAAACGGTGAAGGGGGAACGGCTGTTCTTGTTTCGCAACAAGTTCGTCCACAGCGGCAGCGGTAAAAATGAGGTGTTCCTGATTTGCTCCGGCACCGACATCACCGAAGAGCGTCGCGCTCAGGAACGACTGCGGGTGTTGGCCAATACCGACATTATTACCGGCCTGCCCAATCGCAATGCCATTCAGGACAAAATCACCCAGGCAATCGCCGCACGCGAAGGCAATCATGTCGGTCTGGTGTATCTCGATCTCGACAACTTTAAAAAAGTGAATGACGCCTACGGCCATATGTTCGGCGACCGTTTATTGGTGGAGGTGTCGTTGGCGGTGCTTGGCTGTCTCGCACCAGACCAAACCCTGGCTCGCCTGGGGGGCGATGAGTTTCTGGTGCTTGCCCAGCAGGCCGACCGCGAGATGCTGCAACGGCTGGCCCAGCGCATTATCGACCGCTTGAAGACCCCCTTTCGTATCGGCCTTATCGAGGTCTATACCGGCTGTTCGATTGGCATTGCGCTATGCCCCGAACATGGCAACGATCTCGACAGCCTGATCCGCAGTGCTGATACCGCCATGTACGTCGCCAAAGAGCACGGCAAACGCACCTATACCGTGTTCTCGCCGGAAATGAACAAACGCGTCGCGGAATACATGTGGCTGGATACCAACCTGCGAAAGGGGTTGGAACAAGATCAACTGGTGGTGTACTACCAGCCCAAAATCGAGGCGCTCAGCGGCAAGGTGTGCAGCGTAGAAGCTTTGGTGCGTTGGGATTCACCCGAGCGCGGCCTGATCCCACCGTTGCAGTTTATCTCTTATGCCGAAGAATCCGGTCTGATAGGCCCACTCGGGCGCTGGGTGCTGCAAACCGCCGCCAGACAGGCCGCACAGTGGCAGCGACAAGGCTTGAATCTGCGGGTGGCAGTGAATCTTTCCGCACGGCAGTTGGTTGATGATTCCATCGTTGAAGATCTCGCTCAGGTATTGCAGTGCAATCACCTGGCCCCCTGCCTGCTCGACTTCGAACTCACGGAAAGCAGCCTGATTGAGGATGAAAAACGTGCCCGCGAAGTGATCACGCGGTTACGCGATCTGGGGGCGCAGGTGCATCTCGATGATTTTGGCACCGGCTACTCTTCTTTGGCCCAGTTGGCCCGCATTCCGCTGGATGCCATCAAGCTGGATAAAAGCTTCGTGCGCGGGGTGAATTGCAATCCGGTTTCGCAGTCGCTGGTGCGCGCCATCGTCGCGGCGGCCGAAGCGCTCAGGTTCCGGGTGATTGCCGAAGGTGTAGAGACCGAAAGCGAAAATCAGTTTCTGGATGAAGTCGGTGTGGATGAGAAACAAGGATTTCTGTTTGCGCGGCCAATGCTCCCGGACCAGTTGGAACATTGGCTGCAATCTTATTGCCCGCATCCCTCCTCAGCCTGATGCGGGCCAGGTAATGTTAGCCTGCACGACGCAGGTTTAGCGTGTGGCGGTCTTGTAGCATAACCAGACGCTCGATATAGGCACGATCTTTCTCCTCGATGGTGAAGGCCGAATGCACCCAATCCTCGGTAATATCCATCAGCTCCGAACGCGTGAGCTGCAGCACCCGCTGACGGGCGCGTAGCATGGCGCGCATCCCGTTCAATTTGGGCCGGATGGTATCGATGAAGGTGCGGGTCGCCACATAAGCATCGCCGGGCTGGAACAACTGATCGACCAGGCCACGGCTTTCAAACCATTCCGCGGTGTGCGACTCGCCCCCCCAGATCAGCTCTTCCGCCAGGCGCATACCTGCCTTGCGTGCCACCAGCGAATATCCCCCCATGCCGGGGAACAGGTTGAACGCAATTTCCGGAAAACCCATCCGCGCGTTGTTCTGTGCCAGCACGAAATGATGCGCCAACGCCGCTTCGAAGCCGCCCCCCAGGGCGCTGCCCTCCACCATCGCAATGCTGACCGCACCGGTATCAAACCCGCGCGCCGCCGCATGCACGCAGTCAATGCAGGCACGTGCGTAAGCCATCATCGCCTCGCGCTTGCGGTTTTTAATGGCCTCGGCAAAGAACTGCAGATCGCCACCGACGTTGAACATATTGGGCACCAGCGATCCGGTGACCCAAAAATCAAACTGCAATGAAGACTCTTTTGCTGCCTGCGCCAGCGTCATGATGTCTTCGATTAACGCCTGATTGAAGCAAGGGCGCGGTTCAGCACGCAGCAGCATCCACATGATGTGCCGTTCCTCCTCATAGTAGGCGGATATCTGGGTCAAATTGCCCGCTTCGGTAAACGGGCGACAGGTGGGGTGATTAAGTAATTTCATATGACCTTCCATTTTCTCTCGTGTTAACAGTTGAAACCGTTCCAGCCCCTACGGCTGCAGTTGCGCGGCGACTGGTAAACCGCCGCGCCACATCATGAGTAAACGCTTTCTTGGTGATGAAACAGATAAAAATTGAAGGTCGGAGAATGAAAAAAACCGCGCTGGAACGCGGCTGACATAAGAATTTTACCCATCGGCAGGCTGCAACATTTCACCGGGGGAGTGAACGCGCTAAGCTCACAAATTAGCCGGTTACCGGCCCCGGCGGCCAAAACGGCAAGCCTTTTGGCTATAATCACATTGAGACAGCCTATTTATCGTTAAGGATATCGTGACGTAATGCCTACAGGATCAGATAAAGACCCCCGTCAGCCCAACAGTGAAGCGCCGCAAAAACCGCTGATCGACATCAAGACCGGCCACCAGACCCTTGACCGGCGCATTTCCGGATTTTCACGCCTGGTCGAACGCATCAAGGCCTGGCCAAGCATCGCTCACCTGCTGCGCGCCACCGAGCGCTTTAACGATCGCCTGGGCAGCCAATTCGGCGCCGCCATCACCTATTTCTCGTTTCTTTCGCTGATCCCGATTCTGATGGTGTCGTTTGCCGCCGTCGGTTTTGTGTTGGCATCCAATCCGGACCTGCTCACCGGGCTGATCAATAAAATCGTCGGCAGCATCAGCGATCCGACCCTGGCCGGCACGCTGAAAAACACCGTCAATACCGCCATTCAGCAACGTACCACCGTGGGGCTGACCGGCCTGGCGCTGGCGCTGTATTCGGGGATCAGTTGGATGGGCAACCTGCGAGAGGCGATCCGTGCACAGTCGCGTGACGTCTGGGAGCGCAATCCGCAGGATCAGGAAAAAATCTATTTCAAATACACCCGCGATTTTATCTCGCTGACCGGTCTGGTGGTGGCGCTGATTATCACCCTGACGTTGACCTCCATTGCCGGTTCGGCGCAGGCGGCAATCGTGCAGGCGCTGGGTCTGGAAGGCATAGAATGGCTGCGACCGGCCATGACGCTGATTGCGCTGTCGATCTCCATCTTTGCCAACTACCTGCTGTTTTTGTGGATCTTCTGGATGCTGCCACGGCATAAGCCGAAGAAAAAGGCGTTGCTGCGCGGCACGCTGCTTGCCGCTATCGGTTTCGAAGTGATTAAGTTTGTGATGACCATGACGCTGCCACAGGTGGCTAAATCCCCTTCCGGGGCCGCCTTTGGTTCGGTGATTGGGCTGATGGCGTTTTTCTATTTCTTCGCCAGACTGACGCTGTTTTGCGCCGCCTGGATCGCCACCGCGCAATATAAAGAGGATAAAACCCTGCCAACCTCAGAACAATCCGCGCCGTAAATCAACGCAATCATACCGGCCACTTTCCTGTGGCCGGTTTTTTATTTTGCATTTAAGCAATTAAACCAGCATATAAAACCAATAAGAAACCAACTCACCTGCCAGAATCAGCATAACAAACTACAGCCTAACTTTTCTTTTCACCTTTTACAGATGTTCAGTCTGCGAATCATTCATTTGGCAACGTTAAAATCTATGCAGAAACGCAGTGATGAAACATTAAGCTTTTTAACCGGTTAATCGCCGCATTGTACAAAGTTTCGTCATTGAAAAGGCATTTTGCTGTGACTAAGATGGATTTTTACAAATTCAAAATATAAGAAATATTATGCAAGCCTCCATCGCACCAACTCTGGACGCCGACGACGCGTCAACACCGGTTAACTCACGCGGAAAAGTGATTGTCGCCTCGCTGGTCGGGACCGCTATCGAGTTTTTCGATTTTTACATTTACGCCACCGCTGCGGTGATCGTTTTCCCGCATATCTTCTTCCCACAGGGCGATCCCACGACCGCCACGCTGCAGTCGCTGGCCACTTTCGCCGTCGCTTTCGTTGCGCGCCCTATTGGTTCGGCGCTGTTCGGCCACTTCGGCGATCGCGTTGGGCGTAAGGTGACCCTGGTCGCCTCGCTGCTGACCATGGGGATTTCCACCGTGCTGATCGGCCTGCTGCCAAGCTACGAAACCATTGGTATCTTCGCGCCAATCCTGCTGGCGCTGGCGCGCTTCGGTCAGGGTCTGGGCCTGGGCGGGGAATGGGGCGGCGCAGCCTTGCTGGCCACCGAGAATGCCCCGGCCAGAAAACGGGCGCTGTACGGTTCCTTCCCGCAGCTGGGTGCGCCTATCGGCTTCTTCTTCGCTAACGGGACCTTCCTGCTGCTCTCCTGGTTGCTGACTGACCAGCAGTTTATGGAATGGGGCTGGCGCGTGCCGTTTATTCTGTCCGCCGCGCTGGTGCTGATCGGGCTGTACGTACGAGTGTCACTGCATGAAACACCGGTATTCGCCAAGGTGGCAAAAGCCGGCAAGCAGGTGAAAATTCCGCTCGGCACCCTGCTCAGCAAGCACCTGAAGGTGACGATCCTCGGCACCTTCATCATGCTGGCAACCTATACGCTGTTCTACCTGATGACGGTCTACTCGATGACCTACGGCACCACGCCGCAGCCACTGGGCTTGGGTTATTCGCGCAACAGCTTCCTGTGGATGCTGATGGTGGCGGTGATCGGCTTTGGCGTTATGGTACCGATTGCCGGTCTGCTGGCTGATGCCTTTGGCCGTCGCAAGACCATGATCGTCATTACTCTGCTGATGATCGCCTTCGCTTTCCTGTTCCCGAGCATGCTGGGTTCCGGAAACCAGGCTCTGGTGATGGGCTTCCTGCTGTGCGGCCTGAGCATCATGGGGTTGACCTTCGGCCCGATGGGCGCGCTGCTGCCGGAGCTGTTCCCGACGGAGGTTCGCTATACCGGCGCATCCTTCTCCTATAACGTCGCGTCAATCCTCGGGGCCGCGGTAGCGCCTTATATCGCCACCTGGCTGGCAACGCACTACGGCCTGTTCTATGTCGGTCTGTACCTGGCGGCCATGGCCAGCCTGACGCTGATCGCCCTGTTGTTGATGAAAGAGACCCGAGACAAGTCGCTGTAACTCTGCTTACGCGGCCCCCATCAGGCGGGCCGCACTTCCCGTATTGTCTCCTGTCATAAAATCGGACTATGCTGAACGCTTCCTCTTTGACAGAAATGGAAATCAATAATGTCTCTGCGCCGCAGACTGTTTTGGTACGTTGTGCCATTGGTGGTGATCGCCATTGCGCTGGCTGGCTGGTTCTGGCTAATACCCTCCAATTCAAACGCGCTATGGCGTATCGTCAGCCAGCAGTGCCTGCCAAACCAACAAACGCATAACAACCCTGCCCCCTGCGCGCAGGTAGACCCACAGGCCGGTTTTGTGGTGTTTAAGGATCGCAACGGGCCACTGCAGTATTTACTGATGCCAACGGCCAAAATCACCGGCATTGAAAGCCCGCAGGTGCTGGAAGCCACCACCCCAAACTTCTTTGAGCAAGCCTGGGCCGCACGGCATTTTATGGCGGATAAATACGGCAAAGAGATTGATGACGCCGATATTTCGCTGGCGATTAACTCGCAATATGGCCGAACGCAGAATCAGTTGCATATTCATATCTCCTGCCTGTTACCGGCGGTAAAAACGCAGTTGGCGCGATATGCGACAGAATACAGTGAACAGTGGGAACCCATGCCCGGCGGCTTGCTGGGGCACGACTATCTGGTACGTAAGGTCACCGCTAGTGATCTGAAAAAACAGGGGGCTTTCCGCCTGCTGGCAGAAGGGGTACCACGATCCGAAGGCCGCATGGGCAGTTTTGGCCTGGCAATGACCGCTTTGCCGGGCGGCGACTTCCTGCTGCTGACCACCGAACGCAGTTTGCTGCCGTTTACCCTGGCCTCGGCGGAAGAAATTCAGGATCACGACTGCCGGGTTCTGCAATAAAAATGGCCCGCAGTGCGGGCCATTAACGGTCATTTTTTCTTCTTCATCTGCTGCAGAATTTGTCCGCACTGGTTTTCCTCACCGCCTTCGCTCGGCGAAACCAGCGCCAACAATGCCGCTGCCGGCGTCAGTACCACGCCCAGCGCTACCGCAGCCGCACCGCGCGCAATCAGCGGACCAGCCTTCACCCCAGCGTCCGGATGCGCGAAGGTGCCTTTCACATACAGCGGCGAACGCAGCGTCAGCACGCGCATCCCCTTACTTTCCGGATCGATGGACAGGTCCAGCCGCTCCGTGGCCAGATTGGTATTGCCGCTGATATTGATAATCGCGTTCTCGGTATCGAACACAAACAACCGCGGTGCCGCCACGCCGGTGCTGATCCCGATGTCCGCCGCCGCACAGTTAATGCCCACGACGTCGTCGCCAAAGAGCTGCGCTACCAGATAGTTACCGACGTTGAGCCCGAGAATTTCCATCAGGCTACGGCTGATAACCCCATTGTTAATCACCATCCGCAGATCGCCGCTGCTGGTCGCCAGCAAGTCCGCCACCGAGTTGCCCGTGCCGGTGAGTTTGGCATCGCCGTTCAGCTGGCCCAGGCTACGTTTCATCGATCCCACGTTCGGCAACAGCTGCTTGAGCTGGAATTTCCGCGCGTGCATATCTACCCGGCCCTGCATCGGATTTTTGCTGCCGTCGAGGCGCAGGGTGGCGTTGAGGTTACCGCCCGCCACGCCGAATCGCAGCGGATCCATCAGGATGGCGCCGTTGTTCAACTGCAGATGGGTATAGAGGTCGCTCAGCGGCAGCGAGCTGCCGTGCTCAATGCGCTTGGCGGTGAATTTGACGTCCGCATCCATCACCTTCCAGCTTTGGGTTTCAAACTTTTCTACCGGCAGCACCTTGCCGGCCGGCTGACGGCTTTTTTCGCCGCGTCCGGCTTTTTCGGTGTTGGAGTCCGCACCAATCAACGGCGCCAGATCGGCGAAGCGCAGCTGCTTCGACAGTACCTCACCGCTTAGCTTCGGCCGGGGTTTGCTGGCGACATAGGTCAAATCACCGTGAATATCGCTGTCGCCGATTTTGCCGTCGAATTTTTGGTACTGGAATACGGCTCCGCCTTTCTCGTGCAGGCGAGCACTCAGGTGACCATCGGTGGAGTAAGGCGGGGTATTCGGCAGCAGCACGCCGGTAAGGCCATACAGATTCCCCAGGCTGTCACCGGAGAATTTAAGCTGCAAGTCCAGCCCACCGAGGTTCATCGGGTCGGACAGCGTACCTGCTACCACCACCCGGGTTGAGCCGGAACGCACATCTGCCTGCAGCGGGAATGGCGAGTCGGCACTTTGTAACGACAGCATACCGCCGATCTTGCCGCTGCCCGCCAGCGGCTCACCGTTATAGGTCCCCTTCACCTTCCAACCGAAAACATAGTCAGGCGTGATGGCTTTGCTGGCGTCTTTTTTGCCCGTCACTTCGCTGAACGGCAAAGGTTTGCCGAGCGGGTCAATCTCAGCGCGGAAATCGGCCTTCAGCGTGGCGTCTTTGAAAGCAATCTGACCCTTATCGAATACGATGTCATGAACGTTCACCGTCCAGTCGGACGGGGGCTGATTGGGATCGCCGGCCAGGTTAAAGGTCCAGTTATTCTCGCCATTGGCCAGACGCCGCAGGCTCGCGTTCGGCTGCTTCAGCCAAATACGCGGGATCAGCACCTCTTTGCCCAACAACGCCAATGGCGAGATGCTGGCTTCGACGCGCTGCAACTGGACCATTGTGTCGCCCGGGATGTTTTCCGGGTTACCCAGCACGATATCTTCGGCATGAATATGCGGCCATGGCACCCAGGCACGCCAACCGCCTTCATCTTTGTCGCGCGTCCAGGCCACACCCAAGTCGCCACGGATAGCGAACGGACGGTGCAGCTCGGCAGACACCTTGTCGTTAATGGTCGGCTTGAGGCGATTCCAGTCGAAGGCCAGCGCAAAGATCACCAACGCGACGATGATCAGCAGCACAATACCGCCCACCCAAGTGAACGCCTTTCCTGTTTTTGTCATAATGGCTCCCTGAACGCGAAACTTGCCAACAATTGATAAGCAACTGTTATCAAGCCTAGCCGAGGATAGGCCAGAGTTCACGCTTTAGGGGACGAGGATCAGGCAGCCGGCACGGAAAACAATCTGGGCAAGGTTTGCAGAGTGTCGAAATGGGCCGGACGGGAAAGGTAGTACCCCTGCGCCGCCAGGGCACCAGAGCGCTGCACCAGCAGCCATTCCTGCTCGGTTTCCACCCCTTCAACAATCACTCCTTCGCTGTGCTGGTTCATTATTCTGACCAGCGTGGAGAGCAGTTGAATGCCATCCTCCGTCTGCTTAAGCAGGGTGAACAATTCACGCGCCACCTTGATGTATTGATAGCGCCAGGTACTGACGGCGGAGAAATTCGCCAGCCCGCTACCGAAGTCATCCAACCACAGCCGCTCGGCCCCGGCAATCTGCTGCAACGGGCCGTTCAACGCCATTCCCGCGTGCTCCACCAGCTCGAAGCGCAGATAAGGCATGCTGGCAATCTGTCGTTGCAACACGTCGTGCCGCTGAAGCGCCTGCAATGCAATGCCGTCGATATTGACCGATACCATCAACGCGTGACGGGTCAACAACGGCTGCCAGTGCTGGAGCAGCGTCAGCTGTTCCTGAATGATCTGCAGGCGCTTGCGCACGTCAAGGGCAGCAAAATAGTGCTCCGGCGACAGTGGTTTGTCCGGTGCGTCAGGATGAGACACCGCCGTCAGCAGTTCGAGTGCCAGCAGAGTGCCACAGGTGCGGTAGATCGGCTGAAAAGTATACTGCCGCCGGCATTGCCGCCAAAAATGCTGTGCTTTTATATGTGTGCATACGGCAAGGAATGGCGCCAGCAGACCAGAAATCATCTTGGTTGTCATTGGGACTATCGCCATCGAAGGGACATGAAAACGCTCAGTCTGCGTGATTGCTTCCCTGGGTTTATCGGCAGCAGGCGATAAAACTTTAAGCGGCGGCAAAAGCCTTCTACAGTGAATAGCGATAACAAAAAACCAAGGAAAAAAACATGCCCTACGTAAATATCAAAATTACCCGTGAAGGTGCGACAGCGGAGCAAAAGAAACAGCTGATCGCCGGCGTGACACAACTGCTGGTGGATACGCTGGGGAAGAATCCGGCCACCACCGTGGTCGTCATCGATGAAGTAGAAACCGACAACTGGGGCATCGGCGGCAAATGCGTCACCGAGCTGCGCGCAGCCGCTAAATAACGGCGGACTCTTGTCTGCGGATCGGGAAATTTTTCAGTTTCCCGATCGTCGTCATAATTAAATTAAAACGTTGTTTTATTTTCGTTGACTCCCTCGCCCCTTGCCTTGAGACTGGATGGGTTTCGCATTCATTCACCTTCTTCTTTCAGCCAGGGCTCGTTGACTATGACCACCCAGAATCTTGCCGTGATCGGCGAATGCATGATTGAACTGTCGCAAAAAGGCGCGGACCTTAGCCGCGGCTTTGGCGGCGATACGCTAAACACCGCCGTTTACGTTGCCCGCCAGGTGGCAGAAAGCACGCTGCAGGTGCATTACGTTACCGCGCTCGGCACCGACAGTTTCAGCGATGAGATGCTGCACGCCTGGCAACAGGAGAAGGTCAATACGCGCCTGGTTCAACGGCTGGAAAACAAGCTGCCGGGCCTGTACGTGATCGAAACCGATGAGGCCGGCGAACGCACTTTCTATTACTGGCGCAATGACGCCGCCGCCCGCTACTGGCTGGCCAGCCCGCAGGCGGAGACGTTATGCGAACAACTGGCCCACTTCGATTATCTATACCTTAGCGGCATCAGCGTGGCGATCCTCGACGCGGCCAGCCGCACCAAGCTGCTGGCATTACTGCGCCAGTGCCGCGCCAACGGCGGCAAAGTCATTTTCGATAACAACTATCGCCCGCGGCTGTGGCAAAACCGGGAAGAAACGCAGCAGGCTTATCGCGAGGTGCTGGCCTGCACCGATATCGCCTTCCTGACGCTGGATGACGAGGATTTGCTGTGGGGCAAACAGCCGGTGGAACAGGTGGTGCAGCGCACGCAGCAGTTGGGCGTAATGGAGATTGTGATCAAACGCGGGGCAGAGGCCTGCCTGGTGTTCAGCGCCGAAGGCACCGAATTTGAAATCCCGGCGGTACGGCTGCCGAAAGAAAAAATAGTGGATACCACGGCGGCCGGGGACTCTTTCAGCGCGGGTTACCTGGCGGTACGCTTAACCGGCGGCGATGCCGTGCAGGCGGCGCAGCGCGGTCATCTCACCGCCAGCACGGTGATCCAGCATCGTGGCGCCATTATCCCACTCGCCGCCATGCCGCAATGAATCCTGTTTCGTAGAAATGCGAAAGGCCAGCAATAATGCTGGCCTTAGTCTGATGACAAACACCCGAAAAACGTGGTTTTCGGATGTTTGGGGTAAATCAGAAGACATAATCCTTTGTTTTTATTCGTCCTCAGATCAGGGCTTTTAACTGCATAGGACTTTGTCAGCGATCTGAGGCCAGCAATAATGCTGGCCTTTTTATTGGGCTCGAAAACCCATCTTAATACCCTATGGATTTCAGGTTGTAGCCAGATGCCAAGCTATCTCATCCCCAGGAGCTTACCTTAGTCAGCGACTGGGGTGTGATAGTGCAGGTAACAACGCTACAGCCTGAAAGACGACGGGTATTTAGCCTGCTACCGCGATACGTTTCATATCCGTCATATAACCACGCAGCTTACGGCCAACGGATTCGATTGGGTGATTGCGCACCGCTTCGTTCACGTCACGCAGTTGCGCGTTATCTACGGAAGTCCCGGCCACGGATTTGCCCAGATCACCCGCCTGCAGGGTAGTCATGAACTCTTTCAGCAATGGCACTGCCGCATTGGCAAACAGGTAGTTGCCGTACTCGGCGGTATCAGAGATAACCACGTTCATTTCGTACAGACGCTTACGCGCAATGGTGTTGGCGATCAGCGGCAGCTCGTGCAGTGATTCGTAGTAAGCGGATTCTTCGATGATACCTGCGTCAACCATGGTTTCAAACGCCAGCTCAACACCGGCTTTCACCATTGCCACCATCAGTACACCGTGGTCAAAGTATTCCTGCTCGCTGATTTTACCTTCGAACTGCGGCGCGTTTTCGAACGCCGACTTGCCGGTCTCTTCACGCCAGTTCAGCAGCTTCACGTCATCTTCTGCCCAGTCGGCCATCATGCCGCTGGAGAAGGCACCGGAGATGATGTCGTCCATGTGCTTCTGGAACAGCGGCGCCATGATCTCTTTCAGTTGCTCGGACAGCGCATAAGCACGCAGTTTAGCCGGGTTGGACAGACGGTCCATCATCAGGGTGATACCGCCCTGCTTCAGTGCTTCGGTGATGGTTTCCCAACCGAACTGGATCAGTTTTTCTGCATAAGCCGGGTCGGTACCTTCAGCAACCAGTTTATCGAAGCACAGCAGTGAACCCGCCTGCAGCATGCCGCACAGAATGGTCTGCTCGCCCATCAGGTCAGACTTCACTTCAGCGACGAAGGAAGACTCCAGAACGCCGGCACGGTGACCGCCGGTCGCGGCAGCCCATGCCTTGGCAATCGCCATGCCTTCGCCTTTAGGGTCGTTTTCCGGGTGAACCGCAATCAGGGTCGGTACGCCGAAACCACGTTTGTATTCTTCACGCACTTCGGTGCCCGGACATTTTGGCGCAACCATCACCACGGTAATGTCTTTACGTACTTGCTCACCCACTTCAACGATGTTGAAGCCGTGAGAGTAGCCCAGCGCCGCGCCGTCTTTCATCAGCGGCTGTACGGCACGCACTACCGAGGTGTGCTGCTTGTCCGGCGTCAGGTTAACCACCAGGTCGGCCTGTGGGATCAAGTCTTCGTAAGTCCCTACTTTAAAGCCGTTTTCGGTCGCTTTACGCCATGAAGGACGCTTTTCGTCGATAGCTTCTTTACGCAGGGCATAAGCCACATCCAGCCCCGAGTCACGCATGTTCAAGCCTTGGTTCAGACCCTGTGCGCCACAGCCGACAATCACCACTTTTTTGCCTTTCAGGTAGCCGGCTTCATCAGCGAATTCTTCACGTGCCATAAAACGGCATTTACCCAATTGCGCCAACTGCTGACGCAGGTTCAATGTGTTGAAATAGTTAGCCATGGTGGTACTCCAGTTAGATGTTGTGTCTTGCATGTTATTTTCATTCCCCGCCTGTCTGTGCGGAGATTCGTTAAACTCAATGTATAACAGGAAACGCGTTGCTTAAATTGATATATTACGAATGTGATATTGCAATTTATGCAACACTCTTGCTGCGAGCGTACTGATATGGATTTGCGTGATTTAAAGCTGTTCCTTCATCTGGCCGAAAGCCACCATTTTGGCCGCACCGCCAAGGCGATGCACGTCAGTCCGTCGACGCTTTCCCGCCAGATCCAACGGCTGGAAGAGATCCTCGGGCAGCCGCTGTTTTTACGCGATAACCGCACCGTGCAACTGACCGATGCCGGTGAGCAGCTAAAAGACTTTGCCCAGCAGACGCTGTTGCAATACCAGCAACTGAAGCATTCTCTCGGCCAGCACGGCCCTTCGCTGAGCGGCGAGCTGCGGCTGTTCTGCTCGGTCACCGCCGCCTACAGCCACCTGCCGCCGATCCTGGACCGCTTCCGCGCGCAACATCCGCTGGTGGAAATTAAACTCACCACCGGTGACGCTGCCGACGCCGTCGATAAGGTTCAGTCCAACGAAGCCGATCTGGGCATTGCCGGCCGGCCTGAAACCCTGCCCACCAGCGTAGCCTTCACCAAAATCGGCGAGATCCCGCTGGTATTGATTGCCCCGGCTCTGCCCTGCGCCGTGCGCAGCCAGGCATTTGCCGAGCAGCCCGACTGGGCCAATATTCCGTTTATCCTGCCGGAGCATGGCCCGTCGCGAAAACGTATCGAGCTGTGGTTCCGTCGCCAGCGCATCGCCAATCCGCTGATTTACGCCACCGTCGGCGGCCACGAGGCGATTGTTTCCATGGTGGCACTGGGCTGCGGCATCGCACTGATCCCCGGCGTGGTGGTGGACAACAGCCCCGAGCCGGTACGTAACCGCATCTCACAGTTAGAAAATATTTCTATGGTCGAACCGTTCGAACTGGGCGTCTGCGTGCAGAAAAAACGCCTCAGCGATCCGCTGATCGACGCTTTCTGGCGCTTGTTATTAACGGTCAAAAATCCTTAACACGACACCATTGCTTTTAAACACGATCATTTGAAACGCGAGATAGAAATACCCCAGGGATTTCATGCTGCAGCTAGTGCAGCCAACAACGCTGCAGCTTGAAAGACGACGGGTATTTAGAGATCTGCCGGATCGACTTGTTTCATCGCCTCTACCTGCATCAACCAATGGTAAAGCGGCTCCAACTGCTGAAAAGCTTGCGCCAGCTTATGCGTCAGCCCGGCGTTGAATAACGTCTCCACCTGGCTGTCGGTGGCCATCACCGCAAAAGATTTGCGGTTGTACCAGGTGGCAATGTCTGCCGCCTGCTCTTTAACCAGCGGGCGTTTGTAGCTTTCCCCCACCAGCTCGAACGGCGGCTGACAACAGGCCGCGACCTCGAGAAAAGGCTGCGGCCGACGTTGCAGCGTATGACGAAACAGATCCATGGTTTGCTTGTTGGCACTGTAATAACCCAGCCCATAGCGCAACATGTCCGGCCCCAGTTCGAAGAAATAAACCGGGGCATCCTTCCAGTCTTTGCTCGGCCGTTTGAACGTCAACCACATGCGGCTGCGATAACGTGATTTATCATGAGAAAAACGCGTGTCGCGGTGTATACGCGACAGCGTTTTACCGATCGCCGGGCGGGTTTCAAACTGCGGATCGATCGCCAGCATCGTCGGGGCAAGCTCAGCCACCAGCGAGCGGAACGGCGTCAGCAGCTCACGATCGTAAACGCCGCGGTTGCCTTCAAACCATTCCTTGTCGTTCTCGATCCGCACCTGCTGAAGAAAATTCAGGCCCTGCTGGCTAAAGCCGTTAAATTTATCCGTCATGCGCCGTCCTTGTCGGTTCCCTCAGCCCTGCAAAAAGAAGCGGAACGCCGGGTTATCGGTTTCATCGTGGCAGTCGTAACCCAGCGCCTGCAAATGCTGCTCAAACTCAGGTTCGGTCTGCGACAGCTCAAAACCGGCCAACACGCGGCCAAAATCGGTGCCGTGGCTGCGGTAATGGAACAGCGAGATGTTCCAATGGGTGCCCAGAGTTTGCAGGAACTTCAGCAGCGCGCCCGGCGACTCCGGGAACTCAAAGCTGTACAGCCGCTCGCGCAGGGGTTTCGAAGGACGCCCACCGACCATGTAGCGCACATGCAGTTTGGCCATTTCGTCATCGGACAGATCCACCACCTGATAACCGTCGGCGTTCAGCTCGTCGATGATTTCCAGGCGTTCGGCATGGCCACGCGTCAGGCGGACACCGACGAAGATGCACGCGTTGTCCGCATCGGCGTAACGGTAGTTGAACTCGGTCACCGACCGGCCGCCCAGCAGTTGGCAAAACTTCAGGAAGCTGCCTTTCTGCTCAGGAATGGTCACTGCCAGCAGGGCTTCGCGTTGTTCGCCCAATTCGCAGCGTTCAGATACATAACGCAAGCCGTGGAAGTTCAGGTTGGCACCGGACAGCACGTGCGCCAGGCGCTCGCCCTGGATGTTGTGCTGCTGAACGTATTTCTTCAGCCCGGCCAGTGCCAGCGCGCCGGAGGGTTCGGCAATGGCACGCACGTCTTCAAACAAATCTTTGACCGCCGCGCAGATAGCGTCGCTGTCGACGGTGATCACGTCGTCCAGATATTCCCGGCACAGGCGGAAGGTTTCATCACCAATGCGCTTCACCGCCACGCCTTCGGCAAACAGTCCGACTCGCGCCAAATCTACCGGATGCCCGGCATCCAGCGCCGCGCGCAGGCAGGCGGAGTCTTCCGCCTCCACGCCGATCACTTTGATCTGCGGCATCAGCTGTTTGATTAACACCGCAACACCCGCCGCCAGACCACCACCGCCAACCGGAACAAACACCCGGTCGAGATGCGCGTCCTGTTGCAGCAGCTCCATTGCCAACGTGCCCTGCCCGGCGATCACCGTTGGGTGATCAAACGGAGGAACGAAGGTCATGCCCTGCTTGTGCGAAAGCTCAATTGCCCTGGCCTTGGCTTCATCAAAGTTGGCGCCGTGCAACAGTACTTCGCCGCCGAAACCGCGTACCGCATCCACTTTGATGTCTGCGGTGGACACCGGCATGACGATCAGCGTTTTGATCCCCAGGCGTTTTCCGGAGTAGGCCACGCCCTGCGCATGGTTGCCGGCCGAAGCCGTTACCACGCCGCGCGCTTTCTGCTCTTCGTTCAGGCTGGCGATCATGGCATAGGCCCCGCGCAGCTTGAAGCTGTGCACCGGCTGACGATCTTCGCGCTTCACCAGAATGGTGTTGCCGAGGCGCGAAGAAATTTTGCTCATGGCCTGTAACGGAGTGACCTGAGCCACCTCGTATACCGGCGAGCGGAGCACCGCTCGCAAATACTCCGCGCCGCAGGGGGCGTCGGGTAGGGGTTGCGATACCGCCATGATGCTTAGCCTCCCAGCTTGCTCTTGTCGCGTACTGCACCTTTGTCAGCGCTGGTTGCCAACATGGCATAGGCACGCAGCGCCAAGGAAACCTGACGCTCACGGTTTTTCGGTGTCCAGGCGCGATCGCCACGTGCCAGCTCAACTTCACGGCGTGCCGCCAGTTCGCTGTCCGAAACGTCCAGCACCATGCTGCGTTGAGGAATATTGATGTCGATCATGTCGCCATCTTCGATCAGCGCAATCAGGCCGCCGCTGCCCGCTTCCGGTGAAACGTGGCCGATTGACAGGCCCGAGGTGCCGCCGGAAAAACGTCCGTCGGTGATCAGCGCACAGGCTTTGCCCAGGCCCATGGATTTCAGGTAGGTGGTTGGGTAAAGCATTTCCTGCATGCCCGGCCCGCCTTTCGGCCCTTCGTAGCGGATCACCACCACGTCACCGGCAACCACTTTGCCACCGAGGATAGCGTCCACCGCCGAGTCCTGGCTTTCGTACACTTTGGCCGGACCGCGGAAGGTCAGGTTGTCTTTATCGACGCCGGCGGTCTTAACGATGCTGCCGTCCTGCGCCATGTTGCCGTACAGCACGGCCAAGCCGCCATCCTGGCTGAACGCATTTTCCAGCGAGCGGATACAACCCTCTGCGCGATCGTCGTCCAGCGTATCCCAGCGGCAGTCCTGCGAGAACGCCTGGGTGGTACGAATGCCCGCCGGGCCGGCGCGGAACATTTTTTTCACCGCCTCATCTTTGGTCAGCATGATGTCATACCGCTCCAGCGTCTGTGGCAGGGTCAGGCCCAGTATGTTGTTTACATCGCGGTTTAACAGGCCTGCGCGATCCAGCTCACCGAGGATCGCCAGCACGCCACCGGCACGGTGCACGTCTTCCATATGGTATTTCGGGGTGCTCGGTGCCACTTTACACAGGTGCGGCACCTTGCGTGACAGGCGGTCGATATCTTCCATGGTGAAATCAATTTCGCCCTCCTGCGCCGCAGCCAACAGGTGCAGCACGGTGTTGGTCGAGCCGCCCATGGCGATATCCAGCGTCATGGCGTTTTCAAACGCCGCCTTGTTGGCGATGCTGCGCGGCAGTGCGCTTTCATCGTCCTGTTCGTAATAGCGCTTGGTCAGGGCAACGATGCGTTTACCTGCGTTGAGGAACAGATCCTTACGGTCGGCATGGGTCGCCAGCAGCGAGCCGTTGCCCGGTTGCGACAGGCCCAGCGCTTCGGTCAAACAGTTCATTGAGTTGGCGGTGAACATGCCGGAACAGGAACCGCAGGTCGGGCAGGCGGAGCGTTCGATTTGTTCGCTGTCGGCGTCGCTGACGTTCGGGTTAGCCCCCTGGATCATTGCGTCCACCAGATCCAGCTTGATGATTTGATTGGAGAGCTTGGTTTTACCGGCTTCCATCGGGCCGCCGGAAACGAAGATCACCGGAATGTTCAGGCGCAATGACGCCATCAGCATGCCCGGGGTGATTTTGTCGCAGTTGGAAATGCACACCATCGCATCCGCACAGTGGGCATTCACCATGTATTCCACCGAGTCGGCGATCAGTTCGCGTGACGGCAAGGAATAGAGCATACCGCCGTGGCCCATGGCGATACCGTCATCCACCGCAATGGTGTTGAACTCTTTGGCAACGCCGCCTGAGGCTTCGATCTGTTCTGCAACCAGCTTGCCCAAATCACGCAGATGCACATGGCCCGGAACGAACTGGGTAAATGAGTTGACCACCGCAATAATGGGTTTGCCAAAATCGTCGTCGGTCATTCCGGTCGCGCGCCATAATGCGCGGGCACCCGCCATGTTGCGGCCGTGGGTGGTGGTGGCGGAACGGTACTTAGGCATGCTCTTCACTCCAAATGTATTTATTACAGGCGGCGAACGAACCGCCTGGATATTCTTGTCTGTCTGTCGTTTTACCCTAACAGGTAACGTCGTTATTTATGGGTTTACCGGATCCAGCCAGCCGTATTTGTCTTCGGTCTTGCCGGTAAACAGGCCAAAGAACGCCTGTTGAATTTGTTTGGTCACCGGACCGCATTTGCCAATGCCGACCTGGATGCCGTCGACGCTGCGCACCGGGGTGATTTCCGCCGCGGTGCCGGACATGAACACTTCGTCGGCCAGGTACAGCGATTCGCGGGACAGCACCTGCTCACGAACTTCGAAGCCCATGTCTTTCGCCAGTTTGATGATGGCGTCGCGGGTAATGCCCGGCAGCGCGGAAGAGGTGAACGGCGGGGTGAACAACACGCCGTCTTTCACTTCAAACAGGTTCTCGCCTGCCCCTTCGGAAATATAACCGTGCACGTCGAGCGCAATCCCTTCCTGATAACCGTGGCGGCGCGCTTCGCTGCCCACCAGCAGGGAGGAAAGGTAGTTACCACCGGCTTTGGCCGCGGTGGGGATGGTATTTGGCGCCACGCGGTGCCAGGACGAAACCATCGCATCGATGCCTTGCTCCAGCGCCTCTTCACCCAGGTACGCGCCCCAAGGAAACGCCGCGATAATCACGTCTGTCTTGTAGCCGGCCGGCGGGTTAACCCCCATGCCGACGTCGCCCACAAACACCAGCGGGCGAATATAAGCGCTGACCAGGTTGTTTTTACGCAGCGTAGCGCGACAGGCTTCCATCAGCTCATCAACGCTTTGTGATACCGGCATGCGGTAGATTTTTGCCGAGTCGTGCAGGCGTTGCATATGCTCGCGGTGACGGAACACCACCGGGCCTTTATGGGAGTCATAGCAACGAACGCCTTCAAACACCGAAGTGCCGTAGTGCAGCGCATGCGACATCACGTGCACTTTGGCGTCAGCCCAGGGAACCATCTCACCATTGAACCAAATGTAATCGGCTTTCTTCGTCATTGTTCTTTATCCTTCTCACGCATCAGGCGCTTATTTGTTGTGATGTTTGCTGTTGGATCTCAACGCAGGAGACGTCCATCAGTTTGCTCAACTGAGATGACAGTAGATCCACCGGACGCTGGCTGGCAACGGTCAATTCAATATTAATCTTGTCGGTATTTGACGCCGAAACCATATTCATAGCACAAACCTGAAAGCCACGATGACGCACGACGCGCAATACGCGCTCTAACATTTCAGGGCGAAAACGGGCCTGGATTGAGAGTTGATGCTGCATCATGAGATTTTCTCCAACATGGTTTCGTTACCGGCACCCGGCGGCACCAGCGGCCAGACGTTTTCGAGTTCATCGATCGATACGTGCAGCAGGTAAGGCCCTTCGCTGTTGAATAAGGCGTCGAGCGCGTCTGCCACCTGGTCCTTACGGGTGATACGCTGGCCGGGAATGCCAAAGGCGTTGGCCAACATCAGGAAATCGGGGTTATCGGAGAGATTGGTTTCGCTGTAACGCCCGTCAAAAAACAGCTGCTGCCACTGGCGAACCATGCCTAAACGCTGGTTATCCAGTAATACGATTTTCAGCGGCAGCTGTTTGCGTTTTATGGTGCCCAGTTCCTGTACGTTCATCATGAAGGAACCGTCGCCCGATACGCAGATTACCGTATCCTCAGGGCGCGCCATCTGGGCGCCAACCGCGGCCGGTACGCCGAACCCCATAGTGCCCAGGCCGCTGGAGGTGATGAAATTCTCCGGGCGCTCGAAGGTCATGTGCTGCGCACTCCACATCTGGTGCTGGCCCACGTCGGTAGTCACCACGCTGTTGGCCGGCTTGCGCTCGGACAGCTGTTTCAACAACAGCGGCGCGTAGATCGGCTGGCCCGGATGATCATAACGCCAGGTGTGGGCTTCCTTCAGCTCAACCACCCGCTGCTGCCAGGCGGCAATCTTCAGCGGCTGCTGCAACGCCGGCAGCAAGGCCTTCAAGTCGCCTTCCAGCGCGACGTGTGCCTGACGCAATTTGCTCATTTCCGCCGGATCGATATCCATGTGGATCACTTTTGCATGCGGCGCAAACGCATTCAGTTTCCCGGTCACGCGATCGTCGAAACGCGCGCCGACAGCGATCAGCAGATCGCACTCCTGCACCGCCAGGTTGGCGCCCTTGGTACCGTGCATGCCCAGCATACCGAGGTAATACGGGTGAGCAGCATCCGCCGCGCCCAACCCTTTCAGCGTGACAACGTTGGGCATTTGAGTCACTGCGATAAACTCACGCAGTGCCGGTACCGCCTGCGCCATGCCTACGCCGCCGCCGATGTATAACATCGGTTTGTGAGCCTGCGCCAGCAACTCGGCGGCCTGCGCCACCTCCGCCGCCGGGTAATGCAACTCTTCGACGACCGGCACCAGGTGCGGGTGCAGCTCGCCGTGGGCCAGTTGGATGTCTTTCGGGATGTCGATCAGCACCGGGCCAGGGCGGCCGCTACAGGCGATGGCAAAGGCTTCTGCCATGATGCCCGGCAGCGCGTCCAGTGATTCCACCAGGAAGCTGTGTTTGGTGCAGGCCAGAGACAGGCCGAGAACATCGATCTCCTGAAAGGCATCGGTGCCAATCAGCGCGGAACCCACCTGGCCGGTGATGGCCACTACCGGAACCGAATCCAGCAGCGCATCGGCCAGGCCGGTGATCAAATTGGTGGCGCCGGGACCAGAGGTGGCGATACAAACGCCGACTTTGCCGGTTGCGCGGGCATAACCAATGGCAGCCATTGCGGCGCCCTGTTCGTGGCGGCACAGTAGGTGTTCTACCCCACCGTCATACAATGCATCGTAGACCGGCATGATTGCGCCACCTGGATAGCCGAATACCTTATCAACTCCCTGTGCACGCAATGCTTGTACTACCCACTGAGCCCCGTTCATAGTTATTTCCCCGCCTTACTTCGACAACTGCAGGATTTTGTTCTGTTATTCATATTCTTATCCTCGCTTCACTTTTCTCTTGCCAATAAAAAACCCCCGGACCTTTCGGTGCGGGGGTTCTCTTGCGATTCCGGCTTGTTTTCTAAGCCATTCTTCGTCCAAGTGCAGCCCCGCACGGTGGGATAATAATCACCACCACGCTAATCACGACTAGGCTAATCACTTGGGCAAAGGCTTTCATAATGGGTTTGTTCACTGTGCTCGTTTCGAACTAATACCTACAGAGGTACCATAGTCCCGCGCGGCATGACAACACTTTTTTTGCGTTATTATTCGGCGCAATCTGGTCATACCTCGTGCAAAATGTCCGATATTCAAACGTTAGCCTGCACGCCTGAGGACTTCACGGCACCCGAGATCGCTTTACCGCGCGTGTCCTTGCCGAAGAACACCAACAACGCAATCACGATCGCCACCGTACCGGCAATCATCGCCATTGCCAGCCCATAATTATGGCCATGATGCTCGGCTATCGTCGCCTGCAGCGTGGCGTTGACCGAAGCAATCAGATTACCCAATTGATAAACAAACCCCGGCAGTACCGCGCGGGTATTGGCCGGCACCAATTCGGTAAGGTAAGTCGGCACCACGCCCCAGGCCCCCTGCACCATGAACTGCATCAGGAATGCGCCAATCCCCAGCATCAGCGAACCGCTGGAAAACGCCCACAGCGGGATCACCGGCAACGCCAGCAAGGCGGCAATGATGATCGCCTTCTTACGGCCGATTTTTTCCGACAGTGCCCCAAAGAAAACGCCACCAATGATTGACGCGATATTGTAGCTAATGGCAATGATACTGACGGTTTTAGGGTCGAAACCGTGCTGAACTTTCAAAAACACCGGATACATATCCTGAGTACCGTGCGAGAAGAAATTGAACGCCGCCATCAGCAGCACCAGGTAGCCGCACAGTTTCCAATGGCTCTTCAGCACCGGCAGCAATGCGCTGCTTTCCTTGCGTTCTCGGGCCGCCAGCCACACCGGCGACTCCTGCACGCAGTAGTAAATAAACGGCAGCAATAAAATGGGTGCCGCGCCGATCACGAACATGCCGCGCCAGCCGATAATTTCAAACAGCAGGCCATACACTACCGCCGCCAACAGGTAACCAAAGGGGTAGCCGGCCTGGAAAATCCCCGACATCAGGCCACGCGAACGATCGGGAATGGTTTCCATCGCCAGCGATGAGGACACACCCCAGATCCCGCCCATCGCCACGCCGTACAGTACCCGCAGCAGCAGGAATATCGTCAACGAGGGTGCCGCCGCGGACAGCAGTTCAAACACCGAGAAGAACACGATATTCAGCATCAAAATCGGTTTGCGGCCATATTTTTCCGCCGCACGGCCAAAGATCAGCGCGCCGATCGGGCGTACCGCCAGCGTCAGCAGGATCGCCAGCGTGACCTCTTCCATACCGACATGGAAAGATTGCGCGATATCGCTGAGCAGAAAGACCAGCACGAAGAAATCGAAAGCATCAAGCGTCCAGCTTGAAAAGCTGGCGATAGCTGCATTGCGTTGCAGCGGTGTCCAACCAAACATAATGTTATCCCTACCGTAGAGTACGAAGTCATGAGGTTTAGCGGCTGCCGCGGCAGAATGCAGCGGCGGTCGGATTGTGTTAAATAGGTGATTTTTATTTTAATCAATTGTTAAATACACCCATTTCCCCTCCGGTCGCAACATGGTTAGCCTGCTAATGTGTTGCAGCATTCGCGTAATTGTTAAGGGGTATTGCCGCCCTTTGCGAAGCCCTGCACAAAAAAAGGCTATCTATCTGAAACCAATAATTTTAATTACGGCTTATCGCGCAAATATTCCAAGGGTAAAGCGCGACGTCGCAACACATCCCGCATCATGTTGCCTTCAGCAAGGAGAGCAATATGTCACTGGCAGTGATCTATACCCGGGCCACACTGGGCGTTCAGGCCCCTTCGGTTACGGTGGAAGTGCATATCAGCAATGGGCTGCCCGGCCTGACGATGGTCGGCCTGCCGGAAACTACGGTTAAAGAGGCGCGTGATCGAGTGCGCAGCGCCTTGATCAATAACGGTTTCACCTTTCCCGCACGGCGTATTACCGTCAATCTGGCACCGGCCGATCTGCCCAAGGAAGGCGGTCGCTATGATCTACCGATTGCGCTGGCTATCCTGGCGGCTTCCGAACAGCTGCCGGCCGATAAGCTGGCTCACTATGAATTCCTTGGCGAACTGGCATTATCTGGCGCTCTACGGGGCGTCAGCGGAGCCATCCCCGCCGCGCTGGCCGCCATGGAGTCAGGACGGCAATTGGTTTTGGCGGCCGCCAATGGGCCAGAGGTGGGGCTAATTACGCAGAGCAAAACCCTGGTGGCGGACCACCTGTTGGAGGTGTGCGCCTTTGTGTTGGGTAAAGCGGATTTACCGGTAGCCCATGCGCCGCCGGCAATGAACAACGCGCCCGAACCGGCCGATCTGCAGGATATTCTGGGTCAGGAACAGGCAAAGCGCGCGCTGGAAATCGCCGCTGCTGGCGGCCACAACCTGCTGCTGGTGGGCCCGCCAGGGACCGGGAAAACCATGTTGGCCAGCCGCTTGAATGGCCTTCTCCCGCCGCTGACCGATCAGGAAGCACTGGAAAGCATCGCGGTGGCCAGCCTGCTGCATCATGCTGCGCAAGCGCTGCCATGGCGACAGCGGCCGTTTCGCGCACCGCACCATAGCGCCTCGATGGCCGCTCTGGTCGGCGGGGGTTCGCTGCCGAGGCCGGGTGAAATTTCCATGGCGCACAATGGCGTCCTGTTCCTGGATGAACTGCCCGAATTCGAAAGGCGGGTACTGGATGCGCTGCGCGAACCGCTGGAGTCCGGCGAGATCGTGGTTTCACGCGCCAGCGCCAAAGTCTGCTTCCCGGCACGGGTACAGCTGATCGCCGCCATGAACCCCAGCCCTACCGGGCATTACCAGGGCATGCATAACCGCGCATCGCCACAGCAGGTCCTGCGCTATCTGGGGCGGCTTTCAGGGCCCTTTCTCGATCGTTTCGATCTCTCGATTGAAGTGCCATTGTTGCCACCAGGCCTGCTTAGCAAAAAGCGCATTGCCGGTGAAAACAGCGCTCAGGTACGGGAACGTGTGCTGTTGGCGCGTGAAAGGCAGCTCAGTCGAGCGGGGAAGATTAATGCCCTGCTGAACAATCATGAGGTCGAACGGGATTGCCGACTTAACGACGCGGACGCGGATTTTCTTGAAACGACGTTAAACAGGTTGGGATTATCGGTTCGCGCCTGGCAGCGGATCCTGAAAGTGGCTCGCACGCTGGCGGATTTGGCAGGAGATCGGGCTATTGATAAGCGACACTTGAGTGAAGCGCTTGGCTACCGCAGTATGGATCGCCTGCTGCTGCAGCTGCACCGCAGCCTTGAATAATAATGGGGCCCAAAGGCCCCATTAAAATCAATCCTCGCTGTCGGTGTAATCTTCCACCGCATCAGCCTGCGGCTTACCGCCGGACAGAGTATGGAATTTTTTCGGGCGACGTGTGCGCGCCAGATATTTGGCCCATACTTTTTCCTGCTCGGTAACCGGCTCGCGCTCACCGTGGCACACTGCGACGAACAACTGTTCTTCTTCAGTGGCCGGCTGGCGTTTACCCGTATCCAGCTCGTTGAACGCATACCCGAAACGCTCTAGCAATTGCGCTTCTTTAATGGTGAAATCGCCGTGACGGGAGAACCCGCGAGGGTAATGTTTATTATCAAAAAATCGACTGGTCGTGGTGAAGCTATCCGCCATCTGACACGCTCCTAATTCTCTCATGGCCGTGCTGTTTATGGCGCGGAGTATTAGATAGGCTTGACATTGTGTAAAACAAAACATTTAAATCTTAACGATAAAAATTACTGGAGATGGGTGTGGATACCGAATTACTGAAAACCTTTTTGGAGGTCAGTAGAACGCGTCACTTTGGCCGAGCCGCAGAATCCTTGTACTTAACGCAGTCCGCCGTCAGTTTCCGCATCCGCCAGTTAGAAAACCAATTGGGCGCGAATCTGTTCACCCGTCACCGCAACAATATCCGCCTGACGCCTGCTGGAGAGCGGCTTTTGCCCTATGCAGAGAGCCTGATGATGACCTGGCAACTGGCGAAAAAAGAGGTGGTGCGTTCACTGCAACATACCGAGTTATCCATCGGTGCCACGGCGTCATTGTGGGAGGCTTATTTGACCCCCTGGCTGCAGTCGCTCTATCAGCAGCGTGAGGCGTTGCAGCTGGAGGCCAGGGTGGCGCTACGGCACTCTTTGGTAAAACAGCTGCATGAAAGACAGCTCGATTTGCTCATCACCACTGAACCGCCAAAGATGGATGAACTGGCCAGCCAGCTGTTGGGGAATTTCTCGTTGCGGCTGTTCTCTTCCACCCTGCGCGATCAACATGCGCCGATGCCCTATATCAAGCTGGAATGGGGGGCTGATTTCCATCAGCAGGAAAGCCGCATGCTGGAGAGCGACACTCTGCCGGTGCTCACCACTACCTCTGCGCATCTGACCCGGCAACTGCTGGAAACCACCGGTGGCTGCGCCTTCCTGCCCAGTCAGTGGGAGAATGATTACCCGCAGTTAACCGCCATCGCCGAGATCCCGGCCATTATCCGCCCGCTGTACGCCGTCTGGCTGCAAAATAGCGATCAGCAGCCGCTGATCCGGCAACTGCTGAAAATACCTTTGAAAACCTCAGCATGAGGCGCTATAACGGCTTCAAACGAGGATGCCGGGGTTGGGTTCGCCTGCTGAGCCAAAACGCGCTTATCGCCTTCTGAAGGCCGATAAAGCAGAACAGCAGAATACCGATAACGATTTTGGTCCACCACGAACTGAGCGTGCCGTCGAAGGTAATATAGCTCTGAATCAATCCCTGGATCAGCACGCCAAACAGCGTGCCCAAAACGGTGCCCACGCCGCCGGTCAACAAGGTACCGCCAATCACGACGGCAGCAATGGCATCCAACTCCACGCCGCTGGCCGCCAGGGCATAACCTGCCGAGGTATACAGCGAGAAAATGATCCCTGATAGTGCCGCCAGCGTGCTTGAGAGCATATAAATCAGTACGGTGGTACGCTGTACCGGTACGCCCATCAGCGCGGCAGAGACCCGATTACCGCCGATGGCGTAGACGTTATGCCCAAAGCGCGTACGGTGCGCCAGCACCATGCCGACCGCCACAACCAATAGCATCACCAGCGCCAACAATGTAAAGCGCCCACCGCCCGGCATTTTCCAGGCATAGTTCGCCAGCGTCACATACAGCGGATGATCGATGGGAATCGACTCCTCTGAAACAATAAAACTCATGCCCCGTACGAAGAACATTCCGGCCAGCGTAATAATAAACGCCGGTAGCTTCAGCACATCAATGATCCAACCCATCAGCGCGCCGAACGACGCCCCCATCAACAGCGCGATGATGAACGCATAACCCGGTGCAATGCCATAAGTTCCAATCAACTTGGCCAGCAGCACCCCGGTGAAGGCGATCACCGAGCCGACAGACAGATCGATACCGCCGGAAAGGATCACAAACGTCATGCCGACCGCGACGATGCCCAGAAAGGCGTTGTCGGTCAGCAAATCGCACCACACCCGTGTTGAGGCAAAGCCGGGAAACTGCGTCAGACAAAAAGCGTAGCCCAGAAGGAACACCAGGACGGTAATCAGCAGCGGAAGATTACGTTTGATCATGGTTTTCTTCTCCCAAGCAGGTGGCGCAGCGTGAAGCTGGGCGATTGCACCATCAACACCGCCAACACCACAATCGCCTTCAACACCAGATTAAACTCAGGCCGATAGCCGGACAGCAGAATGCCGGTATTCATCCCCTGAATAATTAATGCCCCCACTACCGACAGCAACAGGTTAAAACGACCGCCCAACAGTGAACCGCCGCCAATCACAACCGCCAGGATCGCATCCAGCTCCAACCACAACCCGGCATTGTTGGCATCAGCGCCACGGATGTCCGCCGTGACGATAACGCCGGCAACGGCGGCGCACAGCCCGCAGATCACATACACCGCCATCACCACCCAGCCGGTGCTGACACCTGCATTACGCGCGGAACGCAGATTGATGCCTACGGCTTCGATAAACAGTCCCAACGCCGTTTTACGCGTTAACAGCCAGATCAACAGCAGCATGACCGCCGCAATGATCGCCGGCATCGGCAAATACATCAGCGCACCGCTGCCGAGCCACGCCAACCCCTCTCGTTCAAAGGTGACGATTTGCCCTTCGGTAATCAGTTGGGCAATGCCGCGCCCAGCCACCATCAGCATCAGCGTGGCAACAATCGGCTGTATCTGCAGCACCGCCACCAAAAACCCGTTCCACAGGCCACACAGTGCGCCAACCGCCAGGGCGGCTGCCAGTACATAGCTCAGCGGATAACCGGCACTGGCCAGCGTTGCCGCCGTGGCACCGGCTATCGCCATCACCGCTCCCACCGAAAGGTCGATACCACCGGTGGCGATTACCAACGTCATGCCCAATGCCAATAACGCGACCGGTGCGCCGCGATTAACAATGTCGATTACGCTGCCAAACAGTCGACCGTCTTGAATATGCAGGGAAAAGAAATTCGGGGCGACCAGACTGTCGATAAGCAAAATCACCGCCAGCGCCCCCAGTTGCGTTGCTCCGGCAGGGATGACCCACCTGACTTTACGCGGCCCACTGGTCATGGAGAAACTCCTGAGGTTCATCCTGCCCCCTGTTGTGCGGCTATTACCTGCATGATTGCAGGCACCGTAATGGCGTTATGTTCAAGCTGCGCTACGTGTTTCCGGTCTCGAAGCACAACGATGCGATCGGCATAACCCACCAGTTCTTCCAGTTCGGAGGAGATCACCAACAATGCCAGACCTTCGTCACAGAGCTTTTCGATCAAGCGAATGATTTCGGCATGCGCACCAACGTCAATGCCGCGCGTCGGTTCATCCAGGATCAGAAAACGGGGTTTCGTCGCCAGCCAACGTGACAACAGCACCTTCTGCTGATTACCGCCGGACAGATACTGGATTTGCTGTTCTGGCCCAGGAGTACGAATGCCCAACAGTTGGATATAGCTTTCAGTAATGCGGGTTTGCTCTTTCAGCGAGAGCGGCCTTAGCCAGCCGCGTTGAGCCTGCAGGGCCAAAATGATATTTTCCCGCACGGTCGCAGCGCCGATGATTCCATCGGTCTTACGATCTTCGGGGCAATACCCGAAGCCGAGGCTGGCAGCGTTACGTGGCGTTCGGATGTTCACCGCACGCCCTTCGACTTTTACACTGCCGTTGTCGCGCGGTTTGATACCGAATATGAGCTGGGCCGTTTCGGTACGCCCCGATCCCAGCAGCCCGGCCAGCCCTACAATCTCACCCGGACGAATCTGCAGATCAAAGGGCTCAACCATCCCGCGCCGCCCATAACCGCTGAATTCAACCAACGATGGCGCCTTTGAGGGCGTATGCTCGCTGCGTTTCAGTAATGACTCATCAAACGCGTGGCCGAGCATCATCTGTACCAGTTCCATACGCGGTAAGTCGGCGGTGGCTTTCGTTCCCACTAACTTGCCGTTGCGCAGTACGGTGATGCGATCGCTGATGCGGTAAACCTGATCGAGAAAATGGGTAACAAAGATCATTCCCATTCCCTGACTACGGAGCTGGCTGAGAATGTCCAGCAGCATGCTGACCTCTTTGGCATCCAGGCTGGCGGTTGGCTCATCAAGAATCAAGACTTTGGCGGACAGATCGACGGCCCGCGCGATAGCGATAATCTGCTGGATGGCAATGGAGTAATTACCCAGCGGCTGGCTGACGTCCAACTGCAGCCCATACCTCAGTAAAAGCTGCTGAGCCTGGCGCAGCAGCTTTTTTTGATCGATCAGGCCGAAGCGCGTGGGCTCTCGCCCGATGAACAGGTTGGCGGCCACCGAGATGTTCGCCAGCAGGTTAACTTCCTGATAAACCGTACCAATGCCCAGTGTCTGCGCCTGCGCGGTGCTCTGCGGGGCAATGGCGATGCCTTCCAGTAATACCTCGCCGGCGGAACGCTGATAAACCCCGGTCAACGCTTTGATCAGCGTGGATTTCCCCGCGCCATTTTCGCCCAGCAGCGCCATGATCTCTCCGCGCTGCAACGTGACATCAACCTGCTCCAGCGCTTTTACGCCAGGAAATTCAACGGATAATCCCTTAATCGTCAATAATGTCGTCTGAGAGTTAGCCATCTGCTGCTCCGCCGGTGAGTAGATTAATAGCCCATGCTTTTCTTCAGCTCGAACTCCTGTTTAGCCGTATCCGGTTGCAGCAGCTTGGACTCGGTCTGGATAAACTTCGGCGGCAGGGTACCGTCTTTCTTCATCGCCAGCAGCGCATCAAACGCCGGACCGGCCATATTCGGCGTTAGCTCGACCGTGGCATTGGCTTCACCGTTCATCATTGCCTTAAATATGTCAGGCACACCGTCGATAGAAACGATTTTGATCTGTGAGCCCGGCTTTAAGCCCGCCTCTTTGATCGCCTGGATGGCGCCGATTGCCATGTCGTCGTTATGTGCATAAACGGCGCAAATATTTTTGCCGTTTTGCTCAGCCTTGATGAAGCTTTCCATCACTTCTTTACCTTTGCTGCGCGTAAAATCACCCGATTGCGAGCGGATGATCTTAACGTTGGCGGCGGAGGCTATGCCGTCAGCAAAACCTTTCTTACGGTTGAGGGCAACGCTGGCGCCCACGGTGCCCTGCAGCTCGACTACGTTGCAAGGCTTGCCGGCGACCTCTTTCACCAACCATTCTCCTGCGACTTTACCTTCGTGTACGCTGTCAGAAGCCACCGCCGCGGTATACAGCGAAGGGTCGTTTACCTCAATCATTCGGTCGAGCAGGAATACCGGGATCTTGGCTTCTTTGGCTTCCTGCAGCACAGGCGTCCAGCCGGTGGCGACAACCGGTGCAATGAAGATGGCGTCAACACCCTGAGCAATGAAAGATCTGACCGCTTTGATTTGGTTTTCCTGTTTTTGCTGCGCATCGGCGATTTTCAGCGTGATACCCCGCTTTTCCGCTTCCTGTTTCGAAACCTTGGTTTCCGCCGAACGCCAACCCGATTCGGAACCAATCTGTGAAAAGCCGACGACCAGCGGTGCCGCCTGTCCCGTACCTACCAAAGCGCCAGTAATGGCGGCCGCTAACAGCAGACGTTTAACCATGTTGTTCTCCTCGCGTTGCCTTGGCATGGAACCACGCCGGGCAGGGATTATCGTTGTTGTGTATGCTGCATTTTTTTCTGGTGAAGTGGATGTCCTTAGGGTTGGACACACATAAGGTGTAGTCGAAAATCGGGCAGGAATAATGCGCGGCATCACATCACGGCAGAACAACCATTTTGTACATGGATCCAGCTAAAAATGTCTAAATTGGGAACGATTTCGGTGGGAGTTTTAAGCGATCTTTCAGGGGAATTATGGGGAATGGGGAAATTTCACGCAAAAAAAAACCCTTCGCTTTCGCAAAGGGTTTCTAATATGGCAGGGGCGGAGAGACTCGAACTCGCGACACCCGGTTTTGGAGACCGGTGCTCTACCAACTGAGCTACGCCCCTAAATCTCGCTTAACATTATGCCCGCTAAGATAGCAGGCATAATTTAAATAAGTGGCGGAACGGACGGGGCTCGAACCCGCGACCCCCTGCGTGACAGGCAGGTATTCTAACCAACTGAACTA
>NZ_JBXALO010000019.1:0-30873 GCF_058799515.1 Serratia sp. GW822-FHT06D09
ATTTTTTCTCTTCGAACCCCGGAGACTCTGTGAAGTTGTTCACATGTTCCGTGTCGATGGAGGCGCATTATAGGGAGTTCCTCGCAGGCCGCAACAGGTATTTTCGACAAAAACGATCGTTTGCTGCATTCCACAGCAAAAGCCCGCCTTATACCCTGTTGTGCACAAACTTATCCACAGAAGCCATTTGCACGGAAAATTTACGAGCGCCACGCAAACGTTTTCGCTACAATTCCCCGCGACGAAACGCTCCCCTTTTTATGGGGGCGTTACCTGAATTTGTGCCCGATACCCTCTTTATAGAGAGAAAAACCTTTCCTTATAGAGAGTAGAAGGTGGAAATTCACGTAACGCTCTTTTATTGCGACTCCAAAGCCAAGGGATAAAACCATGCAACAACCTCGTCCAATCCGCCGGGCCCTGCTCAGCGTCTCTGACAAAGCCGGTATCGTTGAATTTGCCGAAGCGCTTTCAAGCCGTGGCGTTGAACTGCTCTCCACCGGCGGTACCGCTCGCCTGCTGGCAGATGCCGGTCTACCTGTTACCGAAGTTTCCGACTACACCGGCTTCCCGGAAATGATGGATGGACGAGTAAAGACGCTGCACCCGAAAGTGCACGGTGGCATTCTGGGCCGTCGCGGTCAGGACGATGGCATCATGAGCCAACATGACATCAAGCCGATCGACATGGTGGTGGTAAACCTGTATCCGTTCGCCCAAACCGTGGCGCGCCCGGATTGCTCGCTGGAAGATGCAGTAGAGAATATCGACATCGGCGGCCCGACCATGGTGCGCTCCGCGGCCAAGAACCATAAAGACGTCGCCATCGTGGTAAAGAGCAGTGACTACGCCGCTATCATTACCGAGATGGATAACAACGACGGCTCACTGCAATACGCCACCCGTTTCGATCTGGCTATCAAGGCGTTTGAACACACCGCCGCTTACGACAGCATGATCGCCAACTACTTCGGCGCGCTGGTGCCGGCCTACCATGGCGAAACCGAGCAGCCTTCCGGTCGCTTCCCTCGCACGCTGAACCTTAACTACATCAAGAAGCAGGATATGCGCTACGGTGAGAACAGCCACCAGCAGGCCGCCTTCTATATAGAAGAGAATGTTCAGGAAGCTTCTGTCGCCACCGCCGATCAGCTACAGGGCAAAGCGTTGTCGTACAACAACATCGCCGATACCGATGCGGCACTGGAGTGCGTGAAAGAGTTCGCCGAACCGGCCTGCGTTATCGTCAAGCACGCCAACCCCTGTGGCGTGGCGATAGGCGACGATATTCTGGCAGCCTATGAGCGTGCCTATCAAACCGATCCTACCTCCGCGTTCGGCGGCATCATCGCCTTCAACCGCGAACTGGACGCCGCCACTGCGCAGGCCATTATCAGTCGTCAGTTTGTGGAAGTGATTATCGCCCCTAGCATCAGCCAGGAAGCGCGCTCCCTGCTGGCCGCCAAACAGAACGTCCGCGTGCTGGCCTGCGGCCAATGGCAGCAACGCGTTGCCGCTCTGGACTTCAAGCGCGTCAACGGCGGCTTGCTGGTGCAGGATCGCGATCTGGGCATGGTGAGTGAAAGCGATCTGCGCGTAGTGTCCGAACGCCAACCTACCGCTCAGGAATTGCGTGATGCGTTGTTCTGCTGGAAAGTGGCCAAGTTTGTTAAGTCCAACGCCATTGTTTATGCGCGCGACAACATGACCATCGGCATAGGTGCGGGGCAAATGAGCCGCGTTTACTCAGCCAAGATCGCCGGCATCAAAGCCGCCGACGAAGGTCTGGAAGTCAAAGGCTCCGCCATGGCGTCCGACGCCTTCTTCCCGTTCCGTGACGGCATCGATGCCGCGGCAGCCGTTGGCATCACCTGCGTGATCCAGCCAGGCGGGTCGATCCGTGATGATGAAGTGATTGCCGCCGCCAACGAACACGGCATTGCGATGATCTTTACCGATATGCGTCACTTCCGCCATTAATCCTTTTTGCTGCGTGCGCTGCGGCGCACGCCCTTCGTGGAGCACCTGATGAACATTTTAATTATCGGCAACGGCGGACGCGAACACGCGCTGGCCTGGAAAGCAGCCCAATCACCGCTGGCGGACAAAGTTTACGTAGCACCGGGCAATGCCGGTACCGCGCTGGAACCAGGTCTTACGAACGTCGAGATCTCCGCTACCGATATTCCGGCCCTGCTCGCTTTTGCCCAGAGCAACGATATCGGCCTCACCATTGTCGGGCCGGAAGCGCCGCTGGTGATTGGCGTGGTTGACGCCTTCCAGGCCGCCGGCCTGAAAATCTTTGGCCCCTCTCAGGCCGCAGCCCAGTTAGAAGGCTCTAAAGCCTTCACCAAAGATTTCCTGGCGCGCCATAATATTCCAAGCGCCGAGTACCAAAACTTTACCGAAGTCGAACCGGCGCTGGCCTATGTTCGCAGTAAAGGTGCACCGATCGTCATCAAGGCCGACGGCCTGGCTGCCGGTAAAGGCGTGATTGTTGCCATGACGCTGCAGGAAGCGGAAGACGCCGTGCAAGACATGCTGGCAGGTAACGCCTTCGGCGATGCAGGCCACCGCATCGTGGTGGAAGAATTCCTGGATGGGGAAGAAGCCAGCTTTATCGTCATGGTCGACGGTGAAAACGTAGTGCCGATGGCCACCAGCCAGGATCACAAACGCGTCGGCGATGGCGACACAGGCCCGAACACCGGTGGTATGGGGGCTTATTCCCCGGCGCCAGTGGTAACCGATGAAATCCACCAGCGCGCGATGGACCAGGTTATCTGGCCAACCGTGCGTGGCATGGCGGCGGAAGGTAACACCTATGTCGGCTTCCTTTATGCCGGGCTGATGATCTCTGCGGACGGTCAACCGAAAGTCATTGAATTCAACTGCCGCTTTGGCGATCCGGAAACCCAGCCGATCATGCTGCGTCTGCGCTCTGATCTGGTTGAACTGTGCCTGGCCGGTGCGGAAGGCATGCTGGATGAGAAAACGTCTGAATGGGATGAACGTCCTGCGTTGGGCGTGGTACTGGCAGCCGGCGGTTATCCGGGTGACTATAACAACGGTGAGGTCATTCAGGGTCTGCCGCAGCAAGAAAGCGCCGACGGCAAGGTATTCCATGCCGGCACCCGTATGCAGGGTAACGACGTGGTGACCAGCGGTGGCCGCGTGCTGTGCGTTACCGCGCTGGGTGAAACGGTGGCTCAGGCGCAACAACGCGCTTACCAATTGGCGGATGGCATTCAGTGGACAGGCAGCTTCTGCCGTAAGGACATTGGCTATCGTGCGATTGCACGCGGCAAATGATCTGAACGCTAAAATCTCTGAGGGCTCCGCCATGCGGGGCCTTTTTTATAGCTGATCTTCTTTCGGTTCCCAGCGGCAAAAATCGTCGTTTGCCACCAGCAGCAGTTCACGCCCTTCCGGCGCATCCAACCAGGCAATATTCACCGGTTGGCTGCTGTTGCGGGCGCGACGCTCAATCCAGGCTTCGGCACTGCCGTCCAGCCCTGGTTTCAACGTTTGGCCATCGCAGGTTTGCACCGTGCCCTGTTGCCAACGCCCCTGCAGCAGTTTCACATTGCCGGCACGCAGCGCATTACTCACTTCAAGCACTCGACGCGCCTGGTATTGGTACAGCGCGATTTCATCGGCGGTCAGTTGTTCACGCCGCGTGGCCAGTTGACGCTGCATAAAGCTTACTTCGCCGTCATCGGTGAAGCGAAGTTGAATAGAGTCACGATCGCCATCGGCATCGGTGCGTTTAATCTGGCGCAGTTCGCCGTTTTGGTATTCGTACAGCGTGGTGACGGTGCCCGGACCGCGATAAGGACTGTAGACGCTCATCAGCACCTGTGGGCGATGCCGATCGTCGTCTTTGCGCCACAGGCGAATAACGCCCTGGTCGGCCACAAAGCCACTGGCACTGAAGGCAGGGGGATCTGAATGACTGCTGCAGGCGCTCAGGACACCGGCAAGGCCGATGACCATGAGCGCCTGTCGGATAAACAAAAGGGGCGCTATTGCCCCCCTGTTTAATCTTTTCACCAACACGCAGTATTACTTAACCGCGTCTTTCAGTGCTTTACCAGAAACGAACGCAGGCACGTTAGCAGCTGCGATTTTGATTTCTTTACCAGTCTGCGGGTTGCGACCAGTGCGCTCGTTGCGGTGGTTGACCTTGAAAGTACCGAAACCAACCAATTGTACTGCATCACCTTCTTTCAGAGACTCAGTAATAGCAGCCAGGGTGGATTCCAGAGCCAGTTTAGCTTGTGCTTTGGAAAGGTCAGCCTTGTCCGCGATTACATCAATCAGTTGAGTCTTGTTCATAAGTTATCCTTACAGTGTGTTTATCGTTTGCAAAGCATCGAGTGCGACGGATATGCCGATTGACAGCACTCCCTGCATACACGCACCGATAGCCACTTTTTTTACGCCCCCCAAATGTAGACCAGACAGGGTGCGGATGTGAAGCCTTAAGGCATGACAAATCAGGCGTTAAATCACGTTTTCTTGCCTTATTGCGTTAAATTTATCCCGATATTACTCACCGCGGCCTCGCGGAGGTCAGAACGCAAGCCTTTGATCAGCTCTAAATCGCGTTCCTCGCAGTCAGCCAACAGGCGGAAAATTTCCCATTGGATGTCCCATTCTTCCTCTACCGCAGGCAAAACCTTGAGCTCATCGTCGGTCATTTCTTTACCGGCCTGAGTCATTTCCAACATCGCCACGGTGCGAATTGACGTTTCGCTAATGGCGATGGCGTGCTCTAGCGTCTCCCCGCTGAGTCGCGAATGGATCAGTTCCCCTAATGCGATACAGGCGTCAATAGCCGGGTAAACGCCGTAAAGATCGTAATCTTCTGCCGAAGGTATCGCCTCTTCCAACTTCTCCAGCTGGCTGTCAAAGTTGACCTTGGCGTCCTTGACCACCAGCGTTTCCCACACCAAATCCAGAATGCGGCGGTAAATCGCCGGATCGCCAAACTCGGTTTGCAGGCAGAACATCTGGTAATTCGGATACATACGCTCGCACAAACTGGCCATAAAGGTCAAATGTTGCCAGCTTTCAAGCTTTTCCAGACGTAAATGGATCGGGTTACGTAGCATTATTCACTCTCTTACGCGTTATCTGCGCCGCAGTGTACCCGAAATCGGTCATTGCGACACCTCTGGATGCTGCTGCAACCAGCGCTGGAAGGCCGGTCGGCGCGAGGCGATGGCATCGGCCCAGCGCGTAGGTTCCGGCAAACGGTAGCCCGCCATGCAACGTTGTACCCAGGCCAACGCACTGTCGGCCCCGACGCGGTGGCCGGTAGAGATAAACAACGGGTTACAACGCGCCTTGCTACGCCACACCCAGCCAAGCTGCTCGCTTTTATCTTCCAGCGGCGCCAACGCGCCGGCGGCGGCGTCCAAAGGGGCGAATTTACCGCACAGGCGCTTTTTGGCGACGCCAATGGTCGGTACGTCGACCAGCAGACCGAAATGGCTGGCAACGCCCAGACGGCGCGGGTGTGAGATACCATGGCCGTCGACAAAAACCAGGTCCGGCTTCTGCTGCAATTGCTCCCAAGCCGCGAGCAACGCAGGGTATTCACGAAATGATAAAAAACCGGGAATGTAAGGCAGGGTGGTCGCGACACGAGCCACCCGGTACTCCACCAGCTCCAGCGATGGATAGCGCAGGATGGCAATGGCAGCACGCGTCACCTCACCTTCCTGTTCAAAGCCCACGTCGGCACCGGCAATAAAGGCCGGCGACTCGGTCTGGAAGTCATCGTAACGAATCACTTCCGAGGCGCGCTGCAATTGCTCCGCGCGTAGGGCTTGAGTATCTATCACGTCCGGCCCTTAGCGATGGTATTTGCCCGATTGAGCGTGAACCGCCTCGACAAAGGCGCCGGCGTTTTCTGGTGGCACATCCAAATGAATGCCGTGACCCAGGTTAAATACGTGCCCTTCACCGTGACCGAAACCGGCCAGAATAGTTTCCACTTCCTGGGCAATACGCTCAGGTGACGCATACAGCATAGAAGGATCCATGTTGCCCTGCAGCGCGACTTTATCCCCTACGCGACGGCGCGCGTCAGCGATATCGGTCGTCCAGTCAAGGCCCAGCGCGTCACAGCCGGTGGCCGCCATGGCCTCCAGCCACTGGCCACCGCCTTTGGTGAACAGCGTGACCGGCACGCGGCGGCCATCGTTTTCACGCAGCAGCCCATCGACAATCTTATGCATGTAATGCAGAGAGAATTCGCGGTAGTCACGGCCGGTCAGCACGCCGCCCCAGGTATCGAAAACCATCACCGACTGCGCGCCGGCTTTGATCTGGGCGTTGAGATACAAAATGACGCTGTCTGCCAGCTTATCCAGCAGCAGGTGCAGCGTAGCCGGCTCCGCATACATCATTTTTTTCAGCTTGGTGAAGGCCTTGCTGCTGCCGCCTTCCACCATATAGGTCGCCAGGGTCCACGGGCTGCCGGAGAAACCGATCAGCGGCACTTCGCCTTTGAGCTCGCGGCGGATAGTACGCACCGCGTTCATCACATAGCCCAGCTCCACTTCAGGATCGAAGGCCGGCAACTTGTCCACGTCGGCACGACAGGTAATCGGCGAGGAGAAACGCGGGCCTTCGCCGGTTTCGAAATACAGCCCCAGCCCCATGGCATCGGGAATGGTGAGGATGTCGGAGAACAGAATGGCCGCATCCAGCGGGAAGCGGCGCAACGGCTGCAGCGTAACCTCGCAAGCCAGTTCCGCATTCTTGCACAGCGACATAAAATCACCGGCTTGGGCACGGGTGGCTTTGTACTCCGGCAAATAACGACCGGCCTGACGCATCATCCATACGGGGGTCACATCCACCGGCTGACGCAGCAGCGCGCGCAGGTAACGATCGTTCTTCAACTCATTCATTTATGGGGCTCCCTTATTCATCTGCCGCTATTGTAGCGAGTTATTGCTCGCGGCATAAGGCTACGGTGTCCTCTATCAGGCGGCGCGCCACGGTGCCAGGCGGCGGCAAAAGCGGCAACCGATCGTAGCGGTACCAGCCGGCGTTAAGCAGCTCTTTCGGATCGTGACGGATCTCACCCCGATGGTAATCGGCCATAAAGGCCATCATCAGCGAATGCGGGAATGGCCAGGGTTGCGAGGTGACGTAGCGCAGGTTTTTGATTTCAATATTACTTTCCTCCATTACCTCGCGCGCAGCCGCCTGCTCCAGCGTTTCGCCGACCTCAACAAAACCGGCCAGGACAGTATGAATTCCACCGCGATGGCGCACGTGCTGGGCCAGCAGGATCTCGTCGTCACGTCGAATGGCAACAATCACGCAAGGGGCGATTTGCGGGTAGTAACGCTCGCGGCAATTGCCGCACAGACAGGCACTCTCCGTGCGACTGAGATGCATCTCATGGCCGCAGTAACCGCAGTAGCGATGGGAACGGTAGAAGTCGGCCAGTTGCACCCCTCGCCCAGCGAGCTGGAACAGTCCACGATCGAGCTCTAGCAGTTGGCGTACCGAGCCCATGTCCTGCGGCATCGCCTGACGCACCAGCCAGACCGGCAGCCCTTCCCATTCACCAATAGCCCTGGCCATCCGCCCCTGCAGGGAGAATGACGCCGCCAAACCACACGGCAATTCACCGTTTGGTAACCAAAGTTTGCTTTCATGGCTGACAATCCACCAGCCATTTTCATTACCCGTTAATGCAAGTTCCATATCGTTGTTGCACAACCTCAGCTTCACTGGCACTCTACAAATCGGCCTTGTAACATTTTAATAACTTACTGTTACGTTTTATTACTTACGGAGTCAAACATGCTCAACCGTTTGGAAAGCCTGACTCAGCGCGTTGGTGGTAGTAATGAATTAGTTGATCAATGGCTTCAGGCTCGCAAGCAATTGCTGGTCGCCTATTGCACCCTCGTGGGTATCAAACCGAATAAAGAAAAGCATACGCCGCTGAATGAAAAAGCGCTGGAGAACTTTTGCCATAATCTGGTGGATTACCTCTCCGCCGGTCATTTTCATATCTATGACAGAATTATCAAGCAAGTGGAAGGCGCATCCAGTCCGAAAATGACGCTGTCGGTAAACATCTACCCCAAACTGTGGGCAAATACCGAACAGATTATGGCATTTCACGATCGCTATACCGAAGTGGATATCGATCAGGATGTGTGCCTGGAACTCCATCAGGCATTGTCGGATATCGGTGAAACCCTGGCGGCACGTTTTACCCTGGAAGATAAGCTGATCCAACTGGCGACCGAAGCCTGGCAGCAAACGATGCCGGATAAAGCGCTGGATCAGGCACGTTAGAATTTTGTAGTTTTTTTTATTCACCCTCCTATACTGGGGGCATCTTGTCGGAGTGCCTAGCGCCTGATTTGTTCATCAAATTGGCCAGGCTGAGACCGTTAATTCGGGATCCGCGGAACCTGATCGGGTTAATACCCGCGAAGGGAACAAGAGTAATCTATCGCCACAGGCAGGTGATCCCAACAGGGATAATCCCGCCCTGTCGGCCAGCATCATTACTCCCTCCGAGCTCCAGACAAGCAACATTCCCAACCCAACACACTGGTAGGAACTTGCTATGTCTAACGTTAAAAAACCCCGTGCCCGTAAAGAGCAACGCGAAGAAGCCCAGCAGTTTATCGATACCCTTCAGGGCGTGTCCTTTCCCAATTCACGCCGGATTTATCTGCAGGGCTCACGCAACGATCTGCGGGTGCCGATGCGTGAAATCCAGCTTAGCCCGACGCTGCTTGGCGGCGACAAAGACAACCCACAGTACCAGCCCAACGAAGCCATTCCGGTATACGACACTGCCGGTCCTTATGGCGATCCGCAATCTGAACTTAATGTGCATACCGGCCTGGTAAAACTGCGTGCAGGCTGGATAGCTGAACGCGGTGATACCGAACTGCTCAATGGCGTCAGTTCCGGCTTTACCCAGCAGCGCCTGGCGGATGAAGGTCTGGATCACCTGCGTTTTGAACATCTGCCGCGGCCGCGCAAGGCGCAACCCGGCAAATGCGTCACCCAGTTGCACTACGCCCGCGCTGGCGTAATCACCCCTGAGATGGAGTTTATCGCCATCCGCGAAAACATGGGCCGCGAGCGTATCCGTGGCGATGTCCTGCGCCAGCAGCATCCAGGCCAAAGTTGGGGCGCCAATCTGCCGGAGAACATCACGCCGGAATTCGTTCGCCAGGAAGTGGCCGCTGGACGCGCCATCATCCCCGCTAATATCAACCATCCCGAATCCGAGCCGATGATCATCGGTCGCAATTTTCTGGTGAAAGTTAACGCCAACATCGGCAACTCGGCGGTGACCTCATCCATCGAAGAGGAGGTCGAAAAACTGGTCTGGTCCACCCGCTGGGGCGCGGATACGGTGATGGACCTGTCCACCGGCCGCTATATCCACGAAACCCGCGAATGGATCCTGCGTAACAGCCCGGTACCGATCGGAACGGTGCCTATCTATCAGGCGCTGGAAAAAGTGAACGGCGTGGCGGAAAACCTGACCTGGGAAATGTTCCGCGATACGTTACTTGAGCAGGCAGAGCAAGGCGTTGACTACTTCACCATCCACGCCGGCGTACTGTTGCGCTATGTACCGATGACCGCCAAGCGCCTGACCGGCATCGTCTCGCGCGGCGGTTCGATCATGGCTAAATGGTGTCTGTCACACCATCAGGAAAACTTCCTGTACCAGCACTTCCGCGAAATCTGCGAAATTTGCGCCGCCTATGACGTCTCACTGTCCCTGGGCGATGGCCTGCGCCCCGGCTCAATTCAGGACGCCAATGATGAAGCGCAGTTCGCCGAACTGCGCACGCTGGGCGAACTGACTAAAATTGCCTGGGAATATGACGTGCAGGTGATGATCGAAGGCCCGGGTCATGTACCGATGCAAATGATCCGTCGCAACATGACCGAAGAGTTGGAGCATTGCCACGAAGCGCCGTTCTACACCCTTGGCCCGCTAACCACCGATATCGCTCCGGGCTATGACCACTTCACCTCCGGCATCGGCGCCGCGATGATCGGTTGGTTCGGCTGCGCCATGCTGTGTTACGTCACGCCGAAGGAACACCTCGGGCTGCCGAACAAAGAAGACGTCAAACAGGGGCTGATCACCTACAAAATTGCCGCCCACGCCGCCGATTTGGCCAAAGGTCACCCGGGTGCCCAGATCCGCGATAACGCCATGTCCAAGGCGCGTTTCGAATTCCGCTGGGAAGATCAGTTCAACCTGGCGCTCGACCCGGCTACCGCCCGCGCTTATCACGACGAAACCCTGCCGCAAGAGTCCGGCAAAATCGCCCACTTCTGTTCCATGTGCGGCCCCAAATTCTGCTCGATGAAAATTTCGCAGGAAGTACGCGACTATGCCGCTGCGCAGGAAGCCGCCAAACCGATAGAAGTACAACTCACCGGCATGGAAAAAATGTCGGCCGAGTTCCGTTCACGCGGCAGTGAGCTCTACCACAGCGCCGGCAACCTGCAAGAGGAACTGAGCAATGACTGATATCACCACGCCTTTCCCCGCCACTCCGCACAAGCTGGGGTTATACCCGGTAGTCGACAGTGTCGAATGGATTGCTCGCCTGCTGGATGCGGGTGTTACCACGATCCAACTGCGCATCAAGGATTTGCCGGATGAGCAGGTCGAAGAGGATATTGCCGCCGCCATTGCGCTCGGTAAAAGGTACAACGCCCGGCTGTTTATTAATGACTATTGGCAATTGGCGATTAAACACGATGCCTATGGCGTGCACCTGGGCCAGGAAGACCTGGAGACCACCGATTTGGCGGCCATCCACCGCGCCGGATTGCGTTTAGGCGTTTCCACCCATGACGACGCCGAGCTGGCGCGAGCCATTGCGGTGAAGCCTTCTTATATTGCGCTGGGGCATATCTTCCCGACGCAAACCAAAGACATGCCTTCCGCTCCCCAGGGCCTGGCAGAGCTGAAACGCCATATCCTCGGGTTGAGTGACTATCCGACGGTGGCGATCGGCGGGATCAGTATCGATCGCGTGGCCGACGTGTTGGCCTGTGGCGTAGGTAGCGTGGCGGTGGTCAGCGCCATTACTCAAGCGCCGGACTGGCGCGCCGCCACCGCTCAACTGCTGCAGCTGATCGAAGGCAAGGAGTAACGCCATGTTGAACGATCAAGAGTTCCTGCGTTACAGCCGCCAACTGCTGCTGGAAGATATCGGCCCGGAAGGTCAGGAGAAGCTGAAGCGTTCGACGGCGCTGATCGTCGGGCTTGGGGGCTTAGGCTCCCCTGCAGCGCTCTATCTGGCTGCTGCCGGCGTCGGTACTCTGTTACTGGCCGATGACGATACGCTTCACGTCACCAACCTGCAGCGCCAGATCCTGTACCGCAGCCCCGACGTGGAAAAAAGCAAAGCCGCTCTGGCGCAGCGCCAGTTACAGGCACTGAACCCGATGGTTGAAGCCATTGCGCTTGAGCAACGGCTGCAAGGCGAAACCTTGCACCACGCCGTGGAGCGCGCCGATCTCATTTTGGACTGCAGCGACAATATGGAAACCCGCCATGCGGTGAACGCCGCCTGCATCAGCGCCGACAAGCCGCTTATCAGCGGCAGCGCGGTGGGTTTCAGCGGCCAGTTGCTGGTCATTGAACCGCCTTATGTCCACGGCTGTTACGCTTGCCTTTACCCGGAACAGGCAGAACCGCAGCGCAATTGCCGCACCGCTGGCGTGCTCGGCCCGGTGGTCGGCATCATCGGTACGCTGCAAGCCCTGGAAGCGATAAAGATGCTGGCAGGCATGTCTTCACCACTGAACGGCAAACTACGGTTGTTCGACGGTAAACAACAAAGCTGGAGCACCTTGCAACTCAGCCAGGCCAGCACCTGTGCAGTATGCGGAGGGGCAGCATGAAGATCCGGCTTAATGACCAGCCGTTGGAACTGGCGCAGCCCCTGAGCGTCGATGCTTTGCTGGAACAACTGCAACGCCACCAGCCGGGCACCGCGCTGGCTATCAACCAAACCATCATCCCGCGCGCCGACTGGGCTAACCACCAGGTGCAGGACGGTGATGACATCCTGTTGTTTCAAGCGATCGCCGGAGGCTGACATGCTACAAATCGCCGATACCACCTTTACTTCACGCCTGTTTACCGGCACCGGCAAGTTCGCCACCCCAGCGCTGATGCTGGAAGCCCTGCAGGCCTCCGGTTCGCAGCTGGTCACCATGGCGATGAAACGCGTTGATCTGCGCGGTGGCAATGATGCCATTCTGGCGCCGCTGCAACAGTTGGGCGTTCGCCTGCTGCCCAACACCTCTGGTGCCAAGACCGCCGCCGAAGCGGTGTTTGCCGCCCGGCTGGCGCGTGAGGCGCTCGGCACTCACTGGGTAAAACTGGAAATTCACCCTGATGTGAAATACCTGCTGCCGGACCCCATAGAAACCCTGAAAGCGGCGGAAACCTTGGTAAAAGAAGGCTTTGTGGTGCTGCCTTACTGCGGTGCCGACCCGGTGCTATGCAAACGGCTGGAAGAAGTGGGCTGCGCGGCGGTCATGCCGCTCGGATCGCCAATCGGTTCCAACCGGGGGCTGCGCACCCGCGACTTTCTGGAGATCATTATCGAACAGGCCAAAGTGCCGGTGGTGGTGGACGCCGGTATCGGTGCGCCGAGCCATGCACTGGAAGCCATGGAACTGGGTGCCGATGCGGTGCTGGTGAATACGGCTATCGCCGTGGCACGCGATCCCGTACAGATGGCGCATGCTTTCCGTTTGGCCTTGGAAGCCGGTGAACTGGCGCGCCAGGCCGGTTTGGGCAGTAGCCAACGTAGTGCGGCGGCTTCCAGCCCGCTGACGGCTTTTCTCAGCCAGGCCGGGGAGACGTTGTGATGGCCGATGATTTCAGCCGCCGCTGGCAGCAGTTGGATTGGGACGACATCTCGCTGCGCATTAACAGTAAGACGGCGCGGGATGTGGAGCGTGCACTCAATGCGGACAAGCTGACGCGTGAAGACTTTATGGCATTGATCTCCCCTGCCGCGGCGCACTATCTGGAACCTTTGGCGCAACGTGCACAGCAACTGACTCGCCAACGTTTTGGTAACGTGGTCAGCTTCTATGTGCCCTTATACCTGTCTAATCTATGCGCTAATGACTGCACTTACTGCGGTTTTTCAATGAGCAATCGCATTAAGCGCAAAACCCTGGATGCCGCAGAAATCGAACGCGAGTGTCTGGCGATTAAAGCTTTGGGTTTTGAGCATCTGCTGCTGGTCACCGGTGAACACCAAACCAAGGTCGGCATGGATTACTTTCGCCAGCATATTCCGGCGATCCGCCGCCATTTCAGTTCGCTGATGATGGAGGTACAACCGCTGGCGCAGGAAGAGTATGCCGAACTGAAAACGCTGGGGCTGGATGGCGTGTTGGTGTATCAGGAAACCTATCATCCCGCCACCTATCTGCAGCATCACCTCCGTGGGCAGAAACAGGACTTTCATTGGCGGTTGGCCACGCCGGATCGCCTGGGCCGCGCCGGGATCGACAAGATCGGTCTCGGCGCTCTGGTCGGGCTCTCCAACAGTTGGCGCACCGACTGCTATATGCTGGCCGAGCACTTATTCTACCTGCAGCAAACCTATTGGCAGAGCCGTTATTCCATCTCGTTCCCGCGTTTGCGCCCCTGCGCCGGCGGTATAGAACCGGCGTCGATCATGAGTGAACCGCAACTGGTGCAGTTGATCTGTGCTTTCCGGCTGTTCGCCCCCGACGTGGAACTTTCTTTGTCGACGCGTGAATCCCCGTTCTTCCGCGATCATATGATCCCGGTGGCGATCAACAGCGTCAGCGCCGGATCCAAGACACAACCCGGTGGCTATGCCGACGACGTGCCGCCTGAACTGGAGCAGTTCGAACCGCATGATGGCCGTACGCCGCAACAGGTGGCGCAAGCGATTAGCGATGCCGGTTTGCAGCCGGTGTGGAAAGACTGGGACGGCTATCTTGGACGTGGCGCGCAATAAGCTGTAATCCATTAACCATTGCAGAGAAATCCAAAGATAGACTGCGCAAAGTCTATCAACCAAGCTGGTGCCGAAAATCACACCGGCTATAGTCCCTCTGCCGGTCGCCAAACCCGGCGCCGGCCGGGGCCGTTACCTTCTCAATGGCCCCGCCTTACCCACCCCCGGATCGTACCGGATACCCTCCCGCGCGATCCGGGCCTTCCTTTTCGGTTTGCGCACTCATCAACGCGGTTCGGGGATTTTGACAAAGCCAACTGGTTGGACCACATTTAACCTCTCACCCCCGGCGGAATAATAACCATGAACCTGTACCTGCGACTGATTTGGATCTTTATCTCGTCACGCTGGAAAGCGCGCATGTCAATGGATGACCTGACCAGCACCCTGCAAACTCGAGTATGGCTAAATGATATCGATATCAATCTGCACATGAATAATGGCCGGTACCTGACGGTGTGCGACCTCAATCGGGTGGATATGTTTATTCGAACCGGATTAATGAAGCTGATGCTCAAGCGGCGCTGGTCGCCGATCGTCAGTCAACTGAATATGAATTACAAAAAGGCGCTGCAGCCCTTCCAACGTTATCAAGTCAGCATGACCATTACTCACTGGGACGATCGTTACTTTTATGCGACTCATACTTTCAGTGTCGGCGATCGGATTGTGGCACTGGGCACGTCACAGGCAGTCGTAGTCGGGAAAGAAGGCGTAGTGGCGCCAGAAGAAGTAGCAGAAAGCGTGCGGCAATATCAACAGGCGAGCAAGGTGTGACCACCTGCGCCGCGGTGATGTGATGAGTCCCTGATGCTGTAATGGCCCTGGCGTCGGCCGTGTATCTTTTTTTGCTGCCTGCCCCTAGCTTGAAGACAGGAGCAGGCAGCTTATTCTGTGAGACAGGCAGCCCCCCCAGGAACGCGAATCGCACATATAAGAGCTAATTAATCATATCAACGATAAAATGTGAATGTCTTTTGAGTGTTTTTTTGAGTGCTATTGAGTGTAATTTGAGTTTAGTCATGAAAATCAAACGGATATCGCCGCAGCCATCCTGACTTCATCTATAATCGAGCCAGCAGGCAACCTCGGGACAGCAAATGCTCGTGGTCAACATCAGAAAAATCGAGGTGATCATGAAAAAAACGCCAAATTACGCAGAGGCAATCAGTATGTTGCTGGCCCAGAAAGGGGTAGGTGACAGAAAGCACGCATCAACCATGGCAAGCATTCTGAACCTTCAATATAACAGCGCCAAGCAGAAGCTGGACGGTAAAAGAGGCATCACTCTCGACGAGATAAAAAGAGTATTTCAATACTTCAATGAATCGTTTGAAGGACGCAGAGCCCACAACTGCGTGTTTATCATGAACAGCATACATAAACGGTGCAATATCGAGGTTGATGACAAGCCGGTAGACAGCATTGAGGACGGGGAAACCTATGCGTTCAGAAAAGACGATCTTTTTATTATTAACACCGGCAGAGATAAAAGCGCAGGCGCAGAGCTGTATAAGGTCAGGAAAATAGACTTTCTTCCGGCACCCAGAATTGCCATCCTCGACAATGACCAAGACATCCTGGAGTTGCTAAAAAAAATCACCACCCGCTACGGTATCGAAACAGAGACTTTTCCAACCGCTAAGGCGATCATCGACAGCCTGGAGCAACATACCTACGAGGCCTTTATCCTTGATTGGCTGTTAGACTTTGGCGAGACATCAGAAAAGGTCGTAGAAAAGATAAAAGACCGAGTGGATACCCATGCACAAATCATCATCCTGACAGGCCAGTTACACCACTATGAGAAAAACATCGGCGATATGATATTAAACTACGACGTACATTTGATTGAGAAACCAGCCAAGCCGCTGATTATTTCTTCACTGTTGCTTTCCCATTTGTTTTTCAACTGATTTTATTGGCAAGCAAATGAGGAATGACGAGCCTTTACCTTCAACAGATTTTACTCTGAGGGTGCCCTTCATCCTGGTCACATAGTTCTTTATAATGGTCAGGCCCAAGCCCAGCCCCTGGCGCGTCTCTCTTTCCACCCCCTGATTAAATGCTTTATATAATCTGTTAATATTTTTCACGTTAAAGCCGATACCGTTATCTTTCACCAGAAGATAAAGACGACCGTGACAAACCTTCACATTCAGAATTACCAAGCCGCAATGGGTATATTTATCGGCATTACCCAACAGATTGACGATTATTCGATATAACTTGTATTTATCGGAATGAACTTCCCCTGAATAAGACGAATACCGGACAATAAATTTATTGCGACCGTCCCCACCCACCGCAGCAACAGCATCGTCAACCACCTCATTGAGTGAAAACAGAGAATCATTGACCTTTACTTCCCCCATTTCAAGCCGTGAGTAATCCATGACCTCACGCGTTTGCTCTGCAATTTTATTGCCGTGATGCGAGATGAGCCTGGCCTCTTTTTTTAACTCATCCTGCACCAACTCATGCTCCATGATGTCTGCCGCAATCACGATGGCCTGCGTTGAGCCGGCTATCTCATGGTAAATGGAAGAAATAAAGATATTCTTATTCTTAACTATCTCCTTCAGTGAAAACGCATGCTTCAAAATCAGGAACATCATCAAGAAAATCAGCACCAGTGAAATAATAGCAAACAGCTCGGCTTTACCTGAATTATCTTTGATGATGTCTTTAACCTCGGTGAAATTCCTTATCTGTATTTTGTAGATTATCTCTTGAATATCGACCAGGGTAATTTCCATCTCGTCCATAAAGGAGAGTATATCTGCTCTGGTTTTGGTGCCATTTAACAACTCAACGCTAAGTTGATCCAGCTCAGCATACTGCTGCTTCAAAACCGCAATGGTTTTTATAAATTCTTCATCATAATAAAAAGCATCGCTGAACGTCGAGCGCCCCTCAAGAATGGCAATTTTTGATGCAAATATTTTCTTTTTGAGCATAAAAGCGTCGTAGTTATCCTCATCGCCCAGCAGCAATGCGGTTTTTGTCCTTTCAAATGACAAAAAGAGGATTTCAGCAACGGAGTAATTATCGAGATTGGGCTCAATCTGCTTGTATCGCTCTTTCACATTGCCGAAATTTGTGGCAATCAGTAAAACCAAGAGCACCAACACTGCAACCAGAGCGACAAGCGTCCCGATAAATTTTTTGCTCATTTCACTTAACCTCTAGCATCTTTATCTGCCAAACGGTTTTTGCGTTCACATCAATATTGTTCAACTCTGGGTGGCTATCACGAGGATAGATAATCGCAAAAGGCCCTAATTGTGCGACGTCCATAAGCTCGCCATTTTTCTTATAGGCGATAATAGCCTTGTATTTAGCCAACTCAGCAACGGGCATTGAATATGAATAATCATCCCAGGCAAAAGCGCGAACCTTACTTCCCGTCAGGCCATATTCCTTTGCCAGCACGCCAAACTCAACGCCGGTAAAAACGGCCTCAGGAGTGAAATTGGTAGAGGTTTTAATCGAAGAAGATGGCATCGCCTCTAACGCCTTTAGCGTAATCTTAACCTTCTCGCCATCGCTCTTTTTAAGATAAAAATAATCAACGCCAGCATAGAGTGGAGCGCTAAACAGAGACATCAGAAATAATGCTATCAATCCTTTGATTTTCATTACTTATCACCTTTACGTTTAACCAGCTCCGCCTGACCAAACTCATCCTTGCCAATGGCAACCCACCCGCGCCGCTGATAAAACGCTTCAGCCTTCGATCCCGGATCGGTAGTGAGATGGATCTCTTGAGCGCCATTTTCGAATAACCATGCCGTTACTGCATTCAGTAAGGCAGAACCAATCCCCTTCGACTGGTATTCCGGTTTAACAAACAGCCCACCGATCAAGGGTTCAGGAATAAAGAGCCCGAAACCTACGCCGGCGTAATCATCACCGCACTTACAAATCCAACCACCACCCTGGTTAATATCATCCAGTGCCTGGGTCCTATGAAGATATTGGATCTGGTGAGGGTGAAGCGGGTTCTCTTCGACGGAGAATCTAATTTCATACAGGTAAGGCAGGTGTCTTGCCGTAAGTTTCTCGAAGGTGATCAGGCTGTCCATATCTGTACAATCCTTGGTTGTAATAGCACGCAGGTGATTTTAGCCATTATTTTGGGTTTATTCATAGTAGCAAAGATTCCCCCTGCCGGAGCGGGCAAAAAAAAACCGCCCCCGGAGGAGCGGTTTATCTGGCAAGGAACCGGCAAGCCGGATCCCGAGTGCATTCAACGATTAATCGTTGTTGCCGCCCAAGCCTGCATTCAGCAGTTCAGCCAGGTTAGCCGTTGCTTCTTCCGCGCTCACCTGCGGAACAACTGGCACTTCACCCTGTGCTTTACGGCGCATACGGTCCTGATGATAAGCGTAACCGGTACCGGCTGGGATCAGACGGCCCACGATGACGTTCTCTTTCAGGCCACGCAGTTCATCACGCTTACCGGCAACAGCCGCTTCGGTCAGAACGCGCGTCGTTTCCTGGAACGATGCTGCGGAGATGAAGGACTCGGTCGCCAAGGAAGCCTTGGTGATACCCAGCAGATCGCGTGAGAAGGTTGCCTCGATTTTGCCTTCAGCAGCAAGCTGACGGTTGGCAATCTTAACGCGTGACACTTCAGCCTGCTCGCCTTCCAGGAACTCGGTGCCACCTGCGCTGACGATGGTGCCTTTACGCAGCATCTGACGAACGATAACTTCAATGTGTTTATCGTTAATCTTAACGCCTTGCAGACGGTAAACTTCCTGCACTTCGTTGGTGATGTAGCGGGTAACCGCATGCACACCACGCAGACGCAGAATGTCGTGCGGAGATTCTGGGCCGTCAGAAACAACGTCACCACGCTCCACAACTTCGCCTTCAAACACGTTGAGCTGACGCCATTTTGGAATCATCTCTTCGTAAGCGTCGCTGCCGTCCAGTGGAGAGATAACCAGGCGACGTTTGCCTTTGGTCTCTTTACCGAACGAGATAATCCCGCTGATTTCAGCCAGGATTGCAGGCTCTTTCGGACGACGTGCTTCGAACAGATCCGCAACGCGTGGCAGACCACCGGTAATATCCTTGGTACCGCCGGATTCCTGAGGAATACGCGCCAGGGTATCACCCGCACCGATCTGAATGCCGTCTTCCAGCTGCACAATCGCTTTACCTGGCAGGAAGTATTGAGCAGGCATATCAGTACCTGGGATCAACACGTCGTCGCCTTTGGCATCAACGATTTTCAGTGCCGGACGCAGGTCTTTACCGCTACCGGTACGCTCTGCGCTGTCCAGTACAACCAGAGAAGACAAACCGGTCAGTTCGTCGGTCTGGCGTGTAATGGTCTGGCCGTCAACCATATCAGCGAAGCGGATGAAACCACTCACTTCGGTGATAACTGGCATGGTGTGCGGATCCCAGTTAGCAACGGTTTCGCCGCCGTTAACTTCTGCACCGTCACCTTTGCCCATCACGGCACCATAAGGCACTTTGTAGCTTTCTTTGGTACGGCCGAATTCGTCGATCAGCTTCAGTTCGGTGTTACGAGAGGTAATCACCAGCTTGCCTGCGGCGTTCATTACGAACTTCACATTGCTCAGCTTCAGGCTACCCTTGTTTTTCACCTGGATGCTGGATTCAGCAGCCGCACGAGATGCCGCACCACCGATGTGGAACGTACGCATCGTCAGCTGTGTACCCGGCTCACCGATTGACTGTGCCGCGATAACGCCGATAGCTTCGCCTTTGTTGATGATGTGACCACGTGCCAGGTCGCGACCATAGCAGTTTGCACACACACCAAAGTCGGTTTCACAGCTCACTACGGAACGGACTTTAACGCTGTCGACAGAGTTCTCTTCCAACAGGTCACAGGTCTTCTCGTTCAGCAGGGTGTTGCGTGGCACCAGGATGTCAGCCGTACCCGGCTTGATAACATCTTCTGCTGTCACACGACCCAGAACGCGTTCGCGCAGTGGCTCTTTAACGTCACCACCTTCGATAACCGGAGTCATCATGATGCCGTTGTGAGTACCACAGTCGTCTTCGGTAACTACCAAGTCCTGCGCCACGTCAACCAGACGACGGGTCAGATAACCGGAGTTAGCCGTTTTCAGTGCGGTATCCGCCAGACCTTTACGAGCACCGTGCGTGGAGATGAAGTACTGGAGTACGTTCAGACCTTCACGGAAGTTCGCGGTGATTGGCGTTTCGATGATGGAGCCGTCCGGCTTCGCCATCAGACCACGCATACCGGCCAGCTGACGAATCTGAGCGGCGGAACCACGCGCACCGGAGTCGGCCATCATAAAGATGCTGTTGAAGGAAACTTGTTGTTCCACAACGCCGTCACGGTTAACCACGTCTTCAACCGACAGGTTTTCCATCATCGCTTTAGCAACACGTTCGTTTGCTGCAGCCCAGATATCGATCACTTTGTTGTAGCGTTCGCCGGCGGTAACCAGACCAGATTGGAACTGCTCCTGGATCTCGGCAACTTCGGTTTCCGCTTCTTCGATGATCTCCGCTTTCTTGGCCGGGATAACCATGTCGTCGATACCTACGGAAGCGCCTGAACGGGCTGCGTAAGCAAAACCGGTGTACATGATCTGGTCAGCAAAGATAACGGTCGGCTTCAGGCCCAGGATGCGATAACAGGTGTTCAGCATCTTGGAGATAGCTTTCTTGCCCAAAGGCTGGTTAACGATCGAGTACGGCAGACCGCGCGGCACGATCATCCACAGGATGGCGCGACCAACGGTAGTGTCGATGATCGAAGTCTGGTGTACAGACTCGCCTTCGGTGTTTTTGATCTCTTCGGTGATACGCACTTTGACACGCGCATGCAGAGAAGCCAGACCAGCGCGGTAAATACGCTCCGCTTCTTTCGGGCCGCTCAGCACCATGCCTTCGCCTTTGGCGTTAACACAGTCACGGGTCATGTAGTACAGACCCAATACAACGTCCTGAGAAGGAACGATGATTGGCTCGCCGTTCGCAGGTGACAGGATGTTGTTGGTAGACATCATCAACGCACGCGCTTCCAGCTGAGCTTCCAGCGTCAACGGTACGTGAACAGCCATCTGGTCACCATCGAAGTCGGCGTTGTATGCCGCACAAACCAGCGGGTGCAGCTGGATTGCCTTGCCTTCGATCAGAACAGGTTCAAACGCCTGGATACCCAAACGGTGCAGGGTTGGTGCACGGTTCAGCAGTACCGGGTGTTCGCGGATAACTTCGTCCAGGATATCCCAAACGACAGCTTCTTCGCGCTCAACCATTTTCTTGGCGGCTTTGATGGTGGTGGCCAGGCCACGCAGCTCCAATTTGCCGTAGATGAACGGTTTGAACAGCTCCAGTGCCATTTTCTTAGGCAGACCGCACTGATGCAGACGCAGGTATGGACCTACGGTGATTACAGAACGACCAGAGTAGTCAACACGTTTACCCAACAGGTTCTGACGGAAACGACCCTGTTTACCTTTGATCATATCGGCCAAAGATTTCAGAGGACGTTTGTTCGAACCGGTGATGGCACGACCGCGACGGCCGTTATCCAGCAGGGCATCTACCGCTTCTTGCAGCATACGCTTTTCGTTGCGCACGATGATGTCAGGCGCAGCCAGATCCAGCAGGCGTTTCAGACGGTTGTTACGGTTGATCACGCGGCGATACAGATCGTTCAGATCTGAAGTCGCGAAACGACCCCCATCCAACGGAACCAGCGGACGCAGATCCGGCGGCAGTACCGGCAGCACGGTCAGGATCATCCACTCTGGCTTGTTGCCAGACTGCACGAACGCTTCCAGCAGCTTGATACGCTTGGTCAGCTTCTTACGCTTGGTTTCGGAGTTGGTTTCGTTCAGCTCTTCACGCAGCTGCTCGCACTCGGCTTCCAGATCCATGTTTTTCAACAGGGCCTGAATAGCTTCCGCACCCATCTTGGCGTCGAATTCGTCACCGAACTCTTCCAGCGCATCCAGATACTGCTCTTCAGTCAGGATCTGACGACGCTCGAGGTTAGTCATACCGCCTTCAACAACCACATAGGATTCGAAGTACAGTACACGTTCGATGTCACGCAGCGGCATATCCAGCAGCAAACCGATGCGCGAAGGCAGCGATTTCAGGAACCAGATGTGCGCAGTCGGTGAAGCCAGCTCGATGTGGCCCATACGCTCACGGCGTACTTTGGTCTGGGTCACTTCAACGCCGCACTTCTCACAGATCACGCCGCGGTGTTTTAAGCGCTTGTACTTACCGCACAGGCACTCGTAGTCTTTTACCGGCCCGAAGATACGGGCGCAGAAAAGGCCGTCACGTTCTGGTTTGAACGTACGGTAGTTAATGGTTTCCGGCTTTTTAACTTCACCGAACGACCACGAACGGATCATGTCTGGCGATGCCAGAGCAATCTTGATCGCATCAAACTCTTCGGTCTTAGTTTGCGCTTTCAGAAACTTCAATAAGTCTTTCACGGATTGGCTCCTGTCGGAGTTAAACCTGTTGGGTGCACGCTGACAAATCGCGCACCCGTGTGACCTGAACAACCACCCTCAGGCTCCCTAAGGCCGGGAGCCTGAGCCGGAAAAACGATTACTCGTCTTCCAGTTCGATGTTGATACCGAGCGAGCGGATTTCTTTCAACAGTACGTTGAAGGACTCCGGCATGCCTGGTTCCATGCGGTGATCGCCATCCACGATGTTTTTGTACATCTTGGTACGGCCGTTAACGTCATCCGACTTAACGGTGAGCATTTCCTGCAGGGTATAAGCCGCGCCGTATGCTTCCAGTGCCCACACTTCCATCTCACCGAAGCGTTGACCACCGAACTGCGCCTTACCACCCAGCGGTTGCTGAGTAACCAAGCTGTAAGAACCGGTTGAACGGGCGTGCATCTTATCGTCAACCAAGTGGTTCAGTTTCAGCATGTACATATAGCCAACGGTAACCTGGCGCTCAAATTGCTCACCGGTACGGCCATCGAACAGCGTAATCTGACCCGAGGTTGGGATCCCGCCCATTTCCAGCAGTTGCTTGATTTCAGTCTCTTTCGCACCATCAAACACCGGCGTTGCGATTGGCATACCTTTTTTCAGGTTCTCTGCCAGACGCAGGACTTCGTCGTCGGTGAAGGTGTTCAGGTCAACTTTCTGGCAGACGTCGTCGCCCAGATCGTAGGCCTTCTGAATGAACTCACGCAGTTTGGCCACTTCCTGATGCTGCTTGAGCATTTGGTTGATTTTCTCACCAATGCCTTTCGCAGCCATACCCAGGTGGGTTTCCAGGATCTGACCGATGTTCATACGTGATGGTACGCCCAGCGGGTTCAGTACGATGTCAACCGGCGTGCCGTTTTCATCGTAAGGCATATCTTCGATCGGGTTGATCTTGGAGATAACACCTTTGTTACCGTGGCGGCCTGCCATTTTGTCACCCGGTTGGATCTGACGTTTAACGGCCAGATAAACCTTAACGATTTTCAGCACGCCTGGTGCCAGATCGTCGCCCTGGGTGATCTTACGACGCTTGGCGTCCAGCTTCTTCTCGAAGTCGGATTTCAGCTCGTCGTACTGCTCTGCCAGCTGTTCCAGCTGGTTTTGCTTCTCTTCGTCGGTCAGGCCCAGTTCCAGCCAGCGATCGCGTGGCAGTTTGCTCAGCTTCTCAGCTTCGACACCGCCGGCAACCAGCACCGCATGGATACGCGTGAACAAACCAGCTTCCAGGATCTGCAGTTCTTCAGTCAGGTCTTTCTTCGCCTGCTTCAGCTGCATCTCTTCGATTTCCAACGCACGCTTGTCTTTTTCCACGCCATCGCGGGTGAAGACCTGCACGTCGATAATCGTACCGGAAACGCCGTTTGGTACACGCAGAGAGGAATCTTTAACGTCAGATGCCTTCTCACCGAAGATCGCACGCAGCAGTTTCTCTTCTGGCGTCAGTTGGGTTTCACCTTTTGGCGTTACCTTACCGACCAGAATGTCACCACCGGTTACTTCAGCACCGATATACACGATACCGGATTCATCCAGTTTGGAGAGCGCAGCTTCACCCACGTTAGGGATGTCGGCAGTGATCTCTTCAGGCCCCAACTTGGTGTCGCGAGACACACACGCCAGTTCCTGGATATGGATGGTAGTGAAGCGATCTTCCTGAACTACACGCTCGGACACCAAGATGGAGTCTTCGAAGTTGTAGCCGTTCCACGGCATGAACGCCACGCGCATGTTCTGGCCCAGCGCCAGTTCACCCAGGTCAGTGGACGGGCCATCTGCCAGCACGTCGCCGCGCTCGATTGGCTCACCCAGATTCACACACGGCATCTGGTTGATGCAGGTGTTCTGGTTAGAACGGGTGTACTTGGTCAGGTTGTAAATATCGATACCTGCTTCGCCCGCGTGCATCTCGTCTTCGTTAACTTTGATAACGATACGGGAGGCATCCACGTACTGGATCACACCGCCACGGCGAGCTACGGCAGTAACACCGGAGTCAACCGCTACAGCACGTTCCATACCGGTACCTACCAGCGGCTTGTCAGCACGCAAGGTTGGAACCGCCTGACGTTGCATGTTCGCACCCATCAATGCACGGTTGGCGTCATCGTGTTCCAGGAATGGAATCAGTGAGGCACCAACGGAAACAACCTGCTGGGTTGATACGTCCATATAGTCAACCTGATCGCGGCTGAACAGGCTTGATTCGCCTTTGCTACGACAGGTGACCAGGTCTTCTATGAAGCGGCCGTCTTCGTCCAGGTTGGAGTTCGCCTGAGCGATAACGAAGTTGCCTTCTTCAATAGCAGACAGATAGTTGATTTCATCGGTAACCAAACCGTCACGCACGCGGCGGTACGGAGTTTCCAGGAAGCCATACTCGTTTGTCTGTGCGTACACGGACAAGGAGTTGATCAGACCGATGTTTGGACCTTCCGGCGTTTCGATTGGACACACGCGACCGTAGTGAGTCGGGTGTACGTCTCGAACTTCAAAGCCGGCACGTTCACGGGTCAGACCGCCTGGGCCCAATGCAGAGATACGACGCTTGTGCGTGATCTCGGACAACGGGTTGTTCTGGTCCATAAACTGAGACAGCTGGCTGGAGCCGAAGAACTCTTTCACCGCCGCCGAAATTGGCTTGGCGTTGATCATGTCCTGTGGCATCAGGGTGTCCAGATCGCCCAGGGACAGACGTTCTTTCACCGCACGCTCAACACGTACCAGACCTACACGGAACTGGTTCTCAGCCATTTCGCCGACGGAACGGATACGACGGTTGCCCAAGTGGTCGATATCGTCCACTTCGCCTTTACCGTTACGGATATCGATGAGCTTCTTCATCACTTCAATGATGTCGTCTTTGCTCAGGATGCCCGAACCTTCGATCTCGTCACGCAGCAGAGAACGGTTGAACTTCATACGGCCAACCGCAGACAGATCGTAGCGGTCTTCAGAGAAGAACAGGTTCTCGAACAGGCTTTCGGCAGCTTCGCGCGTTGGCGGCTCACCAGGGCGCATCATGCGGTAGATTTCTACCAGCGCGCTCAAACGATCGCTTGTTGGATCGACACGTACGGTCTCAGAGATGTACGCACCGTGGTCCAGATCGTTGGTGAACAGCGTTTCAATACGCTTGTGGCCTGACTGGCTCAGTTTGGCCAGCAGATCCAGCGACAGCTCCATGTTGGCTGCGCAGATCAGCTCACCGGTATTGGTATCGATATAGTCCTTCGCGACCACTTTGCCCGCGATGTACTCGACCGGTACTTCAATACTATGAATTTCGTCTTTTTCGAGCTGACGGATATGACGAGCGGTGATACGACGGCCTTTCTCAATGTAGATCTTGCCGTTGGCTTCGATATCAAACGAAGCAGTCTCACCACGCAGACGCTCTGGAACCAGCTCCATCTGCAGCTTGTTATCACGGATCTCGAAAACTACTTTCGCAAAGAACAGGTCAAGGATCTGCTCAGTGGTGTAGTTCAATGCACGCAGAATGATGGTCGCAGGCAATTTACGGCGACGGTCAATACGTACAAACAGGTTGTCTTTCGGGTCAAACTCGAAATCCAACCATGAACCGCGGTAAGGGATGATACGTGCGTTATACAGCACTTTACCCGAAGAGTGGGTTTTACCCTTATCGCTGTCGAAGAATACGCCAGGACTACGGTGAAGCTGAGATACGATAACCCTCTCAGTACCGTTGATCACAAAGGTGCCGTTTTCGGTCATGAGCGGAATCTCGCCCATATAGACTTCTTGTTCCTTGATGTCTTTGACCGTACCTTCCGGAGCTTCACGCTCGTAGATTACCAGGCGCAGTTTTACGCGCAGCGGTGCAGAGAACGTCACACCACGGATCTGGCACTCTTTGACGTCGAAGACCGGCTCACCAAGACGGTAGCTAACGTATTGCAGCTCCGAATTGCCACTGTAGCTCTGGATAGGGAAAACAGAACGGAATGCGGCTTCTAAGCCGTACTGCCCTTCTGGATCTTGCTCGATAAACTTCTGGAACGAATCAAGCTGGATAGAAAGGAGATATGGTATGTCCAAAACTTGCGGACGCTTACCAAAATCCTTACGAATACGTTTTTTCTCGGTATAGGAGTAAACCATAGGGTTCCTCAGCTCGCTGGAAAGTCGAACCTATCTGTCCGTCCGGATATAGGACGGTTCACGCAACACCATTTTGTCGACCGGAAAGCGGGAACACTTTCCGCAATACTCGTTTCTATCACGCTTAAATCATTTCGTTGCGCTGTACGGCAGATTTTGCTGCGGCAGGGAGGGCAATATATTAAGTCGTCGATAGAAAGAAATATTGGGGTTAGTCAGTAGCCAAACAGTGTGAAACTCTACTGACGCCCTACAGCGCAAAAAGGCTGGTGACCAAAAAGTCACCAGCCATCAGTCTGTTAGTTAAAACAGACTGCACTCAGAAAGCAGTGGCTTATTTAACTTCAACTTCAGCGCCAGCTTCTTCCAGAGCTTTTTTCAGTGCTTCAGCGTCGTCTTTGCTGATGCCTTCTTTCAGTGCTGCTGGTGCAGACTCAACCAGGTCTTTAGCTTCTTTCAGACCCAGGCCAGTTGCGCCACGTACTGCTTTGATTACTGCAACTTTGTTCGCGCCGATACCTTTCAGTACAACGTCGAATTCAGTTTTTTCTTCAACAGCTTCAGCAGCAGCAGCAGGACCTGCAGCTACAGCAGCAGCAGAAACACCGAACTTCTCTTCCATAGCGGCGATCAGTTCAACGATTTCCATTACAGACAGAGCTGCAACGCCTTCGATAATTTGGTCTTTAGTGATAGACATAACAAATGTTCCTAAAATTCAGAAATAGTTTAAATACGTAAGCAAAGGCTAAGAAAGAGGGCTTATGCCGCTTCTTTCTGATCGCGCAGTGCAGCCAGAGTGCGAACCAATTTGCCGGCAGCGGCTTCTTTCATGGTTGCCATCAGGCGTGCGATTGCTTCATCGTAAGTAGGCAGAGTTGCCAAGCGGTCAATTTGTGCCGCAGGGATCAGCTCACCTTCAAAGGCCGCAGCTTTAACCTCGAATTTTGCATTCGCTTTCGCGAACTCTTTGAACAGACGAGCAGCAGCGCCCGGGTGTTCGTTAGAGAATGCAATCAAGGTAGGACCGACAAACGTGTCTTTCAGGCATTCGAATGGAGTGCCTTCAACTACGCGACGCATCAAGGTGTTGCGAACAACACGCATGTAAACGCCAGCTTCACGACCTGCTTTACGCAGTTCAGTCATTTTATCAACGGTAACGCCACGGGAATCCGCAACAACCGCAGACAGCGCGCCTTTGGCTACTTCGTTGACTTCAGCAACAATCGCTTGTTTGTCTTGAAGATTTAATGCCATTAGCTTTTTGCTCCTGGATTTAGCCGGGGGAAATCCCCAGCACTCACATCACTCAACACCTTGTGATAAATCACGCGGCGAGAGCGTTCAAACACGGTGAGCAGAATCCAGCAAAGACAATTTAAAAATTTTCTTTAGGCTCTGTCACCGTCTACGCAGGAAGGATTAAGTACCTTTCGATACACCTGCGGTCTTGGACGGAGGCCTGGATAGGCCAGGCTCCAACCGAAAAATCTTTGTTCTACTATGGCTATTGCCAATAGCAAAACCTTGGGGCATAAGATTCTAGACGAACCTTAGCCCCAAGTCAAAGCGATAATCGCAGGGCGATTAGTTCGCTACAGCAGTCAGGCCGCTTTGATCGATAGCAACGCCAGCACCCATGGTGGTGGAGAGGCTAACTTTCTTGATGTACACGCCTTTCGCCTGAGATGGTTTTGCTTTTTTCAGCGCAACCAGCAGGGCTTCCAGGTTTTCTTTCAGCTTGTCTGACTCGAAATCAACCTTACCGATAGTGGTATGGATGATGCCGTTTTTGTCGTTACGGTAACGAACCTGACCTGCTTTAGCGTTTTTCACTGCTTCAGCAACGTTCGGAGTAACGGTACCCACTTTCGGGTTTGGCATCAGGCCACGTGGACCCAGGATCTGGCCCAGTTGACCAACAACGCGCATTGCATCCGGGGAAGCAATAACAACGTCGAAGTTCATTTCGCCTTTCTTGATCAGGTCTGCCAGATCTTCCATACCTACCAGCTCTGCGCCAGCAGCTTTAGCAGCTTCAGCGTTAGGGCCCTGGGCAAATACGGCAACGCGAACAGAACGACCGGTGCCGTTTGGCAGAACGGTAGCGCCACGAACGTTTTGGTCAGATTTACGAGCGTCGATGCCGAGGTTAACAGCAACGTCAACGCTTTCTACGAATTTAGCGGTGGCCAGCTCTTTCAGCAGAGCAACAGCTTCGGTGATGTCATACTGTTTAGTAGCATCAACTTTGTCACGGATCACGCGCATGCGCTTGGTCAGCTTAGCCATTTCTTAATCCTCCACTACCAGGCCCATGGAACGAGCAGTACCTTCGATGGAGCGAGTCATCGCTTCAACGTCAGAACCAGTCATGTCCGCAGCTTTGGTTTCTGCGATTTCACGTACCTGAGCACGAGTCACTTTACCTACTTTGTCTTTGTTCGGCTTGCCAGAACCAGACTTGATACCAGCCGCTTTTTTCAGCAGAACTGCTGCTGGCGGGGTTTTGGTAACGAAAGTGAAGGAGCGATCAGAATAAACGGTAATAACAACCGGAATCGGCAGACCTTTCTCAACGCTGTCAGTCTTAGCATTGAACGCCTTACAGAATTCCATGATGTTAACGCCTTGCTGACCCAGAGCTGGACCAACTGGCGGACTTGGGTTAGCCATACCGGCTGCAACCTGCAGCTTAACGTAGGCTTGTACTTTCTTGGCCATTTACAATTCCTCGGTTTGGGTAATATCGCCTCAATAGAGGCTCCCCGTGTTTCACCCCGCTCAACTCAATGAGCAAGGCCTATAAAAACAAAAGGCGCGAAATTATAGTTCAATTTCGCGCCTCTGACAAGCGGCAAACGCCACTCACTGCTGATTAATTGATCAGCCCTTTTCAACCTGAGCGAAGTCCAGTTCCACCGGCGTTGCACGGCCAAAGATGGAAACGGAAACTTTCAGGCGGCTCTTCTCGTAATCCACTTCTTCAACAACACCGTTGAAGTCAGCAAACGGACCATCGTTAACACGGACCAGTTCACCCGGTTCGAACAGCGTTTTAGGACGCGGCTTGTCACCCACCTGTTGCAGGCGGTTCATAATCGCATCAACTTCTTTATCGCTGATCGGTGCCGGACGGTCAGAGGTGCCGCCGATGAAACCCATTACGCGCGGAACGCTACGCACCAGGTGCCAGCTGGCATCGTTCATAACCATCTGGACCAGGACATAGCCCGGGAAGAATTTACGTTCACTTTTACGACGTTGGCCACCACGGATCTCAACAACTTCTTCCGTAGGTACCATCACTTCGCCGAACAGTTCTTCCATATCGTGCAGTTTGATGTGCTCACGCAGCGATTGCGCTACGCGACCTTCAAAACCGGAAAACGCCTGAACGACGTACCAACGTTTTTTTGGAGCTTCAGACATTTTAGAACCTCAGGCCAGTAATAAACGATACCAGACGGACCAGAATACCGTCCAGGCCCCACAGAATCAGCGACATCACGGCAGTTACCGCGGCAACGATCAACGTGGTGTGTAGCGTTTCCTGACGAGTTGGCCAGATCACCTTGCGCACTTCAGTGCGCGCTTCGCGTGCAAACGCAACGGTGGCCTTGCCTTTGGTGGTCATCAGCGCTACAGCGCCAGCAACAGCGATAACCACTACAACAGCCAGCGCACGTAATGGCAGGCTGAAATCACGGTAGTAATAGTTACCGACAATCGCTACAACCAACAGAACGGCGACGATCAGCCACTTAGCCGTTTCCAGGCCGCGCCCGCTCCCTTGAGCCTCGGTATTCGCACTCATAAACCAACCTGTCACAATGAATTCAGAACAGACAACTTTGCCTCGCACAGCAAGACAAACCAAACCGATCAAATGCCGCTCGGCAGCATTTCGGTGTTTTACGCTATGACGTATCTCAGTCAATACGGCTTTAAGAGCCCATCTCACCAATGATTATGACTGCAAAATCGCTGATGAGATAGGTTCTAGTTCACAGCGTAGAAAAAGGGCATCAAATGATGCCCTTTTACCGCGTGTCGCGTCAAACGTTATCAGCGATTAAGCGATAACTTTGGCAACAACACCAGCGCCAACGGTACGGCCGCCTTCACGGATTGCGAAACGCAGGCCGTCGTCCATCGCGATTGGGTGGATCAGGGTAACAACCATGTT
>NZ_JBXALO010000020.1:0-25770 GCF_058799515.1 Serratia sp. GW822-FHT06D09
AACATGGTTGTTACCCTGATCCACCCAATCGCGATGGACGACGGCCTGCGTTTCGCAATCCGTGAAGGCGGCCGTACTGTTGGCGCTGGTGTTGTTGCTAAAGTTATCGCTTAATCGCGAATAATTTTTCGACACAAAAGAGGGCACTTCGGTGCCCTTTTTTTATGCAATTTGGTCAAATCTTAATTGAAATAAAAAGCATTCCTATTTAGACTTACAGAATTGGTTAAGAAGTGAGTCTCTTATGTACGTATGTCTGTGTAATGCCGTGACTGACAAAGCGATCCGTAAAGCCGTGCGTCAGCACAACCCGCATACCATGAAACAACTGCGTGAACTTGTGCCGATTGGTACCGATTGCGGAAAGTGCATTCGTCAGGCAAGACAGATTATGGTGGAGGAAAGCGGAACCATTATCCCAATGCATGAAGTTGCCTAACTAAAGGTAAGGTTATTTTTTGACTCTTGGCTTACAGCTTCTACACTTTTAGAACTGGCCAGGAGGATTTACCTATGAAAGGCGATAAAAAGATCATTGCTCATCTCAACAAACTGCTCGGTAACGAGCTGGTTGCCATCAATCAATATTTCCTGCACGCCCGAATGTTCAAGAACTGGGGGCTAACACGCCTCAATGAAAAGGAATACCACGAGTCGATCGATGAAATGAAGCATGCCGATCGCTATATCGAGCGTATCCTGTTTCTGGAAGGCCTTCCGAATTTGCAGGATCTCGGCAAGCTGAACATTGGCGAAGATATCGAAGAAATGTTGCGTTCGGACCTGGCCCTGGAATTGGATGGCGCCAAGAATCTGCGTGAAGGCATCGCCTATGCTGATTCTATCCATGACTATGTCAGCCGTGACCTGATGATAGAAATTCTGGCCGACGAAGAAGAACATATCGACTGGCTGGAAACCGAACTGGATTTGATCGCGCGTCTGGGTATCCAGAACTATGCCCAAGCTCAGTTGTAGGCAGTAAATACCTTTTACAACGATGTTCTCCTGCCGGCATGAGTTTCTCCGGCAGGGCAGGGGAGCAGCGACAAAGCCTTGCCCTAATCCCGACGAATTTCCCCCTCGGTTTTCACCCGTTAGTTACCCGCCGGTAAAAAATGTCGATATCCTGAGCATATTTCCATCTGTGCCTTGCTTCTCGCTCTGTTTTGCGTATAATGCGCGGGCTTACCTAATCTTGGTAAGCCTGATTTTAGCGAATCAGTCGATAGGCAGGACTTTCTGCTCTTCGAACAATACTCCCGATATGGGGGTTATATGTTGACGATTACACTCCCCCATCAATCGAAATGGGTGTGAGGAGTAATTATTTACGTTTATAAATAATTGGAGCTCTGGTCTCATGCAGAACCAAAGAATCCGTATCCGCCTGAAAGCGTTTGATCATCGTCTTATCGATCAATCAACCGCGGAAATCGTCGAGACTGCAAAGCGCACTGGTGCGCAAGTCCGTGGTCCGATCCCGCTGCCAACTCGCAAAGAGCGCTTTACCGTTCTGATCTCTCCGCACGTTAACAAAGACGCGCGTGATCAGTACGAGATTCGCACTCACAAGCGTCTGGTTGACATCGTTGAGCCAACCGAGAAAACCGTTGATGCTCTGATGCGTCTGGATCTGGCTGCCGGTGTAGACGTGCAGATCAGCCTGGGTTAATCAGGTCATTGAGCGATTGAGAGGTTGAAACAATGATTGGTTTAGTCGGTAAAAAAGTGGGCATGACTCGTATCTTCACTGAAGATGGCGTTTCTATCCCAGTAACCGTGATTGAAATTGAAGCGAACCGCGTGACTCAGGTTAAAGACCTGGAAAACGACGGGTACCGTGCCGTTCAGGTTACCACTGGTAGCAAAAAAGCTAACCGTGTGACCAAACCGGAAGCGGGCCATTTCGCTAAAGCTGGCGTTGAAGCTGGCCGTGGTCTGTGGGAATTCCGCCTTGCAGAAGGTGAAGAGTTCACTGCAGGTCAAAACATCAGCGTAGAAATCTTCGCTGAAGTTAAAAAAGTCGATGTTACCGGTACTTCTAAAGGTAAAGGTTTTGCTGGCACAGTTAAGCGCTGGAACTTCCGTACCCAAGACGCTACCCACGGTAACTCCTTGTCTCACCGCGTTCCGGGTTCTATCGGTCAGAACCAGACTCCGGGCAAAGTGTTCAAAGGCAAGAAAATGGCTGGCCACCTGGGTGACGAGCGTGTAACCGTTCAAAGCCTGGACGTAGTACGTGTTGACGCTGAGCGCAACCTGCTGCTGGTTAAGGGTGCTGTACCGGGCGCAACCGGTGGCAACCTGATCGTTAAACCAGCTGTGAAGGCGTAAGGGGATAGCAATGGAATTAGTATTGAAAGACGCGCAAAGCGCGCTGACTGTTTCCGAAACTACCTTCGGTCGTGATTTCAACGAAGCGCTGGTACACCAGGTTGTTGTTGCTTATGCAGCAGGTGCCCGTCAAGGTACCCGTGCTCAGAAGACCCGCGCTGAAGTGACTGGTTCCGGTAAAAAACCGTGGCGCCAGAAAGGTACCGGCCGTGCGCGTTCAGGTTCTGTAAAGAGCCCGATCTGGCGTTCAGGTGGCGTGACCTTTGCTGCTAAGCCTCAGGACCACAGTCAGAAAGTAAACAAAAAGATGTACCGCGGCGCGCTGAAAAGCATCCTGTCCGAACTGGTACGTCAAGATCGTCTGATCGTTGTCGAGAAGTTCTCTGTAGAAGCGCCTAAAACTAAGCTGCTGGCACAGAAACTGAAAGATATGGCTCTGGAAGATGTGCTGATCGTGACCGGTGAACTGGATGAGAATCTGTTCCTGGCTGCTCGCAACCTGTACAAGGTTGACGTGCGCGATGTAGCAGGTATCGACCCGGTTAGCCTGATCGCCTTCGACAAAGTGGTTATGACTGCTGATGCTGTGAAGCAAGTTGAGGAGATGCTGGCATGATCCGTGAAGAACGTTTGCTGAAAGTGCTGCGTGCACCGCACGTATCTGAAAAAGCATCCGCTGCGATGGAAAAAAGCAACACCATCGTACTCAAAGTTGCCAAAGACGCGACCAAAGCAGAAATCAAAGCTGCAGTGCAGAAACTGTTTGAAGTCGAAGTCGAAGACGTGAACACCCTGGTAGTTAAAGGGAAAGTGAAACGTCACGGTCAGCGTGTTGGTCGTCGTAGCGACTGGAAAAAAGCTTACGTCACCCTGAAAGAAGGCCAGAACCTGGACTTCATCGGCGGCGCAGAGTAAGTCGGAGGAGTAAGAACAATGGCAATTGTTAAATGTAAACCTACATCTCCGGGTCGTCGCCACGTTGTTAAAGTGGTTAACCCTGAGCTGCACAAGGGTAAACCTTATGCCCCGCTGCTTGAGAAACTGAGCAAAAGCGGTGGTCGTAACAACAATGGCCGTATCACCACCCGTCATATCGGTGGTGGCCACAAGCAACATTATCGTCTGGTTGACTTCAAACGCAACAAAGACGGTGTGGCTGCAGTGGTTGAGCGTCTGGAGTACGATCCGAACCGTTCCGCGAACATCGCGCTGGTTCTGTACAAAGACGGCGAACGCCGTTACATCCTGGCGCCGAAAGGCCTGAAAGCTGGTGACCAGATCCAATCTGGCGTTGATGCTGCAATCAAGGTAGGTAACACCCTGCCAATGCGCAACATCCCAGTGGGTTCAACGGTTCACAACGTAGAAATGAAACCAGGTAAAGGCGGCCAGATGGCTCGTTCTGCTGGTGCCTACGTTCAGATCGTTGCACGTGATGGTTCCTACGTAACTCTGCGTCTGCGCTCAGGCGAAATGCGTAAAGTTCCAGTTGATTGCCGCGCCACCCTGGGTGAAGTCGGTAACGCTGAACATATGCTTCGCGTTCTGGGTAAAGCAGGTGCTGCACGTTGGCGTGGTGTTCGTCCTACCGTTCGCGGTACGGCGATGAACCCGGTAGATCACCCGCACGGTGGTGGTGAAGGTCGTAACTTTGGTAAGCACCCGGTAACCCCGTGGGGCGTTCAGACCAAAGGTAAGAAGACCCGTAGCAACAAGCGTACTGATAAGTTCATCGTACGTCGCCGTAGCAAAAAATAATTAGAGGATAAGCCATGCCACGTTCTCTCAAGAAAGGTCCTTTTATTGACCTGCACTTGCTGAAGAAGGTAGAGAAAGCGGTGGAAAGCGGTGACAAGAAGCCTTTGCGCACTTGGTCCCGTCGTTCAACGATCTTTCCTAACATGATCGGTTTGACCATCGCTGTCCATAATGGTCGTCAGCACGTACCAGTGTTCGTTTCCGATGAAATGGTCGGTCACAAACTGGGTGAATTCGCGCCGACTCGTACTTATCGCGGCCATGCGGCTGATAAAAAAGCTAAAAAGCGCTAAGGTAGGAGGAAGAGATGGAAACTATCGCTAAACATCGCCACGCTCGTTCTTCTGCTCAGAAGGTTCGCCTTGTTGCAGACCTGATCCGCGGTAAGAAAGTGTCGCAAGCTCTGGAAACTCTGACCTACACCAACAAGAAAGCTGCTGGTCTGGTTAAGAAAGTGCTGGAGTCTGCCATTGCTAACGCAGAACACAACGATGGCGCTGACATCGATGATCTGAAAGTCACGAAAATCTTCGTAGACGAAGGCCCAAGCATGAAGCGCATTATGCCGCGTGCAAAAGGTCGTGCAGATCGCATCCTGAAGCGCACCAGCCACATTACTGTGGTTGTGTCCGATCGCTGAGACTCTGGAGACTAGCAATGGGTCAGAAAGTACATCCTAATGGTATTCGCCTGGGTATTGTCAAACCTTGGAACTCTACTTGGTATGCGAATACCAAAGAATTCGCTGACAACCTGGACAGCGACTTTAAAGTTCGTCAATTCCTGATTAAGGAACTGGCGAAAGCTTCCGTTTCTCGCATCGTTATCGAGCGTCCTGCGAAGAGCATCCGTGTGACTATTCACACTGCTCGTCCAGGCATCGTTATCGGCAAGAAAGGCGAAGATGTCGAAAAACTGCGTAAGGTCGTAGCGGATATCGCTGGCGTTCCTGCGCAAATTAACATCGCCGAAGTCCGTAAACCGGAACTTGACGCTAAATTGGTTGCTGACAGCATCACTTCACAGTTGGAACGTCGCGTTATGTTCCGTCGTGCTATGAAGCGTGCTGTACAGAACGCAATGCGTCTTGGCGCTAAAGGTATCAAAGTTGAAGTAAGCGGCCGTCTTGGCGGTGCTGAAATCGCGCGTACCGAATGGTACCGTGAAGGTCGTGTTCCGTTGCACACACTGCGTGCGGATATCGATTACAACACATCTGAAGCGCACACCACTTATGGTGTAATCGGCGTTAAGGTATGGATCTTCAAAGGTGAGATCCTGGGTGGTATGGCTGCAGTTGAACAACCGGAACCGGCTGCTCAACCTAAAAAGCAGCAGCGTAAAGGCCGCAAGTAAGGAGAGTCGCTGATGTTACAACCAAAGCGTACAAAATTCCGTAAGATGCACAAAGGCCGCAACCGTGGTCTGGCGCAGGGTACGGATGTTAGCTTCGGCACTTTCGGTCTGAAAGCTGTTGGCCGTGGCCGTCTGACTGCTCGTCAAATCGAAGCAGCTCGTCGTGCAATGACTCGTGCAGTTAAGCGTCAAGGTAAAATTTGGATCCGTGTATTCCCGGACAAACCAATTACCGAGAAGCCGCTCGAAGTGCGTATGGGTAAAGGTAAGGGTAACGTGGAGTATTGGGTTGCCCTGATCCAACCTGGGAAAGTCCTGTACGAAATGGACGGTGTACCAGAAGAGGTCGCCCGTGAGGCATTCAAGCTGGCTGCAGCTAAATTGCCGATCAAAACCACCTTTGTAACTAAGACGGTGATGTAATGAAAGCACAAGAGCTGCGTGAAAAAAGCGTTGAAGAGCTGAACACTGAGCTGCTCAACCTGCTGCGTGAGCAATTTAACTTGCGCATGCAGGCGGCAAGTGGCCAGCTGCAACAAACTCACCTGTTGAAACAAGTGCGTCGTAATGTCGCACGCGTTAAGACTTTACTGACTGAAAAGGCGGGTGTGTAAATGACTGATATTATCCGTACTCTGCAGGGTCGTGTTGTTAGTGACAAAATGGAGAAATCCATGGTTGTTGCTATCGAGCGCACGGTGAAGCACCCGATCTACGGGAAATTCATCAAGCGTACGACCAAGCTGCACGTACATGACGAGAACAACGAATGTGGTATCGGTGACGTGGTAGAAATCCGCGAATGCCGTCCACTGTCTAAGACTAAGTCTTGGACGTTGGTTCGCGTTGTAGAGAAAGCGATTCTGTAATAGAGTAGCTGGCTCTAACTTAATAAACGGCTCAGAAAATGAGCCGTTTATTTTTTCTACCCATACTCTGGAAGCGGTGTTATAATGCTGCGCCCTCGGTTATGGGGCTTTTCAACGACCTAGTAATAGGTCCTAAAGTTGTAGTTGACATTAGCGGAGCACTAACATGATCCAAGAACAGACTATGCTGAACGTGGCCGACAACTCCGGTGCACGTCGCGTAATGTGTATCAAGGTTCTAGGTGGCTCGCACCGTCGCTACGCAGGCATCGGCGACGTCATCAAAATTACCATCAAGGAAGCAATTCCTCGCGGTAAGGTGAAGAAAGGCGATGTGCTGAAGGCGGTAGTGGTGCGCACCAAGAAGGGTGTACGTCGCCCGGACGGTTCTGTCATTCGCTTCGATGGTAATGCATGCGTTATTTTGAACAATAACAGCGAGCAACCTATCGGTACGCGTATTTTTGGGCCGGTAACTCGTGAACTGCGTAATGAGAAGTTCATGAAAATTATCTCTCTGGCACCAGAAGTACTCTAAGGAGCGAACCATGGCAGCGAAAATCCGTCGTGATGACGAAGTTATCGTGCTTACCGGGAAAGACAAAGGTAAACGCGGTAAAGTAAAAAATGTCCTGTCTGCTGGCAAGGTCATTGTTGAAGGTATCAACCTGGTTAAGAAACATCAGAAGCCGGTTCCGGCCCTGAACCAACCAGGTGGCATTGTTGAAAAAGAAGCTGCAATTCAGGTTTCTAACATTGCTCTCTTCAACACGGCTACCGGTAAGGCTGACCGTGTAGGCTTTAGATTCGAAGACGGCAAAAAAGTCCGTTTCTTCAAGTCTAACAGCGAAACTATCAAGTAATTTGGAGTAATACGATGGCGAAACTGCATGATTACTACAAAGACGAAGTAGTTAAAAAACTCATGACTGAGTTTAGCTACGCTTCTGTCATGCAAGTCCCTCGGGTCGAGAAGATCACCCTGAATATGGGTGTTGGTGAAGCGATCGCTGACAAGAAACTGCTGGATAACGCAGCAGCTGATCTGGCAGCAATCTCCGGTCAAAAACCGTTCATCACCAAAGCCCGCAAATCTGTTGCAGGCTTCAAAATCCGCCAGGGCTATCCGATCGGCTGTAAAGTAACTCTGCGTGGCGAGCGCATGTGGGAGTTCTTTGAGCGTCTGATTTCCATTGCTGTTCCACGTATCCGTGACTTCCGTGGCTTGTCCGCTAAGTCATTCGATGGCCGTGGTAACTACAGCATGGGTGTGCGTGAGCAAATCATCTTCCCAGAAATCGACTACGACAAAGTCGATCGCGTTCGTGGCTTGGATATTACCATTACCACTACTGCGAAATCTGATGATGAAGGCCGCGCGCTGTTGGCTGCTTTTAACTTCCCGTTCCGTAAGTAAGGCAGGGTTACTGATGGCTAAGCAATCAATGAAAGCACGCGAAGTCGTTCGCGTGAAACTGGCTGAAAAGTACCGCGCAAAACGCGAGGAACTGAAAGCTATCATTTCTGGTGTGAACTCGTCCGACGAAGAACGTTGGGATGCTGTTCTCAAGCTGCAAACTCTGCCGCGTGATTCCAGCCCGTCTCGTCAGCGTAAGCGCTGCCGCCAAACTGGCCGTCCACATGGTTATGTGGGCAAATTCGGGTTGAGCCGTATCAAGTTACGTGAAGCCGCTATGCGCGGTGAAGTACCTGGCTTGAAAAAGGCTAGCTGGTAATTACCAATTGAATCACGGGAGTAAAGACAGATGAGCATGCAAGATCCGATCGCGGATATGCTGACCCGTATCCGTAACGGTCAAGCCGCGAACAAAGTTGCGGTCACCATGCCTTCCTCCAAGCTGAAAGTGGCAATTGCCAACCTGCTGAAGGAAGAAGGTTTTATTGAAGATTTCAAAATCGAAGGCGACGCCAAGCCTGTTCTGGAACTGGTACTGAAGTACTTCCAGGGCAAGGCAGTGGTAGAAAGCATTCAGCGAATCAGCCGTCCAGGTCTGCGCATCTATAAGAAAAAAGATGAGCTGCCAAAAGTTATGGCCGGTTTGGGTATCGCTGTTGTTTCTACCTCTAAAGGTGTTATGACCGATCGTGCAGCTCGCCAAGCAGGTCTTGGTGGCGAGATTATCTGCTACGTAGCTTAATTCGGGAGGAAAGAATGTCTCGTGTTGCAAAAGCACCCGTCGTCATTCCTGCCGGCGTAGAGGTAAAACTCAACGGTCAGGTTATTTCGATTAAGGGTAAGAACGGCGAGCTGACTCGTACTGTCCACGACGCCGTTGAAGTGAAGCAAGAAGCTAACGCACTGACTTTCGCTCCGCGCGAAGGTTTTGCTAACGCCTGGGCCCAAGCGGGTACTACGCGCGCTCTGCTGAACGCAATGGTAGTTGGTGTTACCGAAGGCTTCACCAAGAAGCTTCAACTGGTAGGTGTTGGTTATCGTGCTGCTGTTAAAGGCAACGTGGTGAATTTAGCCTTAGGCTTCTCTCACCCAGTCGATCACCAGCTGCCAGCAGGTATTACTGCTGAATGCCCAAGCCAAACTGAAATCGTGCTGAAAGGCGCTGATAAACAAGTTATTGGCCAGGTTGCTGCAGATCTGCGTGCCTACCGCCGTCCTGAGCCTTACAAAGGCAAGGGTGTCCGTTACGCCGACGAAGTCGTGCGTACCAAAGAGGCTAAGAAGAAGTAAGGTAACACTATGGATAAGAAATCTGCTCGTATCCGTCGTGCGACCCGCGCACGCCGTAAGCTCAAAGAACTGGGTGCAACCCGCCTGGTGGTACATCGTACCCCGCGTCACATTTACGCACAGGTAATTGCTCCAAATGGTTCTGAAGTACTGGTAGCCGCTTCTACTTTAGAAAAAGCTATCACTGAGCAACTGAAGTATTCCGGTAACAAAGACGCAGCAGCTGCCGTAGGTAAAACTCTGGCTGAGCGCGCGTTGGAAAAAGGGATCTCTAAAGTTTCCTTTGACCGTTCCGGTTTCCAATATCATGGTCGAGTCCAGGCACTGGCAGATGCTGCCCGTGAAGCTGGCCTTCAGTTCTAAGGAAGAGGTTTAAGATGGCTCACATCGAAAAACAAGCTGGCGAACTGCAGGAAAAGCTGATCGCGGTAAACCGCGTATCTAAAACCGTAAAAGGTGGCCGTATTTTCAGCTTTACCGCACTGACAGTAGTTGGTGATGGTAACGGTCGCGTTGGTTTTGGCTACGGCAAAGCACGCGAAGTTCCGGCAGCGATCCAGAAAGCGATGGAAAAAGCCCGTCGCAACATGATGAATGTCGCGCTGAACAGCGGCACCCTGCAGCACCCTGTTAAAGGTGCTCATACGGGTTCCCGTGTGTTCATGCAGCCGGCTTCCGAAGGTACCGGTATTATTGCCGGTGGTGCAATGCGCGCCGTCCTGGAAGTCGCTGGGGTGCACAACGTATTGGCTAAAGCTTATGGTTCCACCAACCCGATCAACGTGGTTCGTGCAACTATTGATGCTTTGGCAAATATGAAGTCCCCTGAAATGGTCGCTGCCAAGCGTGGTAAATCCGTTGCAGACATTCTGGGGTAATTGACCATGGCTAAGACTATCAAAGTAACACAAGTTCGCAGCTCCATTGGCCGTCTGCCGAAGCATAAAGCTACACTGCTCGGTCTGGGTCTGCGTCGTATTGGTCACACCGTAGAGCGCGAGGATACTCCTGCTGTACGCGGTATGATCAACCTGGTTTCCTACATGGTTAAAGTTGAGGAGTAACAGATGCGTTTAAATACTCTGTCTCCGGCTGAAGGTGCCAAGCATGCGCCGAAGCGTGTAGGTCGTGGTATTGGTTCTGGCCTGGGTAAAACCGCTGGTCGTGGTCACAAAGGTCAGAACTCACGTTCTGGCGGTGGCGTACGTCGTGGTTTTGAAGGTGGTCAGATGCCTTTATATCGTCGTTTGCCGAAATTCGGCTTCACCTCGCGCAAAGCTATGATCACGGCAGAAGTTCGTCTGTCTGAACTGGCTCTTGTTGAAGGCGACGTAATCGACCTGAACACGCTGAAAGCCGCTAACGTTGTTGGTACCCAGATCGAATTCGCGAAAGTTATGCTTTCTGGCGAAATCGCTCGTCCGGTTACCCTGCGTGGTCTGCGTGTCACCAAAGGCGCTCGTGCTGCTATCGAAGCTGCTGGCGGTAAAATTGAGGAATAAGTAGCAGATGGCTAAGCAACCAGGATTAGATTTTCAAAGTGCTAAAGGCGGGCTCGGCGAGCTGAAGCGCAGACTTTTGTTTGTCATCGGCGCGCTGATTGTCTTCCGTATCGGCTCTTTTATTCCGATTCCTGGTATCGATGCCACTGTGCTTGCCAAATTGCTTGAGCAGCAGAGAGGCACTATCATTGAAATGTTTAACATGTTCTCTGGTGGTGCCCTCAGCCGTGCTTCTATCTTTGCTCTGGGGATCATGCCGTATATTTCGGCATCGATCATTATCCAGCTGTTAACGGTGGTTCATCCAGCGTTAGCAGAAATCAAGAAAGAAGGGGAGGCTGGCCGTCGCAAGATTAGCCAGTACACCCGCTACGGTACGCTGGTGTTGGCCATATTCCAGTCGATCGGTATTGCTACCGGTCTGCCGAATATGCCTGGTATGCAGGGTCTGGTTTTAAACCCAGGCTTTGCATTCTACTTTACTGCTGTAGTGAGTCTGGTTACCGGGACAATGTTCCTGATGTGGCTGGGCGAACAGATTACTGAGCGCGGTATCGGCAACGGTATTTCGATCATTATCTTTGCAGGTATTGTAGCGGGACTTCCGCCGGCAGTGGCCCATACTATTGAGCAAGCCCGGCAAGGCGACCTGCACTTCCTCCTGTTGCTGTTGGTTGCAGTATTAGTGTTTGCAGTAACCTTCTTCGTTGTTTTCATAGAACGTGGTCAACGTCGTATCGTCGTTAACTATGCGAAACGTCAACAAGGTCGTCGTGTTTATGCAGCACAGAGCACACACTTACCGTTGAAAGTGAACATGGCAGGGGTAATCCCGGCAATCTTCGCTTCCAGCATTATTCTGTTCCCGGCCACGATTGCATCATGGTTTGGGGGCGGTACCGGTTGGAACTGGCTGACAACGATTTCGCTGTATTTGCAGCCAGGGCAACCGCTTTATGTGTTACTCTATGCGTCTGCAATCATCTTCTTCTGTTTCTTTTACACGGCGTTGGTTTTCAACCCGCGTGAGACAGCAGATAACCTGAAGAAGTCCGGTGCCTTCGTACCAGGAATTCGTCCGGGAGAGCAAACGGCGAAGTACATCGATAAAGTAATGACGCGTTTAACCCTGGTGGGCGCGATGTACATTACTTTCATCTGCCTGATCCCGGAGTTCATGCGTGATGCAATGAAAGTACCATTCTACTTTGGTGGTACCTCGCTACTGATCGTGGTTGTCGTCATCATGGACTTTATGGCTCAAGTGCAAACTCTGATGATGTCAAGTCAGTACGAGTCTGCATTGAAGAAAGCAAACCTGAAAGGCTATAACCGCTAATCAGGTGCGTTTGAGAAGTTACGGAGAGTAAAAATGAAAGTTCGTGCTTCCGTCAAGAAATTATGTCGTAACTGCAAAATCGTTAAGCGTAACGGTGTCGTTCGTGTGATTTGCAGCGCCGAGCCGAAGCATAAACAGCGTCAAGGCTGATTATCTCGCATATTTTTCTTGCAAAGTTGGGTTGAGCTGGCTAGATTAGCCAGCCAATCTTTTGTATGTAGCTGCAACATTATTTGAGTATCCTGAAAACGGGCTTTTCAGAATGGTGTTGCCGTATAAAATAGTAGGAGTGCATAGTGGCCCGTATAGCAGGCATTAACATTCCTGATCATAAACATACCGTAATCGCCTTAACGTCGATCTTCGGAATCGGTAAAACCCGCTCACAGTCTATCTGTGCAGCTACGGGTATTGCTGAACATGTTAAGATCAGTGAGCTGTCTGAAGAGCAAATTGAACAGCTGCGTGAAGCAGTCGCCAAATTCACTGTAGAAGGTGATTTGCGTCGTGAAGTTACCCTGAGCATCAAGCGTCTGATGGATCTTGGTACATACCGTGGTTTGCGTCATCGTCGTGGTCTGCCAGTTCGCGGTCAGCGTACGAAGACCAACGCACGTACCCGTAAGGGTCCGCGTAAACCGATCAAGAAATAATCAGGGTGATTGAATAATGGCAAAGGCACCTGTTCGTACACGTAAGCGTGTAAGAAAGCAAGTCTCTGACGGCGTGGCTCATGTCCATGCTTCTTTCAACAACACCATTGTGACTATTACCGATCGTCAGGGTAACGCATTGGGTTGGGCAACTGCCGGTGGTTCTGGTTTCCGTGGTTCTCGTAAGTCAACTCCGTTTGCAGCTCAGGTTGCAGCCGAGCGTTGTGCTGACGCAGTAAAAGAATACGGTATCAAGAACCTGGAAGTTATGGTTAAGGGACCGGGTCCGGGTCGCGAATCAACTATTCGTGCACTGAACGCCGCAGGTTTCCGCATCACTAACATTACTGATGTGACTCCTATCCCTCACAACGGTTGTCGTCCGCCGAAAAAGCGTCGCGTATAACGCTGCTTTTAGGTTAGTTGGAGAAAGAAAATGGCAAGATATTTGGGTCCTAAGCTCAAGCTTAGCCGCCGTGAGGGCACAGACTTGTTCCTGAAGTCTGGCGTTCGCGCGATCGATACCAAGTGTAAAATTGAGCAACCGCCTGGTCAACACGGTGCGCGTAAACCGCGTCTGTCTGACTATGGTGTACAGTTACGTGAGAAGCAAAAAGTTCGCCGTATGTACGGTGTTCTGGAGCGTCAATTCCGTAACTATTACAAAGAAGCAGCACGCCTGAAGGGCAACACCGGTGCAAACCTGTTGCAACTGCTGGAAGGTCGTCTGGACAACGTTGTTTACCGTATGGGCTTCGGCGCTACTCGTGCAGAGTCACGTCAGTTGGTTAGCCACAAAGCAATTATGGTAAATGGTCGCGTTGTTAACATCGCTTCTTATCAGGTATCTCCGAATGACGTAGTCAGCATCCGCGAGAAAGCTAAAAAGCAATCTCGTGTTAAAGCTTCTCTGGAGCTGGCTGAGCAGCGTGAAAAGCCGACTTGGCTTGAAGTTGATGCTGCTAAGATGGAAGGCGTGTTCAAGCGTATGCCTGAACGTACCGATCTGTCTGCGGACATTAACGAACACCTGATCGTCGAGCTTTACTCCAAGTAAGGCTTAGTACCAAAGAGAGGACACAATGCAGGGTTCTGTGACAGAGTTTCTAAAACCGCGCCTGGTAGATATCGAGCAAGTCAGTTCGACGCACGCCAAGGTGACCCTTGAGCCTTTAGAGCGTGGCTTTGGCCATACTCTTGGCAACGCACTGCGCCGTATTCTGCTTTCATCTATGCCGGGTTGCGCGGTGACCGAGGTTGAGATTGATGGTGTACTGCACGAGTACAGCACCAAAGAAGGCGTACAGGAAGATATCCTGGAGATCCTGCTCAACCTGAAAGGGCTGGCGGTGAGAGTTCAAGGCAAAGATGAAGTTATTCTTACCCTGAATAAATCTGGCATTGGCCCTGTGACCGCTGCCGACATTACCCATGATGGTGATGTCGAAATCGTCAAGCCTCAGCACGTGATCTGCCACCTGACCGATGAAAACGCTGCTATCAGCATGCGTATCAAAGTTCAACGTGGTCGTGGTTATGTGCCGGCTTCTGCCCGAATTCATTCGGAAGAAGATGAGCGCCCGATCGGTCGTCTGTTGGTTGACGCATGCTATAGCCCTGTAGAGCGTATTGCCTACAATGTTGAAGCAGCGCGTGTAGAACAGCGTACTGACCTGGACAAGCTGGTAATCGAAATGGAAACCAATGGCACGATCGATCCTGAAGAGGCGATCCGCCGTGCGGCAACCATCCTGGCCGAACAACTTGAAGCCTTCGTTGACTTGCGTGATGTACGTCAACCGGAAGTTAAAGAAGAAAAACCAGAGTTCGATCCGATCCTGCTGCGCCCTGTTGACGATCTGGAATTGACTGTCCGCTCTGCTAACTGCCTTAAGGCAGAAGCTATCCACTACATCGGTGATCTGGTACAGCGTACCGAGGTTGAGTTGCTGAAAACGCCGAACCTGGGTAAAAAATCTCTTACTGAGATTAAAGACGTGCTGGCCTCCCGTGGACTTTCTCTGGGCATGCGCCTGGAAAATTGGCCACCGGCAAGCATTGCTGACGAGTAACCGGATCACAGGTTAAGGTTTTACTGAGAAGGATAAGGTCATGCGCCATCGTAAGAGTGGTCGTCAACTGAACCGTAACAGCAGCCATCGCCAGGCTATGTTCCGTAACATGGCCGGCTCTTTGGTTCGTCATGAGATCATCAAGACGACCTTGCCAAAAGCGAAAGAGCTGCGTCGCGTTGTTGAGCCGCTGATTACTCTTGCCAAGACCGACAGCGTAGCTAATCGTCGTCTGGCATTCGCCCGTACTCGTGATAACGAGATCGTGGCAAAACTGTTTAACGAGCTGGGCCCGCGTTTCGCGAGCCGTGCCGGTGGTTACACTCGCATTCTGAAGTGTGGCTTCCGCGCAGGCGACAACGCGCCGATGGCATACATCGAGCTGGTTGATCGTGCTGAGTCTCAAGCAGAAGTAGCAACTGCAGAGTAATCTGTAGACGCGTAAAAAAACCGGGCTTGCCCGGTTTTTTTACGTCCATAATCAGCCAAACGTGCGTTCTTTCCCCGCCAGGCTTAAGATCCCCCTCCCTATCCGCTATGCTAACGCTATTCATTAGTCAGTTGAGAGAGTATGTTATGTGGCTACTTGATCAGTGGGCGGAGCGCCATATTCTTGATGCGCAGGCGAAAGGTGAGTTAGATAACTTGCCCGGCCAGGGGCAGCCTCTAGAGTTGGATGATGACAGTGCCGTGCCCGCTGAATTGCGAACAGGTTTTCGCCTGCTAAAAAATGCTGGCTATCTACCTGCTGAGCTCGAAGATCGTAAAGAGGCTTTGAACATTGCCCGTTTGCTACAGGGAATTGATAGCGAACATCCAGACTATGCCGAACTTGGCAAGCGGATGGCCCTGTTGGAACATCGTCTTCGTCAGGCTGGAATGAGCACAGATTTTTTACACGGTGAATATCAGAGAGCATTGAGCAGCAAATTTTTGCCGGAGGAAGAGTGATGTTTAAGATAGGGCAACTGGCAAAACTTGCCGATGTGACGCCGGATACCGTGCGTTATTACGAGAAGCAGGGAATGATGGATCATAACATTCGTACCGAAGGGGGCTATCGCTTGTACAGCGATCAAGACCTGCAGCGGTTGCGCTTTATCCGTTATGCCAAGCAGCTCGGTTTTACGCTGGAAACCATTGCTGAACTGCTGTCGATCCGTGTCGATCCTGAGCATCATACCTGTCAGGAATCGAAGTCGATCGTCGATGCGCGTCTGAGCGAAGTCGAGAACAAGCTTAAGGAATTAACGCGGATGCGTGAGTCGCTAAAGCGCCTTAGTGATGCCTGCTGCGGAAGCGCGCATACCAGCAACTATTGCTCGATTCTGGAAGCGCTGGAACAGGGCGCCAGCGATGAAAAAGTGAAAAAAGGTGCCTGACAGGCTTGCTGGCCCTTTAATTTTTATACTGCTGGCAGTATTATCTTCTCGTTTTATAACCATAGACAAATAAGGTGAATTACCATGACTCAATACCGACATACTAAAGGTAAGATCCAGGACAATGCCATTGAGGCACTGTTGCATGATCCACTATTTCGCCAACGGGTAGAGAAAAATACCAAAGGGAAAGGCAGCTACCGGCGTAAAGACAAACACGCAAAAGGCGGTAATTGGGAGGCCAGTGGCAAACTATCAAATGATAATTTACCACTGGCCTTCTGGTTTTAAGGCATTAAAAAAGCCATCTGATTTAGATGGCTTTTTATTAGCGCAGGATTAACTGATTTACAGTTTTGGTTGCTGCTGATGACTGAGTAAATCGCGAATTTCAGTCAGAAGCTTCTCTTCTGCAGTTGGCACAGGTGGTGCGGCTGGCGCTTCTTCCTGTTTGCGACGTACTTTGTTCATTAACTTAATTGCCAGGAAAATAGCAAAGGCAACAATAACAAAATCAAAAACGGTTTGAATGAATGAACCGTAGTTCATCACTACTGCAGGCACTGCGCCCTGAGCTTCGCGTAACACCAGGTGGAACTGTTTGAAGTCAACGCCGCCGATCAGTAAACCCAGCGGTGGCATGATGATATCTGCAACGAAAGACGATACGATCTTGCCGAATGCTGCACCGATAATCACACCGACTGCCAAATCAACCACGTTGCCACGCATGGCAAACTCACGAAACTCTTTCATCATACTCATAGAACGCACCCCTTGCAGAATTAATAACTCAAGTTTAACAAAGCAATTTCCCTTTGCCACAATAAGCAGAGAAAAGTTTTTATCTCTTCTTACCCACGGCAACGAATATCAACCTGATTATAGACCATGGGACAATTAATTCGTTCTACAGGAAGAACGGACTTGGTTGGAACAAACGTTCAACGTCAGGAACGAACTTTTTATCGGTAATAAACATAATGACGTGATCGCCCTGTTCGATTTTGCTGCTGCCGTTGGCGATAATTACGTCATCACCGCGGACAATGGCGCCAATGGTCGTGCCCGGCGGTAATTTAATATCTTCAACGATACGCCCAACTACTTTTGAGGTGCTCTCGTCACCGTGTGCAATAGCTTCAATGGCCTCTGCCACGCCGCGCCGTAGCGATGAAACACTGACGATATCTGCTTTACGTACGTGGCCCAGCAACGCTGAGATCGTGGCTTGCTGAGGGGAAATGGCAATGTCGATGACGCTGCCCTGCACCAGGTCAACGTAGGCACGACGCTGAATTAACACCATCACCTTTTTGGCACCCATACGTTTGGCGAGCATGGCAGACATGATGTTGGCTTCGTCATCATTGGTGATAGCGATAAAAACATCTACCTGATCAACATGTTCTTCCGCCAATAACTCCTGGTCAGAGGCATCGCCATAGAACACGATGGTGTCATGCAGCTGTTCGGCCAGCTCCGTGGCGCGTTGCTGATTACGTTCGATCAGCTTCACGTTGTAGGATTTCTCCAAGCGCTGCGCCAGGCCAGCACCGACGTTACCGCCGCCGACAATCATGATGCGTTTATAAGGTTTTTCCAGCCGTTGTAGCTCACTCATTACCGCACGGATATGCTGTGAAGCCGCAACAAAGAACACTTCGTCTCCGGCTTCGATAATTGTAGAGCCCTGTGGGCGGATCGGCCGATCCTGACGGAATATAGCGGCAACGCGGGTATCGATATGCGGCATATGCTCACGCATAGAAGACAGGGCATTACCCACCAACGGGCCGCCGTAATAGGCTTTTACTGCAGCGATGCTGACTTTGCCTTCTGCAAAGTTCACCACCTGTAATGCTCCAGGGTATTCAATTAATTTATAGATGTAATCGATAACCAGCTGTTCAGGCGAGATCAAATGGTCGATGGGCACCGCTTCAGGTTGAAACAGTTTCTCTGATTCGCGGATATATTCAGGCGCGCGGATACGGGCGATTCGGTTCGGCGTATTAAACAGCGAATAGGCAATCTGACAGGCAATCATGTTGGTTTCGTCAGAGTTAGTGACCGCAACCAGCATGTCGGCATCTTCTGCGCCTGCTTCTCGCAGTACGCGTGGATGGGAACCGTAGCCCTGAACAACTCGCAGGTCGAACTTATCCTGCAGCTGACGCAGACGGCCAGAGTCGGTATCCACGACGGTAATGTCGTTGTTTTCGCCCACCAGGTTTTCCGCCAGTGTTCCACCAACCTGACCGGCACCAAGAATAATTATTTTCATTCGCTTCTCTGCTTCACACTGAAACCGCTGAAGGTTTTCTGAAAGGGCGCAACAGCCGCGCCCTGAATACTGACTAACTACATTTTAATCAGCTTAGCGTAAAAGAAGCCATCTCCATCCTCCGGATGGGGAAGATTCTGTCGGCCAGGCTGCTGTTCATCGCCGGTTTCAACCAGACGGGCTTCGGGATGGCGCTGGAGGAAGGCGGTAATCTGCTCCGCGTTCTCTGCCGGCAAAATTGAGCAGGTAGCGTATACCATCACACCGCCCTTTTTGAGATGTGGCCAAATGGCTTCGATAATCTCGGCCTGCAGCGTAGCCAGTTCAGCGATGTCACTATCGCGACGCAACCATTTGATATCCGGATGACGGCGGATCACACCCGTGGCAGAGCACGGTGCATCCAGCAAAATGCGATCGAATTGCTTATCACCACACCAGTCTTGCGGTGTACGTCCATCGCCTTGCTTGACCTCGGCGTGTAAACGCAGGCGTTGCAGGTTTTCTTTGACTCGACTCAGGCGTTGCTCATCGATATCGACCGCCATGACATGAGCTTTGGGCGCAGCTTCCAGAATATGCGTGGTTTTGCCGCCGGGAGCCGCACACAGATCGAGGATCTGTTCTCCGTCTTGCGGATCCAGCAGATCGACACAACCCTGAGCGGAAGCATCCTGCACGGTAACCCAGCCGTCGGCAAATCCCGGCAGGTCGGTAACGGCGCATGGCGCCAGCAGGCGTATTGCATCGCGATATTCGGTATGGGGTTCGGCTGCAATACCCGCCTGCGCCATCAGCTGCAAATAATCTTCACGGGTGTGATGAAGTCGGCTGACACGCAGCCACATCGGGGGCTTCTGATTATTGGCATCGACGATTTGTTCCCACTGCGCGGGGTAGGCTTGCTGGATACGTTTCAAAAGCCAGCTTGGATGCAGATAGCGGCTGTCATTATTGGCGGCGCGTTGCAGCAACTCTTCCTGCTGTCGTTGGAACTGGCGCAATACACCGTTGATTAGCCCTTTAAGCTGCGGCCGTTTCAGCGCGACGGCGCCTTCTACCGTTTCCGCCAGCACTGCATGAGCTGGGATGCGGGTATACAGCAGTTGGTAGAGGCCGACCATCAGCAGATAGTGCAGCGTGCGCTGTTTGCCGGTCATTGGCTTGGCCATCAATTGCTGAATACACCATTCCAACTGTGGCAGCACGCGCAGGGTGCCGAAGCATAACTCCTGCAGCAGAGCGCGGTCTTTGTCAGAAATGGATTTTTGCAGTGGCGGCAAGACAGTACTGAGAGACTGGCCCTGATCCAGCACCTGGCCGATGGCTTTGGCTGCGATGCTTCGGAGATTGTAGTTGTTTTTCATAGGCTAAAGCGGGTAGCGATCGGCATTAAGAAAGAAACAGCCCGGCGATTATCGGCCGGGCAGTGAGGGCGGCTTATAACCGGTTACCCGGTGTAAACCATTCACGACGTGAGTTCAGCAGATCCTGTGCCGACATGGGTTTTTTGCCCGCGGGCTGCAGCTGAGTCAGGTTAAGGATACCCTCGGCGGTAGCAACCTGGATGCCGTGTTTGTCGGCATGAACGATGGTGCCGGGTTCCGCATTGGCGTTTTGTTCCAACACCGTGGCTTGCCACACTTTTACCGGCTGATCGTCAATGGTGAAATAGCTGACTGGCCACGGGTTAAAGGCGCGGATGCAGCGTTCTAGCTGCACGGCTGACAAGCTCCAGTCGAGGCGAGCTTCTTCTTTGCTCAGCTTCTCGGCGTAGGTGACCAGCGACTCATCCTGCACTTCACGTTTGGCAGAACCTTCAGCCATTTGCTGCAGCGTGGTCAACATGCCCTGCGGGCCGAGCTGCGCCAGTTTGTCATACAGACTGGCACTGGTGTCATCGGCTTCAATCGGGCAGGCGATTTTGTACATCATATCGCCGGTGTCAAGACCTACGTCCATTTGCATGATGGTGACGCCAGTTTCGTTATCGCCGGCCCAGAGTGAACGCTGGATCGGCGCGGCGCCACGCCAGCGTGGCAGCAGGGAACCGTGGACGTTGATGCAGCCAAGTCGCGGCATATCCAGCACCGCTTTCGGCAAGATCAGCCCATAAGCCACGACGACCATCACATCGGCGTTGAGATCGGCCACCAGGTGCTGGTTTTCTTCCGGGCGCAGTGATTTTGGCTGAAATACCGGTAATTGATGCTGCTCGGCCAAAACCTTGACCGGGCTTGGCGTCAGCTTGTTACCGCGGCCGGCGGGGCGGTCAGGCTGGGTGAAAACCCCGACAATCTGGTGCCCAGATGACAACAGCGCGTCAAGGTGACGCGCTGCGAAGTCTGGAGTTCCGGCGAAAATAATCCGTAAAGAGTCAGACACGTTGATTTCCTGATCGGTTAGGCGCGCGCGTTAAACTTGGCCAGTTTTTCCAGTTTCTGGCGGATACGCTGGCGCTTGAGTGGCGACAGGTAATCGACGAACAGTTTGCCAACCAGGTGATCCATCTCGTGCTGAATACAGATGGCCAGCAGATCGTCGGCTTCCAGCTCAAAAGGCTTGCCGTCGCGATCCAGCGCTCTGATTTTCACGTTAGCGGCGCGCGGAACTAAAGCACGCTGCTCAGGAATGGAAAGGCAACCTTCCTCGATCCCGGTTTCGCCGCTTTTTTCCAGCAGCTCCGGGTTGATCAGCACCAGGCGCTGATCGCGGTTTTCAGAAACGTCAATGACGATAATGCGCTGATGGATATCCACCTGTGTCGCAGCCAGGCCAATGCCTTCCTCTGCGTACATGGTTTCAAACATATCATCCACGATGCGCTGGATATTCGCATTGACTTCTTTTACCGGGGCCGCAACTTTGCGCAGCCGGTCGTCTGGGTAATGTAATACCTGCAATACTGACATATATCTTGAGATCTGTATCCGAGTGATAAACGAGGTTTAGCTTCTATTCTAGACATTTCCCGGCCTGATTGACAGCATTGCGCACCAATTGCTCGAATTGGTAATACCACCATTTTTTGCGAGGGAACAGGCGATGCAGGCACAGGAAATCGGCTTACGGATGCGCGGAGTCACTGGGCTTGGCACAGCGCAGGCCAGCCAGATAATACGGCAGTTGATCTGGGCCGGTGGAGAACCTTCCCGCTTGCTGCATGAACTGGGGCTGAATACCCGACAGCAGGCGCAGTTTCGCCAGGCGGATCCGCGTTATCTGGCTGCCACGCTTGCCTGGCTGGAACAGCCAGACCATTTTCTGTGGATCTACGGTGAGAGCGGCTATCCAGAGCGGTTGCTTCATATCGACGATGCCCCTTTGCTGCTGCTGGTCAAAGGTAACCCGGAAGCGGTGCAGCAGCCGCAAATCGCCATGGTCGGCAGCCGCCAGTTTAGCCACTACGGTGAGCACTGGGGCAATTACTTTACCACCGGTCTGGTTCACTGTGGGTTTACCATCACCAGCGGGTTGGCTCTTGGCATTGATAGCGTCTGCCATCGCGCAGCACTTGCGGCAGGAGGACATACGGTGGCCGTTCTGGGCAGTGGCCTGGCCAATATCTATCCGCGCCGACATCGCCGTCTGGCCGAAGAGATCGCTGATAGTGGCGGGGCTTTGCTCTCAGAATATTTGGTCACCGATTTGCCGATGCCGGACCATTTCCCACGCCGTAACCGCATCATCAGTGGGTTAAGTCTGGGCGTGGTGGTAGTTGAAGCCTCTCTGCGCAGCGGGACGCTGATTACTGCCCGCTGTGCGCTTGATCAGGGACGTGAGGTTTTCGCTTTACCCGGTGCGCTGGGTAACCCAATGAGTGAGGGTACACACTGGCTGATCCAACAGGGTGCTTATCTGGTTACCGGGCCGAAAGAGATCGCGGAACAGCTGGGAAGCGGCCTGCATTGGCTGTCGTTGAACGAAAATACAACTATTTGTGCGTCAGAAGCCGAAGTTGAATTGCCATTTGCCGATGTGTTGGCTAACGTAGGAGATGAGGTGACACCTGTTGACGTCGTCGCTGAACGTGCCGGCCAACCTGTGCCAGAGGTAGTAATCAAATTACTCGATCTGGAGTTAGCAGGGTGGATCGCAGCTGTACCCGGCGGCTATGTCCGAATAAGGAGGGCAGGCCATGTTCGACGTACTGATGTACTTGTTTGAAACTTATATCCACAATGAACCAGAGATGCGCGTCGATCAGGATCAACTGACTGATGATCTCGCTCAGGCGGGGTTTGATCGGGATGATATCTACAACGCGTTGAATTGGCTTGAAAAACTCGCTGACCTGCAGGAAGGCGAAAATGCGCCGTATTTTATGGATGCCGATCCGCTGGCCATGCGGATTTACACCGAAGAAGAAGGCGTGCGTTTGGATGCCAGTTGCCGTGGTTTCCTCCTGTTCCTGGAGCAGATTCAGGTATTGAACCTCGAAACCCGTGAAATGGTTATCGATCGTGTTATGGCTTTGGATAATACGGAATTCGATCTCGAAGATCTGAAATGGGTAGTGCTGATGGTGCTGTTTAATATCCCTGGGTATGAAAGCGCCTATCAGCAAATGGAAGAACTGTTGTTTGAAGTAAACGAAGGTTATCTGCACTGAGCCGATAACATCTATAGAAGAAGTTATGACAAAAGCCGCGATTTTTGCCGCCAGGCAAAATGAACCCTGTCCGGAATGTGGGGCCGAATTGGTGATCCGCAGTGGTCGCCACGGCCCTTTTCTCGGCTGTTCCCGTTATCCTGAGTGCCAACATATTCGACCGCTAAAAGCGCAGGCCGATGGGCACATCGTCAAGATGTTGGACGGGCAGGAATGCCCCAAATGCCAGGCGACGCTGGCATTGCGCCAGGGCCGTTATGGTATGTTTATCGGTTGCAGCAACTATCCGGAGTGCGATCACACCGAGGTCATCGATAAACCGGACGAAACCAGTATCAGTTGCCCGCAGTGTGGTCAGGGCAAACTGCTGCAGCGTAAATCACGCTATGGTAAGGTTTTCCACGCCTGCGATCGCTACCCTGAATGTCAGTTTGTCCTCAATTTTAAACCCGTCGCCGGTGAGTGCGAGTACTGCCACTACCCGCTGCTGATGGAAAAGCGTTCGGCAAAAGGCCCAGTCCTTTGCTGTGCCAGTAAGCTTTGCGGAAAACCCGTAGCAACCACAGAATAATGACGCCATGAACTCAGATACCACTCCTCTCTTTACACCCATTATTGACGCGCTGCATCTTCAGCAGGTTATCGCTTACCCTACAGAAGCCGTATTTGGCTTAGGGTGCGATCCTGACAGTGAACAAGCGGTAAATGCATTGCTGGCCCTCAAACAGCGGCCTTGGGAAAAGGGACTGATCCTGATCGCTGCCGATTATGCGCAGTTAGCACCTTATATAGATGACAGTGCACTCAGCGAGCGGCAGCGGGCTGCCATTTTTGCCAGTTGGCCCGGTCCGGTCACCTGGGTGATACCTGCTCGTCCGGAAACGTCGCGCTTGTTGACCGGCCGTTTCAACTCTCTGGCGGTACGTGTCAGCGATCATCCACTGGTTCAGCAGCTTTGCCGAGGATTCGGGAAACCGCTGGTCTCGACCAGCGCCAACCTCAGCGGGCAAGAGCCTTGCCGCAGCGCCGAGGAAGTGCAGAAGCAGTTTGGCGTCGCTTTCCCGGTGTTAGCCGGCAGCGTTGGTGGCCGCCTTAATCCTTCAGAAATCAGAGATGCCCTGAGCGGCGAACAGATCCGTCAAGGCTAGAGGTAATGTGAATGGAGAAGTTTGCAGTATTCGGTAATCCTATCAGCCACAGTAAATCACCGCGCATTCATGCGTTGTTTGCCGCTCAAACTGGCATAGAACATCCCTATGGTACGGTGTTGGCACCGCTGGACGGTTTCGAAAAGGCGCTGCAAGCGTTCATTCACGCTGGTGGTCAGGGGGCGAACGTCACGGTACCTTTTAAAGAGCATGCCTACGAGGCTGCGTCTGAATTGAGCGAGCGTGCCTCGTTGGCCGGAGCGGTCAATACGCTCAAGGTGCTGCCGGACGGTGGGTTGCTGGGTGACAATACGGACGGGATCGGCCTGCTGACCGATCTGGAACGCCAAGGGCTGATCAAACCAAAGGATCGCATTTTGCTGGTGGGGGCGGGGGGCGCAGCACGGGGCGTGATCTTGCCGCTGTTGTCTTTTGGTTGTGAGATGACGATCACCAACCGCACTTTCAGTCGTGCGCAAATGCTGGCAGAAAGTTTTCAGCATCTCGGTGAAATCACCGCCTTGCCTCTGGATCAACTCGATCAACAACAGTTTGATTTAGTGATCAACGCTACGGCGTCCGGGATCAGCGGCGAGATCCCGGCATTGCCGGTTGGCACTATCACTGGCAACACGCGCTGTTATGACATGTTTTATCAGCAGGGGTTAACGCCGTTTCTGACCTGGGCACAGCAACAGGGTGCTACAGAATATGCTGACGGATTAGGGATGCTGGTGGGGCAGGCCGCGCATGCGTTCCTGTTGTGGCACGGCGTGATGCCGGAGATAGAGCCAGTACTGCGCCAACTGCGTCACGAGTTGGCGGCATAACCTTGTGCCCGTTCTCTTGCCAGGGAACGGGCGCTTGTCAGATGTCTTCAGACAAATATTCGTCTTTCCAACGTACATAGTTAGTAGAAGAGTAGAGCAGCCCTTCCAACTCAGCTGCAGTCAATGGCCTAATCTGACGTGCCGGACTTCCCATATAAAGATAACCGCTCGCCAGACGTTTACCCGGAGCCACCAGGCTGCCGGCACCAATCATCACATCATCTTCTATTACTGCACCATCCAGCAGGATCGATCCCATCCCTACCAATACCCGGTTGCCTATGGCGCAACCGTGCAGCATGGCTTTGTGGCCTACGGTCACGTCTTCCCCGATCAACAGCGGGTAACCTTCTGGGTTATGTTCGGACTTATGAGTCACGTGCAGCACGCTGCCATCCTGAATATTACTGCGCGGACCGATCTTTACCGCGTTGACATCGCCGCGGATGGCAACCAGCGGCCAGATACTGACGTCATCGGCCAGCTCAACGTTGCCGATCACCACGCTGGAAGGGTCGATCATTACGCGTTGACCCAGTTTTGGAGAGTAATGAAGATAAGAACGCACTGCATCGGACATGGTAATAGCCTCACGTCGGGATCATATTTACCGGCAATACTAGACGTTGGCGGTGGAATTACAACCAACTGAAGCTACGGATCTTAAGGAAAATGGCGCTGATCGCGCAAGATCCGCCCGAAAGGGCTGAAAAGTGCGCAAACGGAAAGAAAAGATCAAAAAAGGGGTTGTGCAAAAAACTCGGATCCCTATAATGCGCCTCCATCGACACGGAACATGTGAACAACTTCACAGAGTCTCCGGGGTTCGAAGAGAAAAAACCCTGAAATTTAGGGGTTGACTCTGAAAGAGGAAAGCGTATTATACGCCACCTCGAGATAGCAAGCTACGGCGGCTAA
>NZ_JBXALO010000021.1:0-13233 GCF_058799515.1 Serratia sp. GW822-FHT06D09
TTCATTAAGTCACCTGTTTTGTGTTGAGGTGAGGATATCACCTTTAATCAGGTGGCCAAATTTACTGTGCCACTACAAGCAGAGGCCAGGCTCAGAAAGCTGCGTAATTCCATTGGGGAACTGACAACTCCCGTGACAGTGCTGTCCTGGTACTGCGTCTGGTGCGGACAACACTACCAGGGGGAGAAGGTGTGCATTCCATGTGGCAGAGGGATCTACAGTATTGAAGATATGCCACTGGATGTTGGGCCACATTTAAGTGATCTCGTAAGTTTAAGCCAAAACCGTGGTTGAGATTTATTGAGAGTGCCAGGTCTCAAGGTGCGTCAATCCCACCTTTTCTTCTCTCTGTGTTGATGGAAATAAGGTGAATTAACTGCCCGATAATCTTATCTTCATCGAGTATCAGATCCACACTCGCCACCTGTAATCGTCCTTCGCCCGCTAAAATCCTGTAGCCTGCATTCAGAGGTTGAGTTCCCAGGCCTGCATGATGTGGATAGAGAAGCATAACTTGTTGGCAGTGATAAAGCCGGGCATAGGCCATCATCTGGTAGACATCAGCCTGCGATACGCCATGCCTGGCATCTTCGTGATGACGCCCAATACGCTTCCATTTAGTGTCTATGATCATAACAGTCTGATGGTCCCGCTCGATAAGCAGATCCGGCCGGGTTTGGAAGCGCTGTTTGCCTTCTTTTCCGTCCTCGATCAGACAGTATAATCTGCCTGCCTGTGCACGAACCGTCCATTCTGTACCGCGTACAGCACGCTTCGCCAGTGCCGCTATATATGCCTCGAAAAGGTCGTTCATCGGGAAAAGCAGTGTAATCCCGTTCTGCGCTCGTTTATCGTGGTGCGTAGCTTGCCAGTCGCGTCTCAGGAGGAGGCGCGCCAGATTGTAGAGGGCTTCCCAGCGATGATTAGTTCGGTCGATACGCACCTGTGACCACGGCAGGTGACTCAAGGGGACGTCGCTAACCCCCGCCAGCAGGATGCGCAATTCATTCAGACGGCGGAGCGTATCAGCAGCTCGGGCATAATGATAAAGCAGAACTACACTCGCCTTCATAATTCGAAGTAGAGCTGTATCAGCCGACAGTTCGTCGTAATGACAGGCGAGACGGTCGGGGCGGACAGCAAGCGTAGTGAATTGTCGTTTGATATTGAGCCTTCCGCGCAATGAGGGCAAATCGTCTTCCTGTGCCAAATATGCACGCGGTAATCCCCGATGTACTTCAGATAAGAGTCGCTCGGCGAACAAGCGGATAAGTATCTCTAGCAAGTTTTCAGCTTGTCTCGCCATTGTTGCAGCCTGTCCATTGCCGAGTTTAAGGCTGAGGGCGACATCAAGCATACGTATCAGGCGATTGCGGATTGTGCCGTCCGGTTCTGTCGTCTCGTCGTCGAATTTGGGCAGGATCTCAAGGCTACATCCCGGAGCGGCAATGATCCCAACCATTTGCCCGGCAATAATTTTGTTATGGCGATCGATTAAGATATTTGTACCGTGCTGATTTGCCAGCGGATGCTCGCGCGCCGCCGCAAGCAACGCGTTAGCCTGAGGCCGGGTAAAAGCATGAGGAGCATTTATGCTGCTTTCCGTGCTCACACAAACAGCGCCCCATTCGCGAACCGTGAGGTGCGTCATTCTTTCGATTCAACAGCCACCTCGAGAGCGGTGGCATTAAACGTTCTGGCTTTGCCTACCAGTCGATCAAAGGCGTCATTTTTGAACGGTGCACGTACCGACCAGCTTGATAACGGTTCACCCTCTATTCCTGGCGGCGGTAAGATCTGCTCTTCCTGCATAAAACCATCTCCCAACACTGCCGCGATTCGGCTCCAGTCCTCAAAGAAATACTCTTGTAACAGCGGTATGACCTTATTACGCACAGCATCTTCAACTTGTGCCCTGGATTCACAATTGATAAAGAAAGCGTGTCCAATGCGATATTCCCGGCCTATAAGATATTCAATTCGCTGGTTAATGGTGGTAAGAACGGCTTTGAGATCGATCCCTTCGACTTCACTTAGCAGAGTCGAGTCGGGAGCCATTTCCCGAAAGTTGAATCGCCGCCTTAATGCAGTGTCGAGCAAGGCGATGGATCGATCGGCGGTATTCATTGTGCCTATGATATGAAGGTTGGCGGGGATGCCAAAATCTTTCTTTTTCGAATAAGGCAGAGTTACTGTGAGTGCATCAGGCATTCCCAGACGTTTATCCGGCTCAATTAACGTAATCAGTTCACCGAACACTTTCGAGATATTTGCCCGGTTGATCTCATCAATAATGAGGACGAACTGCTCTGGTTGCCCTTTAACATCAGAACTATTATCTGGGTCTTCTGTACTCGAGAGCAGTCTGCCTAGCGCCGGGATATTCACTCGATTGGTGGCAATCGAATAGAGCGTCCGCATAGTGAAGTTACCATCGATAATGGTATCGAGTGGCAGTGGTTCATCGAGAGTCAGTAGCCAGCGCACAGGGCGGCGATGGGCATAGTAACCTTCGGCTTCAGGAACGAAATAGTAATCACCCGTGATCTCAGCGATAGCGCGGAACGCAGTGTTACCGTAAGGGACTATCACGATATCGCCAGGCTTCATTTCGCAACGGAAGGGATGGGTTTGCGTCCAGTTACTTGGCGTCTTGTTCTCCGGATTTTGCTTGATCCATTCATCATGAATCGCCTTGAACGATGAAAATCTATCCGCGCTCCAGTCTATGCTCCCACCCCAACCCAGAGCAATATACCCGTTGTCGCGGGCATCTTCATACACATCGTCTTCTGTGCCAATTGTCCCTTGCCCCATTTTCCAAAAGCGTTTTTGGGACAGTTGCAGTGCTGAGGCATTCGTCTGTGCACGGGGTTGTGTTCTGGCCTGATCGGCAAGGGCGCAAATTTCCCTGAAGAGCCCCGGCGTGGGCATGAGTCTGAATCCTGCAGATGACGACTCATCTTCACCGATTTCTGGACGAAGGCCCTCAACGAAGGTTTCGTAGTCATAGCTCTGGTGGAATGTGACGAAAGAGATCCTCTTTTCTGCCATCAGTTCGTTATAGCGAGCCATCAGGGCTGCACGCCCATCTTTTGAGTTCGGATAGGCGTCTTTGCCATCGCAGAGCGCTACAGCTTCCCTCGCCGTATGAAAGGTTTTTCCGGTACCAGGAGGACCGTAAAAAATAAGGTTAGTCGGAGTAATGTTATTCTGGGCCACCGGTTCACTTCCTTCCGTAAGTATGAACGTATATTTCCGGGTTGTGCTCTTTTTAGGCCCTTCCGTCACCGGAGGAGGAACATCCGCTAGTTCCTGAAATTTTTGACCATCAAGAGCCTGACAGATGTTCGGCCATCCCTTGTCGAGACCCATTTCAGTATTCAGAGGGCCAACTACCACTGTGACACTGGCATCACCTCGATCTCTAGCTGGGGTGATGTAGTTTTCAAGGACATAATCCCGAATTTCGTCGGCCTGAGAGTCATCACCGCTCAGGAAGCGTCCATATTGTCCGAGCCAGCTATTCCAGCTGGACAATCGGTTAAGCGGTTGCTCTGATTCCGGCATTAACAACCGATACTCATCGCCGTTGTCTTTAGCATCACAGCGAATTTCTTTGATCCGTTGTCGCAATTGCGTAAATCCGTCCGCCTTGTAGGCTGCATCCAGATCTGCATGAGGAGAACCAAGCGCTGCGAGTTTTTTTTCGATAGTTTTGACAGCATAAATACGAGAGTTGAGGCCCGCTTGTGTTTTAGCTCCTCGGCTCTCCAGCCATTCCCGAAATTCAAATTCGAGCATTCCCTATGTCCTCTCATTCAACGTTATCTCGCTGATTGTTATCATCATAGATGATGGATGAACCAGCAAAGATAACCACCATATGCCTTCCGGCTCACTTCGTCAGCCAAATTAGTGTGATATTCTTTCCAAAATGCTGTTGTATCCATGACATAAGGCGATGATTGATGGAGCAGTCTCTCAATTTTGAAATGTTGCGCAGCCAGTGGCCGGAACTGGCAGAACTCGCGTGTATGGCGGAACGCTATGTTCACTCCGATCCGGAAAGCTGTCTGGTGAAGCTGCGCAACTACACCGAATTGATGGTGCGTTGGTTATATCGTCAGGAACGGCTACCTGAAGGCATCAAGGCGAATCTGTACGATTTAATGAACGCCGATGTGTTTACCAGCATGATGCCGGAAGCCATCATCATGAAAATGGATGCGCTGCGTATCCACGGCAACCGCGCCGCGCACGGTGGACGTATCAAAGCCAAAGATACCTACTGGCTGCTTAAGGAAGCGTATTTATTAGGGATCTGGCTGTATGTTCGCTACGCCCACGGTAATGTTGACAACTGCCCCAAATTTTCTCTTCCTCCGTTAACACAATCTTCAGGTCGTGCAGATGAAAAACGTCTGGAAGATGCAATCAGGGCGCAAGATGAAAGCCGTGAGCGCGAACTAGCGTTACAACGCGCATTACAGCAGGAGCAGGAAAAGGCCGAACACCTCACTCAGCGCCTGAATGAAGCCAGGGCGCGTAACCAGCATGTTGCCGATATCCTCTCTATTGATGAAGCGGAAACCCGCCGCCGTCTGATTGATTCTCGCCTGCTTGCTGCTGACTGGAATGTAGGTGAAGAACTTAAGAATACCGATCAGGTTACGCAGGAACACCCGGTTAAAGAACAACCTACTGCAACCGGCGACGGTTATGCGGATTACGTCTTGTGGGATGAGGCGCATAAACCGCTTGCGGTAGTGGAGGCCAAAAAAACCAGCGTCAGTGCCGAGCAAGGACGAATTCAGGCCCGGCTGTATGCGGACTGGCTGGAGAAAGAATATGGTCAACGCCCGGTCATCTTCTACACCAACGGCTACGATATCTGGCTGTGGGACGACCATAAAACTCATGGTTATCCTCCGCGCCGGGTATTTGGCTTCTACAGCAAGGAAAGCCTGCAATATCTTATTCAGCAGCGAGAAACCCGTCTGCCACTGAACAGTGTGCCGCACGTAAAAGACAACGAAGGTAAGGCCGTTGCCGGACGTTTGTATCAGCTTGAAACCATTGCCCGCGTCAGCGAACGGTTTACCAATAAATATCGTCAGTCATTAATCGTTCAGGCCACCGGCACTGGTAAAACCCGTGTAGCGATTGCACTGAGCAAACTGATGATTGATGCCCGTTGGGTAAAACGCGTTCTGTTCCTTTGCGACCGTAAAGAGCTGCGCAAACAGGCGGCGAATGCCTTCAATCAATTCACCAATGAGCCGCTGTATGTGGTCGGGAAATCGAAAAAAGCAGACAGGCAGAATGCCAGGATCTACATTGCCACTTATCCCGGCATGATGAAAATCATGGACCATTTCGATGTCGGTTATTTCGATCTGATCATCGCCGATGAATCCCACCGCTCGATCTACAACGTCTACGGCGATCTGTTTAAGTATTTTGATGCCCTCCAGATTGGCCTGACGGCCACGCCGATCGACATGGTGAGTAAAACCACTTTCGGCCTGTTTGGTTGTGAAGGACGTATCCCTACCGCCAACTACAGCCTGGAAGATGCCATCGCCGATAACAATCTGGTTCCCTATGAGGTTGTCACGCACACCACAGAATTCCTGCGCGAAGGCATCAAACGGGAGAAATTAAGCGACGAACAAATCCGCGAACTTGAAGAACAGGGTATCGATCCTAATACGCTGGAATTTGATGGCAAGGCGCTGGATGAGGCAATTTATAACAAAGACACCAACCGCTATATCCTGCGTAACCTGATGGAAAATGGCCTGAAAGATCGGGACGGCCAACTGCCAGGTAAAACCATCATTTTCGCCCGTAACCACAAACACGCGCTGCTGTTGAATGAATTGTTCGACGACATGTACCCGCAGTTTGCCGGACGCTTCTGCCAGGTCATCGACAACTACGATCCCCGCGCCGAGCAACTGATTGACGATTTTAAAGGGCTGGATGAAAGCACCAACAAAGAGCTGACCATCGCTATCTCTGTTGACATGCTTGATACCGGTATTGATGTTCCGGAAATTGTGAATCTGGTCTTTGCCAAGCCGGTCAAATCAAAAGTGAAGTTCTGGCAGATGATTGGCCGTGGTACGCGCCTCTGTGCGGGGCTGTACGGCTACGATGACAACGGCAAACCGCTGGATAAGCAAAAATTCCGTATCTTCGATCACTGGGGCAATTTTGAGTATCACGAGCTGCATACCGAAGAAGCCGAAGTGAAAACGACAAAATCGCTGGCGCAAAAACGCTTCGAAGCGTGGGTTATGCTGGGGGCTGCCGCGCAGCGTAAGTTCGACAAACAGGCGGTGGATTTAGTCGCTCACCAGCTCCGCGAGCAGATCAACGCGCTGGATGAAAAGTCGATTGCCGTGCAGGAAAAGTGGCAGCAAAAAGCGCAGTACAGCGATGTAAAAGTGCTGCGCCAGCTTTCCCCGAAAACACAGCAGGATCTGCTATCTGTCCTGGCCCCGCTGATGCAGTGGCTGGACGTGCGCGGGCAAAGCGATGCCATGCGTTTCGATATGGATATTCTGGCGGCGCAAACTGCCCGTTATAGCAACCCGGAAGAGCTGGATGTGCTCTGGCCGGTCATCATCGAGAAAGTGGAACGTCTGCCGCCGCATCTAACTCAGGTACAGCAACAGGGACAACGGATTAATCAACTTCGTGATTTGGGCTGGTGGAAGCAGGCCACCTTGGAAGAGCTGGAGGATATCCGCATTCATCTGCGCGGTATAATGCACCTGATGGAGAAAGATGCGACGCCAAAATTTGGCTCGATACAGGTGGATATTACCGAAGATGCCGACCTAATCCAGACGGAGACCCGCAAAACCAACATCCGCTCGATTGATTTCAAACTCTATCGCCAGCAGGTTCAGGGAGCGCTGGAGCCGCTGTTCCAGCAAAACCAGGTGCTGAAAAAAATCCGCAACGGCGAGCCGGTAACACAAGGCGAACTGGATGAGTTGGCAAAACTGGTGCTGATACAAAACCCCAACGTTGATATCCGGGCGCTAAAAGAGTTCTACCCGCAGGCAACCGCAAGCCTGGATAAACTTTTGCGTACCATTATCGGGATGGACAGCGATGCAGTTGAAGTGCGCTTTGCCCAGTTCGCCGCTGACAACAGCCTGACCAGCCAGCAACTGCGCTTCCTGTCATTGCTGAAAAACCACATCCGCGATTACGGCACCATTGAAATGCGGCAACTCTTTGAACAGCCGTTTACGCATATCCACAACGAAGGCGTTACTGGCGTATTCCCGGATCTAGAGCAGATCGTCCGGTTGCAAAAGATAGTCGAAGAGTTGGGTGTTGTGACCGACGCAGCGACGGTATAATAAACACATGACAAGCCCCGGCAGCGGGGCTTTTGTATTTATAACAGGGTATAGACGTTAACAATGATCACCGGTGACTTAAAAAGTAAAATCGACGGGCTGTGGGAAGATTTCTGGGTGGGTGGTATCACAAACCCGCTGACCGTTATCGAACAGATCACCTACCTGATGTACTCCAGGATGCTGGATACCCAGGAACAACGGGACGAGAAGCGTAAGCGAATCGCAGGCGTTGATTTTAAACCACGCTTTGCGCCTGAGCAGCAGGAGTTCCGCTTCAGCCACTATAGCAACCTTGGCTCGGACGAGATGATGGAAGTTGTGCGCGACGGCGTATTCCAGCATTTCCGTCAGCTTGGGCAAGCTGAAGATACGAAAGTGACGCTGCTGGGCAACTTTATGAAAGATGCTCGCTTGGAGATTGTTAAACCGTCACTGCTGACCAAAGCCGTGGAGGTGATCAAAAACCTGCCGCTGGATCGTGGCGACACCAAAGGCGATCTCTACGAATACCTGTTAAGCAAGCTGACCACCGCCGGGATCAACGGTCAGTTCCGCACGCCACGCCACATTATCCGCACAATGGTTGAAATGATGGAGCCAAACCCGGCACGTGGTGAAACGATCTGCGATCCGGCCTGTGGTACGGGCGGTTTTCTGGCAACCAGTTATGAGTACCTGCTGGAGAAATACAGTTCACTGGAGTCCATTCATACCGAGATTGGCACCAACGAACGCGGCGAATTAGAAGAGCAAAAAATCTTTACCGGCGATCTTCTGACGCCGTGGCGTGACCATGTGGATAACAACATGTTCCACGGTTACGACTTTGATACCACCATGCTGCGTATTGCCGCCATGAACCTGATTATGCACGGAGTTGAAGAGCCGGATATTCATTATCAGGACACCATGAGCCAGAGTTTTAGTACCAACTTCCCGCAGGCCAGTAAAAATGCATTCAACCTGATTCTGGCGAACCCGCCGTTTACTGGTTCTCTGGATGAGGAAGATATCGACTCTACGCTGTCAGCGATGGTGAAAACCAAGAAAACCGAGCTGCTGTTCCTGGCGCGTATTCTGCAAATGTTAAAAGTGGGCGGGCGCAGTGCCACTATCGTGCCGCAGGGCGTATTGTTTGGTTCCAGCAAAGCGCACCAGTCGCTGCGTAAAACGCTGGTGGAAGATAACCAACTGGAAGCGGTGATCAACCTGCCTTCCGGCGTATTTAAACCTTACGCGGGTGTAGCGACGGCGATCCTGATCTTTACCAAAGGCGGCCAAACGGATGAGGTCTGGTTCTACGATCTACAAAACGACGGCTACAGCCTGGATGACAAGCGTAACCCAATAAAATACAACGATTTGCCGCATTTATTAGCCAGCTGGAAGCATTACCGTATTTTGCGAGGGCTACCGGTTGATAATTTTATGGGCGAGAGATCAGCCTCGTTGCTTAAGCAGCAATATCCGGAAGGGATTGATGCTGGTGTTGATTTTAAAGATCGCACTCAGGCGGCGTTTGTAGTACCGAAAGAGGATATTGCGGCGCAGAAATACGATCTCTCTATTAATCGTTATAAAGAGGTGGTATATCAGGCGGAGGAATATGAAGATCCAAAAGTGATACTGAAACGGTTAAAAGATCTGGAAAATGAGATTCTGGCGGATCTGAATGAGCTGGAGGGAATGCTGTGATTTCTATTTCAGATTTGGTAGAAAAAGTAGAAAAGATCAATCCAAATAATAAATATGGTTCTTGGAAATATATAGATATTGCTTCTGTAGATAGGTTTCAGAAAAAAATAGTATTAGAGAGTGTCTCAGACATTACACCTGACTCTGCACCTAGTAGAGCAAGGCAACTGGTTTTTGCTGGTGATATCATCATTTCAACTGTTAGGCCGAATCTCAATACCGTTGCTATTATCCCTAAAGAATTGGATGGAGCAATTGCATCAACAGGGTTTTGCGTTTTACGTCCTAATAAGTTAAAAGTTGATACAAAATATCTTTTTCATTATGTAAAATCAGAAGCTTTTGTTAATAGTTTAGTTAAACTAGCTACAGGAGCTAATTATCCCGCAGTTTCAGATAAGATAATTAAAGAACAACAGTTAAAGGCAATATCATTATGCGAACAAAAAGAAATTGCGGCTACTCTTGATAAGGCTGAGAACATCCTCCATAAACGTGAGCAGGCGATCAAATTAGCTGATGATTTTTTGCGTGCTAATTTTCTTAAGCTGTTTGGCGATCCCATTAGCAATCCAAAAAATTGGGAATTGAGAAAATTAGGTGAGATCGCCGATTGTCAGCTTGGGAAAATGTTATCAAAAAAATCAAAAACTGGATTATCGCCAAAAAAATATTTAAGAAATGCCAACATCAGGTGGAGAAAAATAGATGTTAGCGATCTTCTTGAAATGGATTTCAATGAAAAAGAATTATCTAAATTTGAACTCAAGCAGGGGGATCTACTTGTTTGCGAGGGAGGTGAGATAGGCCGGTGTGCAATTTGGGATAATCAAATCCAAGACTGTTACTACCAGAAAGCTCTGCATAGAGTGCGTCCTGACTATAATGTCCTTACATCTGTATATTTGCAAGAGTATTTTTATTCAATGGCTAAAGGAAATGCATTTTCTGAATTCGTTTCAGAAGTAACTTTCAGCCACTTGACTGCCGAAAAGCTTAAGAATTTACTTATACCAATACCGGAAATATCAATTCAGAGAAAATTTGAAATGATATATAATAAATTAAATACATTAATTTACGACAAATATAGTGATGAAATCTCACTGACTTTGCTGTCTAATACTATTAACAAAAAATTAATTAATCATTTATAAGAAAAAATATATTAATTTTTATTATAGGTGTCGTTAATTTATACGACACCTTATTCTTAAATCCTATTGCTATTTTTTATATAATCGTACACGCAGACTAATCGACAAAAATTACTGGACAAAGTTTGGGCGCTCATTGCTTCATCAATATGTTTTTTCAAAATTTTCAGAAGTTCTTCTATATCACGCTTGATTAAACCCGGTTCCATATATGGCATCATTCTTAAAAAGAAACCGAAATCATAAGCAAGATATAACTCATTTACACCAATTCTAACTTCAGGAACGGTTTCAGAACGTCGTTTATCCCATCCTTGGGATTGAAAACTTACTGGAGTAATTTTTAATCGTGATAGTACTCCACCTGAGAGTTCTGTTTCATTAATTATACTCCCATCGTGATTAATTAAATTAGCGTGATTTAAGAAGTGAAAAACAGGAATGCGCGCATTGCCTTTGCATATATTTGGTAGAACATCATTAACAACACATTCCCAATCATAATGTCCATTTTCAAAAACAACTTCCCGGATAAGATCTACACGTTCCAGTCCAACCAATCCTTTAGCTGCCATCGATTCCGATTTTTTTACCATCGAAATAGCACCATATCCCACAACAAACTCCGTTGTACTGACCCCTTCTTCAATTTTCTCTGAATCCCTCACATATAATTTTCCTTTCGGATCATCAGTTAAGACTAACTCATAAAGCTCATCTTTTATCATTCGAAATAAATGTGCTGGAATCCTTTTTTTAGTTTCACTCAGCACCTCAAATATTTCTTTATAAGATGGTGCCTGAACATATTTTACTGGTATTTTTTTATGAATAACAGAGTCACTAATGTCAGCCTCTCCAAGTTCAGGTTTCCATTCAACGAACAATAATTTATTCTGTAAAAAATCCAAACTGGCATCAGGGAAACAACTCACTATATCTTCCAGGATTTCAGCTATATGTTCATCTGTTAAAGAGTAGCCTAAGAAAATAACAGGCCTCTCTATAAACATAGTTAATAACTTAGATGATAGGTAAGGGTTTTTCTTTCTATATTTATCATAGTCACTTGATGTTAAAATCAATGAGTTAGGCTCAGTGCAGCAACCATGTATTTTATATATTTCGGCAATACCGTGGCTCCTGCCAGTAATCAATCCATCCTGACCTATAAAGGTTGTAAATTTCGGGAAAAGGCTTTCTAGAAAAACATCCCAGTTTGTGGTAATAACCCCATCAATATTTGCTTTCGCAAAAAGAGAAATTTCGTGTTTTAACTCATCATTATCTATAATATTTTTATGTGCATTCTCAATATATTTAGATATTGACAATTTCAAAGGAGACTGTTCGTTAATGAAAGTTTTCTCCTGTTCTTTTTCACTTAATGCTAATTGTCCTTCTTCAGTATCCCACCATTTCTCAGCGTATGCCGACACCAATAATTGTGCATATTCGGGTAAATCACCATTAGATTTTGTTTTTAATTTTATATGATTTTCCCCAATCGCCTCAGCAAAATGCTTCAAAAGGTCTTGCCAACATGGCACACCAAGGTAACGACGAGACACTCCGGAGCCAACAAATAACACTGGGGATGCTTCGAACTGCTTAAAATGCTCTTCGAGTTTTTTCTTAAAATTCATACTGATACTCTCTTTACAAGAAATCAAACCCCTTTATACCGATAACATTAAGGTATTGCTTCTTTCATCACCAGTACATTTATCAATTTTACGCAAGAAATCTAATCATTTATATTCAAGTAGTTATCAGATTAAAACTTGAGGAACAGCATTTCACTCCTGATGGTAGCCGAATTGTTGTACTTTCATTACGATATAGGGCCCAATCAAGAGCCCATTCCCGTTTTCTCAGTAATCGTGACTTTAGATTTAGGCTTACATGGCGCATTCCTGCCGCTTAGGCCCAATGGAAAGTGTTGCCTCAGTGAAAACTCGGCTATTTGACCCTACCGACCAACTCCTCATTTGATAAGTCAGCAGCTTTTAATTTAGGATCGAATGTCCACTTTCAAACAACTCAATCTCCATTACCCCGGTTGATCTTCGCATAGTCAAACGGCGTAACCCCCTTCTCCCTGTTCGCATCCAGAAAATCAGCCCACCACTGCAACATCAGCTTGCGCTCATCCAGATGTTCCGCTTTATGGATATACGCCGCCCTCACCGAATTGCGTTCCATATGGCTCATCTGCCTTTCCACCGCATCCTTCGACCATAGCCCTGACTCAATCAATGAACTACAAGCCATTGTACGGAAGCCGTGGCCGCAAACCTCAACTTTAGTGTCATAGCCCATCACCCGCAGAGCACTGTTTACGGTGTTTTCACTCATTGGCTTACGCGGATCGTGATCGCCAATAAAAATCAGCTCATGCTTATCACCACAAAACTGTTTTATCTGCTTCAGGGTCGCCAGCGCCTGCTTTGAAAGCGGCACCAGATGAGGTGTACGCATCTTTGATCCTCGCTGAGAATGTTTCACGCCGGGAATAGGCTCTCGCTCAGGCGGGATGGTCCACATTGACGTTTCAAAATCGATCTCTGACCAGCGAGCAAAACGCAGCTCACTGGAGCGAATAAAGATAAGCAGAGTCAGTTCCGTTGCCCAGCGGGTTAGCGGCCTGCCGGTATAGCCGTCTATTTTCTCAAGTAACTCAGGGATACGCTTTAATTCCAGCGCCGGGCGATGTTGTCGATTGCCAGAGGCGACGGCTCCAGCCATCTCCTGCGCTGGGTTGTAATCAATCAGCCCGCTTTGCACTGCATAACGCATAATGGCCGTAGTACGCTGTTGGAGACGAGAAGCCACCTCAAGACGTCCAGACAGTTCCACCGCTTTAATGGGTGCCAGTAAGTCACGGGTACCCAATTCAGCAATGTTGCGAGTACCGTGACTAGTCCTGATATAGGTTGACACTTTTCAGCCGGATAACGCCCGATGAACCTCATCGGGCGTTTTATATTTTA
>NZ_JBXALO010000022.1:0-9406 GCF_058799515.1 Serratia sp. GW822-FHT06D09
CTAAAATATAAAACGCCCGATGAGGTTCATCGGGCGTTATCCGGCTGAAAAGTGTCAACCTATATCAGGACTAGTCAGTGATATTATTCATCAATCCGGTAGTGTCTACGCAATAGCGTCAAAACGCGCTGCAAGGCTCTCTGTTGCACGCTGGAGGCTATTCCAATGCCTGTATCGCTTCTTTGTAATGTTTGCGGCAGACGGAGACGTAGCTTTCGTTACCGCCAATCACCACCTGTTCACCGGCATGCATCGCCTTCCCGCTCTCATCAAGTCGCAGCACCATATTCGCCTTGCGCCCGCAGTGGCAAATGGTTTTCAGCTCCACCAACTTGTCTGCCCAGGCCAGCAGATATTGACTGCCAATAAACAGTTCCCCCAGGAAGTCGGTACGCAAACCGTAACACAGCACCGGAATATCCAACTGATCGACAACATCGCACAATTGCTCGACCTGCTGTTTCGTCAGGAACTGGCTTTCATCAAGCAAAACGCAGTGCACAGGTTGCTGCTGATGTTCCTGCGCAATCATCGTAAAAAGCATAGAGTCATTATTATACAGCTGTGCCTGGGAAGACAGGCCGATCCGCGAGCTCACCTTACCCACGCCAAAACGGTGATCTATTTCGGCGGTAAACACCAGCGTACGCATACCACGTTCTTGATAATTATATGAAGATTGCAACAACGCGGTAGATTTCCCTGCATTCATAGCAGAGTAATAAAAATAAAGTTGAGCCATGGGCCCGCTACTCCAATGGTATAAGAAATATTCAGCGGTTGATTCAGCAGCCAAGTGTACCATAAGGCGACAACCGGCTTACACCTCGGGATTAATCAATATCCGGGCCAGACGAATAGTCGACTTTCAAATGAAACATTCCGTTCTGCTACCATAGCGCTTTTACATCTATTTACAGGATGGTTTCTGTCCGTCATCACATTTAATTACTACTAATGATTAGCGCCCAACATTAATGGTTATGCCAATGCCATGAAGCGGCCCTGCAACAGGTGCCAGCGCGTAAGATTAAATCTATTAACCCCTCCAGACGCCGCGCCTGAGTATTTAATGACATAAAACAGACCGGGTACAGTTCTTGACGTTACCTTTACTGATATACCCCTATTGTTTACAGTGTTGGCAGACTAAAACTCGTGATTTAACCCACAGAATTCAGAGTTATATTGATATAAAACACAATTATAACTTAGCCATGAATGCCTTTGTGGCGCAGCAAACATAGCGCTGCTGTAGAAAATTTGACTTAAAAAGGGAGGTTGTAATACTTATCTCCCCCGCTTATATTAGCCAGAGAGTTCTGGTTAGGTCTTTTAAAAGGTAAATTTGAGCGTTCCTTTCAATTTGGCTATTGCAGAAAAGAAAAGAGCACTCTATTATTATCCAGACGCCCCCCACCAATATAATTTGAGACTAGGACAATGAGCGAAGCATTAAAGATTTTGAACAACATCCGTACTCTCCGCGCTCAGGCAAGAGAATGCAGCCTGGAAACGCTGGAAGAGATGCTTGAAAAACTGGAAGTTGTTGTGAACGAACGTCGCGAAGAAGACAGCCAGGCTCAAGCAGAAGTTGAAGAACGTACCCGTAAACTGCAGCAATATCGTGAAATGCTGATTGCTGACGGTATTGATCCAAATGAACTGCTGCAAACTATGGCTGCAACTAAAGCCGCTGGTAAAGCGAAACGTGCAGCACGTCCAGCTAAATACCAATATAAAGACGAAAACGGTGAACTGAAAACCTGGACTGGCCAGGGCCGTACCCCAGCAGTGATTAAGAAAGCTATCGAAGAGCAAGGTAAATCTCTGGACGATTTCCTGCTGTAATAGCATTCCAGTCACATGTTAAAAAGGCTCCCTTGGGAGCCTTTTTGTTATGCTTATTTTCAGGTTTCTTAGAGCCCCCCACTGGGCTTTGCGTAATTATCCTAATGGACAGCCCCATTTATCCGCCAGCTAACGGCAGAGCCCTTCATTTTTCCAAAGCATAAAAAAAGGGGCCTGAGCCCCTTATAGCATTAACGCACTGCTCAATTACTGAGCTTTATAAAATGATTTATACCATTCAACAAAGCGTTTCACGCCTTCTTCAACGCTGGTTTCCGGTTTAAATCCAATCACGCGATAGAGCTCGGCGGTATCGGCACTGGTATCTAACACGTCGCCAGGTTGCATAGGCAGCATATTTTTACGCGCTTCAATCCCTAACGCCTGTTCCAGTGCACTGATATATTTCATCAGCTTCACCGGGCTGCTATTGCCGATATTATAAACATGGTATGGGGCAGAACTGGTCGCCGGCGATCCCTGCTCTACCGTCCAGTCAGCATTTGGCTGAGGAATAACCGCCTGTAAGCGGACGATAGCCTCGGCAATATCGTCGATGTAGGTAAAGTCACGGTGCATCTCGCCGTGGTTATATACATCGATACTGTCACCCGCCAATATGGCCTTGGTGAATTTGAACAGCGCCATATCTGGACGCCCCCACGGGCCATAGACGGTAAAGAAACGCAGGCCGGTAGTTGGGAGACCATATAGGTGAGAATAGCTGTGCGACATCAACTCATTGGCTTTCTTGGTCGCCGCATACAATGATATCGGGTGATCGACCGAATCTTCAGTCGCAAATGGCAGCTTTCGATTTAGACCATATACCGAGCTGGAAGAAGCATATAACAGATGCTCAACTTTATTGTGTCGGCAGCCTTCCAGCACGTTTAAATGCCCGATAAGATTCGAGTCCGCATACGCCAACGGATTCTCTAGCGAATAGCGCACGCCAGCTTGCGCGCCCAGATGGATCACTCGCTGGAATTGGTGCTCTGCGAATAACTGCGCCATCCCCTCTCGATCGGCCAAATCCAGCTTAATAAACTGGAAGGCTGGCTTATCCGCCAGCAGATCAAGACGGGCCATTTTCAGGCCCACATCGTAATAATCATTCAGGTTGTCGATACCGACAACCTGATGACCGGCGGCCAACAAACGCTCAGCAGTATGATAACCAATAAAACCTGCCGCGCCTGTAACCAGGAATTTCATAGTTAACCCTTAAATAACCGGCTGAATGGACGCACCGCGACCAATCGCATAATAAGTGAAGCCTCGGCTTTCCAGACGCTCTGGATCAAACAGGTTGCGACCATCAAAGATCACCGGCTGCTTCAGCGCACCCTTAATCACATCGAAGTCCGGCGCACGGAAATTCTGCCACTCAGTACAGATAACCAACGCATCAGCCCCATGCAGCGCCGCTTCTTTGGTCCCTACCAGCTTCAGATCGTCACGTTGACCGTAAATACGTTGCACTTCATTCATCGCTTCAGGATCGTAAGCCTGAACGATAGCGCCCGCTTCCCACAGTTGCTCCATCAGCACCCGGCTGGAGGCTTCGCGCATATCGTCAGTATTCGGTTTGAATGCCAAGCCCCATAGCGCAAAAGTTTTGCCTTTCAGGTCATCACCGAAATGCTGCTTGATAAATTTGGTCAGCTTATACTTCTGCTGGTAGTTAACCTGCTCTACGGCCTGCAACAGTTTTGGCTGGTAGCCAATATGTTCCGCAGTGCGGATCAGCGCCTGAACGTCTTTCGGGAAACAGGAGCCGCCGTAGCCGCAGCCTGGATAGATAAAGTGATAACCGATACGGGAGTCTGAACCGATACCCTGGCGTACTTTCTCAATATCCGCCCCCAGCATTTCGGCCAGGTTGGACATTTCGTTCATAAAGCTGATTTTGGTCGCCAGCATGCAGTTGGCGGCATATTTAGTCAACTCGGCACTGCGAATATCCATCATGATCATGCGATCGTGATTGCGGTTAAACGGCTCGTACAGTTCACGAATAGGCTCGATCACATCTTTGTTATCGGTACCGATTACGATGCGCTCAGGACGCATGCAGTCTGCTACCGCTGCCCCTTCCTTCAGGAACTCTGGATTGGAAACCACATCGAAAGGCACTTTGCTGCCACGTTTTTGCAGGGTTTCTTCCATCACCTGGCGGACTTTATCTGCGGTGCCGACCGGCACGGTAGATTTGTCGATCACCACTTTGTGTTCGGTCATGTGCTCCGCGATGGTGCGCGCAACGGCAGTCACGTATTTTAAATCGGCAGAACCATCTTCATCCGGCGGTGTTCCCACCGCGATAAATTGAATGGCACCATGCGCCACCCCAGCCTTGGCATCGGTGGTAAAATGCAGGCGGCCGGCTTCATAGTTCTGCTGAACCAATGGCGTTAAGCCTGGCTCAAAAATAGGGATATTCCCTTTCTTCAGGTTTTCGACTTTACGTTCGTCTATATCAATACACATAACGTCATGGCCGACTTCAGCCAACACCGCAGCCTGCACCAGGCCAACATAGCCAATACCAAAAACTGTTACTTTCATGGGAAAATCCTAGTTTTTCAAATTAAGACGAAAGATAAATAAATTATTCTTTATCAGCGGCGAGTAACTGATTCAACCACTGCGAAAAATCCTTGCCGAGTGTCGGATGGCGCATGCCGTATTCGACAAACGCCTGCATATAGCCCAGCTTGTTGCCGCAGTCATGGCTGATCCCTTTCAGGTGATAGGCTTCAACCGTTTCTTGCTGCATCAGCATTTCGATGCTGTCGGTAAGCTGGATTTCATTGCCGGCGCCCGGAGGGGTTTTCGACAGCAGCGGCCAAATATCCGCAGAAAGCACATAGCGTCCTACAATCGCCAGATTGGAAGGCGCTTCGTCCGGTGATGGCTTCTCGACGACGCTGACCATCGGAGCACTTTCACCCGGCTGTAGTGCGTAGCCTTTGCAGTCGGCTACGCCGTAATTACCGACATCTTTATGCGGTACGGGTTCAACCATGATCTGGCTGATGCCGGTTTGCTCAAACCGCTGCAGCATTTCGTGCAAGTTGTCTTTTTTAAGATCGGAGCTGTACTCATCAAGGATTACGTCAGGCAAAATCACGGCCACCGGCTCGTCACCCACCAGCGGATAGGCACACATAATGGCGTGCCCAAGCCCTTTGGCAACGCCCTGACGTACCTGCATCACGGTCACGCCCTTCGGACAGATGGACTGCACTTCGTCCAGCAACTGACGCTTAACGCGCTTTTCCAGCATCGCTTCCAACTCAAAGCTGGTATCGAAATGGTTTTCGATCGAATTCTTGGAGGAATGGGTAACCAGCACAATCTCGTTAATCCCCGCGGCAATACATTCATTAACCACGTATTGGATCAGGGGTTTGTCGACCAGCGGCAGCATTTCTTTTGGAATGGCTTTTGTCGCCGGTAACATCCGTGTTCCCAAGCCTGCAACCGGGATCACAGCCTTTCTGACTTTACGATTTACAGCAGGCATTATTTCCTCTCTTAATAGCGCTCACTTTATGAGCTTTTTCGCCATATAAAAACCTTCGGAGTATACCAGCTTATGACTGTCTGGCATTAACCGCAGCACAAATAGAAAGAATTTAGGACAATTACCCAAGGGGTTAACTGAGGTAAAAATAAGCATCTCAAATATCTGGATTTCAAATACTATTTTAGCCGTTGGGATTATTCGGCACTGAGCATCAACCGCAGTCGCCCGCCAGAACCCCAAACCTGACACTGCCAGGCAGCACAGTGCTGGCTGATTTGATTCATGTACGTCGCGCCCAGCGTGCCAAGCGGCACGCCGTTGCTCAATTGAATTTGATTGTCGCCGGTATTCACATTGGCATGCAGACCGGCGGAGACCAGAATCAGGTTTTTATATTCGGCGTGGTAATAACCCACCAGCAGTGGGAATTGCCCTTCCAACTTGCCTTGGCGTAATAATTGATTAACTTGCTTTAACAATGCGCTCATTTGCGGCAGCCTTTGACGCTGATTCGCTAAATGATCTTGCAGTAACCCATTAAATAAAGCTCGCAACAGTAGCGCCGCCAATACGCCATTATCCCCTGCACGCGTCACATCCAGACAATAGAAAGCCAGATCCTTATCCGACAGCGCCGCAATATCCAGTACCAGCCCGGGGTTTTCACCGGTGGTTAATTGCCGATAATTAATCCGGCAATGGGCAACGGTCTGCTGCACTGGAGGCTGCAACTGTTTGAGTAGCTTCACCGCTTCGGAGGGGTTTTTACTCAGCGCGTCCCAGTCCTGTAACAGCTCCACTTCTTCAATCGCCGGGGACGTGAACATATTAGGATACAGGCAACCCAGCACCGCTTCACGCAGACGATTAAGATCGGTCACCGGCTTTAACAACACGTCCTGTACGCCTAACCGCAGCATTTTGGCGATATCGGCCATTTTATCGGTTGCCGATATCACCAACACCGGAATTTGTACGCCCTGCAGGCGCAGATGTTCGACAAACTCTATCCCGTCCATTTCCGGCATCGCCAGATCGCACAGGATTAAATCCGGATGAACGTCATCCACCAGACTCAAGGCCAGCAAACCATTGGGCGCCTCACTGGTTTCTGCTCCCAACGATTTCAAATAGCCAACAAGCACCGAACGAAAAACCAGTTCGTCCTCGACCACCAAAATGCGCTTGTGAGTCAATGGTAATGCCATCAGCCGTGCCTCTTCCCTTTCCATAGTGTAATAGTGGCTCAAAAAGGCCATTTATGCTTGCCGGAAATTTTTCCAACGGTGGAGTATTTTCCCGCAAACCGGTAGTTATTTGTTTTTTATCAACGGCAACAGCATATCGATCTGTTTTTCTACCGCCAATTTCCCAGCTGCGATTGCCTCATCCGCTCGATGGAAATCCAGCGTCGAAATCTGCGGACAATAGGGCTGAATCAACACATCTGGCGGATCGCCGGCCATGCGGTTGCGTTTCAGGCGATTTTCCAGAACCTGGATCGACGTCCCCATGATTTCCATCGCCGTTGGGGTGAAATTAGGCTTTCTGGCCGTCATTTTGCTGATTCGTTCTCTTAAACGCCCCCGCCAGTTGCGGGCGGGGAGATCTTGTGGCGCTTCTACGTCATGATTACGTACCGAAAACAAATCTTGCTGCATTAAATGAGCATCATGCTGCAAATCGACGGCGATGACGATGTCGGCGCCCAATGCCCGGGTCAATGAAATAGGCACAGGATTCACCACAGCGCCATCCACCAGCCAATAGCCATCAAACCAGACCGGTGCCAACAGGCCCGGCATGCTGCACGATGCACGCACCGCCTGATGAATATCGCCTTCCGTCAACCACAGCTCACGCCCGGTACTGAGATTGGTTGCCACGGCGCCGAATTTAAGTGAGCACTCGGCGATATCATCGATCTTCAGCAATTGTCCCACCGCGTTGAACACCCGTTCACCGCGTAGCAGCCCGCCCCGTTGCCAGGACAAGTCCATCAATCGGATCACGTCCCAATAGCTGAACGAACGCACCCAGGTTTCCATGGCGGGCAAACGATGGCTGGCAAAAGCGGCCCCCACCAGGGCACCCACCGAGCAGCCGGCTACTATATCGACCTCAACGCCCAACTTCTTTAGCCCGTTGATCACGCCGATATGCGCCCACCCCTTCGCCGAACCCGCGCCCAATGCCAATCCAATCTTTATTTTTCGCATAGTTTCCGCCCTTTGCCCGGTGAATTGTATCAATGACGCTGTCAGCGTAGATTGTCACGATCGAATAATGTTAGGTAACATATGCGCTAAATTTCTTTCGGCATCGGCCCGTTCCTCAGGTTCCGGCCATTTTAGGAGTCACCTTGTCCGAATTATGCCCCTGCGGCGGCGGAGTGGAGTATAGCGCATGCTGCGAGCCCTACATCAACGGTAGCCAAACGCCATCGACCCCCGGACAGTTAATGCGTTCGCGCTTTAGCGCTTACGTAAAACACAACGTGGATTATCTGATTGCTACCTGGCACCCCGACTGCCACGCGGCAGAATGGCGCAATGGCATCGTCGACAGTTTCAAAGACACCGAATGGCTCGGCCTGACGGTGGTGGAAGAAAAACCCGGCCATGAGGCCAGTGAAGGTTTTGTCGAGTTCATTGCCCGCTTCATCGACGGCAGCACCGGTGAGCAAAGGGCGATGCACGAACGCTCGCGCTTCCTTCAGCTTGGCCAACGCTGGTATTATATTGATGGAACCAAACCTCAGCCTGGCAGAAATGCCATTTGCCCATGCGGCTCAGGAAAAAAATATAAAAAGTGCTGCGGGCGTTAGCCGGCAGTCACCGTGCCAAAGAGATTTCAGGCGATGGCCTGAAAATGAAAGCGATAAAATTCTCGCCTGCGCAGACAGGACATACCGTATCAGACAGGATCCTCATCCCCATGCCACACCAAAATGTACAAAGAAAAGTTTTGCGCACCATTTGCCCGGATGCCAAAGGCCTGATCGCCAAGATCACCAATATTTGCTATAAGCATGAGCTCAACATTGTTCAGAACAACGAGTTCGTCGATCACCGTACCGGTCGCTTCTTTATGCGTACCGAGTTGGAAGGCATTTTCAATGACACCACGTTGCTGGCGGATCTCGACAGCGCGCTGCCGGCAGGCTCGGTTCGTGAACTGCATAACTCCGGCCGCCGCCGCATTGTCGTGCTGGTGACCAAAGAAGCACATTGCCTGGGCGACCTGCTGATGAAAAGCGCCTACGGTGGCCTGGACGTGGAGATCGCGGCAGTTATCGGCAACCACGATACGCTGCAAACGCTGGTAGAACGTTTCGACATCCCATTCCATCTGGTCAGCCATGAAGGCCTGACTCGCGATCAGCACGATCAGAAAATGATGGCCCAGATCGACCAATACCAACCGGACTACGTGGTACTGGCCAAATATATGCGCGTATTGACGCCAGCATTCGTACAGCACTACCCGAACCAGGTGATCAATATTCACCACTCCTTCCTGCCGGCCTTTATCGGCGCAAGGCCTTATCATCAGGCTTACGAGCGCGGCGTTAAAATCATCGGCGCCACGGCGCACTACGTTAACGATAATCTGGATGAAGGCCCGATCATCATGCAGGACGTGATCCACGTCGATCACACCTACTCTGCCGAAGATATGATGCGCGCCGGACGTGACGTTGAGAAAAACGCGCTTAGCCGTGCGCTTTATCACGTGTTGGCGCAGCGCGTATTTGTATACGGCAACCGGACGGTTATTCTGTAATTGCTCAATAAAGCGGTGCCTTTCGTTCAGGGATGCACCGCCAAGGGTAAAAAATCGGCAAACGATTCATTTTCTGCATTTCAATACTTTACACGCGCGCTTCATTTGATATGATGCGCCCCGCTTACCGAGACAGACGTTTCGCAAGCAAGGCCAGTGGTGGGGTTCCCGAGCGGCCAAAGGGAGCAGACTGTAAATCTGCCGTCACAGACTTCGAAGGTTCGAATCCTTCCC
>NZ_JBXALO010000023.1:0-7166 GCF_058799515.1 Serratia sp. GW822-FHT06D09
AAAATATAAAACGCCCGATGAGGTTCATCGGGCGTTATCCGGCTGAAAAGTGTCAACCTATATCAGGACTAGTCACTTATCAATAATGTGGCGGCGGCGTTTCTTCCGACTGCGACGCGATCATCGACGTTTGAGTCGATCGCAGCTTGTCGGTCAGCACGCGCAGGTGATCCTGCAATTTCAGCATTTCAAGCTGGTGTTTCACCACGGTCTGATTGAGCTCTTCAATAGTGACTTCCTGAAAGGCCTGACGACTTTCCAGTTCTTCAAGCCGCAGTAACAGGCTTTGGATATCGGCGTTGTGCATGATGCTACCTCTGACGCGGTTAAATCCTGAATCTGACGCTATGGTAACAGCTGCCGACGGCTTTGCGCTGCGCTATTTCACCCCGCTGTGTGCGGGGGCAGACGGAAAACGCGGGTGCACTGTGTAAAGTGCTGAAAAATAGAGCGCTCGGTGTGGCGGTTTTTGTTACTGTGGATACCACGGGCGCAGGAAAAATCTGACTTATCATACGGGTAGCACATTAAACGAAACTTCTGTTTAAAGCTGGAGTCACACTTTGACTCGATTGGTTACCTGTGTGACTGTTTTGTTTTGTTTCGGACAGCTATAGTAGCCCGGTTATCTTACTTAATGATTGTTTGGGGCACCGCTTCAGACACTGGAGAAATGGATGAAATCTTTGTTTAAAGTCACGCTTCTGGCAACCACCATGGCTTTTGCTTTGAATGCGACCCAGGTCATGGCTGCCGATGCAGCTAAACCGGCAGAAGCAGCTAAAGCCGCAGACGCAGCACCAAGCACCGGCAAGTTCAAGAACGATGACGAGCAAGCGGCTTACGCACTGGGCGCATCCCTGGGCCGTTACATGGACAACTCGCTGAAAGAGCAAGAAAAACTGGGTATCAAACTGGACAAAGACCAGCTGATCTCAGGCGTTCAGGACGCTTTCGCCAACAAGAGCAAGCTGAACGACGCAGATATCGAAAAAACCCTGCAGAGCTTTGAAGCGCGCGTGAAGGCTTCCGCTCAGGCGAAGATGGAGCAGGACGCGAAAGATAACGAAGCGAAAGGCACCAAGTACCGCGACACCTTCGCGAAAGAAAAAGGCGTGAAGAAAACCGAGTCCGGCCTGCTGTATCAGGTAGAGAAGCCAGGTACCGGTTCTGCGCCTAAAGACAGCGATACCGTTGTAGTAAACTACAAAGGCACCCTGACTGACGGCACCGAGTTTGATAACTCCTACACCCGTGGTGAGCCACTGTCATTCCGTCTGGACGGCGTGATCCCAGGTTGGACTGAAGGCCTGAAACACATCAAGAAAGGCGGCAAAATCAAGCTGGTTATCCCACCGGCGCTGGCCTACGGTAAAACTGGCGTTCCGGGCATCCCGGCCAACTCCACACTGGTGTTCGACGTTGAACTGCTGGATGTGAAAGCCGCTCCTAAAGCGGATGCCAAGGCTGAGAAGCCGGCTGACGCAGCGGCAGACGCCAAAGCGCAATAAGCCTGTCTGAGTCCCCACACCGCCGCGAGTTTCCCTCGCGGCGGTGTTCATTTTAATCCGCCAAATCAGCGCTAACTTTCGCTTCCTGCCCACTGATCGCTTGACGCCTGCCGGGCATCGGGCTTAACGTCAATACCACGCGCAAACGCAAGGACTTTACTCTGGCTGTTTTGCTAGACTAATAATCCGGACTTATGAGTCATGCGCCTGCCCCTTAGGGCGTGTACCTAAAACTGTTCCTGGTCATCTCGGCCTGCGGACGCTCGTCGTGCTGTTTCAGACTGATATCAGCCAGCCCATCCCGCGTAACTTCAAGGGTGTGCCGCCTGTGGAAAGGAACCCGCACGAGCAGTTTTAGCTGCGCCCCCTGGCACAGGCGATCTTTGAGGGTGGTATTTTCGATGTCTAATTCGCTTTTATCCAGCGAAGCCAGCGAACTTGATTTGCTGAATGAACGTCCGTTTACCCAGACGGATCATGAAATCCTGAAGTCTTACGAAGCGGTTGTTGACGGCCTGGCGATGTTGATCGGCGGGCACTGTGAAATCGTGCTGCATGCTTTGGAAGATTTGAAATGTTCGGCGGTACGGATTGCGAACGGTGAGCATACCGGGCGGCAGATCGGTTCGCCGATCACTGACCTCGCGCTGCGTATGTTGCATGACATGGCCGGCGATGACAGCAGCGTGTCCAAGGCCTATTTTACCCGTGCCAAGAGCGGCGTCCTGATGAAGTCGGTGACTATCGCCATCCGCAATCGCGAGCAGCGGGTGATCGGTTTGTTGTGTATCAACATGAACCTCGACGTGCCTTTCTCCCAGGTGATGCAGACCTTTATGCCGCCGGAAACTCAGGATGTGGCACCCTCGGTCAACTTTGCGTCTTCCGTTGACGATCTGGTGGCGCAGACGCTGGAGTTTACCATTGAGGAAGTTAATGCCGATCGTAATGTCTCCAACAATGCCAAAAACCGCCAGGTAGTGCTGAATCTCTATGAGAAGGGCATTTTTGATATCAAGGACGCCATTAATCAGGTGGCGGACCGTCTGAATATCTCAAAACACACCGTGTATCTGTACATCCGCCAGTTCAAAAGCGGCGATCTGTTGGGAACTGAGCGCGGATGCTGAATTACTGCCTTTTGGTCACCGGTCCGGCTTACGGCACTCAACAGGCCAGCAGCGCCTATCAGTTCGCGCAGGCTTTGCTGGTCAAGGGACACCACCTCTCCAGCGTGTTTTTTTACCGTGAAGGGGTGTTGAACGCCAATCAACTGACTGCACCGGCCAGCGACGAATTTGATTTGGTGCGGGGTTGGGTGCAGTTGGCACAGCAGCATGGCATTGAGCTCAACGTCTGCGTGGCTGCGGCGCTGCGGCGCGGTGTGACCGATGAGCAGGAGGCCGCACAGCAAGGGTTGCCCAGCGCCAATCTTCAGCCGGGTTTTACCCTTAGCGGGCTGGGCTCGCTGGCGGAGGCTTCGCTGAGCTGTGACCGCCTGGTGCAGTTCTGAGAGAGTTTATGAAACGAGTCGCTTTTGTTTTTACCCAGAGTCCACACGGCAGCGCCAGCGGCAGGGAAGGTCTGGATGCGTTGTTAGCCACTTCGGCGCTGAGCGAAGATCTGGGCGTGTTTTTTATCGGTGACGGCGTGTTGCAGATTATGCCGGGGCAGCAACCGGAAAAAATTCTGGCGCGCAATTACATTGCCACTTTTGGCGTGCTGCCGCTGTATGACGTTGAACAGTGTTATCTTTGCCAGGCATCGCTACAGGAACGCGGCCTGAGCCAGGTGACCGACTGGGTGCTGGACGCCGAGATTTTGGCACCGGATGCGCTGAGTCGCCAACTGGCCAGCTATGACGTGGTGATGACATTTTAGGAAATCCTGATGCTGTATACCCTTAGCCGTTCCCCCACTCAATGTGATTTGCCTGCGCTGCTGCGTTTGACCGCACCGGGTGATGACCTGTTGCTGTTGCAGGATGGCGTGCTGGCTGGCCTGGCCGGTAGCGTGCACCTTGAATTGCTGCTCAATGCCCCCATATCCCTTTATGCGCTGCAGAACGACCTGGATGCCAGAGGGGTGTCTGGTCATTTTTCACACAAAATCACTGTCATCGGCTATAATCACTTCGTTGAATTAACCGAAAAACATCGCAGCCAAATGGCCTGGTGATGAGAGTGATGTTGTATATTTCTTGACACCTCTACTACTCAGCCATAAAATTCTGCGTCCTCGTACTTTGCCAGTAGTGCATACGAGGGGATTTATCACGTGTTTACGAAGCAAAAACCAGGAGCTTTTTAATGGCAACAATTAATCAGCTGGTACGCAAACCACGCTCTGTGAAGGCTGCTAAAAGCAACGTTCCAGCGCTGGAAGCCTGCCCGCAGAAACGTGGCGTATGTACTCGCGTATATACCACCACTCCTAAGAAACCAAACTCCGCACTGCGTAAAGTATGCCGTGTGCGTTTGACTAACGGTTTTGAAGTTACCTCCTACATCGGCGGTGAAGGTCATAACCTGCAGGAACACTCCGTGATCCTGATCCGTGGCGGTCGTGTAAAAGACTTGCCAGGTGTGCGTTACCACACCGTTCGTGGTGCACTTGACTGCTCCGGTGTTAAAGACCGTAAGCAAGCTCGTTCCAAGTACGGCGTGAAGAAGCCAAAGGCTTAATGGTTCTCCGTTAAGTAAGGCCAAACATTTTCACTTTAATGTCAAAATAAACTCGTAGAGTTTTGGACAATCCTGAATTAACAACGGAGTATTTCCATGCCACGTCGTCGCGTAATCGGCCAACGTAAAATCCTGCCAGATCCTAAGTTCGGATCCGAACTGTTGGCCAAATTTGTAAACATCCTGATGGTAGATGGTAAAAAATCTACTGCAGAAGCAATCGTCTATACCGCGCTGGAGACCCTGGCTCAGCGTTCTGGTAAAGATTACCTGGAAGCTTTCGAAGTAGCCCTCGACAACGTTCGCCCGACTGTAGAAGTTAAGTCTCGCCGCGTTGGTGGTTCTACTTATCAGGTGCCAGTTGAAGTTCGCCCGGTCCGTCGTAATGCTCTGGCAATGCGTTGGATCGTTGATGCTGCTCGTAAACGCGGTGATAAATCCATGGCTCTGCGCCTGGCGAACGAGCTTTCTGATGCAGTTGAGAACAAAGGTTCTGCTGTTAAGAAGCGTGAAGACGTTCACCGTATGGCCGAAGCTAACAAGGCGTTCGCCCACTACCGCTGGTAATTGCCACGCAGTAGTTATGCTAACCAAGCGGGCGCTTCAAGAAGCCAACCCGCTTGGGTTAACCGAACTTGAACGCCTAAGGCAATAGAGGAATCAAATGGCTCGTACAACACCCATTGAGCGCTACCGTAATATCGGTATCAGCGCCCACATCGACGCCGGTAAGACGACCACTACCGAACGTATTCTGTTCTACACCGGTGTAAACCACAAAATCGGTGAAGTTCATGACGGCGCTGCCACCATGGACTGGATGGAACAGGAGCAGGAGCGTGGTATTACCATCACTTCTGCAGCGACTACTGCTTTCTGGTCTGGTATGGCCAAGCAGTTTGAGCCGCACCGCGTAAACATCATCGACACCCCAGGACACGTTGACTTCACCATCGAAGTAGAACGTTCCATGCGTGTTCTTGATGGCGCTGTAATGGTTTACTGTGCTGTAGGTGGTGTTCAGCCTCAGTCTGAAACTGTATGGCGTCAGGCTAACAAATACAAAGTTCCACGCATCGCGTTCGTTAACAAAATGGACCGCATGGGTGCTAACTTCCTGAAAGTTGTTGGTCAGATCAAATCTCGTCTGGGCGCGAATCCAGTGCCATTGCAGTTGGCTATCGGCGCAGAAGAGAAATTCACCGGTGTTGTTGACCTGGTGAAAATGAAAGCGATCAACTGGAACGAAGCTGATGCTGGCGTGACCTTCGAATACGAAGACATCCCTGCTGACATGCAAGAGCTGGCTGAAGAATGGCGCCAGAACCTGGTTGAATCTGCAGCTGAAGCTTCAGATGAGCTGATGGACAAATACCTGGGCGGCGAAGAGCTGACCGAGGAAGAAATCAAGACTGCTCTGCGTCAGCGCGTGCTGAACAACGAAATCATCTTGGTTACCTGTGGTTCTGCCTTTAAAAACAAAGGTGTGCAGGCGATGCTGGATGCGGTAATTGATTACCTGCCATCCCCAATTGACGTCCCTGCAATCAACGGTATCCTGGACGACGGTAAAGATACTCCGGCTGAGCGTCACGCTAGCGATGAAGAGCCGTTTGCTGCTCTGGCATTTAAAATTGCTACCGACCCATTCGTGGGTAACCTGACCTTCTTCCGCGTGTACTCCGGTATCGTTAACTCCGGTGACACCGTTCTGAACTCAGTGAAGGCTGCTCGTGAGCGTCTGGGCCGTATCGTTCAGATGCACGCTAACAAGCGTGAAGAGATCAAAGAAGTTCGTGCGGGCGACATCGCTGCAGCAATCGGTCTGAAAGACGTGACTACCGGTGACACTCTGTGTGATCCAAACCACGTGATCATTCTGGAGCGTATGGAGTTCCCTGAGCCGGTAATCTCCGTTGCAGTTGAACCAAAAACCAAAGCTGACCAGGAAAAAATGGGTCTGGCTCTGGGCCGTCTGGCGAAGGAAGACCCATCATTCCGCGTATGGACTGACGAAGAATCAGGTCAGACTATCATCGCAGGTATGGGTGAACTTCACCTGGATATCCTGGTTGACCGCATGAAGCGTGAATTCAACGTTGAAGCTAACGTGGGTAAACCTCAGGTTGCTTACCGTGAAGCGATTCGCGCGAAAGTTACCGATATCGAAGGTAAACACGCCAAGCAGTCTGGTGGTCGTGGTCAGTATGGTCACGTTGTGATCGACATGTACCCACTGGAGCCGGGCTCAAATCCGAAAGGTTACGAGTTCATCAATGACATTAAAGGTGGTGTGATCCCAACGGAATACATCCCTGCCATTGATAAAGGCCTCCAGGAGCAGCTTAAGTCTGGTCCACTGGCTGGTTATCCGGTAGTTGATCTCGGTGTGCGTCTGCATTTCGGTTCTTTCCACGATGTTGACTCCTCCGAATTGGCGTTTAAACTGGCCGCTTCTATCGCCTTTAAAGATGGCTTTAAGAAAGCAAAACCTGTTTTGCTTGAGCCTATCATGAAGGTTGAAGTTGAAACGCCGGAAGAGAACACTGGTGACGTCATCGGTGACCTTAGCCGTCGTCGTGGTCAACTGAAAGGTCAGGAATCCAACGCTACTGGCGTTCAGATTCACGCTGAAGTTCCGTTGTCCGAGATGTTCGGATACGCAACTCAACTGCGTTCTCTGACCAAAGGCCGTGCTTCTTACTCCATGGAGTTCCTGAAGTACGATGATGCGCCGAACAACGTCGCTCAGGCCGTTATTGAAGCCCGTGGTAAATAAGCTTTCGGGTTTAACACATTGATCAGTGCTCTCTCCATGAGGGGAGAGCATAAGAGTAAGGAATATAGCCGTGTCTAAAGAAAAATTTGAACGTTCCAAACCGCACGTTAACGTTGGTACTATCGGCCACGTTGACCACGGTAAAACTACCCTGACTGCAGCAATCACCACCGTTCTGGCTAAAACCTACGG
>NZ_JBXALO010000024.1:0-5412 GCF_058799515.1 Serratia sp. GW822-FHT06D09
GTCTCCCCATGCGAGAGTAGGACACTGCCAGGCATCAATTAAGCCAAGAGGCCATCCGCAAGGATGGCCTTTTTGCTATGTCCGAAAGAAAAAAGGCGCAGCCAGGCTGGGCCTTGTTAGCCGATAATCTGCACTTTCCTACGAATAAATTCCTGCCAGTTATATTCGCGATTATAAATATGGTTAATGTTTAAAAAACATAACTGTTTTCAGATGAATGTAAATCAGCCCTAATTGGATTGGTTTGGCTCTCAACAATAAGCGCACCCACCAGGAAAAACTTTTATTAATCACCTTAACCATTATCTCTAATGTATTACCTAATTAATTTATATAGAAATTACCTTATAAAACAATTAGAAATATTTCATCTATGGATGATCTCCAGATAAAAGCAATATCAATGAAAACAAATATTAGTCTGACGTACCGAATCGAGTAGACTAGGTGGAGGTTCATTTCCGTATAGGTATTTATCGTTATGTCTACTGAAGGCGCGTCATTAAAAAACCACAATACCTTTGCGCTCCCGGTCAACGCAGCGCATCTGGTCATTGCCAACACTATCGAATTAATGATCAAGGTTTGGCAGAAAACGCAGAAGCGCCAAGAGCCGCTGCTGGTACTCGGTGAAGGAAGTAACGTCCTGTTTCTTGAAGACTTTGCCGGTACGGTCATGATCAATCAATTGAAAGGCATTGATATTAGAGAAGAAAAGGATGCCTGGTTCCTCCACGTCAGCTCAGGTGAAAATTGGCATGGCCTGGTTTGTCGGACCCTGGATATCAGCATTCCTGGCCTGGAAAATTTGGCTCTGATCCCTGGCCTGGTCGGTTCTGCCCCCATTCAGAATATCGGCGCCTATGGCATCGAGCTCAAAAGCGTATGTGACTACGTTGATCTATTGGATCTGAGTACGGGAGCTATCGATCGCATTTCAGCGTCAGATTGTGGGTTTGGCTACCGTGAAAGCATTTTCAAACATCATTTTCAGAAGGGGCACATCATTGTTGGCGTAGGCTTGCGCCTGAACAAACAATGGAACCCGATGCTTAATTATGGCGAGCTGGCAAAACTGGATCCGCAAACGGTGACCCCACGTCAGGTCTTTGATTCAGTGTGCGCCATGCGTCGCAGTAAGCTGCCGGATCCTAAGGTGATGGGTAATGCCGGTAGTTTCTTCAAAAATCCGTTGGTCAGTAGTGAAAAGGCCGCTGCGCTGATGCTCGAATATCCTGGTATGCCGCATTACCCACAGCAGGATGGTCAGGTGAAGCTGGCAGCTGGCTGGTTGATCGATCAGTGTGAGCTGAAAGGTTATCGTATTGGCGGTGCGGCGGTACATAGTCAACAGGCGCTTGTTCTGGTTAATGTGGATAATGCCACCAGTCAGGACGTGGTCACCTTGGCACGCCATGTGCGTAATACCGTAGCGAAAAAATTTGATGTCTGGTTAGAGCCAGAAGTACGCTTTATCGGTAAGGATGGCGAGTTGAATGCCGTAGAGGTTCTGTCATGAAGGATACCAAAGTTCCCCTCAAGCTGATTGCAATACTGGCCGATGGTGGTTTCCATTCAGGCGAGCACCTTGGTGAATTACTGGGGATGAGCCGCGCAGCCATTAACAAGCATATACAGACCATCCGTGAGTGGGGCCTGGACGTGTTTACCGTACCCGGAAAAGGCTACAGTCTGCCTGCTCCAATCCAATTGCTGGATGCCGAACGTATTCTAAGCCAATTGGCAGATAAGCGTGTCACCGTGCTGCCGGTCGTGGATTCTACCAACCAATACCTATTGGAGCGTATTGCTGAGCTGCAGTCGGGTGATGCCTGTGTCGCTGAGTATCAGCAAGCTGGACGTGGTCGACGTGGACGCCAATGGATATCTCCATTTGGCGCCAATCTCTATCTTTCAATGTTTTGGCGCCTCGAGCAGGGGCCTGCCGCCGCAATGGGTCTGAGCCTGGTGATTGGTATAGTGATGGCCGAAGTGTTGCAAGGCCTCGGCGCGCAGGATGTCAGAGTCAAATGGCCGAATGATTTATATCTTAACGATCGTAAGTTGGCTGGGATCTTGGTCGAATTAACAGGGAAAACCGGTGATGCGGCACAGCTGGTCATCGGTGCAGGTATCAATTTGGCGATGCGTGAAACTAATGCCAATGCCATTAATCAAGGCTGGATAAACCTGCAGGAAGCGGGGATTAATATCGATCGCAATGAGCTGGCCGCGACCTTGCTTAATGAGCTACGCCAATCGCTGCGTCAGTTTGAGATTGAGGGTTTGACTCCCTTTATTTCACGCTGGCATGCGTTGGATAACTTTATTGACCGGCCTGTTAAGCTATTAATCGGTGAGCAGCAAATATTCGGCACTGCTCGCGGTATCGATCAGCAAGGGGCATTATTGCTTGAGCAAAATGGTGTTATTAAGCCATTCATTGGCGGGGAAATATCGCTACGTAGTGCAGAGTAAATTATTATTAATAAGGGGCTCTTAGGCCCCTTGTCGCTAATGAAATTACTTTCTCAAACGAACGCTCTCGACTGCATGATTAGCGCTTTTGGTCATAATCAGGCTCGCACGTTCGCGTGTTGGAAGGATATTTTCCTGTAAATTCAATCCATTAATTTCATTCCACAGCTGAGTGGCTATATTAACAGCCTCAGGTTCTGGCAGCTTGGAATAGTTATGGAAATAAGAATCAGGATTAGAAAACGCTCCCTGACGGAATTTAAGGAACCGGTTAATGTACCAGGACTGTAACAGTTCTTCCGGTGCGTCGACATATATAGAGAAATCAACAAAGTCAGAAACAAATACGCGATGCGGATCATGAGGATAGTCCATACCGCTTTGTAAAACGTTGAGCCCTTCCAAAATAAGAATATCCGGCTGCTCGATGACTTTATTTCCTTCAGGAACAACATCATAAATCAAGTGGGAATATACCGGAGCAGTGACGCGTTTGGCGCCGGATTTCACTTCAGAAACGAACTTGACCAGGCTGTGCATATCGTAAGACTGCGGGAAACCTTTTTTCTTCATCAGCCCGCGTTCGTTCAACACTTTATTGGGATGCAGGAAACCATCAGTGGTGATCAGCTCAACGCTACGGTGTTCCGGCCAACTGCTGAGCAATGCCTGTAATAAACGTGCGGTGGTACTTTTGCCTACGGCAACGCTGCCGGCGATGCCGATAACGTAGGGGATTTTTTGTCCATCGGTTCCGAGAAATTGCTCGAGTACGGCCTGACGGCGCAGGTTGGAACTGATATAGAAGTTCAGCAACCGCGACAGCGGCAGATAAATCTGAGCCACCTCTTCCAAAGAGAGATCTTCGTTAATCCCTTTCAGTTTAACAATCTCTTCTTCTGACAGTGTCAGCGGCACCGAATCTCGCAACGCAGCCCATTGGGTACGATCGAACTGAAGATAGGGCGTCGCTAAAGATTGATCTCTTTTTATCATAAGCCAAATTCTGCCTGTTAACGCAGGTTGGGAAAGGCGCCGGACGCCAACTCCAGATAATAAACAAGCTGCATATTATAGACAGCTTCGTTTTTGGCGTAGACTTTTTTCGCAAAAGTTATCGATTGGCGGCAGTTTATGTCAATTGTGAGAAGCGGCGCGCAGTTGATGGCAGAGGCGTTGCAAAGCGGTATCGCTAGGAAATGATACCGCTTTCATGCTAGCTGGCGATGGCTGGGGAGGTTTGGTTAACCGCGAACAGGCGCTTGTAGTAAATGACCGTCGGGTGATAGTAGCCATCGGGTGCGGCGGCATAGTCGGGTAACTCTCCGAGGCAGCGATAGCCCAATGAGCGATACAGCGCCTCTGCAGCGGAACCTGCCTGCGTGTCGAGATAAAGCAGGCCGCGCTGTTGCTGAAGTGCTGACTGTTCCAATGCTTTCATCAGGGCTTGTCCGACACCGTTACGACGTGCCCGGCTGTGGACTAATAGTTTTTGTACTTCAGCCCTGTTGCGTCCATTCGGTTTCTGGCACAGCTCCAGTTGTACTGTGCCAATGACGCCGCGCTCGTCTCTGGCAATCCACAACAACAGCTCTCCTTTGGCCAAGGCAGGCCTCAGGCTGTGGAAGTAACTCTCGGCGTCTTCATGCGGGATCAGTGTGTCGTAGCCCACTGAGGCCCCATGCGTTACCGCATCGGTCAACAGGCGAGCCAGTTCATTTCGGTAAATGGGCAGCGTGGCGGCATTAATCAGGACAATTTTCATCGGTCATTCCTCCTGGGTGAGGGGGTAATGAAGACAAGCAATAATTGCGCCAGAGCGGTGGTGGGTGCTGTGGCAGCGAAAGCGGTGAGAAATAATGATAGTTGATGTCATTACGTGGGGCACTCATCCCTTTTTTGGTGCATCGATATCACTCACAGTTTCCTGTTTTGGGTTTACGGATTTGAGATAACGGGCACGGGGAAAGAAAGGGTCAATACTTGCAAAAAGTGGATTAAATTGTAGAGAATGATGCCTGCAGTTGATGAATCTTTGCACGCTACGCGCAGTAAATTGCAAGACACCGTGCAAAATTGGGTGATTTGTGAGCGAAAGTGCAACTAACGCAATTTTTTTGTTGCATAGGTCGTCCGGTCTACCTAGAATGCGCTGCACTTGATGCCGGCTTAGCTCAGTTGGTAGAGCAACTGACTTGTAATCAGTAGGTCACCAGTTCGATTCCGGTAGCCGGCACCAATCAAGTCACAGTAGTTAAAATCTGGTGGGGTTCCCGAGCGGCCAAAGGGAGCAGACTGTAAATCTGCCGTCACAGACTTCGAAGGTTCGAATCCTTCCCCCACCACCATATCTTGCCTTAGGCAGTTAACTGGCCAGCGATAATCTCGCAACGGTTGACTTGCAGAAGGAGAAGGCGAAAGCCTTCGCAAGGTTCGAGTTGTACAGCGCATAGCGCAAACAACTCGAAGGGTGAGAGTTAAGCGATAAACAATCCTTCTCCTCCCTTAAAATTCTACAGAAAAGTCAGGTAGCCGAGTTCCAGGATGCGGGCATCGTATAATGGCTATTACCTCAGCCTTCCAAGCTGATGATGTGGGTTCGATTCCCACTGCCCGCTCCAAGATGTGCTGATATAGCTCAGTTGGTAGAGCGCACCCTTGGTAAGGGTGAGGTCGGCAGTTCGAATCTGCCTATCAGCACCACTTCTTATTATCTCGCCCCCTGATTTTCTTTCTGTTCTGGATTCAACAAGCAAATGCTTGGTTGATGTGGTGATACCACCGATTTATCCGTGTCTTAGAGGGACAATCGATGTCTAAAGAAAAGTTTGAACGTTCAAAACCGCACGTTAACGTCGGTACTATCGGCCACGTTGACCACGGTAAAACTACCCTGACTGCAGCAATCACCACCGTTCTGGCTAAAACCTACGG
>NZ_JBXALO010000025.1:0-1523 GCF_058799515.1 Serratia sp. GW822-FHT06D09
GAAACACCTTCGGGTTGTGAGGTTAAGTGACTAAGCGTACACGGTGGATGCCTAGGCAGTCAGAGGCGATGAAGGGCGTGCTAATCTGCGATAAGCGTCGGTAAGGTGATATGAACCGTAATAACCGGCGATACCCGAATGGGGAAACCCAGTGCAATTCGTTGCACTATCATACGATGAATACATAGTCGTATGAGGCGAACCGGGGGAACTGAAACATCTAAGTACCCCGAGGAAAAGAAATCAACCGAGATTCCCCCAGTAGCGGCGAGCGAACGGGGAGGAGCCCAGAACCTGAATCAGTTCTTGTGTTAGTGGAAGCGTCTGGAAAGTCGCACAGTAAAGGGTGATAGTCCCGTACACTAAAATGCATTAATTGTGAGTTCGATGAGTAGGGCGGGACACGTGACATCCTGTCTGAATATGGGGGGACCATCCTCCAAGGCTAAATACTCCTGACTGACCGATAGTGAACCAGTACCGTGAGGGAAAGGCGAAAAGAACCCCGGCGAGGGGAGTGAAATAGAACCTGAAACCGTGTACGTACAAGCAGTGGGAGCACCTTCGTGGTGTGACTGCGTACCTTTTGTATAATGGGTCAGCGACTTATATTTTGTAGCAAGGTTAACCGTATAGGGGAGCCGTAGGGAAACCGAGTCTTAACTGGGCGAATAGTTGCAAGGTATAGACCCGAAACCCGGTGATCTAGCCATGGGCAGGTTGAAGGTTGGGTAACACTAACTGGAGGACCGAACCGACTAATGTTGAAAAATTAGCGGATGACTTGTGGCTGGGGGTGAAAGGCCAATCAAACCGGGAGATAGCTGGTTCTCCCCGAAAGCTATTTAGGTAGCGCCTCGTGAACTCATCTTCGGGGGTAGAGCACTGTTTCGGCTAGGGGGCCATCCCGGCTTACCAAACCGATGCAAACTCCGAATACCGAAGAATGTTATCACGGGAGACACACGGCGGGTGCTAACGTCCGTCGTGAAGAGGGAAACAACCCAGACCGCCAGCTAAGGTCCCAAAGTCATGGTTAAGTGGGAAACGATGTGGGAAGGCATAGACAGCCAGGATGTTGGCTTAGAAGCAGCCATCATTTAAAGAAAGCGTAATAGCTCACTGGTCGAGTCGGCCTGCGCGGAAGATGTAACGGGGCTAAACCATGCACCGAAGCTGCGGCAGCGACGCTTAGGCGTTGTTGGGTAGGGGAGCGTTCTGTAAGCCGTTGAAGGTGGCCTGTGAGGGTTGCTGGAGGTATCAGAAGTGCGAATGCTGACATAAGTAACGATAAAGCGGGTGAAAAGCCCGCTCGCCGGAAGACCAAGGGTTCCTGTCCAACGTTAATCGGGGCAGGGTGAGTCGACCCCTAAGGCGAGGCCGAAAGGCGTAGTCGATGGGAAACAGGTTAATATTCCTGTACTCGGTGTTACTGCGAAGGGGGGACGGAGAAGGCTAGGCTAGCCGGGCGACGGTTGTCCCGGTTTAAGCGTGTAGGGGGAGTGACCTGGTAAATCCGGTTG
>NZ_JBXALO010000025.1:1619-3090 GCF_058799515.1 Serratia sp. GW822-FHT06D09
TACAACCCTGAGGCGTGATGACGATGCACTACGGTGCAGAAGTAGTTGATGCCAAGCTTCCAGGAAAAGCCTCTAAGCATCAGGTAACACAGAATCGTACCCCAAACCGACACAGGTGGTCAGGTAGAGAATACCAAGGCGCTTGAGAGAACTCGGGTGAAGGAACTAGGCAAAATGGTGCCGTAACTTCGGGAGAAGGCACGCTGGCGCGTAGGTGAAGAGACTTGCTCTCGGAGCTGAAGCCAGTCGCAGATACCAGCTGGCTGCAACTGTTTAATAAAAACACAGCACTGTGCAAACACGAAAGTGGACGTATACGGTGTGACGCCTGCCCGGTGCTGGAAGGTTAATTGATGGGGTCAGCCGCAAGGCGAAGCTCTTGATCGAAGCCCCAGTAAACGGCGGCCGTAACTATAACGGTCCTAAGGTAGCGAAATTCCTTGTCGGGTAAGTTCCGACCTGCACGAATGGCGTAATGATGGCCAGGCTGTCTCCACCCGAGACTCAGTGAAATTGAACTCGCTGTGAAGATGCAGTGTACCCGCGGCAAGACGGAAAGACCCCGTGAACCTTTACTATAGCTTGACACTGAACATTGAGCCTTGATGTGTAGGATAGGTGGGAGGCTTTGAAGCGTGGACGCCAGTCTGCGTGGAGCCAACCTTGAAATACCACCCTTTAATGTTTGATGTTCTAACTCGGCCCCATAATCTGGGGTGAGGACAGTGTCTGGTGGGTAGTTTGACTGGGGCGGTCTCCTCCCAAAGAGTAACGGAGGAGCACGAAGGTTAGCTAATCACGGTCGGACATCGTGAGGTTAGTGCAAAGGCATAAGCTAGCTTGACTGCGAGAGTGACGGCTCGAGCAGGTACGAAAGTAGGTCTTAGTGATCCGGTGGTTCTGAATGGAAGGGCCATCGCTCAACGGATAAAAGGTACTCCGGGGATAACAGGCTGATACCGCCCAAGAGTTCATATCGACGGCGGTGTTTGGCACCTCGATGTCGGCTCATCACATCCTGGGGCTGAAGTAGGTCCCAAGGGTATGGCTGTTCGCCATTTAAAGTGGTACGCGAGCTGGGTTTAGAACGTCGTGAGACAGTTCGGTCCCTATCTGCCGTGGGCGTTGGAAGATTGAGAGGGGTTGCTCCTAGTACGAGAGGACCGGAGTGAACGCACCACTGGTGTTCGGGTTGTCATGCCAATGGCACTGCCCGGTAGCTAAGTGCGGAAAAGATAAGCGCTGAAAGCATCTAAGCGCGAAACTTGCCTCGAGATGAGTCTTCCCTGGGCCTTTAAGGCCCCTGAAGGAACGTTTAAGACTAAGACGTTGATAGGCTGGGTGTGTAAGTGCAGCGATGCATTGAGCTAACCAGTACTAATGATCCGTGAGGCTTAACCTTACAACACCAAAGGTGTTTTAGAGAGATTGTAGAGATTTTCAGCGAGTTCCGAGATTGGTTTCAATGGCT
>NZ_JBXALO010000026.1:0-2027 GCF_058799515.1 Serratia sp. GW822-FHT06D09
GTACCGGAACCGCCCAGCACGCCGGCGCTTTGCACCGTCACGTCCGAAGTCACCGAACCATTTACCGCCAGCAGGCCGGTATTGACCCACGTCGGGCCGGAGTAGGTGTTGTTACCGGTCAGTACCAACGCCCCCTGGCCCTCTTTGGTCAGGCCGCCATGACCGTTGATATCATTGGAATACACTTCAAGCGAGCAGTGGTAGTCATCGCAGACTCTGGCATGCAACGTACCCTCATCGATGATCGCCCCCATGCCAGGAATATTGGCGACAAATTGCGACGAGCCATAAGCCACGCCCGTCGGGTCCGGAATACGAAACTCCTCGGGGATATCATCGACGGTATAGAACATGCCCGGACCGTTAATCGCCTTGCCCAGATTGATCATCCCCCAGCCATACAAGGCATCGATGCCCGGAGCCCCCATATCGGTCGCGGTCGTTTTAAGCACATCGGCAATTTGCGCCGACGTCATGTACGGGAAACGCTGCAGCAATACGGCGACTGCGCCGGTCACGTGCGGCGTCGCCATTGAGGTACCGTTTTTATTGCCATAGTCGGAGACCAACTGGTTCGGATCTGAACCGTTGGCTACGGTGCTGTAAATTTTACTCCCCGGCGAGGAGACGCAGAAGCTGGCGGTATAGCCGCAACGCGAAGAGAAGCTGCTGATGGTGTAAGGCACGCTGTTGGTGGAGGCGTCATCCTGCGCGACGCTGGCAACCGACAGCCAGTTAGGCGCAATATCCGGCACAAAATAGGCCAGGCCGCTGATCACATCCGGTTGGTTGTAGTTACCGTCGTTACCGGCGGCGAACAGCACCAGAATATTTTTACGTGCCGCATCGATAGCCCCCTGATAACCCGCCCCCGCCAGGCTGCCCAGCAAGGGTTTCACCTGATCAAACTGTTCCTGCGCGTCCTTCAGCTCGAAATGCAGCGCATCGGGTTTCTTGCCATTATCCGAAAGAAAATCCGGAATGCTGACGCCCCAACTGTTGTTGATCACCCGCACGCCGTTGTTGATCATCGCCTGCCAGCCCGCGTTGGTCACGCTGCCATCCAGCCCGAGGAACTCACCGTAGGCCGGGCCGTCATTGTCGTTATCGACGCTGATAATTTGCGAATCAAAGGCGACGCCGTGCATGCCGGTGCCGTCACGGTTGGCACCGCTGATACCGGCAACGTGGACGCCGTGGTTACTTAACTGCCCCTGTGAACCACTGTAAAAATGGAAAGTACCGTCAAAGTAAAAACGATCGCCGGCCTTAATCCCCTCACGATGCGGATCGGTATAGGCGCGATAGCCTTCGGTGACAACGTTAGTCAGCTTGCCATCACCGGCAAATTCCGGATGCTGGTTCACCGGGGTATCGAAGATCCCCACCTTTTGCCCTTTGCCGGTATAACCTGCCGCGTAAGCCTCGTCGGCATGGATAGCCCCCAACCCCCAGTTAGCATTGAATTCATTGCTGCGCCAACTGGCCGGATCGCCGCTCTTCCCCCCTTCGGTATAGGTCGCGGCCTGTGCACCACCGGCGGCCAACAACGCGCATAACAGGGCGTTCAGTTTCCATGTCGGCGCCAATGCCGGTTTGTTGTTTCCTGCAGATTGCTTCATTCCCTTATCCCTTGTTGTTTTTGGTAAAAACCGCCCCAGCGGGACGGTTGTTCCGTTTGTTTTTTAAGATCAGAAATGCCAGGTAAAACCGGCGTTAACGCTGTTGTCCTGGTAGTTTTGCGACAGCAGCCCGCCGTAGCCCAGCGACAGTGTGGCGTTCTTGTTCACCGCCACTTCCGCACTGGCTTTCAGCACCGCACCGTCACGCGATGCCGACACGCTGTTCACCACGAACGGTGAGCTGCCGCCGTTGAACTTCAGCCCAGTACCGCGATCCAGATCGCCGTACTGATGCTGCCAACCCAGCTCGCTGCGCAGCGCCACCGCGGTGGTTTTGCTCGCCTGCCACTCGGTGTCCGCACGCAGCCCCAGCGTCGAGACCGTCGCGTCGGTGTGTTGCTTGTC
>NZ_JBXALO010000027.1:0-1303 GCF_058799515.1 Serratia sp. GW822-FHT06D09
TGACTAGTCCTGATATAGGTTGACACTTTTCAGCCGGATAACGCCCGATGAACCTCATCGGGCGTTTTATATTTTAGCGACAGGTGCGGCCGCCGTGTGTTGTAGATGTTCACCGATTCTCTGACCATCTTTCTTGCCTGCGCGATGTCTTCTGGCCTGCTGAGCAGGTATTCCGTTTTAAGTATCCCGTTTACCCGTTCCGCCAGCGCATTCTGATAACAGTCATACCCGTCCGTCATCGAGCAAGTGACACCATACTTCTGATGTAACGCCTGATATTCTTGCGAGCAGTACTGGATACCCCTGTCCGAGTGATGCACCAACGGCAGCGCCGAGCGTCTGCTGGCCAGCGCCATTTTGAACGCGCAGGCGACATGTCGTGTATGCAGACTGTCATGCACGTGATACCCCACGATTTTTCTCGACCAGGCATCCGTTATCAGGCTGACATACGCCGTTCCCGTTCTCAGCGGCAGGTAGGTGATATCTGCCACCCATACTTGTTCCGGACGGCTGGCTATTACCTGATTATCCCCCGCCTTCAGCAAGTTGGGATGGCGATAAAAACGATGATGACTCTGCGTCGTCTTGTGATACGCCCGTTTGGGCATCACCAGTAACCGTGCACAGCGCAGGATACTGAACAGCCGGTCTCGCCCCACATGCAACGCCGGTTCGGGGCGTCGTCGCAACAGGTGATGCAGCTTACGCGCCCCTAACCGGGGCTGGTGCAAGCGGATAGCCATCACCTGTTCGATGAGATGCCGGGCCAGCTCCTCTCTGCCTGCTTCGCGTTGCAGGGACTGATACCACGCCTGTCGGCTGATACCCATCCATCGGCAAGCGCGCGTTACTGTGAGTCGCGGCGTTTGTGTTTGCGCGATAAGGCGGCTAACTGCTTTTTTGTCAGCGTGGCACCGAACTCGGTATTCATCACTTTGACGACGGCTTCGAAGAACTGGGCTTTAACCTCGGATTCAGCCAATTGCTGTTCGAGTTCCTTAATGCGCTGTTCGGGCGTCAGAGGGAGTTTAGGCATGTTGTCTCCGCACGTTCTGGTGGCAGGGGAGGTCCGCCAGTCAAGCTGACCGTATTTACGCAGCCAGTTCATAACCGTGTGGCTGCCCTGAATACCGTAGCGGTCTTGCGCCTGGCGGTAAGTCATCTCGCCTTTTTCGACCTGTTCGACGACGGCTAATTTAAAGGATAGAGAATAATCGCGTTGTGTGCGTTTAACATACTGGTTCATCACATTTTCCTCTGTGCGTGAGTAAAATGTGTCAACGCTATTCAGGACGGGTCA
>NZ_JBXALO010000028.1:0-1258 GCF_058799515.1 Serratia sp. GW822-FHT06D09
TGTAGTGGCACAGTAAATTTGGCCACCTGATTAAAGGTGATATCCTCACCTCAACACAAAACAGGTGACTTAATGAACAAAAAAACTAAGCGTACTTTCACCCCTGAGTTCAGGCTGGAATGTGCGCAGTTGGTTGTTGATAAGGGCTACTCATATCGACAAGCCAGTGAAGCGATGAATGTCGGCTCTACCACCCTTGAGAGCTGGGTACGCCAGCTCCGGCGAGAGCGCCAGGGCATCACGCCCTCTGCGACGCCTATCTCCACAGAGCAGCAACGAATCCGAGAGCTGGAAAAGCAGATTCGCCGTCTGGAGGAACAGAATACGATATTAAAAAAGGCTACCGCGCTCTTGATGTCCGACTCGCTGAACGGTTCACGATAGTTGCCAGACTGAGTGACAGCCACACGGTTGTCAGCCTTTGTTCCGCTCTGGAAATACACCGCAGTAGTTACCGGTACTGGCGAAAGCGACGCGATACCGTTAATCCGGCGCAGGTCAGGTTGTGCAGCGAAATACGCCGGGCGTGGAACCAGAGTCGGGGCTCTGCAGGCGCACGCACGCTTGCGGAAATGCTGACTCAAAACGGTGTCCCGATGAGCCGTTACCGGGCCGGGCGTCTGATGAAATACCTGAGCCTGAGCAGCTGTCAGCCCGGAAAACATCAGTACAAAAATGCCCGACAGGAGCATACATGCCTGCCGAATCTGCTCGAACGTCAGTTCGCTGTGCCGGAGCCTGACAGGGCATGGTGCGGAGATATTACGTATATCTGGGCAGGAAATCGCTGGTGCTATCTGGCGGTCGTCATGGATCTTTTTGCCCGCAGAGTGGTTGGCTGGAGCCTGTCAGAAAATGCTGATACAGCGCTGATAAGCAGCGCCCTGCGGATGGCATATGAGACGCGAGGCCAGCCGCGTGATGTGATGTTCCACAGCGATCAGGGAAGCCAGTATACAGGCCTGAAATATCAACAACTTCTCTGGCGTTACAGAATAAAGCAAAGCGTCAGTCGGCGGGGAAACTGCTGGGATAACAGCCCTATGGAGCGCTTCTTCCGCAGTCTGAAAACAGAATGGGTACCGGCGAATGGTTACGCAGGCAAGGACGAGGCCCGGCGACAAATCAGTGATTATATATTGAACTACTACAATAGTGTCAGGCCTCACCATTACAACGGTGGACTGACGCCGGAAGAATCAGAGAACAGATACCGTTTTTACTGTAAAACCGTGGCCAATATTACTTGACCACTACA
>NZ_JBXALO010000029.1:0-1238 GCF_058799515.1 Serratia sp. GW822-FHT06D09
TGACCCTACCCCAAAATCCTGCTCCATTCAGAAACAGAATTCCGGCATGATAAACACTCCCCTGAGTGGAGGTTGTGCCGATGAAAAAGTCACGATTCACCGAAGAACAGATTGTCTTTGCCCTGAAACAGGCCGAGCTGGGTACATCGGTGCCTGAAGTCTGCCGTAAACTGGGTATCTCTGATGCCACCTTTTACACGTGGCGTAAAAAATACGGCGGGATTTCCCCTTCAGAGCTGAAGCACATGCGGCAGCTCGAAGAAGAAAATCTCAGGCTGAAGAGGCTGGTTGCTGATCTGAGCCTCGACAAGGCGATGCTGCAGGATGTGCTGGCAAAAAAGAACTGACGCTGGCACGCCTGCGCGAATGGGTCAGGGATTTACAGGCCCGATACGGTGCCAGCGAAAGACAAATCTGTTTTGCGCTACGGCTCAGCCGCAGCTCGTTTAGATATCGTTCTGTTGCTGCCGATGACAGCGCACTGCGCCTGCGTATTCGTGAGATCACCGAAACGCGAATTCACTACGGATATCGCCGGGTACACGTGATGCTACGGCGTGAGGGCTGGCGCGACAATCACAAACGGATCTACCGCCTCTACTGTGAGCAAGGGCTCTCGCTACGCCTCAAACGACCACGTCGCAATAAATCTGCCCAGCGGCGGCAGCCGCAGCCTCAGGGCTTATATCCAAACCACGTCTGGGGCATGGATTTTGTTTCTGATGCGTTGTTTGACGGGCGACGACTGCGCCTGTTGACGGTTATCGACCTTTACACCCGCGAATGCCTGGGGATCTGTGTGGGACAGAATCTGCGTTCGACAGAAGTGGCAGAGATGCTGAACAGCATAGCGCTCAGGCGTCCTTTACCGCAGTTGCTGAAAACCGATAATGGTTCTGAATTTGCAGGGAAAATGCTGGACAAGTGGGTGTATGAAAGAGGGATCAGGATCGACTTCTCACGCCCGGGAACACCGACCGACAACGCTACGGTGGAGTCCTTTAATGGCAGATTGCGGCAGGAATGTTTGAACGAGAACTGGTTCATGTCTGTGGAGGATGCACGGTGCAAAATCGAGGGCTGGCGCATACACTATAACCAGAGCCGTCCCCATTCTGCCCTGGGCTGGATGACACCTTCTGAATTTGCCGAGAAATCTGCCGGTTGCCAGAATATGCAGCCAGAATGAGGCCGGTTATTCCTGATTATGAATGGATCACATACGGGGAGCGGGTCAG
>NZ_JBXALO010000030.1:0-1073 GCF_058799515.1 Serratia sp. GW822-FHT06D09
GCGCAGTTCAACCGCCCGGGCCATGACGTGGTCGACCACCACACCTACGCCTTTATGGGCGACGGCTGCATGATGGAAGGCATCTCTCACGAAGTCTGTTCCCTGGCCGGTACCCTCAAGCTCGGCAAACTGACCGCGTTCTACGATGACAACGGCATCTCCATCGACGGTCACGTGGAAGGCTGGTTCACCGACAACACCGCCGAGCGCTTTGAAGCCTACGGCTGGCACGTGGTGCGTCACGTGGACGGCCACAACCCGGATGCCATCAAGGCCGCGATTGAAGAAGCCCGCAAGGTCACTGACAAGCCGTCCCTGCTGATGTGCAAAACCGTGATTGGTTTCGGCTCCCCGAACAAGGCCGGTACCCACGACGTGCACGGTGCTGCGCTGGGCGCCGCCGAAGTGGCCGCCACCCGCGAAGCCCTGGGCTGGAAATACGCCGCCTTCGAAATCCCGCAGGACATCTATGCCCAGTGGGATGCCAAAGAAGCCGGCAAGGCGAAAGAAGCGGCCTGGAACGACAAGTTCGCCGCCTACGCCAAGGCCTTCCCGGAACTGGCTGCCGAGTTCAAACGCCGCATGAACGGCGAACTGCCGGCCAACTGGAAAGCCGACGCCAAAGCCTTCGTCGAGCAGCTGCAGGCCAACCCGGCCAACATCGCCAGCCGCAAGGCCTCGCAGAACGCGCTGGAAGCCTTCGGCAAGGTGTTGCCTGAGTTCCTCGGCGGCTCCGCTGACCTGGCGCCAAGCAACCTGACCATGTGGTCCGGCTCGAAAGCGCTGAACGTTGACCCGGCGGGTAACTACATCCACTACGGCGTGCGCGAGTTCGGCATGACCGCCATCACCAACGGCATCGCGCTGCACGGCGGCTTCCTGCCGTACTCCGCGACCTTCCTGATGTTCGTGGAATACGCCCGTAACGCGGTGCGCATGGCGGCGCTGATGAAAATCCGCAACGTGTTCGTTTATACCCACGACTCCATCGGTCTGGGCGAAGACGGCCCGACGCACCAGCCGGTTGAGCAGATTGCCAGCCTGCGCGTGACCCCGAACATGAGCACCTGGCG
>NZ_JBXALO010000031.1:0-932 GCF_058799515.1 Serratia sp. GW822-FHT06D09
GGATGGTGGTGGGGGAAGGATTATTCGTCTCTTCGTTCCTCACCCTGCGGGCCGCGCTAAAGCGCGTTGTCTCACTGCGTGAGACTCGAACCTTGTCGAAGCTTCTCATCCTTCCCGCAAAGGAGTGATATTGGGATTTACAGGTTTGATTTGATTCAGGGGAGCATATAAGGATGGTGGTGGGGGAAGGATTATTCGTCTCTTCGTTCCTCACCCTGCGGGCCGCGCTAAAGCGCGTTGTCTCACTGCGTGAGACTCGAACCTTGTCGAAGCTTCTTATCATTCCCGTAAAGGAGTGATATTGGGATTTACAGGTTTGATTTTATTATGGGGAGTATACAAGGATGGTGGTGGGGGAAGGATTATTCGTCGCTGGGCGACTCACCCTGCGGGCCGCACTAAAGCGCGTTGTCTCACTGCGTGAGACTCGAACCTTGTCGAAGCTTCTCATCCTTCCCGTAAAGGAATGATATTGGGATTTACAGGTTTGATTTGATTCAAGGGAGTATACAAGGATGGTGGTGGGGGAAGGATTATTCGTCGCTGGGCGACCCACCCTGCGGGCCGCGCTAAAGCGCGTTGTCTCACTGCGTGAGACTCGAACCTTGTCGAAGCTTCTTATCCTTCCCGTAAAGGAGTGATATTGGGATTTACAGGTTTGATTTGATTCAAGGGAGTATAAAGGATGGTGGTGGGGGAAGGATTATTCGTCTCTTCGTTCCTCACCCTGCGGGCCGCGCTAAAGCGCGTTGTCTCACTGCGTGAGACTCGAACCTTGTCGAAGCTTCTCATCCTTCCCGTAAAGGAATGATATTGGGATTTACAGATTTGATTTTATTATGGGGAGTATAAAGGATGGTGGTGGGGGAAGGATTCGAACCTTCGAAGTCTGTGACGGCAGATTTACAGTCTGCTCCCTTTGGCCGCTCGGG
>NZ_JBXALO010000032.1:0-928 GCF_058799515.1 Serratia sp. GW822-FHT06D09
GGGAACTCAAAGGAGACTGCCGGTGATAAACCGGAGGAAGGTGGGGATGACGTCAAGTCATCATGGCCCTTACGAGTAGGGCTACACACGTGCTACAATGGCGTATACAAAGAGAAGCGAACTCGCGAGAGCAAGCGGACCTCATAAAGTACGTCGTAGTCCGGATCGGAGTCTGCAACTCGACTCCGTGAAGTCGGAATCGCTAGTAATCGTAGATCAGAATGCTACGGTGAATACGTTCCCGGGCCTTGTACACACCGCCCGTCACACCATGGGAGTGGGTTGCAAAAGAAGTAGGTAGCTTAACCTTCGGGAGGGCGCTTACCACTTTGTGATTCATGACTGGGGTGAAGTCGTAACAAGGTAACCGTAGGGGAACCTGCGGTTGGATCACCTCCTTACCTAATGATATTGATTCGCGTGAAGTGCTCACACAGATTGTCTGATGAAAAAGTAACGAGCAGAAATACCTTTATAGGCTTGTAGCTCAGGTGGTTAGAGCGCACCCCTGATAAGGGTGAGGTCGGTGGTTCAAGTCCACTCAGGCCTACCACTTCTCGAAGTGGAAAAGGTACTGCACGTGACTGTATGGGGCTATAGCTCAGCTGGGAGAGCGCCTGCCTTGCACGCAGGAGGTCAGCGGTTCGATCCCGCTTAGCTCCACCATATAGTCCTGTATTTCAATACTTCAGAGTGTACTGGCAACAGTATGCTGCGAAGTATTTTGCTCTTTAACAATCTGGAACAAGCTGAAAATTGAAACATGACAGCTGAAACTTATCCCTCCGTAGAAGTATTGGGGTAAGGATTAACCTGTCATAGAGTCTCTCAAATGTAGCAGCACGAAAGTGGAAACACCTTCGGGTTGTGAGGTTAAGTGACTAAGCGTACACGGTGGATGCCTAGGCAGTCAGAGGCGATGAAGGGC
>NZ_JBXALO010000034.1:0-719 GCF_058799515.1 Serratia sp. GW822-FHT06D09
TTCGCCAGCGTGGCGGCAACGCAGAACGAGCGGGCGGTGGCGGCAGCGGCAGATGCGCTGGCGGCGGGTAATCCGGTGTTTGAAAGCATCCTTAACGCCGGTTCGGCGGGGGAAGCGAGGCAGGCGTTCCGCCAACTGTCGGGGCAGATCCACGCGGATATCGCCTCGGCACAGGTGAACGACAGCCGCTACCTGCGCGACGCGCTGAACGGCCGTTTGCGTCAGGCGGAAGGGCTGGCGACCTCGCCGGACATCAAAGCTGACGACGACGGTGGCGCCTGGGCGCAGCTGCTGGGGGCCTGGGACCACGCGTCGGGCGATGCCAATGCCACGGGCTATCAGGCATCCACCTACGGCGTGCTGGTGGGGCTGGACTCGGCGCTGGCGGACGAATGGCGGTTAGGGGTCGCGACCGGTTATACCCGCACCTCGCTGGACGGCGGTTATGGCTCGAATGCTGACAGCGACAACTACCACCTGGCGGTGTACGGCGGCAAACAGTTCGGTGAACTGGCGCTGCGTGCCGGTGGGGGTTACACCTGGCACCGTTTCGATACCTCACGCTCGGTGAACTACGGCATGCAGTCAGATCGCGAAACCGCGAAATACAGTGCGCGCACCGAGCAGGTGTTCGCCGAAGCGGGATACAGCATAAAAGCGGCCTGGGTGAATCTGGAGCCGTTCGCCAACCTGGCGTACATCAACTTCCAGAACAACGG
>NZ_JBXALO010000035.1:0-533 GCF_058799515.1 Serratia sp. GW822-FHT06D09
GGTACTATCGGCCACGTTGACCACGGTAAAACTACCCTGACTGCAGCAATCACCACCGTTCTGGCTAAAACCTACGGCGGTTCTGCACGTGCTTTCGACCAGATCGATAACGCGCCAGAAGAAAAAGCTCGTGGTATCACCATCAACACTTCTCACGTTGAGTATGACACCCCGACTCGTCACTACGCGCACGTTGACTGCCCAGGGCACGCCGACTACGTTAAAAACATGATCACCGGTGCTGCTCAGATGGACGGCGCTATCCTGGTTGTTGCTGCGACTGACGGCCCAATGCCTCAGACCCGTGAGCACATCCTGCTGGGTCGTCAGGTTGGCGTTCCTTTCATCATCGTATTCATGAACAAATGCGACATGGTTGATGATGAAGAGCTGCTGGAACTGGTAGAAATGGAAGTTCGTGAACTTCTGTCTGCTTACGACTTCCCTGGTGATGACCTGCCGGTTGTTCGTGGTTCAGCGCTGAAAGCACTGGAAGGCGAAGCTGAGTGGGAAGCTAAAATCATCGAGCTGGC